>NZ_CP098511.1:776646-1385792 GCF_026222555.1 Aquimarina sp. ERC-38 | reverse complement strand
CCTGGAAAATCCACCTAAGGTAACTTATGAGAATATCTCATTTCCTCATCTACCTAATGATAAGGTAGTTGGTTTAGTAACCATCCGGGCGCAGGAAGAAAAATTATGTGCTTTACGTCGCAACATCTGGAAGTATTATGGAGGCAGTGTGTTTTTCAGGGATGGTAGTATGAGTATGCCTAAAGTATTTAAAAGTGATATAAAGGATACTAATTCAAGCATTGTAAACGCCTTAGAAAAGCATGCCCAAAATAATATTAAACTTACGCTGGACGGGGTATTTGATTTTATGCAAACGCGAAAGGACTACCAACCCACTTATAAAGTATTTAACGAGTATTTTGTAGTTTGTTGGGCAGGAAAGAAAAAACAAACGAAAGAAAAAGTTTATTATTCCCGGGTAGATATTGCCTTAATTAACGAACAGGTAACCTTATTTTATTCTCAATTAGACGAAGTAAGTATTGAAATTGCCGAAGATGCTTTTGTAATTGTGGAATACGTACGCTTAGGTTTTAACGGAAGCGCACAGTATTATCCGCTAGAAGAGGTGACCATTCGTTTTAAAAACAATGTAAGCTATGATATCGAAAACAAATTGTTGTTTCAGCCCCCGGCTTTTGATAAAAAAGCGCTGTATCATTTGTACAATTCAAACAATACTTTATTAGAAAAATTACATAAAAAACAACAACTAAACCCTATCGAAAAACAGGATGTACTTAACCTCCCTGCCTCTTATGTTTTATTTTACATTAATGGTTTTGAAGGCGCCCTTGATAAACTGGAAGATGCCAAAGCGGTATTAAAAAGCTATCCGAACGAAAAAGTATATATTTCTTATAAAGAAAGCCTGAGAATATTACGGAAGTTGCGGTATAATTGAAGATATAATCCATAAATATCGTTTTAGAAACATTAGCGTCTGGTAAAGACTTAAGATCGCTATCGCTTCTAGAATCAAGAATCAAGACTAATTATTATAATATTGAAAATCAATATTATAAGATTACATACGTAAAATACAAATTACTTCTAAAAAGTAAAAAAGCAACCTTCAAATATTTTAAAATTTGGAGTTATCCTATTTACTATGCATTATAAACTTTTGTATATTTAAATCGGACGCTAATATTTTAGAAATATAAAAATTTGGCTAACTAGAAATTTTTTATAAAGTAATTTAGTATATTTATAAATATTAGATCATAAATATGTCCTTAAACCGAAAATATAAAAAACGTAATACTCCCTTTGGTAAAAAGGTGGAATCCAAAGGTGATCGGTTAAATTGGAAATCTATAAATAATACAGAGAAGGTTAATCTATCATCTGTTTTATCGAAAGGAAAAGTAGTTTTTATAAATAAAAAAACTGAACCTCTTCTAGTTCCTTAAATAAATTGTTTTTAATGCGCAGCTTCGCTGCTTTTAAAAACAGGGTTCATTGTATTATTTTCTGGATCCCGCCATGCAGCGGGATTAGTTCAACCAACTGTTTTTAATGCGTAGCTTCGCTGCTTTTAAAAACAGGGTTTCACTAAATTATCTTATTTTTAGGAAAAAATTGCTGTGATGAATAAAACATCGGGTCGAACCTTTGTTATTGGAGATATCCATGGAGCCTTACGTGCGCTACAACAACTTCTAGAACGTATAAAAGTCACTACTGCTGATACCCTTATTTTCTTAGGGGATTATGTAGATGGATGGAGTGAAAGCGCAACCCTGGTTAGTTATTTATTTGAACTTAAAAAGGAATATAACTGTATTTTCATACGGGGAAATCATGATGAACTTTGCTATAAATGGCTTAAAGAGCGAACACATAATCCGGAATGGCTAATGCACGGCGGACAGGCCACTATGGATTCGTATGAAGTGATCACTTATGAAAATTTAAAGAAGCATTATACTTTTTTTGAAGATCTTCAGGATTATTACGTTGATGATTCTAACCGACTTTTTTTACATGCAGGTTTTACTAATTTACATGGACCTACACGCGAATATTTCAGTAAATTATTCTATTGGGATCGAACCCTTTGGGAAACTGCCCTGGCGTTAAATCCCACACTTTCTAAAGAAGATCCGATCTATCCAAAACGCTTGTTATTATTTGATGAAATTTATATTGGACATACCCCAGTCACCCGCATTGGTAAAACAAAGCCAATAAATGCTGCGTGTGTTTGGAATATAGATACGGGGGCTGCTTTTAAAGGTCCGCTTACCGCTTTAAACATTGAAACTAAGGAATACTTTCAAACCGAACCCGTGTATCAGTTATATCCTAATGAAAATGGAAGGAATTAGAAATTATTTTATTCCCATCATTCGATAGGCTTCATCAATGTAAGTGTAAAAATCCGCAGTAAAAGGTTGACCGTTAATAAAAGTACCTCTATGGTGACCTAGTCGAACGATAATCACATCATCTTCAGGAATTACAATGACGTATTGCCCTAGGATACCTCGCATGGCAAAAATCTCTTTGTTTTTATAATCTGAAAGCCAGAATCCATAGCCGTATTGCGGAGAATCTGAAAATTTTGAAGTAGTTGCAAGCTCAATAAAACGTGCATCTAATACTTGTTTTCTGTTAAAAACACCTCTATTTTTAAATAATTGACCAAACCGAGCGAAATCATGGGCATTGCTAGAAATACAACAATAGGCTTTTACCAAATCATTTTCCTTACTATCCACTTGCCATAAAGCATCTTGTGTCATTCGTAAAGGTTTCCAGAAAGATTCACTTAAATAATGATATAGGGTTTTTCCGGTTGCTTTTTCTATCGCCATCGCTAAAATCTGGGTATTACCACTTAAATATCTATAGGACTGTCCCGGAGTATCAACAATTTCCAGGGTTTTCATCAGTTCGTCCAACTCATGTTCATAATACGCACGGGCGGTAATGGAAAACGGACTGGTATAATGTTCAGTCCAGTTTAATCCTGAAGACATGGATGAAAAATCCCCAATCGTAGCTTGAGCAGCCAATCCGGTCGAAAATTCGGGTATAAAATCACCTATAGGTTGGTCTAAGTTTTCTACATACCCATCCTGAATAGCTTTGAACAATAGTGCGCTAACCACACTTTTTGCCATAGAAAACGAATTGGTTTGAGAATCCGTACCGTAACCTTCAGCGTATTTTTCAAACCAAATACTATCGTTTTTAATGATTAAAAAAGCAACAGTTTCTAATTTATTATTTGTTTCCTGAAGCTTCTCTGTAGGTAGTATTTCGTTATAACTTTTATGATGAGGCCAGGGTAAGGGATTATTAGCTTTTTTTACGATGGCATTGTCAAAATAAACATGATCATCTATAAAAGCAGAGCTATGCCCGGTCATATAAACTACTCGTACCCCTTTTAAAATATAAGCATAGTCAAATATGTATAAGAGAATTACAATTAATGCTATAATTGATACTAAAGTAAGTCCGGTATATTTTAAAATTTTCATAGGTGTTACTTAAGATCTACAAGATAAAAAAGACGTACTGAAGTTACCTAAATATTTCTCCAAAGATTTAAGGGTCTTCGACAAGCTCAGACGGACCTCTTCGACCAGCTCATATGAACATCTTTGAAAAGTTCAGATAGATATTATCTATCTAAAGAATATTTTGTAATGGTTCCTTTAAAATAAAGATTGTTGTTTTACGGGATTTTCATGATCGAGCAACCATTTTTTTCGCCATAACCCACCGGCATAACCCGTGAGTTCCCCATTACTTCCGATTACCCTATGACAGGGTACTACAATCCATAAAGGATTTTTACCATTTGCACTAGCGGCAGCCCGTATACATTTAGGGTCTCCTAATTTTTTAGCAATGTCCATATAAGAACAGGTCTTTCCGAAGGGAATTTGAAGTAATTCTTTCCAAACCTTTTTCTGAAAATCCGTTCCGGAAGGGTTTACATTAAAATCAAATTCAGTTCGCTTTCCTTTAAAATATTCCTGTAATTGTTTAACAGCTGTTTTTAATTCATCCGGAACCTTATCTGATAGGTTCGCAGGTTCTTTTTCATTAAGAATTGAAATGGAGGAAATACCTTCTTTACTTCCCCTTATTTGAGCAATTCCTAAAGGCGTTTCTATAAAAGATTCGGTTTCCATTATTCGGTCGGACTATCCAGTAAACCCATTTGTTTAGCACGTTGTTCCCAGTTTTTCCTGGCAAGTTCCTGCATGTCATCTTCCCGGTCACTTTCGTCAATAATTTCAAGCCCTAACAGCGTCTCGATTACATCTTCCATAGAGACAATGCCACTGATGGTACCAAATTCATCTACTACTACGGCAATATGATGTTTTGTTTCTACTAATTGATCAAAAAGTTCGGGGATAGGCAAATCTCTCTTTGTAAATAGGATAGGCCGTTTAATATCTCCCAGTGTCATTTCACCATTGCCGTTTGCCATTTCTTTAAAGATTTCATCTTTTAACACCTGACCGGTAATATTATCCGTTTTGTCTTTAAATACAGGTACCCGTGAAAATCGTAAATTCTGGTTTTCTTTAAAAAAATCTGCTATGGTAACATCTTCGTTAGCAATTTTCATCACCGTACGTGGGGTCATTACACTTTTAGTCAGGATCTTTTTAAAGTTTAATAAATTACGTATGACTTTAGATTCGGATTCTTTAAATACGCCTTCTTCTTCGGCAATTGCTGTCATCGCGGTAAAATCTTCACGACTTAACACCGAACCGTGATGTCCTTTCCCCCCGATTAGTTTTGTTGTTAATTGTAGGAGCCATAGAATACCGGTATATTTTAAAGGAAATATCATGATATTCAACGTTTTCGCAGAAAAATTCGCCAGTTGTTTCCAATAAGTGGCCCCGATAGTTTTAGGAATAATTTCTGAAGCTACCAAAATTAAAATGGTCATCACCGTAGACACAATACCGACCATTAAATCTTCACTCATCGTTACTCCAAAAAAGCTTTGTACCTGATCTCCGTAGAGTTCTTTGTATGCGGTTTTTGCCTGTACTCCCACCAGAATAGCCCCTACTGTATGCGCAATAGTGTTTAGGGTTAAAATTGCAATTAACGGGCGGTCAATATCTTTTTTAAATTCTTCAAGGGTACGGGCATATTCTTTACCTTCTTTTTGTTTTACATTGATAAAAGTAGGAGTTACACTTAAAAGCACCGCTTCTAAAATGGAGCATAAAAAGGAAAAGAAAATAGAAACAAATGCATAAACAAATAACAAGGCCATAACCAAAAATTTAGAAGCTAAGGTACATATTTGAACCTTAACATAATAATGAGTAATGCGCTCAATCCGGTCATTCAATAATCCTAAAATGTATAGATTACCTTTTATAGTGTTTGAAGGGGGTAGATTTTTATATTAGTGTTCGGTAAAGATTCAAGATCGCTATCGCTTCTAGAATCAAGAACCAAGACTATTATTATGATATTAAAAATAATATTATATAATTATTCAAGGCTCTAGTTTACAATAACATTGGTCTATAAAATTACCCAACTATTTTATTTACAGCTATCTATCTTATCCTAAATCTTTTCCAAAGGAAAGAACTTTGGACTACCTTCCTTTTGGGAAGAACTAAGGATGGATAGGTTTATATGAATTAGAATTATCAAAGTTATTGTAAACTAGGGCTTTATTCAAGTAAAGAACTAATTAATTTTAAAAAAGTAAAAAAACAACCTTCGAATACCTTAAAGTTTGGGACTACCTTATTTTCATATGCTTATAAATTTCTATTCATTTTAACCGAACACTAACAATATTTTTATCTAGAATACAGTCTTAAGCTAAAAAAGCATCTTGATTAGCTTAAAAGTTATAGGCATGTAATTTAAAGTTCAATCTAATACTTAAATTTCCAGTTATCAGCGACCTCCCCCTGTTTGCAGGCGGGTTTTACATTTAAAAATAAAATTACTCCTTCCTATCTACAATACTATACATATAGGCAGTTAAGGCTTCCAGTTCTTCCTGTGAAAAGGTTTTTAATACTGCAAAATTTGTTTTCATTACCGAATATTGTTCGGGTTTTACGATAGGTTTTCCTTCTTGTTTTAAAAAGGCAATCATATCTGCGTTTTGCTCTTTATAAATACCTACAATTTCTTGTATACTTGGGCCTATGGAGTTTTTGTATAATTGGTGGCAAGAAGTACAGTTTCCTTTACCTTTATACAGCTTTTGTCCTATTTCTACCTGGCTTAGTTGTGTTTGGTTTTTTAGCTTAATGTTATTAGAAGTCTTTTCTTCTTTGGAGGTATTACATGAATTTAGTAACAACCCAAAACTTACTATTAATGGAATTAAATTTGTTTTCATAATTATGTAATTAATCGAATGGCATCTTTAGCAAAATAACTGGCAATCAATGAAGCTCCGGCTCTTTTAATGGCAGTAAGTTGTTCTAATAAAACGGCATCATGATCCAGCCAACCTTTTTCAGCGGCAGCTTTGACCATAGCATACTCCCCACTTACCTGATACACGGCAATCGGAACAGTGACTACCTCACTAATGCTCTTAACAATATCCAAGTAACATAATCCGGGCTTTACCATCACCATATCGGCACCTTCTTCAATATCTACCAGGGTTTCTTCAATAGCTTCATTGGTATTCCCAAAATCCATCTGGTAAGTCTTTTTATCCTTCGGGGATTCATTGCCTGCCCCGGGAGCAGAATCCAACGCATCCCGGAAAGGCCCGTAAAAGGACGATGCATATTTGGCACTATAACTCATAATGCCCGTATCTTTAAAATTTGCTTCTTCTAAAGTATCCCGAATGGCTTTAATCCTACCGTCCATCATGTCGCTGGGCGCTACAAAATCCGCCCCAGCTACTGCGTGGGTTAATGCCATTTCTGCCAGTACCGCTACCGACTGGTCATTATCCACTTGCCCGTTAGTTATGATCCCATCATGCCCGTATGAAGAATACGGATCAAGAGCAACATCGGTCATGACCAGCATGTCAGGCACCGTATCTTTAATGGTTTTTACGGCACGTTGCATCAATCCATCAGGATTTAGGGCTTCGGTACCTTTATTATCTTTTAAATGGTCTTCGGCTTTTGCAAATATGAGTACTGCTTTTAAACCCATACTCCATAACTCCCGCACTTCTTGTTTTAATACATCCAGACTGTATCGATAATAGCCAGGCATAGAAGCTATTTCGTCTTTGACCTGGGTACCTTCTACTACAAAAACAGGAACAATAAAATCATTAGGAGTGATCCAATGTTCGCGAACCAGGGAGCGTAAGGCTTCAGAACTTCGTAAACGTCGGTTTCTTCTTAGTAAATGCATAGTTTTAGTAAAATGCAAAGATACTTATATTCATTGTTTGCTAATTTTTTCTTTGCTTAATTATTTTGCTTTTCCGCCTAATTATCAATTTTTTCTATCATTTTTACTAAAACAAAAATTTCCCTTTCGTTTTACCGTTTAACGAAAATCAAAAGATTTGTAACCAGAATATGTAACAAATTAGCGATATTGGACACTTATAGATCGAACTTTATTTTAGCAATCTTTTTATGTTAAACATTCAGAATTTAAATAAACAATATCCTAACGGAACCAAAGCGCTACAGGATGTCAACCTAACCTTAGACAAAGGTATGTTTGGTTTACTGGGACCTAATGGTGCCGGTAAATCCAGTTTGATGCGTACCATTGCCACTTTACAACAAGCGGATTCCGGTAGCATCGTTTTTAATGATGTGGATGTATTTGAACAACCTGATGAAATCCGAAAAATCCTGGGTTATTTACCACAGGATTTTGGAGTATATCCTAAAATTTCTGCGGAAGCCATGTTACAACATATTGCTAAAGTTAAAGGGATTACCAATGCTACTGAACGAAAGAATTATGTATTAGATTTATTACAAAAGGTAAACCTCTATAAATTCAGAAAACGAAATCTGGGGGATTTTTCTGGGGGGATGCGCCAGCGTTTTGGGATTGCTCAAGCCTTGATTGGTAATCCGCAGTTAATTATTGTTGATGAACCTACAGCTGGGTTAGACCCTTTGGAACGAAACCGTTTCCATAATCTATTAAGTGAACTGGGCGAGGAAGCCGTGGTTATTTTATCTACGCATATCGTTGATGATGTTTCTAATTTATGTGAAAACATGGCGGTTTTTTATGAAGGCCGAATTTTAGTGCAAGGACAACCACAGGAATTATCTTCGTCGCTAGACGGAAAGGTATTTACCCGAAGTATTGCAAAAGATGAACTGGAATCCTATCAGGAAAAATATGTTGTTCTTAGTAATTACCTGAAAGCAGGAAAATTACATATTAATGTTTTTAGTGAATTACCTCCTGGAGAAGGTTTTCAAACAGTTACAAATAACCTGGAGGATTTTTATTTTTATACGATTTACAAAGATACCAAACCGGTAGCGGAGCAAGTTCCGGATTCTTTAGCCTAAAAATATATTGCATTCTTAGCATAAAAAAATGAAAGAAATTTTTCAATTTGAATTACAATACAGGTTTGGCCGTCCGGCGACCTGGATTTATTGCGCTTTAGGGTTTTTAATTGCCGTTTTAATAAGTGCTTTCGACAAGTCCGGTACGGCAGAATTTGTAAATAGTCCTAATAGCATTGCAAGAAATATCGGAACGGTTTCTGTAATTTCCCTTTTCTTCTATGCCGCGATTATGGGAGTGCCTATTTACCGGGATCAGGATCATAAAACGGCTCAGACCTATTTTACCTTTCCTATCCCTGAAAAATCCTACGTATTAGGTCGGTTTTTAGGGAGTTTTACGATTGTTACTATCCTAAATCTCTTCGTTGTGCTGGGGATGATGATTGGATATGCTATAGGAATGTTCTTAGAAAGACCGGATTACGGAACCTATACTGGTTTTGACCTGACAGCTTACGTATTGCCTTTTCTTTTTATTTTAGAGATTAATGCTTTTGTAGTAGGGGCTTTATTCTTTAGCTTAATGGCTTTTTTTAAAAAAATGCCTATTATTTATTTGGGCGGAATTTCGCTTTTTGTACTCTATAGCCTGGCTGGTAGTTTGCTTAGTGACATAGATTATCAATGGTTAAGTACCTATTTAGATCCGTTCGGAAGCAGGGTGTTTTCTTTTGTCAAGAAATATTGGTCTATCAATGAACTCAATACGTTCCAACTGCCTATTTATGGTAAATTTTTGACGAACCGTTTGTTATGGTTAGGGTTCGGGTTACTTTTACTGGGATTTACCGTATTTAAATTTAGTTACCAAGGCTTTTTAGTGGTTTCAAAAAAGAAGTCAAAGGAATCGGATGTATCCTACGAACCTAAAGGACCTTTTGCTATAAAACAGGTGTTTTCAAAAGCTGCAGAACGTCAAAAATTATTTTCGCTTGCCAAAATTGAATTTTTATCTATTTTAAAAGATCCGATTTTTATTATCCTTTCGATCATTGGCGTTATCGTGGCTATTTTTACAATTTATCAGGCAAATAGTTTGTATGGCACGCCTAATTTGCCTTTGACCCGGTATACGGTTACGTATATTTCAGGTGGAATTTTATTACTCTCTGTAATTATTTTAATTATTTATTCGGGGGAAGCGGTGCATCGTACCCGTTCTAATAAAACCTTCATTTTTTATGATGCTTTACCTATATCTAATACCAGTTTATATGCTTCTAAGCTAACGGCACTGATAGGAATTTCTTTATTACTTACGTTATTAAATGTGGTTATCGGAATGCTTTATCAGCTTTTTAACGGATATGTTGGTTTTGAACTAGAAATGTCACTCACCTATAACTTTACCGTGGTTTTACCCATATTTTTAGCTACTACCCTCCTTGCTTTTTTTGTTCATGTATTGATCAACAATAAATTCTTAGGTCATTTTATAGTGATTATCCTATACGTAGGTATTCCCATATTTATGACGTTTGCAATTAAGAGTACCAACCCTATGTGGTCCTTTCCTTCTACTACTCCTTTATTTCTAAGTGATATTAGTGGTTTTGGGCATTATCTTCCTGGTATTTTATGGTTAAATTTATATTGGATTTTATTAACCGGTTTACTGGCTATTATCGGGAGTTTATTCTGGACCCGGGGTTTCTTTACCGGATTTAAAGAACGCTGGAAACTGGCAACTTCGCGCTTTACTTATAAAACCGCTCTGGTACTGGCAGTTGTCGGAATTACTTTCTTTTCAGTAGCAGGCTATAGTTACTATAATATTGCTGTTTTAAATTATAATGAGACTAGTAGTTATGGTGAAAAACTAAATGCAGAAGCCGAAAAAAAATACGGGAAATACCTGAATGCAGCACATCCGCAAGTTACAGATGTTGAGGCAAACATCGATATATTTCCGGAAGAACGTAATATTAGTGCTACTGGAACATTTACAGTGACAAATACCTATGATAAAGCCATAGACACACTTATGCTTAATATTCAGCATCCTACACACGATACCCGGATTACTAAAGTATTATACAAAGGGCAAACGCTGGAACCCGTAGTTTCTGATAGAGAATATCGTATGTATTTCTATAAACTGCCCAGTCCGATGTATCCTAAAGATACTACACAGCTACAAATTGAAATGTTTGCGGAAACCAAAGGTTTTGCGAACTCCCTGGAAACTGAAATTTTAGAAAACGGTACGTTTTTCAGGCATACTATTTTTCCCAGCTTTCATTATGAACGAACGCTAATAGATAACGGAGTACGGACTAAATACGGGTTAAAAAAGCTGGATTTTATAAATCCGCCTAGAACAGATTCAGTTGCTTTGAGTACGAACCTTTTTAATAAAGACAGTCATTATGTTACTTTTAAAGCAACAATTAGTACCGCAGAAGATCAAATTGCCTTAGCACCCGGTAAATTGGTAAAAACTTGGAAAGAAGAAGGACGATCCTTTTATAGCTACGAATTAGAATCAAAAACAGACCTGTTTTTTAATATCATTTCCGCAAGGTATGAAGTCACTAAAGATAAATGGATTTCGCCTAAAGGAAAAAAAGTAACTGTTGAAATTTATCATTCTCCGAAGCATACCCGTAACCTGGATTACTTTATAAAGGGCGTACAAAAAGCTCTGACCTATTGTTCTGAAAATTTTATGGAATATCCCAACTCTGTAATTAGAGTTGTAGAATTCCCGGCACATACTACCTTTGCACAGTCTTTTGCCACCACGATTCCTTACTCAGAAGATTTTGGCTTTTCGGCTAATTTTGAGAAAGCTGAAGATCTAAATTATGCTTTTACCATTACCGCTCATGAAGTCGGACATCAATGGTGGGGGCATATCGTAACGCCCAGTAATACACGTGGCGCCAATATTATCAGTGAAACCCTGGCAGAATACGTAAACTTAATGACGATGAAAGAAGAATACGGTGAAAACAGTATTAAAATCTTTCTAAAATACGCCTTAGACACGTATTTACATCAACGTTCCTTTAGCTTTAAACCCGAAAGACCTATAATTGATGTGGAAACGGGTCAACATATCTGGTATCAAAAAGGTTCTATGGTGATGTACTTAATCCAGGATTTAATTGGGGAAGATACTGTCAACACTGCTCTAAAAGAATTTCTGAATGAATATAAATATTTTGAAAAGGGTATCTATCCAACTTCCGAAGATTTTTACCAAGCTATCTATGAAGTAACGCCGGATTCTTTAAAATACGTCGTAGATGATGGTTTTAAAGAAATTGTATTATATGAAAACCGGGTAACCAAAGCTGAAACTAAGCAATTACCAGATGAAACCTTTGAAACCACATTTACCGTTACTTCAAAGAAAACTTATTATGATGATACCGGAAAAGAGAAACGAGTGGATTCTACGGCTAATTATATAGATATTGGGGTTTTTGGGGAAGATATTGAGGACGAACAGGAAGTTCCGAGTAAAAACCCTTTTTATTTTAAAACTAAAGCTTTACCTCTTGGGGAATCTACTTTTACAGTCGTTACTAAACAAAAGCCTGTAAAAGCTGGGATCGATCCTTATAACAAGTTAATCGACCGAAATTCTGATGATAACCTGATGTTTGTTGAGGAGAAGTAGTAGTTTCTTATTAAAAGATGAAGGTAACCTAAGGTGCATTTTTGGAGAAAAGGTTGACCCATTTTGACCAGACGGATAGGTTGCTATTACTCTGAGAAATAAGACTCTTATTAGTAAAGTGAAGGTAGTTAAAACCAATTTTTAATAGAAAATAGAAACCTTAGCCTTTATTGAAATTCCGAAAACTTTTTTTGTTTCTATGTTGAAAAAGTTCCTTATTTCTGAAACCATTCCGGGATATAAGCGTCTATCTTAACAAAACATCCTAATGACCATTACTACTTCTATTTATCGTTTTTGTTTACTGCTATTTGTTTTGATAATAAGTCAAAGAAACTATTCTCAAACAAAAAGTGCTCTTGTGTCTGATGCTATAACCAAAAAGCCAATTCCTTTTGCCACAGTTAAAATTTTAGAAAACAAAGGGGTGATTACAAATGAAGAAGGGCGCTTTAGTTTTCAAATTGATGAGTCTTATAAGGTAGTAGATTCTATTTATATTTCATCCATTGGTTATGAAAGTAAAGCCATTGCCTTACATGTACCGATGGATAGTATTCTGTACCTTCAACCTGCTGCGATCGAATTAGAAAGTGCATTTATCTCTAATAAAAACCTTACAGTTGACGAAATTATCGATAAGGTTAAAGAAAACCTTGCTCAAAACTACGATCGTAATTTAACAGATAAAAAGTTGTTTGTTAGACAATCGGACTTTGATGAAATTGATCATCTCAAGCTTACCAAGTATAAATCTACCATCGATGCTTTTAGCAGGAAATTAGTAGATAGTGTAATAGGTTTAGTTCCTAGAAAATCTCAATACTACCAGGAAGCCTTATGTACTTATACAAGCGATTTTTTAAGAAAAAAACTATATATTGAAAAAGGGGTCGAGTTATACAATAAAGAGAATCAGCTTTCTATGGAAGGGGTTTCAGAAAAAATTAAAAAGATTATTAATGAAAACACAAAGCCTGATTCATATTTTAAATTAAAATCCGGTTGGTTACCCGGTTTTAAGTTAGAACTGGATTCTATCCGGGATGAAGATCATTCGGATACTAAAGATAAACTTCAAGATTCAGTTCCTAAAGCCAGTTATTTTGTAAGAAGCCAGAAAAATGCTTTAAAAGATGTGTACTCCGAACTGTTTTTTGTGGCCGGTACGAAAATTAATGTCATTGAAAAATCCAACCGGTATGATTTTACTATAAAAGAGGTTAGCCTTCTTGACGACCAGGTGGTGTATGTAATTACTTTTGAACCTAAGAGAAATGAGGATTTCAAAGGGATTTTATATATTTCGACTGAGGACTTTGCAGTGGTACGAATTGAATATGAGAATGTACAACGACTTAAAAATGTGCATTTATTGGGAATCCACTATCAGGAGCTTTTATATACGGGACTAAGCATTTTTCAAAAAAATGAAAATGGAAAATACGCTTTAAAATACCATGAGAAAAAAGAAGGAATACGGGTAAATGTAGACCGTCCTTTTAAAATTAAGGAATTAAATAAAAAAGTAAAAGGCAGAAATAAGCAGAACGAGCTTTCTTTTAATTTGGATATTGGCACCTCAAACGTCATGAAATATGAAGTAATTGTATTTAACGAATCTGAGGTTACTGAAAACGCCTTTGAAAGTATCACGGAAAACCTAACTTTTAAACCGGTGTATCATGCGCAGTACAATCCTGATTTCTGGAAAGACGATGCTATCTTAGAACCTAACCAAGCCATTCGGAATTTTACTTCTATTACCAGTGAATAAGGTGAAGTTATAATTCCAATTCTTTCAGTAATTCTGAAAAAGGTTTAGGTTCATACTCCGGAAAAACAGCAGTAGTATATGCCGTATTTTCTATGATGTAATACGGATTATTTTCATTTCGTAAGTTGTCATTATGTATGTTGACAATATCTTGAATAAACCGATTAATCCGTAAAACTTCGTCATAAGAAATTGTCCGACGAACGGTAGGCTGATCACTTTTGTAAACCAGGTAATCGTGCCGAAAACTTAGAGATTGACAAGAACCTGCTTTATCGTGGTATTCAAAAGTAAAATCCTTGGATTCAAAAATTTTATTAATGTTTTCCACCGTAGGAGGCACTTCCCTGGCACAACTAACAAGGCTTATAATTAATAAGAGGGTTAATAGGTATTTCATATTTCTATTTAAGAAGCGCTTGTTAAAATTATAGCTAAACTAATTTTAAATTTTGCAACAGAAATATGTTTTTACAACAATTTTCTTTTCTCTTCAAAATACTTTACAATTTCTTCCGAACTTAAATTCATAACCTCTTTGCTAATTCGATCTCTTTGTTCTCGCATGAACTTTACAGTATCAAATTTTTTTTACGGTCTTTTTTTCTTTAGTTTTCATATGTTACTAATTCTCTTGGTGAACGAATATCAATAGGTTTATATTATTTGTAAAACTAAATTAACCCACGGTATCCGTCAGTTCGATTTCTTCGATCGAAGGAAGAAGTGTAATTCATCTACGTTTAGCAAAACTATTAAGTCTTTCGAGCAAGCTCAATATGATAAGGATTTAAGTCAAAAAGCTATTCTCGATATCCTCGATCAAGTCAAGGACAGGCTATTTTTTCTTAATTTCATTACGAAAAAATACTCGAATTGACACTTTTTTCCCTAAATGCACCATGAGCTAGATTAATAATTCACTACAAGACTATTTTTTACCGAATCTTCAAAATCGATATTTTCAATATTACTAACTAACAGTCCGATACCTCCCGTTTTTGAAGCCACAATATATTCCGTTTGAAATTGTTTTTCTTTTTTATAAGCACGTACATATTTCAACTTAATAATCTTAGAATTAGAGGTATAAAAATACCGACCATGAATACGCTGATAGCGAATTTTTTCTTTTTTTGACTCCGCTTTTCTCTTTTTATTAAGAATATCTACGTGTTGTGCCGCCCGTTGCTCATCAAATGTAAAAAAGTCACAGGCATATACAAAAACATAATTTTCAATATTAGAAGTTTGAGCAAATATCTGAAAATCGGTTTTCTTTTCTTCCAGATTCTTTAATTCTGACAAAGCAAAATTACGTAAGATTGGTTTATTTTGTAAAGTATCTAAAGCAAGTCGAAACTGATCCGTTTCTATTTTTACGTATCCTTTAGGAAGTTTAATAGTGTTCTCACGGAATTTTATAATATTTTCCGCAGGCTTTCTAAATAAACCCGCCGTAGCCGAACTGTCTTTAAATAAATCGCATCCGGTTAAAACAATAACCGATAGCAATAGTAGCATTTTTTTCATATGGGGCGTTTGAATTAATACTATATTCTGCCTAAGTATCTCACTTAGAGCCTAGCAATATAGTAAAATATTTAAGAAAACGAGTATTTTATCGATTATAAATGCATTTTAACTGATTTAATAACAAGTAGTAATGTGTATTTTCCATAAATTTACCTGTTAAAAAGTAGGAAGACTGTTTTAACCCCAAATTCATTTTATTGTAAAATTGCTAATAGCTTATCCTGTTTATTAAAGTGACAAGAACCTTTTTAAACTATCCATTCCCTCGGGTTTTGTAAAATAGCAACCAGTTTTGCTTCTTCACTACCCGGTTTAGGATGGTAATCGTATTTCCATTGTACTACTGGGGGTAAACTCATTAGAATACTTTCGATCCTTCCATTAGTTCGTAAACCAAATAGGGTTCCTTTGTCATGTACCAGGTTAAATTCTACGTAACGCCCTCTTCGGATTTCTTGCCAGTTTTTTTGTTCTTTAGTAAATGATAAGTACTGCCTTTTTCTAACAATAGGTATGTAGGCATCTAAAAAACTGTCGGCTACCGTAGTAACAAAGTCGTACCAGTTTTGCATACTCATACGATCACTCTTTTTACAATAATCAAAAAATAAGCCTCCTACCCCACGTCCTTCTTTACGATGGGCGTTATAGAAATACGCATCGCACTTTTTCTTGTAATCCGGATAAAAGCTAGGATTAAACTGATCACAGGATTTTTTACATACGCTATGAAAATGAACGGCATCTTCTTCAAAAATATAATAAGGGGTCAAGTCTAATCCGCCTCCAAACCAGCTGTCTATCAGGTTTTCTTCTTGATCGTACATTTCAAAATAACGCCAATTTGCATGTACCGTAGGAACCATTGGGTTTGCCGGATGTAGTACTAAAGACAATCCGCAAGCAAAAAAGTTAACATCACCTACTTTAAAATAAGATTGCATCGCAGGAGGCAAAGCTCCGTGTACTCCTGAAATATTAACTCCCCCTTTTTCAAAAATAGCACCATTCTCAATAATACGAGATCGGCCTCCCCCACCTTCTTCACGTTTCCAAATGTCTTCTTTAAATACTGCCTTACCATCTAAAGCTTCCAGAGTGGAAGTAATTGTATCTTGTAATTCTTGAATATACTGGTAAAACTTTTCTTTCATGTTTTGATATTTACTTTTACAACCACTCACAGTTTATCAAACTAAGTACACCAAATTATTATTTGAGGTTTTAAATTCCTGTAAATTTGATACTTCTTTAGCTTCTTTTACATTTTTATCTAAAATCTCCAGAAATTCCGGAATAGTATAATTCCTATTCTTTCTAAAAATTTCCCTTCCCATTTTATTATTATGTAGATCCATGGTTTTATCTAACAAGTCATTAGGTGCCAGTTCTTCATGTAAATCAGTAATCGTTTTAGCCCAGGTAATTGAAGTCACTATGTTCTTATTGATTTTAAATACATTTTTACTAATCAGAATATTCCATAGCGCATGACGGAAAGCATTGGGTTTACCTGTTAAATGATGTTCTTTATGATATAATTGATCACAAATAGTAATGGTTTGCTTAGTTGCTTGTAATGTAGGCCAAATATATAAGGGCTTCTTGATCAAAATCCACGAAAGGTTGAAGAATTCTTTAAAACTCAACCGCCTGATAAGAGCCCCAACCTGCATGTTATACTACGATTGATAGCTTTTTACCGCATCTACAAAAGCTTTTGCATTTTCTACAGGAATATTAGGCAATATCCCATGACCCAGGTTTACTATATAGCGGTCTTTGCCGAACTCATTAATCATTTGTGTAACCATTTTTTTAATCTCTGCGGGTGGAGATAATAATCGGGAAGGATCAAAATTGCCTTGTAAAGTAATATTTCCACCCGTCAAGTATCTTGCATTTTGTGCGGAGCAAGTCCAATCTATGCCTAATGCGGTTGCACCAGAAGTCGCCATTTCTTTTAATGCAAACCAACAGCCTTTCCCAAATACGATGACCTCCGTATGCTCTTTTAAGGCATCTACAATTTGCTGAATATATTTCCAGGAAAATTCCTGGTAATCTACCGGAGATAACATGCCTCCCCAGCTATCAAATACTTGAACCGCGTTTACCCCGGCAGCTACTTTTTCTTTTAAGTACGCAATAGTAGTATCCGTGATCTTTTGTAACAGTTGATGTGCTGCTTCAGGTTGTGTAAAGCAAAAACCTTTAGCTTTATCAAAGTTTTTAGATCCCTGACCCTGGACTGCATAACATAGGATAGTCCACGGAGACCCTGCAAATCCGATTAAAGGCACCCGGTTTGCCAGTTTTTCTTTGGTCATTTTAATTGCTTCCATAACATACCCTAAAGTATCTTGAATTTGAGGAACAATTACCCAATCTACATCTGCCGGAGTCCTAATCGGATTAGGTAACCATGGGCCAATACCATCTTTCATCTGCACTTCAATATTCATAGCCTGCGGAATCACCAAAATATCACTAAACAGAATGGCTGCATCCGGCTCAATAATATCAATAGGCTGTACCGTAATCTCTGAGGCTAACTCAGGGGTTTGGCATCTGGTAAAAAAATCATATTTACGCTTTAGTGCCATAAATTCAGGTAAGTATCGACCTGCCTGACGCATCATCCACACCGGTGGTCTTTCTACAGTTTCTCCTCTAAGTGCTTTAAGAAATAAATCGTTTTTGATCATAATATATATGACTACTATTAAGTTAGCTTTTTCTAAATGTTTTAATTGCCTGTACAATCATACTTTCTATGGAAGGATGATTGGCTATCATGTAATTCTTGGTATGCTTTTTTGCTTCACCAGCTGTAGTAGTTCCAATGCAAAAGGCGGTACTATCCCCTATATTATTTACTTTACAAAAACTTTGTACTGCTGAAGGACTGGCAAACAGAATTCCATCAAAAGTACGGTTAAATTTCTGGTAGTTAAAAGTAGTATGATAGACAATTTTTTCAATATAAGAAACTTGATGTTTTGTTAGTAAGTCAGGTAGTTCATCTCTACGTAAGTTTCCACATAAAAAAAGAAAACTTTCCGCTTTATACTGATTATAAATTTTTTCTGCTAAAGCAGAAGCATTATCAGCTACTTCAACTACGTTACTCCCTGTATCTTCTATAATCCTTTTTAACTTGGCACCTACACAAAAAAATCGTTTCTTTTTTATGCTATTAGCAATAGTAGTATCTCTGTTTTTTATTGCTTCCCAGGCATTTTTACTGGTAATAATAAGGTTTTGAATACTATTAAAATTATCCGGAAGCTCAAAGGCTTTACTTTTAATCTTGATAGCATCATAAGACACCAAACCTACTCCGGAGTTTAATAGTAATTCTTTTTGAGCCGGGAGTAAGGTCTTTGTAGACAGGAGGGTTTTATTTTTTATAGTATCTCTAATACTACTATTTATACTACAACTATAGATAAGATATAATAGAAGAATTAATAATATTTGTATTTTTTAAGCTGACAAAGGATTTATTTGAATCTGTCCGCCAATAGCTTTTAACACTTTTACAATAGTTGCAAATTGAGGTTTAGCCCCATCCGATAAAGCTTTGTATAAACTAGGTCTACTCAACCCAGTTTCCTCCGCAATTTTCGACATTCCAATTGCTTTTGCAACATGACCAATAGCAACAACCATATCAGCATCATTACCTTCTTCCAGAACAGTATTAAGATATTCTACAATCATTTCTTTACTGTCTAGATAATCTGCAATATCAAATTTTGAAGTTTCCATTTTATAAATTATTTAATTTATTCCAAATTTCTTTTGCTTTCTTAATATCTTTTTGTTGAGTTGATTTATCTCCACCTATTAGTAAAATAATTATTCTCCCATTTTTCTCCTTGAAATAAATACGATATTCTTTAGCAAAATTTATTCTAATTTCTTTAATTCCATCACCTACAGGTTTGCAATCTCCAAAATGTTCGTCATTTTCTAATCTTTGAATTCTATAAAGAATTTTTGTTTTAGCTTTTGAGTCTTTTAATTTTCTAAACCATTTATTAAACTCTTTTGTTTTCTCAATAAAAAACATACCAACTGTCTCTAGATGAATACGAATTTAAATATTTATAAAAAAACTACAATTATTTTAACTAGTAAGTTCTTTTTTTATTTCTAACATCAACTCCTTTCCACCCTTATTTAAAATTTCTTTTGCCCAAAGTTTTCCCGGATTTTTAATATCAGTTAGATCAATTTTTTTATCTAAAGAAATTTTTTGCTTTCCATCGAGACTAAACAAAGCACCTTTAAAAAGAAGTTGTTTATCTCTAACTTGAGCTAACGCCCCGATGGGTGCCGTACATCCCCCTTCTAGTTCCTTTAGAAAATTTCGTTCAATATGTACGCACAACTCGGTTTCTTTATGGTTTAGTTGCGTACAGGCTTCTCTACAATACGTATCTTTTTCATTGGCTACTACTAACATGGCTCCCTGCGCCGGGGCAGGAATCATCCAGTCCAGGGTCAAGCTATTTTCCGGCATTAAATCGATTCGTTCTAGTCCTGCTGCTGCGAAAATAGCTCCGTTCCAGGTGCTATCTTTCAACTTTTGCATTCTAGTATTAACATTTCCTCTTAAATCCACGACTTGGTGCTTTGAAAATTTATGTAACCACTGCGCTTTCCGCCGAAGGCTTCCAGTAGCGATCGTGCCTTCGGATTCTAAAAAATCAAGTCCTTTATGAATTAATACATCCTGAACCTTTGCCCTTTCTAAGATACAAGCTTCCACAATCCCGTGCGGTAATGCGGTAGGTACATCTTTCATGGAGTGAACCGCAATATCAATCTGTCCACTAATCATCGCTACATCCAGGGTCTTTGTAAAAATTCCGGTAATCCCCAGTTCATACAATGGTTTGTTTAAAATTAGGTCCCCAGTCGATTTAACTGGTATCAACTCCGTTTTATAACCTAATGCTTCCAACTGACTTTGTACTGTAGTAGCTTGCCATAAGGCTAATTCACTATCTCGGGTACCCATCCGAATTACTTTTTTCACCTTATTTGTTTTGAATTTGAAAAACCTTTCGGATCAGATCGATACTTTCCTTTTTTGACGTGTTTTCATCTTTTAGATGACTGGCAAAATGGTTGGTAATTTTTTGAATGATACGATTGCTGATAATTTCTGCCTGTTCTTCATTAAAGTCACTAATCTTTTTACGCTGCGTTTCAATTTCAGCATCCTTCATGGTATGCAACTTTTGTTTAAGCGCTTTAATCGTTGGAGCAAATTTTCGAGTTTCTATCCAATCGTAAAACTCAGATTCGACTTCTTTAATGATTTTTTCCGCTTTTGGGATTTGCAATTGCCTACGTTGTAAAGTAGCATCCGTCATTTTAGATAAATAATCCATATGTACCAGCGTCACATTTGGCAATTCCCCTACATCCGTATGTACATTTTTAGGAACTGATAAATCCAGAATCAACACAGGTTTATCTGAGGTAATCATATATTTAGTAATCGTAGGATTCCTGGCGCCTGTAGCGACAATCAACACATCCGTTTTATCAATTTCGTTTTTTAGAACTTCAAAATCTTTAACAACCAAATCAAATTTTCCGGCAATCTGTTCTGCTTTATTTTTAGTCCTATTGATTAGAACAATATGATCGTTCTTTGTATGTTTTACAAGGTTTTCACAGGTATTTCTTCCAATTTTACCGGTTCCAAAAAGAAGAATATTTTTATCAGAGATATATGGGACTTTTGCTAAAATATACTGCACCGCTGCAAAACTAACTGAAGTTGCCCCGGTAGAAATTTCAGTTTCGTTTTTAATTCGTTTACTTGCTTGTATCACAACATTGATCAATCGTTCCAGAAATGGATTAATCATTCCTAATTGTTTGGCAGTTTTAAAACCAGACTTGATCTGTCCTATAATTTCAAAATCACCTAGTATCTGACTATCCAACCCGGTTCCTACCCGAAATAAATGCTTGGCTGCTTCATTATTTTTATGGACGTAAGCTACTTTTTTAAACTCTTTTATAGTACCATGAGTATGTTCACATAAAAGTTTTATTAATTCTTCGGAAGATTTGGCAAAACCGTAAAGTTCTGTACGATTACAGGTAGAGATCACTAATAGTCCAGGAAATTTTTCTTTTTTTGCCTGTTTAAGAATAGATTTCTTAGTAGTTTCATCAATACTAAAATCACCTCGAACCTCAGCATCGGCTTTTTTATAGCTTAAGCCAACCACATAAAAAGTAGTGCCTTGTGCACGTAGGTGTTGTTCCATGTACTTTTAACAATTTCTTTTTGCAAAAATACAGCCTAAGACTTCGTTGTAATAACGCACCAAGTTTTTTAAATATCGCCAGAGGATTTTAAGAGATTGAATAGTAAAATAGAAATAAATCCTTAGTTTTACTGAAACAGAAGCACTTTACTTAATAACAATAGTTCCTTAATACGATATACGAATGGAAATTATAGCTAAAAATATCGACAAAAGAAATTCTGAAGAAATTGTATTGGAAACAGGTTTTATTGTATTGCTTAATACTAATATGTTAACAGTGCCACAACAGATAACCCGTGCTATCGGAAGCCGTTTTATTCAATTTCACTTTTGTACGGAAGGTAGTGTTCAATTTGCTTTTAATCAGGGTACTTATCACTTACCGCTTCGTACCTCCAGAACACTTTTACTTTATAATCCGCAACAAGGTTTACCGATGGATGTTACCTTAGAGAAGGAAAGTACGCTGGTTTCCGTTTTAATTTCTATTGAAAAATTTCATTCGTTATTTTCAAGGGAATCCGGATATATTTCCTTTCTTAATGAAGAAAACGCCGGAAAGAAATACTATGACGACATTGAAATTTCGCCGGCTATATCTTTAATTTTAAATCAAATCATTGGGTTCAACCTAAATACTTCGGTGAAGACTTTATATATAAAAGGTAAGATTTATGAATTATTAAGCCTTTATTTTAGTAAATCCGAAGATACGGATTTGGAACGATGTCCGTTCCTGGTAGATGAAGAGAATATTCAGAAAATCAAAAAGGCGAAGGACATTATTATTAGCCGAATGGCAGAACCTCCTACATTAAAAGAATTGTCTAATGAAATAGGTTTGCCCCTTAATAAACTAAAAGATGGTTTTAAACAAATCTACGGAGATCCGGTGTACACTTTTTTATTTGATTATAAAATGGAAGTTGCCCGACAATTATTGGAGACAGGTAAGTTAAATGTAAACGAGGTGGGTTTAAAGGTCGGATATAGTACGGCGAGCCACTTTATTGTGGCCTTTAAGAAAAAATTTGGCACTACCCCAAAAAAGTACGTTTCTCATACTTTATGAGGAATTATCAATCATTCATTGGGATGCCTACTCCTTTTTGTAGGGAAACAATAGAGTCGTACATCCCCCTGTTTTCTTCGTCCGTATCGTCCAGAACAGATACGAATTCAAAATTTTCTAAAAGTTCCATAAGAAAAGACAACTTCTCTTTTTCTACGTCAATTATGATTCGTTTCATTGCTTTTATATTATGTAATTAGCTTTCTAAAATACAAAATTAAAAGTATCTTAGGTTAATACGCGCTTAATAACAGAACGAATTTATTTTACCAGGTGCTATTTTCAAGTATATGATAATAGAGGATTTCAATTCTTAGTATGGAAACTCTTATCACTTTTTTAATAACTGTCCTTTAAATAGTTCGTATTTTTAACGGTGAAAGAAAAAGAAAAATATGAGTAAAGGTGTACTCCTTGTTAATTTGGGTTCTCCTGATAGTACGGATCCGAAAGATGTTAAAAAATACCTGGGAGAATTTTTAATGGATCCCCGGGTAATTGATGTGCCTACCTGGGCGCGAACGCTTTTAGTTAAAGGAATAATCTTGAATACGCGCCCTAAAAAATCCGCAGCGGCTTATAAAAAGATCTGGTGGAAAGAAGGTTCGCCTCTGATTGTCCTATCAGAACGATTACAACAAAAAGTGGCTCAACAAGTGGATGTTCCGGTGATATTAGCCATGCGTTACGGAGCGATGTCTATAAAAGAAGGATTACAGAAATTACAGGACGCCGGGGTTACCGAAGTGCTTATTATCCCTTTATACCCGCAGTTTGCCATGGCTACGACTGAAACTATACTAGTATTAGCCGAAGAATTGCGTCAGCAACATTTCCCGGAAATGACTTTTACCGATATACCCGCGTTTTATAAAAATCCGGAATATATCCGAGTACTTGCCAGAAGTATTGGTGAAAAGTTGGATGGCCTGGATTATGAACATTTGTTATTTTCTTATCACGGTGTACCGGAACGGCATATTCGTAAAAGTGATATTACCAAGTCTCATTGTAAGCTAGATGGATCTTGTTGTAAAACACCATCCCCCGCTCATGAATATTGTTACCGGCACCAATGTTATGAAACTACCCGACAGGTAGCCGAAATTTTAAATCTGGAAGAAAACAAATACTCTACTTCTTTTCAATCCCGGTTAGGTTTTGACCCGTGGTTGCAACCGTATACGGATCGAACTATCGAAAAAATGGGAAAAGCGGGGGTGAAAAAAATGGCAATTGTAACTCCGGCGTTTGTCTCTGATTGCCTGGAAACTTTAGAGGAAATTGCCATGGAAGGCGAAGAAATTTTTCATGAAGTAGGAGGTAAAGAATTTACTACTATACCCTGTTTAAATGATCGGAATGATTGGGCTGCAGTGGTATCGCAATGGATTGAATCCTGGGTAACCACTGATATCCCCGTTGCATAAGGATGGCAGTTTCCAAATCCGAAACCCTGGGAACCAAACCTATTGGTACGTTGCTTATCGAGCAAGCCGTTCCTGCTTCTATTGGTATTTTGGTCATGTCCTTAAATATGATTGTAGATACCGTTTTCTTAGGAAGATGGATAGGTCCGCTTGCTATTTCTGCAATTACCGTCGTTATACCCGTTACTTTTTTTATAGGTGCCATTGGGTTGGCCATTGGTATCGGGGGCAGTTCGGTGCTTTCCCGGGCGTTGGGATCGGGTGATCAGGACAAAGCCCTTCGGGTATTTGGTAATCAGATTACCCTTACTTTATTAATTTCAGGAAGTCTGGCGATTGCTGGTCTTGTTTTTCAAGATAACTTAATTCGGTTTTTCGGGGCAGATGATTCTTTTCAGGATATGGCGCTTACCTACTATCGGATTGTATTATATGGTATTGTGATGCTTTCTCTTTGTATGATGGGTAATAATGTGATCCGCGCCGAAGGGAAGCCACGATTTGCCATGATTGCCATGATTTTACCTGCAATTGGTAATATTTTAATGGATTATATTTTAATTAACCGTTTGGGATACGGAATGGAAGGGGCTGCCTGGGCTACTTTTATTAGTTATGGCATTTGCTTTGGTTTTATTGCCTGGTTTTTTGTTTATAAAAGTGAGTTGAGATTAGTATTTGAATGCTTCAAATTAAAACCAATAGTCGTCAAAGAAATCAGTGGTTTAAGTTTTGTAACCCTAGCGAGACAAGCAACTATCAGTGTTTTGACCATTCTGTTAAACAACGTTTTAGTTAGGACTGGAGATGCACTGGATGTAGCTTCTTATGGGATTATTAGTCGGATGTTAATGTTTGCCTTGTTTCCGGTTATTGGGATTAATCAGGGTTTTATGCCGATCGCCGGATTTAACTACGGAGCAGAAAAATATAAAAGAGTCCGGGAAGTAATTAATACTTCCATAAAGTACGGAGGGATTTTAGCCATCTGTATTTTTGCGGTCATCATGGCATTCCCTGAGTTTTTTGTTTCAATCTTTGTAAGTAATAAGCCTTCCTTGAACCCTAAAACGGCAGCTGATAATGCCGAAATTCTAAAGCGAACCCCAAACGCCCTTCGTTGGGTATTTTTAGCAACTCCCGTGATCGTAGTGCAATTAGTCGGTTCTTCTTACTTTCAAGCTATTGGAAAAGTAGTACCGGCTTTATTGTTAAGTCTTACTAAACAAGGGTTCTTTTTAATACCATTGTTATTTATACTTCCTCCGTTTTTTGGGGTATTCGGAGTTTGGATTTCCTTTCCTATTGCTGATGTGCTTTCTACTTTAGTCACCGGGTATTATTTGCATAAAGCGGTAAAGAGGGATTTAAGGGTTGCAGAGCCTTTGGCGGTGTAATGTTATCCTATTTACAAATTTTTAGATAACAAAAACTTATCTTTACATCACGTGAAGAATGGTCGCAGTCACTTTTATACAATATATCATACATCTCTACTAAACTCAACATTATGAAGCACATTTTACTTTTATTCGGATTGCTATTCTCTTTTCTATCCTTTCCGCAGGAACTTCAATCCCAGGAACTCAAAGAAGAATTATATGATGCGCTGGAATATCGTTTAATTGGCCCTTTTAGAGGCGGACGAAGTGCAGCAGTAACCGGAGTACCAGGAAAACCTAATTTGTATTATTTCGGGGCAACAGGCGGTGGTGTTTGGAAGACTACAGATGGTGGGCGAACCTGGAACAATATATCCGACGGATTTTTTGGCGGTTCCGTAGGTGCAGTTGCCGTGGCTAAGAGTGACCCGAATGTAATCTATGTGGGTGGGGGAGAAAAAACTTTGCGTGGTAACGTTTCTTCTGGTTACGGTATTGGGAAAAGCGTTGATGCCGGAAAAACCTGGACTTCTTCGGGTTTACCGAAAAGTCGTCATGTACCTCGAATTATAATTCATCCTACTAATCCGGATATAGCGTATGCCGCGGTATTAGGTAATATTTATAAGCCTACTGAAAACAGGGGTATCTATAAAAGCATAGATGGTGGTAAGAATTGGAAAAAAATATTATTTGCTAACGCTGATGCGGGAGCTGTTGACCTGACGCTAGATCCAACTAACCCTAGAATTCTATATGCTTCTACCTGGAATGCCCGTAGAACCCCGTACAGTTTAAGTTCTGGTGGAAAAGGCTCTGCCCTTTGGAAAAGTACGGATAGTGGAACGACCTGGAAAGAAATTTCTACAAATAAAGGTTTTGCCAAAGATACGTTGGGAATTATAGGAGTAACGGTTTCTCCCGTGGATAGCGAACGGGTTTGGGCAATTGTAGAAAATAAAGAAAAAGGGGGTATTTACAGAAGTGACGACGGTGGTGATACCTGGGAGCATATCAACGATGATAGGGCTTTACGCCAACGTGCCTGGTATTATAGTAGGATTTATGCAGATCCTAAGGATAAAGATGTGGTATACGTAGTAAATGTTTCTTACCATAAAAGTAAGGACGGAGGCAAAAATTTTAGCAGTTACCGTGCCCCCCATGGGGATCATCACGACCTGTGGATCGCCCCGGAAAATCCTAACCGAATGATTATAGGAGACGACGGCGGAGCTCAAATTACCTACGATGGCGGTGAAACCTGGAGTACATATCGTAACCAACCGACTTCACAATTTTATCGGGTGACTACGGATAATCATTTTCCCTATCGTATTTATGCTGCTCAACAGGACAATTCTACTATTAGAATCAATCACAGAACTACCGGATCCAGTATTTCAGAAAGGGATTGGGAGCCTACGGCTGGTGGAGAATCTGCACATATTGCGGTGGATCCTAAGGATAATGAAATTGTATACGGGGGTAGTTATGATGGTTTTTTGACCCGGGTAAACCATAGAAACGAAACGCTACGATCTATCAGTGTGTGGCCGGATAACCCTATGGGGCATGGGGCTGAAGATATGAAATATCGGTTTCAATGGAACTTCCCTATTTTCTTTTCAAAACACAATTCGAATCGACTCTACACTTTTTCTAACCATGTACATATGACCGAAAATGAAGGTCAAAGCTGGAAAATTTTAAGTAAGGACTTAACCCGAAATGATCCTAAAACCTTAAAATCTTCAGGTGGGCCGATTACTCAAGATAATACTTCTGTAGAATACTACGGAACTATCTTTGCCGCGGCAGAAAGTCCGGTAAAAGAAGGAGTTCTCTGGACAGGAAGCGATGATGGTTTGGTTCATCTTTCGCAAGATGGGGGTACTTCCTGGACAAATGTTACTCCTAAAGGTATGCCTGAATGGATGATGATTAATAGTATCGAACCAAGTACTTTTGATGCTGGGACTTGTTATATTGCAGGAACTAAATATAAAACCGGCGATTTTACACCATATTTATATAAAACTACAGACTATGGGAAAAGCTGGAAAAAAATTACAAATGGAATTCCGCCGGAACATTTTACCCGTGTTATTCGAGAAGATTTAAAACAGAAAGGATTGTTGTACGCTGGTACAGAAACCGGAATGTACATTTCTTTTGATGACGGAACCTCCTGGAAGCCTTTTCAACTGAATTTACCAATTGTTCCCATAACAGATTTAAAAGTAAAAGAAGACAATCTAATTGTTGCTACTCAAGGCCGGAGTTTATGGATATTGGATGATTTATCCGTAATTCGACAACTTAATAATAAAAAATCCGGAACTAATTCTTCTTTTTTATTACAACCTAAACCTAGCTATCGTATGCAAGGTAGTAGTGTAAAAGATGCTAAAACCGAAGGTATAAATCACCCTGCCGGGGTAATGACTTATTTTTACCTGGATACTTTTAATAAAGAAAAGGATACGATTTCGCTTACCTATTTAACCACTAAGAATGATACGATTAATACTTATTATTCTAGTGTTAAGAAAGGAAGTAAAAAACTAGAAATTCCGGATGTAGAAAAAGGTTCTAACCTGTTTACCTGGAATATGCGAGGTAAAGGGGCGGAAAAACTAGACAGCATGGTATTATGGTGGGCAAATCTAGATGGCCCTAAAGCTGTTCCGGGTACTTATAAAGTAAGTTTGGCAGTTAATAATAAGGCAATCGCTACCCAAGAATTTAAAATTTTAGCAGATCCTAGAGCTGAAGCTACCCCTGAACAAATGCAACAACAATTTAATTTTATTACGGAAGTTAACAAAGTAGTTGACCGTGCGCATCAATCAATCAAAAAAATCCGAACGATCAATAAACAATTGAGTCAATTTGAAAAGGAATACGGACAAGATGAAAAAACCAAAGCTTTAGTTGAAAAAGCGAAGAACTTACAAAAGGACTTTAGCAAAATTGAAAAGGCATTATATCAAACTCAAAATAAAAGTAACCAAGACCCTTTGAATTTCCCAATACGCTTAACCAATAAATTAGGACATTTAAATTCGTTAGTAGGCATGGGGGATTTTGGACCCACAGATCAGGATATTGCAGTAAAAAAAGAATTAACCCAACAGATCGAAAAACAACTTACTACATTTGATAGTTTACTTTCTAAAGAAGTAAAAACATTCAATAATGAGTTTATAGATTTAAAGTTGAATTATTTGTTAGTAGAGGAAAAATAAAATGATAGCATATTGTTAGAAATATATCCATACATAAAATCCCTTCACCTGATTTTTGTAATTACCTGGTTTGCCGGATTATTTTATATTCCGCGGCTTTTTATATATCAAATTGAAGCCAGCCAAAAGCCACAACCGGATAGAGATATTTTAGTAGGTCAGTTAAAATTAATGACTAAACGACTTTGGTTTATTATTACCTGGCCCTCTGCTATTTTAGCGACGCTTTTTGCCGTTTGGTTATTGTTTCTTCTTCCGGATTGGTTACTACAATCCTGGATGCATGTTAAACTAGGATTTGTAGTACTATTAATTTTATATCACTTAAAAAACCATCAAATTTATAAACAACTGCAAAACAAGGTTTATAAATGGGATTCTAATCAAATGCGTTTATGGAATGAAGGCGCTACACTCATTTTATTTTCAGTAGTATTTTTAGTGATTGTTAAAAGTGCCTTTAATTGGATCTACGGAGTAATTGGAATTATTTTATTAGGTATCTTTTTAATGTTAGGAATAAAAGTTTACAAAAGAATTCGAGATAAAAACCCGAGGGCTTAATTTTATGTTTGTTGATTTATGAAGTACCTTCCCTTGTACTAAAACTGTTTTTATCTTTTAGTTACACCTTAGAAAGTACCGTTATATGCAATATTTAAAATATCTAAAAAAGCACTTCTAATAAGCTGACGACTTTTCCCTATATTCGTGCAACTTTTACCTTTTCTTTATGATCAAATCAATGACTGGCTTTGGGAAGTCGCAACTTCAGCTTCCTACTAAAAAAATTACTATTGAAATTAAGTCTTTAAATAGTAAAAACCTGGATATCAACGCCAGAATTCCATCTCAATATCGGGAAAAGGAATTAGAAATGCGAAAACTGATTTCGGCAACTTTGGAACGGGGGAAGGTAGATTTTGGCTTGTACTTAGAAATTACCGGGGATGAAAACGCTACTAAAATTAATGAACCTATTGTATCTGATTATATAAAACAGTTAGCTTCATTTTACAAGGAAGGTGATAGAGGGGATTTATTAAAAATGGCTATCCGAATGCCGGATGCGTTAAAGACAGTGCGAGAAGAAGTAGATGAAGATGAGTTTAATCAAATCATAAAAGGATTAAAAACTGCTCTTTCCAAAATAGATGCTTATCGTAAAGATGAAGGAAAAGTGCTGGAAGAGGATTTTAAAAATCGTATTACCATCATTGAAAATTTATTGAAAGAAGTTATTAAAATTGATCCTGAGCGTATTGAAGTAGTAAAAGAACGCTTACGAAAAGCGGTAGAAGATTTAAAAGAAGAGGTAGATGAAAACCGATTTGAACAAGAGTTAATTTATTATCTGGAAAAATTTGATATTACCGAAGAAAAAGTGCGGTTATCTAATCATTTGGATTACTTCACTAAAACTTTGAATTCTAAAGATTCTAATGGGAAAAAGTTAGGGTTTATCGGACAGGAAATAGGAAGGGAAATTAATACTATTGGTAGTAAAAGTAACTACGCCCCTATGCAACAACTTGTGGTACAAATGAAGGATGAATTAGAAAAAATTAAAGAACAATTACTAAACATCCTTTAGATCAAAGGAATGAATAGTTAAGTATAGTGTTATGAAAAGTGGAAAACTGATCGTACTGTCAGCTCCTTCAGGAAGTGGAAAAACAACATTGGTTAAAGATTTATTACATAAAGAAGAACTGAACCTTGAATTTTCAATATCAGCGGCTTCAAGAGAACCTCGTTCCGGAGAACGTGACGGAAAAGATTATTATTTTTTATCCTTAAGGGAATTTAAAGATAAAATTAAGGCAGATGAATTTTTAGAATGGGAAGAAGTGTACCGGGATAATTTTTACGGTACTCTAAAATCTGAAGTGCAGCGTATCTGGGATCATGGTAAAAATGTAATTTTTGATATTGATGTAGTAGGAGGTTTAGATATAAAGCATATTTACCCGGAACGAACCTTGGCTATTTTTATAAAACCTCCTAGTATTGAGGAATTAAAAATTCGTTTAAAGAAACGTAAAACGGAGTCCGAAGATAAAATTAATATGCGTGTAGCCAAAGCTTCTACTGAACTGGCAACCGCTCCTCAATTTGATGCCATTGTTACTAACGATGATCTTGAAAAAGCAAAACAAGAAGTTTATCAATTAGTACAAAAGTTTCTAGAAGTATAATTTAATTAAAGTAAAGTTTTGAAATTATAATCATCTATATTTTCAAAAGTGGGTAGTTTTGAAATTAAGAATTTTTGTATTTTTACAACATCAATACCTGCCTCGCCTCTTTGTTCTATCTTAAGATACGATAAATGCGCATTTTTGGCGGGTTTTTTGTTTTTATGAATAAAATAATATACAGTAAACTTCCCAAATCATTTAGTAAACAAGTAGATTTACTTGAATCTCGTGGTCTTATTGTTAAAAATAGAAAAAATGTTCAAACCATATTATCTAATATTAGCTATAATCGGTTAAGTGCTTATTGGTATCCTTTTCTAAATGAACCAAAGAATGACGAAATTTTCAAATCAAATATTCATTTTGATCAAATTTTTAAAATTTATCAGTTTGATAGTGAATTAAGAATAGTTATGTTCTATGCTATCGAACAGATTGAAATTGCTCTTAGAACTCAATTAATATTTCATCTTTCCCATAAGTTTAATTCCGGATTTTGGTTTGAGAATAAGGACGCGTTTAAAAGTTACCTATTTTATATAGAACTTTTAAAAAAACTTTCTGTTCATACTAAGGATTCTAATCATGAATTTATCAAAAAATATAGTAGAAAATATGAGCAATACATACCTCCTTGCTGGAAGAGTTTTGAAACCCTTTCCTTTAACACCTTATTTTCTATTTATAAAAACTTAAAAGATAAAGAAGAAAAAATAGTTATAGCTAAGCATTTTGGTTTACATCATGAGGTATTCAAATCTTGGATCCATACTATAATTTATTTAAGAAACATTTGTGCACATCATAGTAGATTATGGAATATCGTATTAATTATTAGTCCGGTTTGGTCTAAATCTCCTCATTATGAATGGGTGCAAACATGGGAAAACCAAAATCAACCAACTAAAGATAAAGAACTTAATATGTATGCTGCTATTTGTATAACTTCATATCTTACCAATAGAGTTAACCCTTATAATAAATTCAAGGATAAAATTAAAGAATTGCTTAGCAGATTTCCTGATATTAATACACGGGGTTTGGGTTTTCCAAATAATTGGGAATCAGAATCTTTATGGAAATAACAATGAGAAAAACAGGACTTTTTTTCGGATCTTTTAATCCCATTCATATCGGGCATTTAGCCATCGCTAATCATATAGCTGAATACTCCGATTTGGATGAAGTATGGCTTGTTGTTACACCACATAATCCTTTTAAAAAGAAAAATACACTTCTAGATAATCACCACCGTTTAGAAATGGTTTTTCGGGCAACGGAACCTTACTTAAAATTAAAACCCAGCGATATTGAGTTTAATCTACCACAACCTAATTATACGGTACATACCTTAGCCTACTTGCAAGAAAAATATCCAAAGAATAGCTTTCATTTAATTATGGGAGAAGATAATCTGAAAAGCTTTCATAAATGGAAGAATTACGAAACCATTTTAGAAAATCATCATATTTACGTGTATCCCCGAATTTCAGAAAAAACCGGAGAACATCAATTTCAAGGTCATCAGAAAATTCATAAAGTAAACGCTCCGATTATGCAAATCTCTTCTACCTTTATTCGAAAAGCCATCAAAGAACAAAAAAATATCATGCCGTTACTTCCTCCCGAAGTATTTACCTACCTGGACGAAACGAATTATTATAGGTAAAAAATTAAAGGTATGAATTAGTTCCCCTTAAAATTCGCCTTTCTTTTTTCTAAGAATGCCCGGGTTCCTTCTTTAAAATCTTCGGTTCCAAAACAATTACCAAACTCCTCAATTTCCCTTTCAAAACCATTTTCCCCTTCAGTAAAACCGGAATTAATGGCTTTAATAGCAGAAGTGATAGCTATTGGAGAGTTTTTTATCATTTTAGAAGCTAGCTTATCAGCTAAAGGAAGTAATTCCGGTAAAGGTACCACATGATTTACCAATCCGTACAGTTCCGCTTGATCCGCATCGATCATACCTGCAGTCATGATCATTTCCATAGCACGCCCCTTACCAACTAATTGTGGTAGTCTTTGCGTCCCTCCATAACCAGGTATGACTCCCAGGGAAACTTCAGGCAAACCCATTTTGGCATTTTCACTTGCAATTCTAAAATGTGCTGCCATCGCTAATTCTAATCCGCCTCCTAGGGCAAACCCATTAATCGCAGCGATTACCGGTGTTTCTAAATTAGCTATAAAATCAAATAAAAGTTCCTGTCCCCTCCTAGCCAATTCTGCTCCTTGTCTTGTTGAGAAATTAGCAAACTCACTAATATCTGCCCCGGCTACAAAAGCCTTTTCGCCGGTTCCGGTAAGGATAATAACTTGTGTTTGATTATCTTGATTAGCACTATTAAAAGCTTCATGTAATTCTTCAATAGTAACTTTATTTAAAGCATTTAATTTTGCAGGCCTGTTGATAGTTATTTTAGTAATTCCTTCTTCAGAAGAAACTAGTATATTAGTGTACATATATACAATTTTATAATTAGCTTTTTGGAAATTTAACTTTAAAAACCGTTCCTTTATCCGGTTGCGATATAAAAGTAATACTACCATTGTAAGTTTCTACTATATTTTTTACCATGGCTAGCCCGAGCCCCATACCACTGGTCTTGGTAGTAAATTTAGGTTCAAAGACCTTCGTTTTATTTTCATCGTCAATACCAATTCCATTATCTGCAACGGTGATTACCACATCAGTATCTTCGGCAAAAACATTAACCATAATCTTCGGCGATCGTTCTTCAGGTATGGCCTGAATACCATTTTTAACAAGATTTGTCACCACTCTTATTAATTGCGTACGATCAAATTTGGCAATTATGGATTCCTCGGCATTCGGAAATACAATATAATCTTCATTAAAAATATCCAAAGCCAACCTGACAATTTTAACTACGTCCAGGGTTTCACTCTTCTGAGCAGGCATTTGCGCAAAATTTGAAAAAGCCGAAGCAATAGAACTCATGGTATCAATTTGTTGAATCAACGTATTACTATATTCCTGTACCTTTTTCTTAATATCCGGATCTTTTGGGTCAAACTTTCTTTCAAAACTTTGTACGGTCAATCGCATCGGAGTCAGCGGATTTTTAATCTCATGAGCCACCTGTTTTGCCATTTCCCGCCAGGCAGCTTCTCTCTCGCTTTTAGCAAGTTTAGCCGCACTTTGTTCCAGTTCATCGATCATTCCGTTATAAGCCTGGATTAATGAATATAATTCCCCTCCGGATTCTCCTACCTCAATACGGTTGTTTCGTTTATCTAATCGAGTTTGATCCAGGGTTTCTGATATGGATTTTAAAGAACGGGTGATATATGCAGATAAAAAATAGGCTAAAAGTATAGCGATCATCAAGATCAAAATAAAGCCCCCACCTAAACGTTTTAGAAATTCAATCAGTTCACGGGTAATTAGGTCATCATCTTCTAGATAAGGTAGGTTAATAATAGCCAAAGGTTTGGATCTACTGTCAGTAATATAAGTATAAGAAGACAGAAAACGCTTATTATTCTTTTCAGAAATGATTAAATAACGTTTAGAAATATGCGATTCTAAAGTATCAATAATAGCTCTTTTAAGTTGCTTATTGATCGTATCATTCCATAAACTATTTTCTGATTTTACTAATAAACTACCAGACAAACTGTAGATATGAATGGGTAAGGAATGTTCTTGAGAAATCTGATAAATACGTTCCCGCTCCCTAAAAATTAACGGAATATTTTCTTCGGTTACCGGAAAAGTTGTGCTTCGCAGGGCATTATCGATAGCGATCTGGATTCGTTCTTCTTTACGTTCCAATCGCTCTTTATGATAATCTTCGGATTCTTCACGATACTGGTAAATAGCAACTGCGGCTATCAATACCGAAGCGATCAGTACCAATAAAGTCATGGATATAAAAATCCGGGTTCGTAAAGAAAATTTACTAAGTTTCATTAAACCGGGGTGTTGCATCCAAGATAACAAATATCAGTCCAACTCTCTATTTAGATTGTATTATAAATAGTACATTTATAAAATAACTTCTTTTACTTAGTACCCATGTTGCTATCTGTACGAAATCTGCACGTTTCTTTTTATACTGGTTCTGTTGAAAATGAGGTGCTATCTGATATTTCTATTGATATCGCTAAAAATGAAATCGTAGGTGTGGTAGGGGAATCCGGAAGTGGAAAATCAGTGACTTCCCTCGCCATTATGGGGTTGTTACCTAAAAATATTTCTAAAATTACTAAAGGGACTATTCTTTTTGATAACGAAGATTTGACACAAATAGCTCCTACTACGTATACAAAACTACGGGGAAATGATATCGCAATGATCTTTCAGGAACCGATGAGTTCTTTAAATCCTTCCATGACTTGTGGAAAACAGGTCGCAGAGGTATTATCCTTACATACACAATTAACTCAGGCAGAAATAAAGCAAAAAGTACTTATTTTATTTGAAAAAGTAAAACTACCGGATGTTACCCGTGCTTATCGGTCTTATCCGCATCAATTGAGCGGAGGCCAGAAGCAGCGGATCATGATTGCCATGGCTATCGCCTGTAATCCTAAACTTTTAATTGCAGATGAGCCAACTACAGCTCTGGATGTAACCGTTCAGAAAGATATTATTTTGCTATTGAAGGAATTACAAAAAGAATTCAAAATGAGCGTTCTCTTTATTTCTCATGACCTGGCTTTGATTTCTGAAATTGCAGATAAAGTGGTGATCATGTACCATGGAAAAGTTATTGAACAAGGAGAAACTTCAACATTGTTTAAAAATCCGGTTGAAAAATATACTAAAGCTTTACTATATTCTCGACCTTCCTTATCTGTTAAACTTAAAAGGCTACCTACTGTTTCGGACTATGGGAGAAAAGGGTTTTTGCCAGAGGTCGTCTCTCGCGAGGATAGAGTTCTTGCCCACCAGAAATTGTATAGTCAGAAACCTATATTAGAAGTTAAAAATGTATCGAAATCTTTTTACTCACAGTTATCTTTATTTAAAACCAAAGAATTAAAAGCAGTAAATAATGTTTCGTTTCGTATCTATAAAGGAGAAACGCTGGGATTAGTTGGTGAATCGGGTTGCGGAAAATCAACCCTTGGAAATATTATCTTGCGTCTGACCAAAGAAAATGAAGGAGAAATATTTTATAAAGGAAAAGATATTACTAGCCTTTCGGGGAAAGCGCTTTCTTACTTTAGAAAAGATGTTCAACTTATATTTCAGGATCCTTTTGCTTCTTTAAACCCTAAAATGACGGTAGGCAGTGCTATAATGGAACCGATGCTTTATCATAAGCTTTATAGCACTAAAACTGAATGTAAAGTGAAAGCACAGGAATTATTAAAGCAGGTTGGATTAGACGAAACACATTTTTACCGTTATCCTCATGAATTTAGTGGTGGTCAACGTCAACGAATCGGAATAGCCCGGACGATTGCCGTACAACCCGAACTAATTATTTGCGATGAATCCGTAAGTGCTCTTGATATATCCGTACAGGCGCAGGTATTGAATTTACTAAATGACCTTAAAGATAATTATGGCTTTACTTATATTTTTATATCTCATGATTTGGCTGTAGTCAAGTATATGTCAGATCAGTTAATCGTCATGAACCAGGGGAACATTGAAGAAAAAGGAGATGCCGAAGAAATTTACAAACATCCTAAAAAGGAGTATACTCAAAAATTGATTTCAGCTATTCCTAAAATTAGTGATGCATGACATAAAGACTTATGTTTTATCTAATTCCTTCTTTACGCTTACATTTATGAATTATTTGTAATGAATAAACCCGCCTTAAAAAGCGGGTTTATTCAATTTATCTTTCTAAATTTCTTTGGAAGTCCAACTATTATTTACCTCCATGTAATTCATTTTGCCATTTGTACAATTCGACCCACTTTCCTTCGTACGCCATCTTTGCTTGTTCCGGCCAGGATGCTGGTCGGTGAATTTCAAATCGTTTTCCTCCGGAATTTAAAACTTCCTGACATTTTTCTACTGAGGTTTCAGATAAAGCTTTCCAGGTTTTAATATCAAAACTATGGAACAATTCTTCAATTTTTGGTCCGATTCCTTCTACGATTTTTAAATCGTCTTGTTTTACGGTTTTGCCAAATGCTGTTTTTGCTGCAGCTCCGTCAAATGGTAATAATACAGGTGGGGCGCTTGCTGTAAAAGAATTACTAGCAGAAGTACTAGGTGCTGATTTACTAGCAGCCAGATCCGAATTACATTTGGATAGATCCGATTCAAGAGAAGAAGTCTTGGCCTTACAAGCTCTTAAATCGTCTTCTAAAGAATCATTTTTTCTTTTTAATAAAGCCAATTCATCCGAATTATCTTCCCCTTGAGAAAGTAACCTTCCTAATAAGTATCCCAATATAGCACAAATAATTCCAGTAATAATAGGCCATATCCAACATGGTAAATTCATAAGTATTAATTTTAGTGTGATTAGTTTTTAGATTATTTTAAGGTAATAACAGTTCTCCTGTTCTTTGCCTGTCCTTCTTTAGTATTATTACTGGCAATTGGATCTTTTGGACCTCTCGAACTAGCTTCAATTTTTGCAGCAGCAATACCATTCTGAATTAGGTATTCTTTTGCAAAATCTGCTCGTTCCTGTCCTAATTTCATGTTTGAAGTTAAACGCCCTACACTATCCGTATGACCTACTACCAGACAAGTAGCACCTTCTACCTTGTCTAGGTATCTAGAAATATCAGCAACTTTTTGTCTTTGTTCGGCTGACAAGTTGATTTCACTTTCGTTTGTATTGAAATATAAGACCAAAGGGTCTGCTTTGATACGGGCTGCCATATCTTCTAATTCTTCTGCTGCCGCTTCCTTATCTGCTTCGTTGTCAGTTTCCACCACTAAAGAAAGGGGTCCAATAATAGTAGTATCTCTAAGTAGCACATCTTCTTTTATTTCTCCAAAGGTGTTAATTTGCTTAGAATTTACTCCTTTAGCCACTAGGTAGTTTTTAACATCCGTCGCCCGTGCAACCCCTAGATTAGGTAAAGCCCCTGAATAATTTTCTGAAGATTTATAGTACCCGGTGATATTAATTACTTTGTTCGGATTGTCGTTTAGATAAGAGGCTAATTTAAGTATTCCGGTATCTACTTCCGTTTTTACTGGCTCCAAATGGGTTTCTCCGGATAATGCAAAATTAATATTATCTTGAGCAACCGTATAACTGAAATCTCCTCCGTTTTCGCTGATGGTAAATGCATTTACAGGAGTTTCTTCTACAACAGGAGCTACGGGAATTTTTTCAGTAATTTTTTCTTCTTCAACTATTGTTTCTTCAGGAGCACTACAACAAAAAGAATATTGCAAAAAGGTACCCAGAATGATAGTTAGGATAATACCTAGCAAGTACATAGTCTTACTCATATAGTGGTTATTTGTGTGTTATTAAAGAAGGAAAGTTATTAAAAAAAAATTAAATAACCTGAATTTAACTATAGATAACAGAAAAAGACCACTTTAAGAAGTAGTCTTTTTACATATTGGTTACAAAATAATTAACCTTTAAATTGGGGGTTAATCTAACTTGTTCATATACTCTTATATTACCTTTTTACTAAAAGGCTTCCAAGTTATCTTGTTTGAAAATTTATTAGTTGATAACTTATATACTATGTCACAAGTTATCCCATAGGATTAACTCCGCTTCCACCCGGGCCGCTACCGCACCAACCGCTATCTTTATTAAAAGTACCATCAGGATTAATAGCCGAAGGGCAATGGTCACTACCATCATCTAGGTCCGGATAATTAGTACTATTTACAGTACCACCCTGGATACTTTGCATTTGATTTACATTTAATTTTGAAAAGTTGCTGTTTTCTAACATGATTTTGATTTAATTGATGAATAAATTTTTATAATGGAATATTACGCGGATCTTTCTTATTAAAAGGACTGTTAGGATTCGATACTACAGGATTTTCTTCTCCTGTATAGGTATCCGGATCTGCATCCCAGTCAAACTGAATATTAGGTGATCCTTGATTTGTAGTACCTCCGTTGATACTTTGCATTTGACACATGCTTAATTTTGAGATTTTACTGTTTTCTAACATGATTTTGATTTAATTGATGAATGTTTTAAATGTTATTTTTGATGAATGACCTTTGCATTTATATCTTCTATTTAGAAAATAGTATGAAGTACGCTTTCTATACATCCGATACAAAGGGAGCATACGAAATTTGATATTTCAATGACAATTTCTAAAAGAGAAAAGAACATAAAAACCTAATTTTGATAATTTGAATGTTGTTTTTAATATGAAACAAATATATGCGGAGAAACCACGTTAAAACAAGGGAAGTATATCCCTATTCCGGGAATATGGTATCCAAATTCGCGAATTTGGATGATAAAAAACTTGATATACTGCCTTGTAAGCTTTTATTTTGCAGCCTATTGATAAAAAACTTAATGAATTTTAAAAAAGGAAATAACTTTTACCTTATTATCCTCCTTATTCTCTGTTTTTGTGAACACTTACAATCTCAAAAAGTAGCAGATTCTCTTAAAAATGTATCTTATGACTACATGTGGGAACGCTATTATGCAGATACTACTCGTGCTGCTAAGATCATTTATACAGATGCTATAATTGCACGAACTAAAAAGGAAGGGGATACGGCTACGTTAATGGGAGGGTATGAATTACGTTCTTATTTGTATCGAAAAAATAATAGAGATAAATACTTATCATATTTAGATAGTATTATTAAATTGGGAGAATTAAAACCAATTAACGGTTATCCAGAAGATAAATTATTAGAAAGAGGGGTGGATTTCTATCTAAATAACGATTTAAAAAATGCTCTATTAGATTTTATAAAAATTGAGGACTTTGGTAAAAATAATACTAATTTAATTAGAAGAAATTACAATCATTTAGGTCTCGTAAAGTATGAATTAGGTGATAAATTTGGAGCCTTAGAATCTTATTTTAAAAGTTTAGATATGCTGAAAAGAGAAAGTAATTCATCTCAAAAAAGCTATTTAATTCTTTATTTTAATATATCTAATATTTATAATGAGACTGGTAAGTTAGATTCTGCTCAATATTATATTAATGAAGGAATTAGAATATCTCAAGAACTTAATGATACATTATATTACAATCATTTCATAGCAAATAAAGGAATTAACTTATTTTATAAGGAAGATTATGAAAGAGCTAATGAAATCTTAAAGAAATGTTTAGATTCAGTTCAAAGTGAAGAGGTAAAAGCGCATATAAATTATTACTTAGGAACTATAAATAAAAAAATTGGAAAATTTGAACAAAGTTTAAAACACTACCTAATTGTTGATAGTATTATTAGTAAAATAAATGTTCTCAATCCTTTTTATCGTAAAACCTATATAGAACTAATAAACCATTATAAAAGTAAAAAAGAATTAAAAAGTCAGTTCTATTATTTAAATAAGTTGATTAATATGGATAGTATTAATCACGAAAATGAAGTATTCTTAAATAGAAATCTCTACACTGATTATGAAATACCTAAGTTAAAAGCAGAACGGAATCAAATTATTTTTAACATTAAGCAAAAAGATCGAAAAAAAATGATTTGGATCATTGTCTTATTAGTAGGAAGTATATTGATTTTATCCGGTTTTATTTATCAATATTATAAAAGAAAAAGCTATCAAACTAGGTTTTTGACTCTATATAATAATCAGGAAAATGATCAAAAAAAAGAAGTACCTACTAATATAAAAAAACCATCATATCAATTGGATATCTCTGAAGAGATTATAGTTCATATTTTAGAGGGTTTGCAAAAGTTTGAAAAAAATCATGATTACTTAAGAGCAGAACTTACTTTACCTAATTTAGCAAAACAACTACAAACGAATAGTAAATATTTGTCAAAAGTAATCTCTGCAAAAAAAGGAAAAAACTTTGTTCAGTATATTAATAATTTGCGGGTGAACTATGCTATTAAAAAACTTAAAAATAATCTTAGTTTTAGAAAGTATACGCTAGTAGCTATTGCCAATGAAATTGGTTTTAAAAAAAGCGAATCCTTTACAAATGCCTTTAAAAAGGAAACTGGGATTACTCCATTTTATTTTATAAAAGAATTACAGAAAAAACATCCAAATTCGTGAATTTAGAGTTTTATGAATTATCCAATTGTTGTTCAATAGCTTCTTTGGAAATATTGGTTGTAGGAGAATCAGTAACTATAATACCTTTTTTCAAAATAATTACTCTTGAGGATACAGTTATAACTTCATCCAGGTTATGACTTGAAATTAAAAAAGTAGTGCTACACGCATCGTTATACTTTCTAATCAATTTTGAAAGATATTTTCTAGAATAAAAATCTAAACTGTTGTAAGGTTCATCCAAAATTATGAATTCATTTTTACCTAAAAAAGTAGCTAATAGTCCCACTGGTTGTGTAAACTAAACTCTGTCTAAATTTATTTTTACGTTTTAGTACTGATGCGTTAAGATTTATTAATTGAATAATTTAATAGGGTTACCCATTTAAGTCTCAAATACTTGTAAGTGAGGATATTATTTTGTAAATTATAGGTAAATATTTCACAAATGAAGATATTAAAAGAGCTTGATAGACAGGTATTTATAGATCGGTTTACAACTAACGAAGATTGTTATAAGTTTTTGGCAAGATTAAAATGGGAAAACGGCTATAGTTGTAGGAGATGTAGCTCAACTGCTTACACAAAGGGCAAGCAACCTTATAGCCGTCGTTGTAGTAAATGCGGTTATGACGAATCTACAACGGCAGCAACCCTATTTCATAAACTTAAGTTTGATATCCTTAAAGCCTTTGGGATGCTCTACGAGGTTTCCACTAGTAAGAAAGGGGCAAATAGTATTTGGTTAGCAGAACGTTTTGGTTTGAACCAAAAAACAACATGGGCATTTCGCCAGAAAGTACAGTTAGCTATGGAAAGCAGTGAGCAGTACCCTTTAGAAGATGAAGTCCATGTTGATGAGTTCGAGATAGGTACACCCTAAAAGGGGGAACAGGGAAGAAGTAAAAGTGATACGAAAATGAGGGTAGTCGTTGCTTTTGAATACAGGGATGGTAAGTCTGGAAGGGGCTATGCTAAAGTTATAGAAGATTATAGCGCCAGGTCTTTAAAACCATTGTTTGACACGCATATAAAGAATGATGCCAGTATATTAGCGGATGGTTGGCCTGGTTATCACCCAATCAAAGAAGAATACCCTGACTTGAAACAAACTTTATCAAACAAAGGAAAAAACTTTAAAATGTTGCACATACAGATCAGGAACTTTAAAAACTGGTTGAGAGGGGTTCATTCTTATTGTAATAAAGAATACCTTCAAAAATACATCGATGAATATTTCTTTAGGTTCAATAGACGGAACCACAGGGTGTCAATCCTAGATAAAATAATAGAACGTTGCACTAGCCATGAACCCATAACTATTAACCAACTAAAAATTATTGCGAACTAAATGGGTAACCCTATAATTTTATTTGTTCATTGACATTTTGTTTTGAAATTGTTTTGGTAAGCAATTCTTTTATTGGTGTTTTATCCATTGAGGATATGCCTAAGATTTGTATAATTTGATAAATGGATAATTCACTCTTTATAGAGTGTTTGACACGAGCTATTATCAAGTATGTGCATATAGCCACCCATACGTGAGTGTTAACTGCATTTTCAGTATGTCCCCAAAGCTTTTTTATAGTTAAGTTTTGCTTTATCCACTTAAAGAAGGTTTCTATTTGCCAGCGATTACGGTAGAGTTTTGCCACTTCAAGTGCTGACACCTCTATATTGTTGGTCAGAAATAGTAGTGTCGTATCGTTTTTCTTATCATAGTATTCTACTAATCTAAGAGGTTCTGGATATAGTTTTTTAGACTTATACCATTTAGAACTATTATTTTGTCGCTTCTAAGACCAGTTGTCTTATCGATATTAAAGTTTTCCTCTACGATGTCATAACTTATGTTTGACTTAGCTCTTGTGACAAAAAAAGCTTCACAAGTATTAATACGATAGAGCGCTTGGAAATCGACATAAGCTTTATCCATCAGGTAAATAGCATGAGGCACAGGAATTAACAAATCCAATATGTTACTGTCATGATATTTTCCATCACTTACTAGTATAAATGAAGGTATACTACCTCTGAGATCCAGTAATGTATGAATCTTTATAGCCCCTTTAGAATATTTTCCAGGAGCCCAATTAAATAACATAAGACTCAGAGAAATTGTAGTGGAATCTAGGGCAAAGACTTCATTGTCTAAGTTGACATTTGGTATTGGAGATGAATTATAAAGAGGTCGGACCTGATCAATAAGATATTGTCCAAAATCTCCAAAAATCCGCCAATCTCTACGCTCATTTGCACGAGATAAAGAAGATTGGTTTACATACCCACTGAATCCAAGATGATATAATTTGCTTCTATGTGCTTTTAAACAAGTAGCTATATCTCTCAAAGAATTACGAGAAGTCAATTGACCAAAGAACAATTGGATGAATTGATTCCAGCAATTAAAATTTCTGAATCTGTAATCTCCGTTGTACCTCTTTACGCATTTTTCAAACTCATACTTGTTTATAAATTGTAAAAGTTGTGCAAAGACATATTTTCCAGAGTTCATAACAGTTTTTAAACTGCTAAACTAAAAGCCATTTCAAATCAAAAAATCAAAGAACGTATATTAACCCTTATCATTAAAGGGGTTATTGAAAAAATTAAAAAGTTAACGCATCACTAGTAATAGTAGGGATAAGAATAAGATGTATAATTATGTATATCACGTATTATAAGTCATTTAAACCTTTTCTACCTACTCCAAAGAAAGCAAAAAGTAATGCCTGAGTTCTTTTTCCCACTTTGTTTTGACGGAGTCAGATAATGGATTATTATCTAAGATTAACCCCATGATATTAGACGTTTTTGAAGCATAACTATCCGGAATTTTGCTGATTTTACAATCATTACTATGGAGTAGAAGTAAGCGTGGCATGGTTGTAAAAGCTTCGGGTAAGGATGTAAATAAGTTATGACCTATATGTAGGATCCATACCTTTTCCATATTGCGAATTTCCAAGGGGATTTCAGTTAGAAGATTATGTTCCAAATATAGGTTCTTAAGCCTTTTTAGGGTAAACAAAGACTTCGGCACATAGGTGAGTTGATTATGGGTTAACCAAAGAGATTTTAGTTTAGGTAGCTTTTCTAAAGCTTGTAAAGCCTGATGTTTCTGCAAATTGTTTCTGGAAAGATTTAAGTCTTCAAGACTTTGTAATTCTGAAAAGGATACGGGTAAATCCGTCAATTCATTTTGTTGCAGATTTAAAAACTCCAAGGGTAGGTTTTTTACGGTTAAAAGTGCTTGCGATACATCTAAATTCGGATTATGGTTTAAGGATAATTGTTTTAATTGTGAAAATTGGGTAATACTTTCCGGTAATTTTTCAAGATCTAAACTGTCTAAAATTAAGACATTCAATTTTTCAGGATTCGCTATTTTATTAAGAACAGAATCCAGATGTAAAGACTTCCTATTTGATAAGTTTAAAGAACGAATATTTTTATATTTAGAAAGTATTAGATACACACTGTCATTAGGAAAATCCCTAACATGAACCCGTTGTGTATTTTTTATTGATGATGTGTTTAAATCATAGGTCGACTTATAAAAAGTTCGATAAGTGTTGCAAGTGGTTAGTACAATACCGCACAGAATCAAAACAAAGATGGTAGGTCTACTCATCACTTTTTGCAGCTTTAAAAATTCCAGTTCCTACTTCTAAAAAAAGTTTGTCCTGAGCAGTAACATCCCAGGGAAATCTTGGGTTTAACCCTGAACCGTCGTGTAAGGTATTTTGTATAAAAGCTCCTAGTTTTTGACTATTCAACCCAACTTTCGCGAAAGCGAAAGAAGACCGGGATTGATACCTTCCGAAGGCATATAAATTTGTATAAAACGTGTCTGAAAAAGGTTTAAGGGTATACCAAACATTTTTTCTACCGTCATCAGAATTTATAGGATTCACCGGAGTTAAAGAGTAATCCGGCCGGGGTGTAAATAGAGCAATTGCCACTCCTGCCCTTAAAATCTTATGAGTTGAAAGAATTTCAGTATATCCTAAGCGTAAAGTCCCGGTGACACCAAAATCCGTACCTTCTCCGTTAAATAGTCGACCTAGTCTAAAGTCATTAGTGAATGTAAGATCAAAAGAATGTTGTGCATTGCTAAACCTCATCAGTAACTTGCCTCGCCGTATATTCACATACGAGAGTTCTCCAGTTAAAAACTCTTTTTTAAACCCAAAACCAATCCCCTGGAACCCTCCTCTACCTTTCTGGTTATAAAGTAATCCGGTGGGTTGATTTGTAAGGGAAAGTCCAAGTAGATTACTGTTTTTTCCAATACCAGCCAGAGAATAGAAGTCATAGCTATATAACCAACCGGTTTGCTTTATCGTATGCCGTTTTAATAACGGACCTGCCGATATATCTAGAATAGTTTCTAAAGAAACGTCACCGTAGTTTACAGTACCTATCGCTGAGATGCCAAATTTAAGCGTTTGATTTTGATTACCAATAGTCAAGGTGGCTCCACCTAGTACCCCTACATTAGCGGTAAATGTTTGTGATACCAAAATATAGTGTAGTAATAAACAACTAGTAATTAAAGGTAATTTTAGAAGTGCTATGGTTTAATGCATTTGGTGAACCTAAAGATAAAGATTATTAATCACTAGCGTAATTGAATATGAAGTATTGCTTCTACTTAATAGAGTATTCTTGTAAATAGCATTGAATAATTAAGCTTTAACTAAATTGATAGTTATCTTTATCCATACTGGCATAATATTTCTGTTCCAATTCTTTCTGAAATTCTTCCATTACCGGCTTTACGGTACTTTCCGGAAGGTCAGAAATTTTAATGTACATCAATCCGTCTATTGCATTATTAAACAGCGGATCTACATTGAAGGCGATGACTTTTGCATTTTGTTTAATGTATTTTTTAATTAAAACAGGTAATCGGAGGCTTCCTGGTTCTACTTCGTCAATAATTTTATCAAACTTGTTTAAATCACTTTTACTTTCATCGAATACAAAATCTTTATCAGCGTCTCTTAATTTTACTTTAAATTCTTTTTTAGGTCGCACATATTGCGCCACATACGGATCATAATAATGGGATTTCATAAATTCAATCATCAGTGATTTGGTAAAATTGCTAAATTGATTACTAATACTTACCCCTCCAATTAAATATTTATGTTCGGGGAATCGTAAGGTACAATGTACAATACCTTTCCATAGTAAAAATAAAGGCATGGGTTTTTGCTGATACTCTTTTATGATAAATGCCCTACCCATTTCAATGGACTTACTCATCATATTATGTAGTTCGGGTTCAAACCGGAAGAGTTTCTGTAAATAGAAACCATCAATTCCTTTTTGCCTATAGATGTCGGCACCCATACCCATTCGATAGGCTCCGGCAATTTTTTTTGCTTTGCTATCCCATAAAAACATATGATGATAATATTCATCAAAAATGTCAAGGTCAATTGCCTTATTAGTTCCTTCTCCGATAGCCCTAAAAGTGATTTCGCGTAACCTTCCTATTTCATAAAGGATATTAGGAACGTTCTCTTTTTTTACTAAAAAAACTTCATAATTTTTGCTGGAAAGCAAGCGCATTTTATGATCCCGACAGTATTGTATTTCATGTTCTATATCATGGGTATCGCTACATCTTTTAATCTTTTTGGGAGTTTTGGTAATTTTTAGATTTTGAGGTATGGTTTCTCTTAATGATTTTTTTGCATAAGGATTTGCCAGCATATAAGTTTTCTTCCGAAGAAATTCGGAAAGCGCTTGTAGCTCCAGGAACTCTATCAAATCATTCGGTGTAATTGGGTTTCCAATCCTAACTTTAATACTTCTGTATTGTTGAGTGAATAATTCACTCGGTAATTTTAAGGTACGTAGCAATCCGCTAATCGCAGCCATTCTGTAAAACAACCTGCTGTTTTTTGCATGAAAATAAATGGGGATTACCGGAACCTTTGCTTTTTGGATAAAGTGAATGGCACCCGGCTCCCATACTTTATCTACATAGCCCTTCCCTTCTTTGATAGTAGATACTTCACCTGATGGAAAAATACCTAAGGGATGTCCGTCTTTAATATGTTGTAAGCTTAATTTAATACCCTGAAAACTTGATTTTACTTCTTTCCGATCTTCAAAAGGATTTACCGGCATTACATAAGCGTGTAACTCCGGTATCTTTTGTAATAAAAAGTTGGCAATAACCTTAAAATCAGGTCGCTGTTCAGAAACCAGTTTTAATAATAAAATACCATCCAAACCTCCTAGGGGATGATTAGAAATAGTGATAAAAGCCCCGGTTTTAGGTAATCGTTTTAAATCCTTTTCCGGAACTTCAAAATCAACATGAAAGGTTTCTATAACTTTTTTAAAGAAAACGAGGTCTGCAGTTCCTGCTAACTTCTTATCATAAATCCTATTAATTCTGGAAAGCCGGGTAATTTTTAAAAACAACCATCCTATAAATTCTCCCAAATAGCCCAGGTTTTTTATTCCTAAACCAGAAGCTATCTCCTTTGCAGTAACTATAGGCATCTAATACAATTAGCGGTGTATAAATATACTAAAAAGACAATTGACTATGAATTTTCCTTTTCTATACCTTTTAGGGTTTTTATACCTTTGTTTTTGCTAAAAATGTATTTAAATTTTGCTCATCCATCTGTACGACTTGCCATCCTTCCAGAATAGTAGCCCCACTATTTTTATAGAAATTAACTGCCGGGGTATTCCAATCCAAAACGTTCCACTCCACCCGACGTACTTTTTGTTCTTTAGCAAACTGCATCACTCTTTGATACAATGCGCCCCCGATGCCTTTACCTCGTAATTCTTTTTTTACCACAAGATCTTCAAGGTGAACCGTTTTCCCTTTCCAGGTAGAATACCGGTTATACACCAGGGCTATCCCTAATATTTCCTGATCCTTTTTGGCTACAAAACAGGTAAATAGAGGATGTTCCCCAAAACCATCTCTTTTCAAATCCTCCACGGTAATCTCAACAGCATCTTCTTCCTTTTCAAAACTTGCCAGTTCTTGAATGAGTTGCATCACACCGGGCATGTCTTTTTCTTTCGCTTTTTGAAGGGTAAAATCCATTTTATTTGATTCAAATTATTCTTATTCGTACCAGGATCGAAAAATACAAAAAACGGATTGCTTTTATCAGGAATCAAGCTTAATTATAAAAGTTTTTGTTTACAGACCCCGTCAAAAAAGATAATAGCCTATTTTTACGAAAATCTTTTGATATAAGTACGTATAATAATGGCAAGAACTAATCAGACCCTAGGTGAATTTATTATTGAAAATCAAAAGGATTTTCCGTATGCCAGCGGAGAGCTTTCCAGACTTATAAATTCCATACGTCTTGCGGCCAAAATGGTAAATCACCAGGTTAACCGAGCTGGTTTAGTGGACATTACCGGGGCAGTAGGTTCTACAAATATCCAGGGGGAAGATCAACAGAAATTAGATGTTCTTGCTAATGAAACTTTTATCAATACCCTTACTAATCGCGAAATCGTATGTGGTATTGCTTCGGAAGAAAATGATGACTTTATTACGATCAAAGGACAGAATAATGATCATCGTAATAATTACGTGGTTTTAATGGATCCCCTTGATGGAAGTTCTAATATTGATGTAAACGTATCGGTAGGAACTATATTTTCTATCTACCGTAGGGTTACCCCTACGGGAACTCCGGTAACACTGGAAGATTTTTTACAACCAGGAAATCTGCAGGTAGCTGCAGGATACATTATTTATGGTACCTCTACCATGTTAGTTTATACAACGGGTAACGGAGTAAACGGTTTTACGTTAAATCCAGCCCTGGGAACTTATTACTTATCACATCCTAATATGAAATTCCCGGAAGAAGGAAATATTTATTCGGTAAACGAAGGAAATTATACGCATTTCCCTCAAGGCATCAAAGATTACATTAAATATTGCCAGGAAGAAAAGGATGATCGCCCTTATACTTCTCGTTATATCGGTTCTCTGGTTAGTGATATTCATCGTAATATTATTAAAGGTGGTATTTATATGTACCCAAGTTCTTCAAAATCCCCTAACGGAAAATTACGTTTATTGTACGAATGTAATCCAATGGCCTTTATTACCGAACAAGCCGGAGGAAAAGCCAGTGATGGTCATCAGCGAATTATGAATATTAAACCTACAGAACTTCATGAACGCTGTCCTTTTATCTGCGGAAGTATTAACATGGTAAATAAAGCCGAAACCTTTATGCAAAAGGAAGAAGTGAAGGGGTAGTGATAATAATAGAGTGTTTAGAAGATTAAAAACAAAACACTATGAATCATACAGTCCTAATGCTTCATCAGATCTCATCATATCCACAATATGCTGCTTTTGTTTTTGCTTCATATTCTCTTTGTAACTCATAACATCTTCAAATAAAATACGCCGGTGCTTACCTACTTTTGTGTAAGTAATCTCTCCTTTCTCTAATAGCTTTACAACATGTGGTCGGGAACAACCTAGAATTTCTGCTGCCTTTTGAGTCGTTACTTCTGTAGCTACCGGAACAATAGAAATAATGTTTCCTTTACTCATAGTCTTTAACACTTCACTTAAAAGTTTTAAAGCACTTATAGGAATTCGTATCTTTTCTTGGGTTTCCTCAATTTCTATTTCAGGGGTATCTACTTTTAATTCCTCTATTATTGTAGATAATGCATAATACGACTTCGTTGCCAGTACCTGCTCATCTTTGGAAGGTTTCCGTACCTTATTGTACATTTCCATATAGTTTATTTAATTCAATTGTGAATTACAATTATAAACGAAATAAACGAAACTATATTGTAATAGTTGTTAAAAAATTGTTCAATGATATATACTAAAATCTTTAAAGAAAAATACTACTACAAACCTTATAAGAACACTAGTAATATTAACAAGTTCAACTTTCAGATAATTTATAGACAAACCATATTTTAATTACGTTATTTCTATCTAGTCAACATAAAAACAGGAAGTTACCACTACTATAACCTTATAGTTTTTTAAAAATTCCTCAATTTTTTGAAGATTTTATCCTAAATTTACTAGAATCGCTATTAATTTTAATTCTTCTTATATGTCCAAACAACCTGAAATTGCAGCACCTGAAAAACTATCCGAAGCTGTTTCAAAAATTGAAACTATTAAAAATTTAATTTTTGGTGATGACATTGCTACTTATAATTCCGAATTTGAAAACCTTAAAAAAGATATTCGAATGAGGAAAAAAGAGCTGGAAGAATTTATAGAAGATACCCGTAAAGAGCTAATACAAACCATAGATAATTTACATACGGATATTAACATTAGGATGACAGAATTAGAAGATAAAATACAGGAACATTCGGATAACCTGGAATATAAAAAAGTAGATAAAAAAGAAATTGGTTCTTTACTTATCAACCTGGGAGAAAAAATAGCAAAATAAGGTTGCAGCTATCACTTATGGATGAACAGGAGAAACTTCAAATTCTTAAAAAACTTTTATTTACAGAAGAAAAAGAATTAACGGATTCTATTGTTAAAAAAGTAGAAGAATTACAAAATACAATATACCGACAAAAAGAACTATCTCATAAGGTTGATCCTATTATTGAACAACACTTTGTGAAATTTGTCAACGAAATTCCCACCACCTTAGGTCCTACAATTACTGAAGCTTTAAAAGAAGAAATCTCAAAATCCCAGGATGCTGTGGTAGAAGCTTTGTACCCTATTTTGGGCAAAATGATCAAAAAATATATTGCTCATGAGATTAAATTACTTAGCGAGAATATTAGCAGAAAGACAAAACAGGCTTTTTCACTTAAAAACTGGTTTGCTTCAAAAAGAGCGCAAGCTAAAGGGGTTAGTAATGGCGACCTGGCTTTATCTAATTATGGTAAACCACAACTCCTGCAATTACTAGTAATTAAAAAAGAATCCGGTATTCTAATCTCCGAGTTTAGTCCTTTTAAGGAGGAAGTTATTGATAAAGAAATGATTGCAGGAATGCTTACGGCCATCAAAAGTTTTGTAGAAGATGCCTTTTCCGGTGGAAACCAAGAACTGGAAACTATTGAATACGAACTGTACCGTATACATATTCAAAATTTTTACTCGTATTATATAGCAGCAGTTATAGCTGGAGCCTACACTTTGGAATTTAAAGACCGGTTAGAAGATGCGATTACAGATTTTGCAAAAAACCATATTTCTAATCAAGAGTTAGTCCACAACCATTTATTTTCTGAAAAATTAAAAAAATACTTTACTAATGAAGTTATCTAAAAAAGTAGTTCTCCTGGGACATTTTGGGGTAGGAAAGACTTCATTATTTCGCAGGTTTATTGACGATGAATTCTCAGAAGAATACAAGGTCACTATTGGGGTTCAGATTAAAAAAAAGGTAATTACCCTAGATAACGGAGATGAAATATCACTGATATTGTGGGATACGGAAGGTCATATGGACCTGGAAGATACCCGTAGGTCATATTTATTAGGGGCACATGCTTTTGTATATGTTTTTGATGTTACCAGAGCAGTTACTTATCAGGATACCGCAGAAAATTTAGAAATTTTAAAAGAAGAATTCCCAAAAGTCCTATTAACTTGTATTGGTAATAAGTTAGATTTAGTTATAGATAAAAAAAAACTAGAAACAAAGTTCCCCTTTAAAGTAGATGCATTTACCAGTGCTAAAGAAGATACTAACGTTACTGATTTTTTTAAGAAATTAGGTATTCAGTTGAATAACATTAATTCCCCTTAAAATACTATTTTGGATAAATACGGGTTATTTTTATGGAAACGGAAGATCACTGTTATTTAACGTTGATTTAGCTATAAAAGGTAAAAAATAAAGTAGTAATGAGTACAATAGCTCCAAATAATGTTCAGATTTTTAGGATCAACTCGTCTGGTGTTATTCTTTATGCTAAGGGTGTTTTATTACCACAAAAAGTGACAACTAATCTTTTTAGCATACATCCATTTTTTGAAATTATTCCTGAATTATCTATGCGAAAGAAAGCCTACAAGTTTCCGCTAGTTCATTTTCAAAAAAATTCCGAAGAAATTGTTTGCAACGTATCCATAATGATAAAATCGACTAACATTACCATAAAACTTACGGATATGACTTCTGTTTATTTTGTATTACAGAAGAAAGAACAGCTTAAAAATGAAAATTTTTTAAATAATAATTGAATATAAACCCTTTATCGGTTCATTTGTTTAATTTCTTCTACAAACGTATCACGGTCTACGCCCTGATCTACTAAATTTAATGCTTTATCCACTACGTATTTAACGTTGTCTGATTTAAAACCTAGGCCCACGCCCAACTTTTCAAGAAGTATGACCTGCTCGGCATCTCTAATATGATCCGCATATACCATACGGGTAAGGTCGTAAAGTCGTTCTAACCTGTTTTCATAATTAGAAGGGGGATTGATAGGATGAGAATTATAATCCTGAAGAATCTCCTGGTAATCGTTTGCTGAAATATCCAGGTTATTGGCAAGGCGGTCAAGAAAGGCTTTTTCTTCATCGGTAATGACACCGTCGCTCATAGCAACCCGTACAATTGCTGCAAAATGATCTTGATTTCTTTTTTGAAATCCGCTGTCAAATAAATCGGAAATAGACATATTTTCTTTTTAAAAAATTTCAGGCAAATATACTAAAGTCCGTTAGAGTCCATCCCTAAAAAATTATATTTTTAAAAAGCATCCGGATATTTCCAAATGTAATCAGGATAGTATGCTTAGGTATTGCACACGCTATAGTTATCATTTAACATTAATTTTATACAATGACACCACTTCTAGAATTTACGGATAAAGGAATTTATTGTAAGGTTGCAGATGTATATCTGGACCCGTGGCGGCCAGTTGATAAAGCTATCATAAGTCACGGACATGCAGATCATAGTTATGCCGGACATAAAAAATACATTACCCATCATACTAATGTACCTATCATTCAACACCGTTTGGGGGATATTAATGTAACCGGTAAAGCATACGGAGAAACCTTTAGGGTTAATAATGTATTATTTAGCCTACATCCTGCCGGACATATTATCGGAAGTTCTCAAATACGAGTTGAATATAAAGGCGAAGTATGGGTCTTTACTGGCGACTATAAACTGGAAGATGATGGTATTGCCGAACCTTATGAACCGGTAAGTTGTCATACTTTTATTACTGAGTGTACCTTTGGGCTACCCGCGTTTAAATGGACTCCGCAGGAAGAGGTCATGCATGATATTAATACCTGGTGGACGCAAAATCAATCCGAAAAAAAAACCTCCGTATTGTTTGGCTATACCTTAGGGAAAGCCCAGCGGTTACTTAAACATTTGGACACTTCTATCGGTAAAATTTACACGCACGGAGCTATTGAAAATATGACCGAAGTTATTCGTTCCCTAACCTCCCTCCCACCTACAGAGCGTATTACCCGGGATACCAAAAAAGAAGATTTATTAGGCAATATGGTGCTGGCACCTCCCAGTGCGCACGGTAGTCCCTGGATCCGGAAAATGGTACCTTATGTTACTGCATCGGCTAGTGGCTGGATGGCATTTAGGGGAGCCAGAAGGCGTAGGGCAATTGATAAAGGTTTTGTGCTATCTGATCATTGCGACTGGCAAGAATTATTAACCGCTATCAGGGCCACCGGAGCGACAAAAGTGATCAGTACACACGGTTATACCGAAATTTTTTCTAAGTATTTACGCGAAATTGGCTACGACGCCCGAACCGAAAAAACACAATACGAAGGGGAATTAGCTGAAATGCAGGTAGCCGAAAAAGAATCTGCTTAATCCCATATTTGCACAGACTTTTAGATCGCTACTATGAAAAAATTTGCACAACTAATTAAAACCCTAGACAGCACCAATAAGACCAACATTAAGGTGCAGGCTTTAGCGTCTTATTTTCAACAAGCCTCCGACAAAGATAAAGTTTGGACGATCGCCATTCTCTCGCACCGCCGACCCCCTCGTCCGGTTAATACTACTTTATTAAGGCATTGGGCTTCAGAATTAGCGAATATCCCTTTATGGTTATTTGAAGAATCCTATCATATTGTTGGCGATTTGGCTGAAACCATTGCTCTCATTGTTCCTACCACCAATCAAAGTTCGGAAAAAAGTTTAACGCGGTTCCTGGAAGAAATTATTGCTCTTAAGAAAAAGTCAGATGAGGAGAAGAAAGAATATTTATTCGAAAACTGGAGTATTTTAAACTATTACGAAGGTTTTGTATTTAGCAAATTAATAACCGGCAGTTTTAGGATCGGGGTAAGTCAAAAATTGATGACGCGTGCCCTGGCTATTGCTACGGATATTGAAGAAGACCGATTGGCTTTTAAACTTATGGGAAACTGGGATCCGGATAAAATCACCTTTAACGAACTTATTTTACAAGAAAACGAATCGGATTACCTGTCAAAACCTTATCCTTTTTACCTTGCCTATGCCATTGAAGAATCCCCAGAAGAAATCGGAGAGGTTCATAACTTTTATGCCGAGCATAAATGGGATGGTATTAGGTCGCAGGTGATTGTACGGCAAAATAAATTGTTTGTCTGGAGTCGTGGGGAAGAACTGGTTACCGATAAATATCCCGAATTTGAACGTTTCCTGGATTTTGTACCGGACGGAACTGTATTAGATGGTGAAATTCTTCCGTTTATTGAGGGAACTGTAGGTAGTTTTAACGATCTACAAACCAGAATAGGTCGTAAAAATGTTTCTAAAGCCTTATTAGCTAAAGTACCGGTAATTTTAAAAGCATATGACCTATTAGAATGGAACGGTGAAGACATACGGCATTTACCTTTCTCTGAAAGAAGAAATATTTTAGAAGACTTTTATAAGAAAAGCCTAGAATATCAAAAGTTCTCTGAGTTATTCTTATTACAATTATCTGAAAAACTAGAGTTTACTACCTGGGAAGCAGTGGCAGAAGAACGGGAACGATCCCGGGAACTACGCTCTGAAGGATTAATGTTAAAGCGTAAAAAATCCTCTTACCAGGTAGGAAGAAAAAAGGGCGACTGGTGGAAATGGAAAGTAGACCCATTAACTATCGATGCCGTACTAACTTATGCCATGCGAGGCCACGGCCGGCGGTCTAATTTATTTACCGATTACACTTTTGGACTTTGGAATGATGATAAAACCGAACTCGTTACTTTTGCTAAAGCTTATTCAGGACTTACAGATGCTGAATTCAGGAGAGTAGACGCCTATATTAAAAGCAATACTCTTGAAAGGTTCGGACCCGTGCGGAGTGTGGTGCCTAAGTTGGTTTTTGAAATAGCCTTTGAAGGAATTGCGCTTTCCGGTCGTCATAAAAGTGGGGTGGCCACCCGTTTTCCCCGAATTTTACGTTGGCGACATGATAAAAAAATCGAAGATGCAGATACGCTTTCCAACTTAAAAAAATTGATTCCGCAAGCAGAAGAAGAAAAAGTGTCCGGTTAACGTTTACCTTTTAAAATAAACAGATCACAATTTTACGAGTACTACTTTCCAATCTATAATTCATTGACTGAAAAAGAACTTTATACCATAGCAAATACCTGGTTTAAGAATCAGGGCTGGACACCTTTTCCCTTTCAGAAACAAAGTTGGAAAGCTTTTTTACAAGGGAAAAACGGGTTGTTAAATGCTCCTACCGGAAGTGGAAAGACTTATGCTCTATGGATTCCGGTGGTTTTAAATTACATACGTTCTAATCCGGACTTTGCTAATACCCATAAAAAAGGCTTAAAAGCCATTTGGATCACCCCTTTACGTGCTTTATCCTTAGAAATTAAACAAGCCGCCGAACGTTTTGTTCAGAATATTTGCCCAGTATTAAAGGTAGGTATCCGATCCGGAGATACACCCACTAAAGAACGAGCAGCTCAAAAAAGAGCCATGCCGGATTTATTGATTACCACCCCGGAGAGCTTACAATTATTATTATCCTCCAAAGGTTATGATAAAGTATTCGGAGATTGCTCCGCAATAATCATAGATGAGTGGCACGAACTCTTGGGTACCAAACGGGGAGTTCAAATTGAATTATCCTTGTCCCGGTTAAAAACCATCAGCCCAAAATTACGTATCTGGGGGATTTCAGCAACCATAGGAAACCTGGATCAGGGAAGAGAAGTATTATTAGGGCCCGATACGGCAGCGTACCACAATTCCATATTGATAAAAGCCAATATTAAAAAAAAGATCACCGTTAAAAGTGTCATCCCAAAAACCATGGATACCTTTCCATGGAGAGGGCATTTAGGGATTCATTTAATGGATGATGTGGTTCCTATTATTAATAGTAGTAAAACCACTTTATTATTTACTAATACCCGGGCACAATGTGAAATTTGGTTTCATCGTATCCTAGAAAGATACCCGGAGTTTGCCGGAGAGATTGCCTTGCATCATGGAAGTATTACTAAAGAAACCCGTATTTGGGTAGAACAAGCCATTCGTAATGAATCTTTAAAAGCAGTGGTTTGTACGTCTAGCCTGGATCTGGGTGTTGATTTTGCTCCGGTAGAAACCATTGTTCAGATTGGTGGACCTAAAGGCGTAGCCCGTTTTTTACAACGTGCCGGACGTAGTGGTCACCGGCCGGGAGAAGAAAGTGTGATTTATTTTTTACCCACTCATGCGATTGAACTGGTAGAGGCATCAGCCCTGCATAAAGCGGTAAAAGAAAATGCCGTAGAAGACCGCCCGCCTTATTTAAATAGTTTTGATGTCCTGATTCAATACCTGGTTACCCTGGCGGTTTCTGACGGATTTTATCCGGATGTTATTATAAAAGAAGTAAAACAAACCTTTTGCTATCAATTTATGAGTTATGAAGAATGGCAATGGGTACTTAATTTTATTACTTTAGGAAGTCAGAGTTTACAAACCTATGATGAGTACAAAAAGGTGGAAATCCTGGAAGATGGTTTGTATAAAGTGATCCACCGGGGGATTTCTATGCGTCACCGTCTGCAAATTGGAACTATTGTAGGGGATGCGGTATTGATGGTAAAATATGTAAAAGGAGGTTTTATCGGTCATGTTGAAGAATATTTTGTTTCTAAGCTAAAACCCGGAGATGTCTTTATGTACGGGGGACGTAATCTTGAGCTGGTACGGGTAAAAAGTATGCATGTATTAGTCAGAAAGTCTACAAAAAAAACAAACCGAATCCCCAGTTGGCAAGGAAGCCGCTTTGCCCTTACCTCACAAATGTCCGAACTTTTACGTGAAGAATTATATAAGGTAGCACCTTCTCGAAGACAACAGGTAGCTAACGGAACTTTAAAGTTAACCAAAGAATTAAAAGCCCTAGCCCCTATTTTTAAAAGACAGGAACGGGATAGTATCATTCCGGATGAAGGGCAGTTTCTTATTGAAACCTTTAAAACCAGAGAAGGGTTTCATACGGTCATGTATCCTTTTGAAGGCCGTTTTGTTCACGAAGCTTTGGGTAGTTTGTTAGGGTATCGTTTAAGTTTGCTGAATCCTATCTCCATCTCGTTAGCCTTTAATGATTACGGATTTGAACTCTTATCCGATCAGGAAATTGACGTACAGCTAATTTTGGACAACAATCTATTTTCTGCGGAATATCTTAGAAATGATCTACAGCATAGTTTAAATGCTACGGAAATGGCACGTCGTAAATTTCGGAATATTGCTATAATCTCGGGGATGGTGTTTACCGGCTATCCTAATAAAATAATTAAAAATAAACACTTACAATCAAGTTCGCAGTTATTATTTGATGTCTTTAAAGAACATGAACCTGAAAACTTATTATTTCAACAAGCCATTACTGAAACTTTTGAGCATTCCCTGGAGGAAGGTCGGTTACAAATGGCATTAGAGCGAATTAAACATCAGGAAATTATATGGAAACAATGCCCGGATGCTACGCCCTTCTCCTTCCCGATCATCACGGATCGTATTCGGGAAAAACTATCCAGCGAGAAACTAGCAGACAGAATCAAAAAGATGACGGCGGTTTTAATGAGGAAGTAATGCAGTTATTTCAATAGATTTTCAATAGAAATATCTTCATCTAAATCTTCCCAATGAATTCCTTCTCCCCGACCGATAAATCGCCAGTTAGAAAGTTCTTGTAAAGAAGCATTTCTTAAAGTGGGGAACCACTCCAGCGGTACCGATAATTCCCTTCCATCTTCAAAAAAAACAATCATTTTATCATTATTGAAGGAAACATCAGTTGCCTGAAAAGATTTATTAATTGTTAAAAAACTCATTCCACTTATCTATAAATAATAATTGATTTTCTTCTACTAATTTACGAATAATTTTAAGTTCTGATGCTGTAAAATTTCGAGACTTTACTAATTCCAAAGGAACCAAGTTTATCTTTGCTGTTTTATTATCTTTCTCTACATGAATATGAATAGGTTCATGATCATTACTATAAAAGAAAAATCGATATCCTCTTATAACTATAACCGTTGGCATACTTTACATAAATTTAAACGAGACAATAGTTTATTAATTCTAAAACTAGAAAATAGTTTTGATAAAGTGGAGATGACTACAAGTTTACCAAAGAAATAAATCTATACAATTTTGTACCTTTGCAAAACGCAAATCACAATTGAAAGTTTTTTTAAGAAATTTTCCGACAAATTTATTAAAATCATAATTGATTTTTAATGCGGTTATTTCTTATTAAAACACCATATATCTACAATAATAGATACTTTTTACGATAGCTAGTTTTGTATAAGATAACATTTTTAAGGCTTATGTTATTTACTATGAATTCAGCTATACATAATAGTTAACAATGTTTAAAGAAATAATCAATTCGCAATGCTCCAAAACCTAAGCGTTCATAACCAACATTTTCAGTTGCATCCTTGTGGTGCTTTGTTCTGGGAAGAAACACAGATGTTACTAATAGCTGATGTACATCTGGGTAAAGTGTCACATTTTAGAAAGCATGGTAGTGCCGTACCTAAAAAAGCTATTGAAAAAAATTTTAAATTACTGGATAAAGTAATTCGGGAATATCAACCCGCAGTTGTTTGCTTTTTAGGAGACTTATTTCATAGTGCCTTAAATATCGAATGGGATCTTTTTGCTTCCTGGAGATTGCAGTATATGCAGGAAAAATTTATTCTGGTTGCAGGAAATCATGATATTATCTCACCCGCCAAGTTTGAAGAACTGGATATTCATATTTCAGAAGAGTGGGCGATCGGAACTATTCTATTAACGCACCATCCGGAAAAGAGAGAAGGATTTTTTAACTTATGCGGGCATATACACCCTGGGGTGGCTTTACAGGGTTTAGGTAGGCAAGCGTTGCGGCTTCCTTGTTTTTTTAAAACAAAAGAACAAATGATCTTACCGGCTTTCGGTCAATTTACGGGTAATTATATGCTGGAACCTACAGAAGGGGATGAAGTTTATGCCCTTGCAGATCATGAAGTGGTTCAAGTGACTAACTTAGTCAGATAAAATGTTCTATTTCTGTTCATATTTGTAGTTAAAAAGGACTTTAACTCCGGTTGCATCCTTTATTTTCGGGAGATGGATACTAAAAAGAAATCTCTCGTTATTCTAAATGCATTGTCTGTGCTTTTAGTTCTAGCTATTAATTATGCCTCGCAAGTATTTAAATTTAATGATGCTACTATTGCAGATATTAGTGATAAGTATGACAATTTGTTTACTCCTGCCGGATATGCTTTTAGCATCTGGGGATTGATTTTTTTGAACCTGATTATCTATAGTTCTTATCAGATAAAAAGAACCTTTTTTAGTACTAAAGAAAGTGATTTTGTATTGCAAACCGGAAGTTGGTTTTTTCTAGCTAATTTACTAAATGCAGCCTGGGTAATCGCCTTTACCTATGATTTCATCGGACTTTCAGTCTTCTTTATGTTTGGGATTCTATTTTCTTTAGTTCAAATTATGATTAGAACCAATATGGAACGTTGGGATGCTCCTATTGGCATTATTGCCTGTGTCTGGTGGCCTATTTGTTTGTATACCGGATGGATAAGTGTGGCAACGGTTGCTAATGTTGCCACATATCTAGTTAAAATTAACTGGAGTGGTTGGGGTATTTCTCCAGAATGGTGGACGTTACTTATGATTATAGTCGTAGTTCTTTTAAATCTGTATCTATTAGTTAGCCGAAACCTACGTGAATTCTTACTAGTCACCATATGGGCACTAGTTGCAATCTACGTTAGACATAAAACAACATTTGACAATATTGCCTGGACCGCCATGGTAGCTGCTGTACTTCTTTTTATTTCAGTAGGTATTCATGGGTTTAAAAACCGAGAAACCAATCCGTTTAAAAAATTTCTGGAATGGAAAAAGGGGTAAAGTCTATTCAGTAAACATACTCCCTATATCACTGGACCAGGTGGGATAGGTAAAGACCATATCTTTAATCTGATCTACCGTCATGTTATTATAAATTGCCATAGAAAATAAGTTGATTATTTCACCAGCTTCCGGGCCTACAAGATGTGCACCAAGAATTTTTCCTGATTTCTTATCCGTAATAGTTTTAAACGCATAAATTTTTTCATTTACCCGCTTAGCATTATAAAAGGATGAAGCATCTTTACAGATTACGTTAATCTCGTCGTATTTTTCTTTAGCTTTTTCTTCGGATAATCCTACGGAAGCAATATTAGGTAAGGTAAAAGCTACGGTGGGAATAACCGGAAAGTCCGCTTCTTTACTATTTCCGTTTAAAATATTATAAGCTACTATCTTTCCTTCCCTACCGGAAAAAGGAGTCAGAGGAACCGCGTTATCAGCGACATCTCCACAGGCATACACGTTTTGATTAGAAATAGACTGTAGATAAGCATTTACTTTAATACCATTATCACCGTGATCTACATTTGCATTTTCTAATTTTAATTTTTCTATAGAAGGTACTCTTCCGGATGTATTAAAAATAATATTTGCCTTGCATGAACCTTTAGTGTCTTCAACTTTGTAATGTACGGTTTTAGCAGTATCCGTAGCCTCAATCTTTTCAAGTTCGGCATTGAAAATAAATTTAATCCCTAGATCTTCAGAAGCTTTGACGATAAATTGCACCATTTCTTTTTCAAAAATAGTCAATGGTAAATTTCCATGCTGAATTACCGTTACTTTTGTTCCCATTCGGGCAGACATATGCGCAAATTCCATCCCGATATAGCCTCCACCAATAAAAATAATATCTTTAGGAAGTTCTTCCAGGCTTAAAAAATCTTCACTGGTTTTAGTGAACTGACCTCCTTCAACTTCTAATTTTCTAGGAATTAATCCGGTTGCAATTACGATTTTATCAGCTTTAACCTCTTGCCCACTCACAAAAAGGGTGTTTTCATCTATAAAATAAGGGGATTCGTTAAACAAAGTGATTCCCAGATCTTTCAATTTTTCTTCGGTGTCATCCGGAACTGGATCAGTAAATTCTTTTTTATATTGCATGACGTCTTTCCAATTAGTCTTTACCTTTTCAGAAATACCTTTATGAAGCAATCGATTTGCTACATGTACCACTTCGGTAGGACCTAACAATACTTTCTTAGGATCACAGCCTCGGTTTGAGCAAACACCTCCTAGTACTTTATTTTCGGCTATTGCTACTTTTTTCCCTTCTTTTACACATTTTTCAGCTACTTTCTGCCCGGCAATACCACTTCCAATTACAAAGACATCAAATTTTAAATTTCCCATAGGTTTTAATTATTTTCAAAATTCAAACTACTACTATTTTTTTACATGTATAGTCCTATTTAATTAAAACTATGCTCAATCCATTCTATCCTAAAATCTTAATTAGAGTTAGTTTTTCTTTTAGAAATTTTTATTGCTAAATATTATTTTTATTAAATACTTCATTTTTAGGTAGAATAGTATATTTGCAAAAAAGCTACATGTTGCGCGCAGAAATTGTTTCAAATCAATTTGATACATCCGCTTCCGTTCGGAAATTTATTGAACTTCTTGATACAAATCAGAAAAACATTTTTCTACAGGGATTGATTGGTTCTTCTCTTTCTTTTGTCCTTCAAAAAACTTTTAAAACTACGGGTAAGCCTATCCTATGTGTGTTTGATGATAAAGAAGAAGCTGCCTATTATCTGAATGACCTTGAACAATTGGTTCAAAAAGAAAATGTGCTGTTTTTTCCCGGTAGTTACCGTCGTCCGTATCAAATTGAAGAAACAGACAATGCCAACGTATTACTGCGCGCCGAAGTTTTAAACCGAATCAATTCAAAGAAAAAACCTTCTATCATAGTTACCTATCCGGATGCTTTATTTGAGAAAGTAGTTACCCGGAAAGAACTGGAAAAAAACACCTTACATATTGCCCTTAATGATAAGTTATCTCTTGATTTTGTAAACGAAGTATTATTTGAATACCAGTTTAAACGGGTAGATTTTGTAACAGAACCAGGTGAATTTTCCGTGCGTGGAGGGATTGTAGATGTGTTCTCGTTTAGTCATAATGAACCTTATCGTATCGAATTTTTTGGAGATGAAGTGGATAGTATTCGTACGTTTGATGTAGAAACCCAACTTTCTATAGAAAAAACCAGTAAAATTTCAATTGTTCCGAATTTAGCCGATAAAAGTATACAGGAAAGTCACGAAAGTTTCTTTAAATACATTGCCCCGGATACTATTTTGGTTTTGAAAAACCTGGAAGCCTTAAAACATCAGAACGATCAGAATTTTGAAAAAGCAAAAGAAGCTTTTGCCAAACTTTCGGGTGAAATCAAAAGAAAATCTCCCGAAGAACTTTTTGCTTCTTCCGAATTACTTTTTTCGCAACTTAGCACCTTTTCTCAGGTACATTTAAGTGTTAATCATACAAAGGAAGCAGTAAAAATAGCTTTTCAAACCAAACCCCAACCTTCATTTAACAAGCAGTTCAATCTGTTAATTGAAAATTTAAATAAAAATCATTCGGCGGGATATACCAATTATATTTTTTGTGTTAGTGAGCAACAGGCAAAACGCTTTCACGATATTTTTGAAGATGCGGATTTGGATGTCAAGCAATATGAAACGGTGGTATTTTCTGCATATCAAGGGTTTATTGATGAGGAATTGAAAGTAGTTTGTTATACGGATCACCAGATTTTTGAACGCTACCATAAGTTTACTTTAAAAAACGGGTACGCTAAGAAACAGGCAATTACCTTAAAAGAATTAAATAACCTGGAAGTTGGGGATTATGTGACCCATATTGACCACGGAATTGGAAAGTTCGGAGGGCTTCAGAAAATTGACGTGGAAGGCAAAAAACAGGAAGCGATTAAATTGATCTACGGAGAGCGTGATGTATTGTACTTAAGCATTCACTCTCTACATAAAATATCCAAGTTTAACGGGAAGGATGGAAAGCCTCCGCAGATTTATAAGCTGGGGTCTAAAGCCTGGAAAACCCTTAAGCAAAAAACCAAAGCCCGGGTAAAGCATATTGCTTTTAACCTAATTCAACTTTACGCAAAGAGGCGTTTGCAGAAAGGTTTTCAATACGCCCCGGATAGTTATTTACAACACGAACTGGAAGCTTCTTTTATCTACGAAGATACCCCAGATCAAAGTACCGCTACCGAGGATGTAAAAAAAGATATGGAAAGCGAACGCCCTATGGACCGTTTGATATGTGGAGATGTAGGTTTTGGTAAAACCGAAGTTGCTATTCGTGCTGCTTTTAAGGCGGTTGATAACGGAAAACAAGTGGCAGTACTGGTACCCACTACCATTCTTGCTTTTCAACATGCTAAAACTTTTAAAGACCGTTTAAAAGATTTTCCGGTAGTGGTGGATTATTTAAACCGGTTTAGGACTGCCAAACAAAAAAGGGAAGTGCTGGAAGACCTGGCAAACGGGAAAATAGATATTGTCATCGGTACCCATCAATTGGTCAATAAAAATGTAAAATTTAAGGATTTAGGCTTACTGATTATTGATGAAGAACAAAAATTCGGGGTTTCAGTAAAGGATAAGTTGAAGACGATTAAAGAAAATGTAGATACCCTGACCTTAACGGCTACACCTATCCCAAGGACTTTACAATTTAGTTTAATGGCTGCTAGGGATTTGTCTACGATAACTACCCCTCCTCCTAATCGGTATCCTATTGAAACACATGTCATTCGCCTAGCGGAAGAAACTATTCGGGATGCGGTTAGTTACGAAATTCAACGGGGTGGACAGGTATTTTTTATTCATAACCGAATTGAAAACATTAAAGAAGTAGCCGGAATGATTCAACGCCTGGTTCCGGATGCTAAAGTTGCGGTAGGTCACGGACAAATGGAAGGCAAAAAATTAGAAGAGTTGATGCTTTCTTTTATGAACGGGGAGTTTGACGTTTTGGTTTCTACGACAATTGTCGAAAGTGGATTGGATGTGCCTAATGCCAATACTATCTTTATTAATAATGCTAATAATTTTGGTTTGTCGGACCTTCATCAAATGCGGGGACGTGTAGGCCGAAGTAATAAAAAAGCTTTTTGTTATTTTATCACCCCACCTTACTCGGTGATGACGGATGATGCTCGGAAACGGATTACCGCCCTAGAACAATTTTCGGATTTAGGTAGTGGTATTAAAATTGCCATGAAAGACCTCGAAATCCGGGGAGCGGGAGATTTATTAGGGGGAGAACAAAGTGGTTTTATCAACGAAATCGGTTTTGATACCTATCAGAAGATTCTAAATGAAGCCATTGAAGAGTTAAAAGAAAATGAGTTTGCCGAATTGTACGATACAAGCAATGAACCAAAGGAATATGTAAAAGATACCCAAATTGATACTGACTTTGAACTTCTTTTCCCGGATGATTACATCAATAATATTACCGAACGCTTAAATTTATATACGGAACTCAATAACATTAAAACCGAAGAAGAGCTGTTAGCTTATGAAAAGCGTTTGGAAGATCGGTTTGGAGAACTTCCTGATCCTGCGGTAGATTTATTGAATTCGGTTCGTATTAAGTGGATTGCCACCAGTATTGGAATTGAGAAAATAATTTTAAAACAACAGAAATTGATAGGTTACTTTATCAGCGACCAACAATCCCCGTTCTATCAAACCGAAGCTTTTACTAATGTCCTAAAATACGTGCAGCAGCATCCTGGAAAAGTAAAAATGAAAGAAAAGAAAACCCGAAATGGTTTACGTCTCCTTTTAAATTTTGAAAACATTACCTCGATTGATAAAGCTTTACAGGTGTTGGAGCCTTTTAAGCAAGAAAAAGCAGAAGTTATTTCATAATATTCTACTTGAATGCCTTTATTGATAAGCAGCATTAAAAGCAAAAAAACTGCTTCGGTCTCCCGAAGCAGTTTAAAGATAAATAGATGTCTGCTACTAGTGCTTTAAGACAGATGTAGCCTCTTCGCTTTCAACCTTTCTTGATTTGTTTTTGTTAGTATTATACCTAAAATAAATATTTTCAACTTCTCCAATATAAGATGACCAATCTGTTTTCAGATTACTATATATAATTTCTTCGTACGTGGGTCCACCCCTGGTTAACCTAGTTTGATAATATTTTAAATTTTCTAACTTATAATTAGGAATAGCATCAATTACTTCCTTAGGTAAATTAGGTTTAACTTTAAATCCATCATTATTTGCATGAAAATACCAAACACTAGTTTCAGATACTAAATTCTTAATAGTATCTGTATGTCTCCATTGACTTCTTATTCTATCATAATTTATATTAGTATTATATTTAAAATTGTCAATTGAGTTATTTGAAATTTGAAGATTTATACTATTTATATCAGGAATAGTAGCAGATAAATAGTCCTTAGTGTAATTGTCATAATAATAAGTAAAGTTATCTTTATATTCAATAAAATATAAACGATATTTCTCCATATTACTGACTGTTAATAACTTTATAGTTGAACCTAAAGTATCTAAATCTAAAGAGTTTACCTGATCTGTCTGAAAGAATGTTTTATCTTTTAGCACCTCAACACCCACCGAATAATCAAGGTAACCTTGGGGAATTGAAATTAAATCACTTAATTCATATTCCTTAAAATCATTGAAATTTAAAACAAGATTATTTTTTTGTTCTGGATTTGAAACAAATTTATAATACTTATTTTCTAAGGCACTAGTGAGCGAGACAAAATGAAATTGATTTAGGTAATTTCTTACGTATGGTATCATAATAACAGAATCATTACTGTAACCTTCACCACTAGTAATAGTTTTAAAATCTCTTAATTCATAACTTTCAATATCTACCGTATTATTTATTTGAATTGAGTAAGTTCCCGTTTCTTGATAAGTGTCATTTTCATTTTCTTCGAAGAGCCAAGTTGAACCACTTTTTACATTGAAATATGTAGAAATACCACCTATATTTTCATATTGTGAATTGTTATTATAATACGATAAGGAAACCGAAAAAGTGGTTGGTGCTTCTTCTTTTTTAGTTTTAAAAACGAGATTATTACCATTTCTTAGTGGTCTGTAATCAATTAGGTTTCCATCATCATCATTTAGAATTATATAATTTACTAGTTGGGTCGATGTATAAACGTTATCTTCTATCTTTACAGAAAAATAAACAATACTATCGTTTTCAACTTCTTGTTCTTTTTCTTCTTCTTTAGACATAGTTTCCATAGTTGGATCATTATCATCTTTGGAACAACTAAAAGCAATTATGGTAATTAATGCCAGCGCACAAAATTTTTTCATTTTAATTTGGGTTTCAAATACCTCTAGAATTTAGAGTTTAAAAATAATTCAAAACTTAACAAATAAATCAAGTTTCAATAAGGTTTGTTTTTATAGTATGAGTTTGAATATCAAACACAATTGAACTATAAATAATTCTACCGTAGTAATCTCTCTCCAAGTAATTTAAATTCTTCTTCAAACTTCTTACTCTTAAACAACTTGTTTTTGGTTACCGGTTTAAAAAATATAATATCTTCCCGTAGTACTTCGGTAAAATCATTATCATTCGTATTTGTAGTAAAGAAAGAATAAGGTTCGTTAGTCTTTATTAATTTTGTTGAATCATATTTTAATTTGCTTATGTCAAAGTTGGTATACATTTCCAAAAACTCTTTAGGTAGCACTGGAACTTTAGTATAGTTTTCTGTATTACTATGGAAATTCCAGACAGCGTACTCATAGTTTGAATCTTCCTGTTTACTATATATCCACGAAGAGTATTTCGTATCGTAAGTAAAATCGCTGGTAAATAAAAAGGATTCTCGGTTTTCATTGGAAACTTGAAAATTTTTACCAAATGAACTTACGCTTATTTCCTTAAGAATTTTAGCACTTTGATAATACTGATACCGATAATTTTCGTCGAGGTTACTTCTATTTATGCGAACTGTAAAGTTTTCAAATTCAGGAAGTATCCCGAAGTTAGCATTTCTAATAGAACTAATCTCCGTTCCAAAGAAAGAAGAAGTTGTGTATACACCACTATTTCCTACGTTAAAAGATAATAGTTTACTAAAATTCTTATTATCCGTTGGTAAATCAATCGGAACATACGAATCAAAATTCTTTAAATCAGCGGCATCTATCACCCTTTCTTCACCCTCAATTATATTATCAATATAAACATACTTAGACTTTTCTGTGGTAAAATGTATTGTCAATAAAAGTTTTGTTTCATTCTCTATAAATTCCACATTATCAAAATTGATGGTACCGGAGTTCTCATACCCAGGGTAAGAATTATTTATAGGAGAAGAAAGTTCATAAGAATTATAATCCTTAACATTTTCTACTTTTAAAGAGAATGTTTTAAAATTTGAATTATCTAAAGTCAAATTTTGACTAGCACCATTAAAATTCCATACCGTACCCTGATCTATATGAAAAAAAGTATTTAACGAACTATACTGATAATTCGGCCTTATGATGTTATCAAATTTTGAAACGGTAAATTTATCAAACCCTTCTCCTTTCTTAACTTTAAATTCATAGGTCTTATTATTTTGAACCATGGTATGGTTAATTAGATTACCGTTTGCATCATTTATAATAATATATGTGGAGGCTATCAAATCACCTAAATAATAAGGGTTTACCTTTACTGTAAAAAAGACAATACTATCATTTTCAATTTCCTGGTCTTGCTCAAACTGTTCTTCATTTTCTTCTTCTTCGGCAAAAGTTTCTGGGGTTAGTTCTTCATCTTTTGAACAACTGATAATACTTAAGGTGATGAACGTGAAAAGTATGTAGAAAGTCCTTATCATTATATTTTGGGTTTAAAATTCCCGACAAATATATTAAAATGGATTTATTAATACGGGTTTATTTTAAATTTAACATAGATAAAATACTATTTTATACGATTAAATACATATTCATTTTAAGTTTAAAAAGGAAAAAGCTACTTAAAATTGCAATTGATACAACTTTAAATAGCTTTAAAAAGGTTAACTACCGGATATAATTTTAAAATTAGTAATTCATACGAATACAGCGCATCATCTATAAGCTTACTTTCCGCAGACCTCCGGCTCCGGTAAATTCTGTTATATACAAAGTTCCACGGTATTTGTCTGATGCAATTCCGTTAGGATTGCTAAAAGAAGCTTCCAATAAAGGTCCATCTACCTGCGCTGGTTCGCCATTACCCGCTATAATTGTTGTCTCACCCGTAAGGCTTACTTCAAAAATATAATTAACTGCAATACCCGTTGCATAAATACGATCGTTAATCACTGTAATATATCCAATACCAAAACCACCAAATACAATATCCGGGATTGTGGTAATTAAAGAAACGTTTCCGGTTTTATCTATAGAATAGATGGAAGCAGTAGCAAAATTTGCAACAATAATATTGCCTTTACTATCTAAGTCAATTCCTACACCCCCTGCCAATCGCTCATCTTGTGCAATTATTTCTACTTTTCCATCAGCGCTTATTTTATGAACGGTAGGTGCCGTAAAATTAGAAATATATAGATTGTCATGCCTATCAATAGTCATTCCGCTGGGCCATCCGTCAATACTAGTAACAACTTCCCTGTTTCCACCAGGATAGATTTTTAAAACTTCCCCACGAACCGTATTGTTATCATTGTTCACAAACAGATTACCTTTTGAATCTTTGGCGGTACCCATAGGTCCGGAAAGTCCTTTTATAGTATCCAATACTTTTCCATTAGGTGCTACCTTAAATATTCGGGTTCCGTTTCCACCAGTATTCTCAAAAATACCAAATTCAGAAACATAAATTATTCCTTTTCGGTCTACAGATACCGCATCATTTCCAGCAAATCCAGATATTAAGGTACTTACTTTTGCTTCTTTTTCAATTCCGTCTCCGTAACACGAGGTTAAAAGGGTAGCACTGATAAAAAATAAGCTCAATATTATTAAAGGTTGAAAATATTGATTTAATGTAGTTTTCATAATAGTTTGTTTTTAAAATGTAAACAATACTAATATTCAAACAGGGTGCAATCAACCTATTGTATCCAACGATACCTTTTATCCGGATATTGAAGTCCTATTTTTTACAAACGCACTTGGAGTTTCCTGTACCACCTGTTTAAATACCTTATTAAAAGTAGATTTTGAGTTAAATCCTGAATCTAAGGAGAGTGCAAGTAAAGTATGCGTTTGATGTTCGCCTTTTTCAATCTTATGAATAAACTCCTTAACACGGTACGTATTTACAAATTCGTAAAAAGACTTTTCATAATGATTGTTAAGTAGCCAGGATATATTATTTGACGAAGTTTGTAATCGAACAGCCAAATCTTTTAAGGTTAAGGTATTTTCCAAATAGACTTTATCTACCTCCATAAGTTGTTCCAGACGTTGGGTTAAACTTATTAATTGCTCTTTTGTCAGGCGATCCGGATAATTTACCTTTTGTTTTTGTACCGGTTGAATTCTAAATAATTCAGGTTGCCATAAATTGTAAAACCCGGTGATATAAATAAATACCGGAATAGAAATCCAAATCAGTTTATAACTTATAAATGACAATTGAGTGTTCTGTAAAAAGTAAGAATTTACACAACTGATACACCAAAGCACCAGCGAACTAGAAACGGCAATTAAAATTAACTTTACAAAACCTACTCCTTCCTGAGCAAAAGAAACGCTTTGAACTGCTTTAGTCTGATACGTATTTATTAAGTGAAAACTCTTTAATACATACACAGTGTTTAAAATAATCCCAATACTTTCTACTAAAAAATATGCCCAGGTAAAAATTCCTCTTTCCCCATAAGAACGAAGTACTGCTTCTGACGGAAATAATAAAAAAGTAAAAGCAGTCAAATGAATCGTAGCTGGTATAAAGTGATACCAGGATAAGCCATGTTCTTTATTTTGTATAAATAGTAATTTTCTTACAAATAGATAGAGTAAAGGGCCAAAGAGGAAAATAACCACATCGATGTAAGAAGCTACTCTAAAAATCCATAAACTTTCAAAGCGTCCGTAAATCATTCGTCCAGTCAGCATGATCATAGCAATCAAGAGAAGTGCACTTAAAATTCCATTTATCTTTTTATTGCGGTTTTTAATTAACTGCAATCCAATAATTAAAAACAATCCCTGGCTTATTCCTATAGCAAGAAGTATATCAATAAAGGTAAAAGAAACCATCTATTTAAATTTATGATAAATATAGAAATAAGTGGATTCTAAAGCGTATGAATGTATACAATGCTACTCATAAACGCTTTATTCAACGATGATTTTTATAATAAATAGGTGCTATACTTTTTTGTAAGCATTCTATTTGATTTTTTTGTAAAGTAAAAGAAGATTTGTCTCTAAAAATATCCTCCAATTGTTCCCTGGTTCTAAAACCTACTACCGCAGAAGCTACTACAGGTTGGTTGAATGCAAAAGAAATTGCTGTTTGAGAAGCTGTATTATTTGATTCCTTTGCGATTTTACGGACTTTAGCACTAACCTTCTCAACTTGTGAAGCTGAATAATCTAAGTAATCTGATGCTGGTTTGCCGGATAATAAACCTTTTGCTAGAGTACCTCTGGATAACACTCCTATTTGATATTCTTCTAAAAGGGAAAAACAAGATTCTTCCGGTCTTCTATCTAGAATACTGTATTGCATCATCACGCTGGTAATATTAGATTTACGAACGTATTCCCTAATTACATTTGGTCGAATAGATGAAATTCCGTAGTACCGTATTTTACCTTGCTCTTTTAAATGTTCAAAAGCTTCGATGGTTTCATCTATCGGGTCATCGATCGTTCCACCGTGCAATTGATACAGATCGATGTAGTCCGTTTGTAGTCTTTGTAAACTGCGATCTACTGCTTGTAAAATATATTTTTTAGAAGGATTCCATTTCCAGTCGCTTTTATCTTTATTCCATTCATTTCCAACTTTAGTAGCAATAATGACGTTTTTACGCATATCTTTTAAAGCCTTTCCTATTAACTTTTCATTCTCACCCCAGTCATACAAATCTGCGGTATCAAAGAAATTAACCCCTTGATCCAAGGCTTTATGAAGTAAAGAAACAGACTCCGGATTTTTATAATCCAAAGACATACACCCAAAGGATATTTTGCTAATTTCTAGATCCGAGTTTCCTAGTCTTCTGTAGTCCATATGATGATTTAAGTTAAATTACGCTCTAGTTTAAATAAGCGTTGTTAGTATAAGTTGGCGATATTAATATTATTACATAAAATACTGATAATCAGATTTTAAAATTAGCATCATTAAAAACATCCTTCCCCAACCCTTCCTTCGAAGGAAGGGAGCCAAAAAGTCTCCCTTTGAAGGGAGATTTAGAGGGATGTTCAGCATTATTTTAATAACAACGCTAATTTAAACTAGAGCCTTAAATTATTACCTTTATTATCTATAAGTAGTTACTACCTATATAATTATGTATATCCTTGATTTTTACTAAAACAGACAGGTGTTTTCAGTTAAAAGTGATAAAAAGCATCCTCCAGGTGTTCAATCCGGGTACCTAGTCTATTTTTAATAATGGAAACAATATCAAAACGCACCTCTACGTCCAGGTCTTTTAGGTGTACGTAATGGTTTACTGCTTTAACCAGACGTTGTATTTGTTTCGGTTTTACAAAATCTTGCGGGTTACCAAAATCCGCGGTACTTCGGGTTTTAACCTCTACGGCAACTAGGATATCTCCTTTTCTGGCAATAATATCAACTTCAGCTTTTAAATGACGATAGTTTATCTCAAGAATCGCATAACCTTTTTTAACCAAATAATCTCTGGCCAACTTCTCCCCTTCTTTACCCAAATCATAATGTTCCGCCATGTTTTAGTTCATTAGTTTTTAGCCAAAAGGTATAAGTATTATCTCTAAGTTCCATCTAATAATTATCAAAATAAAAAGAATAAAAGCATTTCCAAGCTAAAATTTTAAGCTCTTCTATCCTAAATCCTGGTTCTAGTATCTTGGTTGCTGATTCTTGATTATAGTACACAAATCTCTAGTCTCTAGCATCTAGTTTCTCTTATCTAACCCCCTTTACTCCTAAATTTTGATTCTATTTTCATTTTCTAATCTTAAATATCCATTCTCTAGCTTCTCTTTTCAGCTATCTACTCCATTTTCTCTTGAATCCTGATTCTTGATTCTATTTTTTCCTCATTCTGGGTTTCTATTCTCTAGCATCTAGTTTCTAGCATCTATCTTTCAAAATAAAAAATCTCAATACTCCATACTAACATCTCACTACTACCTCACACATACCTAAAACAAACCTCTTCTTTCTCTACCTTTAATTCTACTTCAGCTCCCAGAATAAGCGCCAAATTATCATCCACATGTCCCATAGGAAAATTAAATACCACTGGGAAATCATATTCTTTAACCACTTCCAAAATAATACTTTTTGCTTTCTTTCCAAAAGGTACCGTATTATCATGCATACTTGTCATTCCGCCTACAATTAAGCCTTTTAACTGATCAAAATAACCGTTTCTTTTTAAATTTTGAAGCATCCGATCCATATGATATAAATATTCATCCAGGTCTTCGATACAAAGAATTTTGCCCCGGGTATCAATAGTAGTTGGAGAACCACAAAGAGAATACAACATAGACAAGTTCCCTCCTACCAATTGCCCGCTTGCTTTACCAATTTTATTTTTCTTTGAACTTTTTAAAATGATCGTCTTCTTTTGACCGGAAAGCAACTCGGTAAAAGTGTCAATAGCTTTATGAGAACACTGGTACAAATCCAAAGCCAGTGGCCCGTGCATAGAAGCCACCGACAGGTTATGAAGATGCGAATGCAGTACGGTAATATCCGAGTAGCCAATAATCCATTTCGGATGTTTTAAAAACTCCGTAAAATCAAGTTGGTCGATAATCCGGACAGTTCCGTAGCCACCCCGGGCGCACCAAATAGCTTTAATCGCAGGCGTATCTAATTGCTTTTGTAAATCCTGTAATCTTTCCTCATCAGTTCCGGCAAATTGATGATTTGATTTACCCACGGTCTCTCCAATTACTGGGATAAATCCCTGATTTTTAATAATCCCAACCGAAGCTTCGATCATTCGATAATCAATCTTTCGGGCAGGACAAACCACGGCTATCTGATCACCTTTTTTTAAAAACTGCGGAAACTTCATATTTTTTTATCACCTATTGCACTAATTAACAGTTGTTTTCGTTAAATAGTAGTATATTGTTGTCGTTAATTAGCCCTTAACTACCAAATAACGAACTATGACCACCGATACCAACTGTAACGTTGCATCTTTGGACCCCTACATTCCTACTTCGGAAAATCCATGGACCGTACGTAAAATTAATCATTTATACCGTAGAATTGCATTTGGAGCTACAAAAGAACAGGTTCAGAATGCCCTTATTCAAGAAGATCCGTCAGCACTTATTGACGAGTTAATAGATAATGCCCTGGTATTACCCCCTACTGCCATTCCCGAATGGGGGAACTGGAATAAGGATCAGTTTGACGCTGCGGAGAAAGCAAATAAAGATTTTAATAATTCTTATTACCGGAATCAAGGTAGGATTACCATGATTCAGGATTTATTACAAAATCAGGTTCGGGATCGCTTAACGCTTTTCTGGAGCAATCATTTTGTAACTGAAGATCGGGTGTACCGAAGTCCGGCCTATCAATTTCAATATTATAGCTTATTACAACTACATGCATTGGGTAACTTTAAAGATTTTACCTATGATATTGGAATTAGTAATGCGATGCTTGCTTACCTTAACGGAAATCAAAGTACCAAAGATCGACCTAATGAAAATTACGCTCGTGAACTTTATGAACTCTTCACTCTTGGCGTAGATAATGGTTATACTGAAACTGATATTCAGCAAACAGCTAAAGCTCTAACCGGGTACGTTGATACAAATAAAATCCCGTGGGGAGATATTCTTTTTACCGCTGACAAATTCAGTACGGATTCAAAATCTATTTTTAACCGAACGGGTAATTGGGGATATGATGATGCCATTGACATTCTTTTTGAACAGAGAGAGACGCTTATTGCTAATTTTATTTGTGAAAAATTATACCGGTATTTTGTAAGCTTTAATTGTAATGAAGGTATTGTGGCACAAATGGCGCAAACTTTTATCAATAACAATTTTGAAATAGCACCGGTACTTCGCCAACTTTTTAAAAGCGAACATTTTTTTGATAAAGAAGCTACCGGATCAATCATAAAAAGCCCGTGTGACCTTTTATTATGTTATCAAACCGAATTAGGTTTTAACTACGGAGCTGATTTTAATCATATTGATTTCTTAAATGGTAATACCCGAATGCTGGGTCAGGAAGTATTAAACCCAATTGATGTAGAAGGCTGGCAGGGAGATGAAGACTGGATCAGTCCTGATTTATTAATAGGAAGATGGGAGAGTATTGCACAAATGATCAATCGGGCGAGAGTTACCAATAATGCACAATTACGGGATTTTGTAATGAACTTACCTATCAATACCCTTGCCGATGGTGTTATTAATAATAGCTATCAGGCAGATGATGTGACTATTGTAGTTCGAGCGATCCTTAACTACTTTCTTCCTCGCGGATTAGAAGATGATACCTTGTTTAACGAAGCGGTCGGTGTATTTAAAGGTGATACATACCCGGAAAATTATTATGAACCTGATGCAATTGCACCTAATATTTGGACCCTGGATTTAATGGGAGTTCCGGATCAAATTGCCGCCCTTCTAAATCATATAGCTATTACCCCCGAATTCCAATTAAAATAAAGCCCCATGTCTACACAACATAACCATACCAGAACTACAAACGGCACCTGCAACCCTGATGAACATAAAGCCTGGAATCGCAGGTCTTTCCTACAAGCATTAGGCTTAGTAGGCGGAGGAAGTATGATGCTGGCTAATAGTAACCTGACTGTTTCCCGGCCCTCACCTCTCTCTGTAGCCCTAAGTGAAACTGAAAATGATAAAATCTTAATTATTTGTCGCCTGGGCGGAGGTAACGACGGGTTTAATACCATTGTGCCGGTGTACGACTACGACACTTATGCAAATGCCCGACCCTTAATCAAAATTCCGCCCAGTGAATTTATCAACCTGGAAAAAGACCAGTTTGCCATGCCCAAACCCATGAATAAACTGGAAAATATGTGGGGAGACGGACAAATGAAAGTTGTACATGGCGTAGGTTATGAAGATCAGAGTTTATCGCATTTTAAAGGAACCGATATTTGGGCAAATACCAATATAACTGAGAGAGAGCGTTCCGGATTTATGGGACGTTATTTTCAGGATTTGTATCCGGATTATTTATTTAATCCCCCGGCAGCGCCACCTTCCATCCAGATAGGAAGTATAGGTAATCTGATTTTTAGGGGACCGGACAATCACTTTTCATTTGCTATTTCCAATCCGGAACGTTTAGAGCAAATTATAGAAAACGAAACTTTTTATGACTTGAATAACCTACCGGACTGTACCTATGGCGAAAAGTTAAAGTTTTTACGAGAAACTACTAATGTTACCTACAACTATGCAGATGAAATTTCAGCAGCTTTTAACCGAAGTTCGGATTTTGCCGGGTATCTGGAAGATGATGGTTTTGCCAGACAATTACGTATTATTGCTCGATTAATAAAAGGAAATTTAGGCACAAAGGTATTTATGGTTACATTAGGTGGTTTTGACACCCATAATGATCAAATACAACGTCATCAGAAATTGTTAAATTCTTTATCCGAAGGTATTACCAATTTTTATGCAGACCTGGCAGATGCCGGGTGGGATGATAAAGTATTAACCATGACCATATCAGAATTTGGCAGAAGGTTTAAAGAAAACGGTTCATTAGGCACTGATCACGGTACAGCAGCCCCCATTATGTTTTTTGGTACCGGGTTAAACGGTAATGGTTTTATAGGAGATCATCCTAGTCTTTCTAACTTAACCCGCGGAGGCAATGTATCTAATACTAATGACTTTAGACAAGTATACTCAACGGTGATGAAAGAATGGCTTTGTGTAAATGCAGAAGTGGTCGATAAGGCACTTCTAGGTGCGCAATTTGAATCATTGGATTTAGGCTTCAACTGTTCCGGAAGCACTAATACTATTCCTCTCGACGGAGAACGTTTAAACCACGTTGTAACTTATACGGACAATCAAACCTATATTAATATTAATAATCCGGAAACAACTCATGTAGACATTTCACTTTTTAACATTATAGGACAGAAAATAGGTACGTTACGCAATGAGATGATGCTGGAAGGACAAACGACTGTTAATGTTAAAGAAGAAATAGGAACCCGGTTAAGTACCGGACAGTATCTATATCGTATTGAAACGAATCAAGGAGAGTTTAGCAATACTTTACTTATAAGCTAAATAAGGAGATAATTTTTCATAATAAATTATAGAATACTGTTAAAATGTTTCAAATCAACAATTTATTCGATAAAATACTATAAATTTATAACGCTTTTCCTTCCTCCCAGGATGTAAGCAGTTATAACTAAACTTAAACACAAACTATATATGGAAACAACCCTTACAAGTTGTAACTCTTCCTCATTGGCTACCTTTGTACCTTCAGGAAAAAAGCCCTGGAACGTGCAAAAAGTAACCCATTTATATAGAAGAGCTGCTTTTGGTGCGAATAAAGCAACAATTACGGATGCTTTGACCAAGTCCCCATCTCAAGTCGTAGATAATTTAGTAGACGAAGCTGTTGCTAAAAATCCGACTACTGCTCCACCATGGGGTAATTGGACAAAAAAACAATTTGAAAAAACCAGTAAAAAAATATTTCAGTATCGTAGAGACTGGCAAAATCAAATGGCCGAAGACCTATTTGAAAATGACCTGCGTGACCGAATGACTTTATTCTGGAGTAATCATTTTGTTACTGAATCTCAGTCATATAACAGTCCTTCTTATATGTTTCAGTACTATAATTTACTACAATTACATGCCGTAGGAAATTTTAAAGATTTTACAAGAGATATTGGTTTATCCAATGCCATGTTAGTGTATCTTAACGGAAGGGAAAATACTAAAAGAAAACCTAATGAAAATTATGCCCGTGAACTTTATGAATTATTTACTTTAGGAGTAGATAATGGGTATACGCAAGAGGACATTGTAGAAACTTCCAAAGCTTTAACCGGTTATAATGATAGAACCGAAGTCTGGGCTCCGATAACTTTTAATCAAAATAAGTTTAATAACGATCCTAAAACAATCTTTGGCAGAACCGGTAATTGGGGGTATAATGATGTTATTGATATTTTATTTGAAGAAAAACCTGACCTTATTGCGAACTTTATTTGTAAAAAGTTATATGCATATTTTATTAGTCCGGACATTAATAAAAATATAGTAAATCAACTTGCAAACACCTTTAAAAATAACAATTTTGAAATTGCCCCGGTATTAAAAAGGCTATTCAAAAGTCAGCATTTCTTTGATGAAAACACCTACGGGGTAATTGTGAAGAGTCCCGCGGATGTGCAAATTTGTTTTTTAAAGGAATTAGATCTAAAAACGGAAGCCTCCTTTAAAATATTTGATAAAGTAAGAGGAGGGAATGCTTTTTTAGGTCAGTCTTTATTAGATCCGATAGATGTAGCTGGTTGGCAGGGAGACTTGAGTTGGATAGGTTCCAGCACCCTGGTAGCCAGGTGGGATCGTATATTATATTATATAAATAGGGCTTTTAAGCATGATAAAGAACAGTTCAGAACAATAGCTACTAATATTGTAGGTACTAATAATAATGATGTAAAGGATGTGAGCCGTAAACTGGTAGATTTTTTTATGCCTAAAGCATTATTTGATGAAGATGAGTATGAAGAGGCATTAGAAATTTTTAAAGATCAGGTACCGGATAGTTATTTTGTTGATGGCACCTGGGTGCTAAGTAGTTCTTCAAGTACGCCTACTCAAATGTACCGACTACTAAATTACATTATCAAAATCCCTGAATTTCAACTTAAATAACACAAACTACGATGACTACAAAAAAGCAAAATACTCATGTTGCGGACTCCTGTAATCATGAAGAACATAAACAATGGAACCGTCGGTCTTTTCTACAAGCTTTAGGTATAGTAGGTGGAGGTACCATGGCATTAGCTAATTCCGCTCTTTCGGTTGCCAAACCTTCTCCACTTGCTGCTGCTATAAATACTGCTGATAATGATCGAATTTTAGTATTAATACGATTAAAAGGGGGCAACGATGGGTTAAATACCATTGTTCCTTTATATGACTATGATACTTATTCAAATGCACGCCCTACCCTACGTATTAAAGAAAATGAACTTTTTAAGTTTAACGATGATTTCGGGATGGCAAAATATGCTAATAAACTGGAACGAATGTGGGGGGACGGTATGATGAAAGTCGTGCATGGAGTAGGTTACGAAAATAGCTCACTTTCGCATTTTAAAGGATCGGATATCTGGGCAACCACAGATCCTAAAAGCGAAAATGAAGAAGGATGGATGGGTAGGTATTTCGAACAAATTTTTCCGGACTATCTTACAAACCCACCTAAAAAGCCTACTGCCATACAGATTGGGAATGCCGGAAACCTTATTTTTGATACCGCAGACAGTAACTACGCTTTTGCCGTAGCAGATCCTAAAAAGTTATACCAGATTGCTAGAAACGGGGAGTTATACGACATGACTAAAATTCCTGATTGTACACATGGGGAGAAAATAAGTTATATTAAAGGAGTAGCTAATGCCACCTTTGCTTATGCGGGTGTTATTAATGACGCTTTCGATAAATCCTCAGATTTTGGCAATTATTCTAAAGACAAGTTAGGACAACAGTTAAGTATTATAGCACGTTTGATCAAAGGAAATCTGGGGACCAAAGTGTATATGGTGGAACTGGGCGGTTTTGATACGCATAACGATCAACTTAACAGACATGAAACTTTAATAACTACCTTATCAGAAACTATTGCCAATTTCTATAATGATTTAAAGGATGCCGGTTGGGATGACAAAGTGCTATCTATGACTATATCAGAGTTCGGGCGACGAGTAGAAGAAAACGGTTCAGCGGGAACAGACCATGGTACCGCTTCTCAAACTATGTTATTCGGATCAGGGCTTGATGGTAATGGTTTTATAGGTAAACATCCGGATCTTTCGGATTTAAATAAAAATGGTAATCTAAAACCAAACACTGATTTTAGATCTATGTATGCTACAGTTTTAAAAGAATGGTTGTGCGTAGACCCTAAACTTATAGATACGGCTCTACTAGGTGCTAATTACGATATATTATCTTTAGGTTTTAGTTGTAATAAAACTTTAGGAAGTAATACTGATTTTATAAGCACTGATATCTTTGAACATAAGGTAACATATATAGATAGACAAACTTATTTAAATATAAATTTGCAAAATACCATGCATGTGGATATCCGGTTGTTTAATATGTTAGGGCAAAAAGTAGCGACCTTACAAAACAAAATATTAACCGGTGGAAAGCATGTAATTAATGTAAAATCCAAGGTAGGACTTCGCCTGGATGAAGGTCAATATATCTATAAAATTAAAATAGGTCAGCGAGTATTCAGTAAACCCTTAATGATCTTATAGAATCTCATACTATTAAAATGACCTGTGGTATATCTTTTTATATGAAAGCTAATATAATGTACCACAGGTTACTTATTAAAATCAATCACTACTTTATTATTATAAACCTTCTTTTTACATTTTAATTAACATTGATGGTTATACAGGTATTCTTCTTTTGACATTTGAAACCTAGCAGTAGGGAGTTAATAAAATGGTAATTTATTACACTTAGAATTATTGCAAACCTATTTTCCAATTAGAGTATGTGGCTACCTATAAAGATTAAACAAAATGTTTAACAACAAATTTGAAAAAACAATATACTGCAATGATCTTACTAGAACTTGTCAAAAGAAAAAATTGAAATTTTATCTAATAAATCTATAACTAAGTCAGTTACATAATTAAAATTTTACTATAAACTCAATGAATATCAGTTACTACACCTATTTAAAGACTAATCATGTAATAGATGTACGACAAAATTAGATACAATAAAACTTTATTTACGGGTTTTACTTATCCATAGTACAAATTAATAGTAATTTTAAATAATAATAAATTAAACTTATAGTGTTTAAGTTTAAAAGTATGATAAAGCTAAAAATATAGTAGCATATTTCATATATTTAGATACACAATTTAAATCTTACTATTATGAAAGAAAAGCATACCAATGTTTGGGATATTAATCATTCAAGTGCAACTGCAAAATGTCCTTTTTTGGGAGGTACCCAACAAAACACCGCTGGTAACGGAACTTCCGTTCGGGATTGGTGGCCTAATGAACTTAAATTAAATATATTAAGGCAACATAGTGAAAAATCAAATCCTTTCCATAAAGATTTTGATTATGCAAAAGCTTTTAATAGTATAGATTTTCCTACTCTAAAAAATGAAGTTATAGCACTTATGACCAATTCGCAAGAGTGGTGGCCAGCAGATTACGGTCATTATGGTCCTTTTTTAATTCGTATGGCCTGGCATAGCGCAGGAACCTATAGAATTGGCGATGGTCGTGGAGGTTCCAGTTCGGGATCTCAGCGTTTTGCCCCGTTAAACAGTTGGCCGGACAACGGAAACCTGGACAAAGCTCGATTATTACTTTGGCCAGTTAAAAAGAAATACGGTAAAAGTTTATCCTGGGCAGATTTAATGATCTTAGCGGGTAATTGCGCCCTGGAGTCTATGGGTTTTAAAACCTTTGGGTATGGTGCTGGAAGAGAAGATATTTGGGAGCCGGAACAGGATATTTACTGGGGGTCTGAAACGGAATGGTTAGCCAATGATAAAAGATATGCAGAAGGACGCGATAAGTTAGAAGCACCCTTAGGAGCAACAAACCACGGACTTATTTACGTAAATCCGGAAGGTCCGGACGGTACGTCTGATCCTATAGGTTCTGCACGAGATATGCGTGAGACCTTTGGGCGTATGGCTATGAATGATGAAGAAATCGTAGCGTTAACTGCCGGAGGACACACCTTTGGGAAAGCACATGGTGCTGCAGATCCGGATCGATACGTAGGACCAGAACCACATGGAGCGCCTATGGAACAAATGAGTATGGGTTGGAAAAATCATTACAACACCGGAGTACTGGACCATGCTATCACTTCGGGACTGGAAGGGGCCTGGACGCCAACTCCTACACAATGGGATGACACCTATTTTAAAGTACTTCTGGAATATGATTGGGAATTAACAGTAAGCCCGGCTGGTGCCAGTCAGTGGACACCTACCCAAACTTCCGGAGCTCCCAAAGCCCCAACAGCTGGAGATGCATCTAAGTCACAAGCTTTAATGATGACAGATGCAGATATGGCTTTAAAAATAGATCCGGAATTTTTAAAAATTTCTAAAAGGTTTAAAGAACACCCGGAACAACTGGAAGATGCTTTTGCCCGTGCGTGGTATAAATTAACACACAGAGATATGGGGCCGGTAAGCAGGTATCTGGGACCGGAAGTTCCTACCGAAGAATTACTTTGGCAAGACCCGTTACCTGAAACAAATGGTTATACCTTAAATGATGAGCAGGTAGCTTCCTTAAAAAATTCCATTTGGGGAACCGGATTATCTGTATCCGAACTTGTTTCTATTTCCTGGGCTTCCGCTTCTACCTTTAGGAATTCAGATAAAAGAGGAGGCGCTAATGGCGGAAGAATACGTTTGGCTCCGCAGAACAATTGGGAAGTAAACAATCCGGAGCAGTTGCATAAGGTATTGAATACATTAAAGTCCATCCAGGATCAGTCGGATTTTGAGGTTTCTATGGCAGACTTAATTGTTTTATGTGGTTCGGTAGGTATTGAGCAAGCTGCAAAAGAGGCTGGAAAAGAAGTTCAAGTACCGTTTACCCCGGGAAGAGTGGATGCGCTTCAGGAAAAAACCGACGTGGATTCTTTTGGATACCTGGAACCACGGGCGGATGGCTTTAGAAATTATGTAAGTAAAGCTCAAGAAGGAACGGCTGCCGAAGAAATGTTAATCGACCGAGCACAGTTACTTGACCTTTCTATTCCTGAGATGACTGCTCTAGTAGGAGGTCTACGAGTTTTAGACGCAAACTATGATGGTTCTAAAAACGGTGTTTTTACGGACAAACCCGGAGTATTATCTAATGATTTTTTTACCAACCTATTAGACTTCACCTACACTTGGCGTTCCATTGATGAAAATAGTATAACCTTTAAAGGTAAGAATCGCATTACTGGTGAAGATACTTATACGGCTACACGAGCGGACCTTATTTTTGGTTCAAATACGGAATTACGCGCAATCGCAGAAGAGTATGCAGCTGAACACGGGGGAGAAGAACTTTTTATAGAACAATTTATTAATGCTTTTGTTAAAGTAATGAATGCAGATCGTTTTGACCTGAAAAGTTAGAAATACAGATAAGAAGTAAGTACTTAAAGTGGTTTAGCCTTTCTTGATAATTGTAAATTGAGAAAAGCTAAACCACTTCTATATAAAGTACCTATGGTTTGTTACCTTTGTGTCTATTTTATGTAGACTATGAACACACCAGAGAGATATACCATTACTTCAGCATTACCTTATACGAACGGGCCCATTCATATTGGTCACCTGGCCGGAGTATATATACCCGCAGACATTTATGCCAGGTATCTTCGTATTACCGGGAACGATGTTGCTTTTATTTGTGGTAGTGATGAACATGGTGCTGCCATCCCTATGAGGGCAAAGAAAGAAGGTGTTTCCCCACAGGTGATTATTGATAAATATCACTTTATGATCAAAAAATCTTTTGAAGATTTTGGGATTACCTTTGATAATTATTCTCGAACTTCTGCTCCTATTCATCATAAAACTGCTTCTGAGTTTTTTAAGGAATTGTACCAAAATGACAAGTTTGTCGAAGAAACTTCAGCACAATTATACGATTCGGAAGCAGAACAATTTCTGGCAGATCGTTTTGTAATTGGTACCTGTCCTAAATGTAGTTTTGAAGAAGCTTACGGAGATCAATGTGAAAATTGTGGTACTTCTTTAAATGCCACCGACCTTATCAACCCAAAATCTACCATTTCAGGAGCAAAACCGGTTTTAAAAGAAACCAAACACTGGTATCTTCCTTTAGATCAATATGAAGATTTTTTAAAGGAATGGATTTTGGTTGGACATAAAAAAGATTGGAAAACCAATGTATACGGCCAGATTAAATCCTGGATCGACGACGGACTTCGACCCCGGGCGGTTACTCGTGATTTAGATTGGGGTATCCCGGTACCTTTAGATCATGCAGAAGGTAAAGTATTGTACGTTTGGTTTGATGCTCCGATCGGTTATATTTCTTCGACTAAAGAGTGGGCCGAACGTGAAGGAAAAGACTGGGAACCTTACTGGAAAGATCAACATACAAAATTGGTACATTTTATTGGAAAGGATAATATTGTCTTCCATTGTATTATTTTTCCAAGTATGTTAAAAGCCGAAGGTTCTTATATTTTACCAGAAAATGTACCGGCTAACGAATTTCTAAACCTGGAAGGTAATAAGTTATCAACTTCTAAAAATTGGGCGGTTTGGCTACATGAATATCTAGAAGATTTTCCGGGACAACAGGATGTTTTACGCTATGTTTTAACCGCTAACGCTCCTGAAACTAAAGACAATGATTTTACCTGGAAGGACTTTCAGGATCGGAATAATAATGAATTGGTTGGTAATTTCGGAAATTTTATCAATCGTGTGGTGGTACTTACTCATAAATATTACCAGGGTATCGTTCCGGAACCCGCTGAACTTTCTGAGGTAGATCAGAAAACTTTAGCAGAATTAAGAGCGTATCCTGCGGTAATTAGCAGTTCTATTGAAAAATACCGATTTAGAGAAGCCAGTCAGGAATTACTCAATGTTTCCCGTTTAGGCAATAAATACCTGGCAGATGAAGAACCCTGGAAATTAATTAAAACCGATCCGGAACGTATTCAAACGGTAATGTATATTGCTCTACAGATTGCAGCAGCAGTAGCAGTACTTTCCGAGCCTTTTTTACCCTTTACTTCAGAAAAATTAAAAGATATTCTTAACCTATCAGATAGACCGGCAGCTAGTTTACGTACGGATTTGGTCAAATTGACATGGAATGATATAGAAAAAGAACAGGCCTTATTAAAATCCGGTTATCAAATTGAAAAAGGTTCGCTATTATTCTCTAAAATTGAAGATTTGGACATTCAAAAACAATTAGACAAATTAGCAGCTACCAAAAAAGCAAATGAAGTGGCAACCAAAGAAATCATACCGCAAAAAGAAACTATTAGTTTTGAGGATTTTACTAAACTGGATATTAGGATAGGAACTATTATGGAAGCCGAAAAAATGCCTAAAGCAAAAAGATTAATGGTTTTAAAAGTAGATACAGGGGTTAATGTCAGAACCATAGTTTCCGGAATTGCCGAACATTTTAGCGCCGAAGAAATAATCGGAAAACAAGTTACCGTATTAATCAATTTGGCTCCCCGAAAACTAAGAGGAGTTGAAAGCGAAGGTATGATCCTAATGACGGAAGATATTGAAGGAAAGTTAGTGTTTTTAAATCCGGATCAGATAGAGGTGAATCCTGGTGTTACGGTGAACTAGGTGTAGTTTTATTTTTGGTTAAATAATTAAAGCCTTTATCACCTTAATCTTTATATCTATTCACTGATCTAAAATTTCCTTTTAACAACCGGAATTTTAAAAGTATCTATTCCGTATTTATGCAATAATGTTAAAAATTGCTTATCATCCTATTTATCAGCATCCACTTCCGGAAGGGCATCGATTTCCTATGGAAAAATATGATTTGTTACCAAAACAATTGCTTCATGAAGGAAGTTGCACGTCCGAAAACTTTTTTGAACCCGCCGCTGCGCTATCAAAGGACATTACAAGAGTCCATACTAAAGATTATTTTGATCAACTGAGTAATCTGAATATTGATCGAAAAGCAGCTCGTAAAATTGGTTTCCCATTATCCGAAGCTTTGGTGGAACGTGAGATACTCATTGCCGGGGGTACTATTCAGGCTACGCAATATGCTTTTAAACATGGAATTGCCATGAATATTGCCGGAGGCACCCACCATGCTTATGCAGATCATGGAGAAGCTTTTTGTATGTTAAATGACCAGGCAATAGGAGCAGCACATCTTTTAGCTCATCAATTAGTTCAAAAAATTTTAATTATAGACCTGGATGTGCATCAGGGAAACGGAACAGCTAAAATTTTTGAAGATCACTCGGACGTATTTACCTTTTCTATGCATGGTGCTTCAAACTATCCTTTTAAAAAGGAAAAATCCGACCTGGACATTCCGCTACCTAAAGGAACTACGGATAAAGAATACCTGCAAATTTTACATAAGACGTTACCGAAATTAATAGATAAGGTACAACCTGATTTTATATTCTATTTAAGTGGGGTTGATATTTTAGATACGGATAAACTGGGTACTTTAAGTTGTACTATAGAAGGCTGTAAACAACGTGATCAGTACATATTAGAAAGCTGTTATAAAAATAACATCCCCGTAGTATGCTCCATGGGTGGTGGTTATTCCCCGGATATTCAAACTATCATTGAAGCACACGCCAATACTTACAGAACTGCGCAATATCTTTATTTCTAATGCAACTCAATCGCAATTATCTGTATTTATATAGTCAATGAAATTTTAAAAAGAAAGAAGTTACAAATGAGTTTTTACCTTTTAGAAATGCTTTAGAAATGCTGTATTACCATTTTTAAACAATTGCAATTGGTTAGATTTAGTATATTTTTTACCGTATTATTTTCAAGTTAGTTCTTCAACGTCAAGGTAATAGAAATTTAATTTTACAAAATTGTACTTATATATACGAAAAAATATATTTTCTCGTTAATCTGGTATAAACACATAAACTCACCTATTTTGAAAAAACTACTATTTTTAAAGGTCTTATTTTGTCTTTTTTTATTATCAGAAATCACCGCGCAAAATACATGTTCCGGTAACTGGTTGTCCGTGCAAGGGAACAAATTACTAGATAGTAACGATAACGAAGTTATTTTATCAGGAGTCAATTGGTTTGGATTTGAAACTTCACAGAACCTTCTTCATGGTTTATGGGCACGAGACTTAAAGTCAGTACTTTACCAAAGTAAAGAACTAGGTTTTAATTGTTTTAGAATTCCATGGCATAATTTGATGTTACGGGATGGGGTTGAAACTTACAAACCTAATTTATGGGTACAAGACCTTTTGACAAATAATGGTGAAACCGGACCCTATTCAAATTTATACTTAGAAGGCAAACGCAAACCTATCGAAGTACTGGATGAGATTATCAAATGGTGCCAGGAAAATGATATGAAAGTAATTCTGGATTGTCATTCTCGGAATCCGGATGGCTATTTAGCCGAAGGCCTGTGGTATACTAATACGGTATCTGAAGACGAATGGATTGCTGACTGGGTTTTTATGGCAGATCGTTATAAAGACTATGATGCGGTTATTGGTATGGATATTAATAATGAACCACATGGAAAAATTGATGATCCGGAAGGTGCACGGTGGGGGAATGGAGACCCTGCCACCGATTGGAGACTTGCTGCCGAAAAATGTGGAAATGCCATACTAAAGGCAAACCCTAATGTATTAATTATTGTAGAAGGTATCGAAGCCTATAATAAACCGGATGGTACGGAAACTTCTTATTGGTGGGGTGGAAATCTACAGGGTGCACGGGATTATCCGATACGAATTAGCGATATGAGTAAATTAATGTATAGTCCTCATGAGTATGGCCCTACCGTTTATGCGCAAAAATGGTTTGATGTTCCTGAATTTCCAGACAACATGCCTGACATTTGGGAAGAACAATTTAACTTTTTAAACACAAATGGTACTTCACCATTGTTTGTTGGAGAGTTAGGAATAAAAACTCGTCAAGGAAAAGATGAAGTATGGTTTGCTAAATTTATTGATTTTATTAAAACACAAAAACTTCATTTTGCATTTTGGTCCTTAAATCCAAATTCCGGAGATACGGGAGGTATATTAGCTGATGGATGGTTTGATGTGGTAGATTGGAAGATGGAGTATTTAAAACCTCTTCTATTTGATCTTATTCCTAATTGTAGTGCTAGTAGTACCCTTACCGTAAACGAAATTGGGATAGATGCCGGAAGTGAATTTGCAATATATCCTAATCCTGTTGAGGATATTTTATCTATTAATAATAACCCAAAGGATGCTATTAAGCGAATTATTATCCGGGACGTTAATGGAAAAGTAATTTATACGATCAATACAAAAGGCAGTCAATCAAATACCTATAAACAAAAAGTAACTGATCTTACTCCTGGTATGTACATTGCCAATATAATCACAGCTAATGGCGAATACCAAATTAAAAAGTTTATTAAGAAGTAATTTTTAATTACAACCGCATTACTTTAAAAGACCGCAAGTTTAATCTATACTTTCGGTCTTTTTCATTTTATACTATCTTTACAACATCATAGCAATTATAAAAATTTGTATTTTACGAAATAAAATTTCTGTTTTAAACCTACAAAACTGTAAAACCCGTTAAACTTTTATAGCTATATTGGTTTGGTCTTTCCTTGTCAATGAATTATATATGAACACAACCAGAACATGCCCGGAATGTAAGCGAGAGGTGATAGGTAGAATTGATAAGCGGTTTTGTAATGACTTCTGTAGAAATGCATACAATAATAAGCTTAACCGGGATAGTAAAAATATGATACGTAATGTAAATAATCATTTACGTAAGAACTATAGGATTCTAGAAGATTTAAACCCAAAAGAAAAAACCAAAACCACTAAAGCTAAATTAATAGAGCATGGTTTTGATTTTCAATATTTTACTTCAATTTATACTACAAAAGCCGGAACGGTTTACTATTTTGTTTATAATCAGGGGTACCTTCCTTTAGAAAATGATTTTTACGCTTTAGTAAAGCGAACGTAGTTTTTTACATATCTCTCCAGTGTTGGCTATTCATTTTTAATGCAGCTTTCATCACATCTTTTTGACTGATTTGTCCAGCCAACTTTCCATCCTTTAATATAGGAAACCTTCTTCGTTTAGTAGCAATAAACTTATTAGCAGCATCAAATATACTAGCATTTCCGTCTATCGTTTCTACATCTCTAATCATAAATCGATCTACTGTAGCATCATTAGTAGGCATGTTGAAATAACGGCTTTCGTTAAGATATTTGATACAATCTCCTTCCGAAATGATTCCAAGTAATTCATTCTGTTCATTAATCACCGGTCCTCCTGAAATTTTATGTTTAACTAAAAGGTTAATTACATCCATTACTGATTGTTCAGGTTTAAAAGTAATTAACTTTGTTGTCATGTAGTCTGAAACCTTAATTTGAAGGTTACGTTGCTTTTTTACTTTAGGGCGCGCCCCTTGAAAACTAATAATTCCCATAAAGTTGTATTTTAAGTGAATTTTAAATATAATGATAATAAATGATTTATTCAATTAATTTTAACTATTGTTTTATAAATTATCTATCTTATCCCTGATTCAAATAATAGTTTTTTAAAATTTTTGTTAAAATAAATAGGTTATAATAATTTATAAAATAGAAGCAGTGTGAGGATTCTTAAAGAATTTCAGAAGGGTTTATTACTTTTAATTATAGCTGTTTTAGGCTGGATTAGTGTATTTTATAGCATTCCAAGATTTAATGCTTCCGAAAATGTAAATATTTCAGAATTTTCTACTGCTAAGGCACTAGCTATTGTTAAAAAATTATCGGTAGCGCCTCATTATGTAGGTACACAACAACACGATGAAACTAAAAGGGTACTCCTCTCCGAACTTAGGAAGCTAGGTCTACAACCTGAAATACAAAAAGGTTTCGCCATCTCAAAAACCGGAAGTTGTACGTATGTCCAAAATATAGTGGCTAAGATTGAAAGTACTACTTCTGATGACGGAATTTTACTGCTTTCTCATTATGATAGTGCGGTACATTCATCACCGGGTGCCAGTGATGCCGCTAGTGGAGTTGCTACAATTCTGGAAGGTCTTCGAGCCTATCTGGCTTCCGGAAGTAAACCACTCAATACCATTTACATCTGTTTTAGTGATGGAGAAGAGGTAGGCCTTTTAGGAGCCAAACTTTTTACTAAGGAACATCCGTGGCTAAAAAACGTAAAACTCGTTTTTAATTTTGAAGCTCGGGGGAGCGGAGGTGGTTCTTTTATGTTGGTAGAAACCAACCAGAAGAATAAAAACTTAATTACACATTTTAGCAAAGCAAAGATTCCCTATCCAATTGCCAATTCGCTTGCCTATAGTGTGTATAAAATGTTACCTAATGATACGGACCTTACTGTTTTCAGAGAGGATTCTAATATTAACGGGTATAACTTTGCATTTATAGACGATCATTATGACTATCATACCGCTAAGGATACCTGGCAAAACTTAAATACAAGTACTTTAGCACATCAAGGCAGCTATGTAACCTCCATTTTATCCTATTTTTCCCAACTTCCCAACCTAAATCTTACTTCTGATAAGGATGTTATCTATTTTGATCTTCCGGTATTTGGATTAATTTATTATCCTGCAACGTTGATTGTTCCTTTATTAGTAACAACTGCTCTATTACTTATCCTATGTATTCTTCTGGCTAAGCGACAAAACTTAATTTCTTTTCGGAAAATTTTATACGGAATAGGTATTCTTCTACTATCAATTTTAGTTGTAGGTAGTACGCTATATTTTGGTTGGAAATTAATTACTATTTTGTACCCTAACTACTTAGAAATACAACATGGTTTTACCTATAATGGTCATTGGTATATTTATAGTGCTATAAGTTTATCGGCATTTGTTATTTTAATGATACTACGTTATACTCTTTCTAAAAAAGACCAGCTATCTTTCTACGTTTCGGTTTCGATATTTTGGTTTTTTATCGCTATAATAACTGCTATATACCTGGAAGGAGCCACTTACTTTATTTGGATTGTGATATTAAGTCTGATACCTATGTCCTTATTAATTTTTAAGAAAGAAAGTCATCCCGTAATTTTGGTCTTATTTAGTATTCCCACTATATTTATTATAGCTCCATTTATTTACAGATTGCCGGTAGCCCTGGGTTTACAAATGTTGTTTATTTCCGGAATATTGACTGTATTATTACTTTGTATAAGCATTCCTTCCTTAATTCATTTAACAAATAGCCGATGGATTATTTCGGTTTCAGGCCTGGTAAGTCTTGGTTTTTTAATAACGGCACATGTACAAAGTGGTTTTTCCGAAGAGCATCCCAAACCGAATAGCTTGTTACATATCACAAACGTAAATACGCAACAAAGTGTTTGGGCTACTTATGATATAAAACCAGATGAATGGACAAGTTCCGTTATTTCTAAAGAAAGTTCGAATGCAGATGAATATAATGAAAATACCATCGAAAATAAATACGGAAAACAGTTTAGCTACGTGACCCCTGCTCCATTGATTAGCCAAACCCCTTTACAATTTATTAAACTTATGGATTCCCTTAAAAATTCCATAAGGCACATTAAATATAAGGTTATATTTCCTACAACTATGAATCGACTAGATATTTATACCGATACTATTGTTAATTTTAAATCTCTTAGGATTAACCAAAAAACGGCTGATAACTTTACTTATCGTAACAGAAAGATGTACAATGCTTTTACTAAAAGATGGAGTAGAAACCTGGCTACTTATTATAATACCGGAACATCCGAATTACAAATTGATCTTACAATCAAAAAAGAAGAATTACCTAAATTTACCTTTTATGCATCGACCTATAATTTATTAGATAACAAACAATTGAATATTCCTAAACGAAGTAGTCAGATGATGACAAAACCTTTCTTATTGAATGATGCGATGGTGATAATGCAAACGGTGGACCTAGACACAATTTCTTTTATCAAACCTGAAGAAGATATCATTTTAAAAAACTCAAATGCAGATAACCTTATTAATTGATGAATTCACAAATTAGCATTCTGGGAACCGGATGGTTAGGTTTACCTTTAGCAGAAGCTTTAATATCAAAGGGATATCTAATTAAGTGTTCTACTACCACCTCAGAACGATTAGAACAATTAAAAGCAGCTGATCTTCAACCTTATATGGTACAATTAACAGAACTAGGAGTAAGCGGAAATATAGAAGGTTTTCTTGGTGGTAGTGATACGTTGATTATTAACATTCCGCCTGGTTTACGGAAGCATCCTAATAGTAATTTTGTACTTAAAATAAAACAGCTACTTCCTTATCTAGAAAATTCTACAATTCAAAAGCTTATTTTTATCAGTTCTACCTCCGTTTTTAAAGATGAACTTCACTTTCCAATTATTACACAAAAAAGTCAACCTAACGGAACTTCTATTACAGCCAAACAATTAATTGCCGTAGAAGAACTACTAAAGAATTTATCGCCAATTCGAACTAGTATTCTGAGATTCGGAGGGTTGTATGATGAGCGGAGACATCCTGCTACTATGATTGCAAAGAGAGGAATTATTTCAAATCCTTTAGCACCGGTTAATTTAATACACCGAATAGATTGTATTGGTATTATAACTCAAATTCTAGAACTGGAAAAATACAATTTACGCCTGAATGCTGCTGCTCCCGAACATCCTACCAAAAAGGACTATTACCAAAGGATTTGTAAAGAAATAGGACTTCCCCTAGCCTCAGCAGCTGAAAATGAACCTTCGGTAGGAAAAATAATTGATTCTTCTTTTTTAGAGAAAGAACTACAATACACTTTCAAGATGAAGCTATAAATTGAAGAGTAAAAGTAATCCTGTCTTATTAACTGTACGTTTTATAAGACAGGACTCATATCTTCTAGTCGGAGTAAGTAATAATTACCCCTTTAAGCTTGCAGATAAATACTCTCTGTTCATTCGAGCAATATTTTCAAGAGAAATTCCTTTCGGACATTCAATCTCACAAGCCCCGGTATTTGAACAATTTCCAAAACCTTCGGCATCCATCTGATTTACCATTGCTAATACACGTTCTTCTGCTTCTACCTGCCCTTGTGGTAATAATGCAAATTGCGAAACTTTAGCTGAGGTAAACAACATTGCCGAAGCATTTACGCAAGCTGCTACACAAGCACCACAACCAATACAGGTCGCTGCTGCAAAAGCATCATCCGCATGTTCTTTTTCTACAGGAATTGCATTAGCATCTACCGTATTTCCGGAGGTATTGATAGAAACATATCCCCCCGCCTGTTGTATACGGTCGAAAGCACTACGGTCTACAATTAAATCCTTAATTACCGGAAAAGCTTTTGCGCGGAACGGTTCGATATAAATCGTATCACCATCATTAAACATTCGCATGTGTAATTGACAGGTAGTAATTAATCGGTCGGGGCCATGCGGTTCTCCATTGATTTGTAAGGAACATGATCCACAGATCCCTTCACGGCAATCATGATCAAATACTACCGGTTCATCTCCTTTATTTACCAACTCTTCGTTGAGTACATCCAACATCTCTAAAAATGACATATCTCCGTCAATTCCCGAGATCGGATAATCTACTATCTTTCCCTTGCTCGCAGCATCTTTTTGACGCCAAATTTTGAGTGTTAAATTCATTTTTTATAGTTTATTAGCCAAAAGTCAATAGCCAAAAGTTATTTTTGGACTGATTTTATAAAGGCATTTAGCATTTTACTTTCTTCTGTTATTAAATCTTGAATTTTATTATACGTTTCTATCGAAATAAATTTCAGTTCATAAGTTATGATTATCTGTGTTTCTAGTTCCATTAAAGATCCCCGTGCATAATTCAAAAACTGAACATAACTTTTTGTCGAATTTCTACCCCAACCTTCAGCAATGTTTGATGGTATTGAAATAGATGAACGTTTTAATTGACTTTGCAAACTAAAAAGTTCTTCTTTAGGTAAACTTTTACAGATTTTATAAATCTCTTTTACGATTTCAATCCCTTTTTTCCAAATCAACAAATCTTTATATGTTTTAACACTTTTCATCTAGTGGCTTTTGCCTAGTGCCTAAACCTCTACTTATAACTCCTAGTTTTTAATTCAATATTTTCATAGATTAATTCTTCTTTATGTAATACCGCATCTTTAGGAGCTCCTTTGTATTCCCAGGCAGATACGAACTTAAAGTTTTCATCGTCTCGTAAAGCTTCACCTTCGGGAGTTTGATATTCTTCTCGGAAATGACCACCACAGGATTCGTTTCGAGTTAAAGCATCCTTAGCAAACAACTCACCTAATTCTAAAAAGTCAGCTACTCGACCGGCTTTTTCTAATTCCTGGTTGACAGTATCTGCTGTTCCCGGTACTCGTACGTTTTTCCAAAAATCTTCGCGTAATGCTGAAATTTCATCAATAGCTTCTTGTAATTCTTTAGCATTACGTGACATTCCGCATTTATTCCACATGATTTTACCAAGAATCTTATGGTAGTAATCTACAGAATGCGTTCCGGATCCGCTCATTAATTTATTGATACGATCTTTTACTTCTTTTTCGGCCTGGTCAAATTCAGGAGTTTCCGTAGAAATAGCTCCGGTTCGAATATCCTCGGATAAATAATCTCCGATGGTATAAGGTAATACAAAATACCCATCTGCTAATCCCTGCATTAGCGCTGACGCTCCTAAACGATTGGCTCCGTGATCAGAGAAATTTGCTTCTCCGGCTGCATAACAACCCGGAACTGTAGTCTGTAAGTTATAATCCACCCATAATCCACCCATGGTATAGTGTACTGCCGGATAGATCATCATCGGCGTTTCATACGGATTCTCGTCTACAATCTTCTCATACATTTGGAACAGGTTTCCGTATTTAGATTCTACAACTGCCTGCCCCAATTTGATAATTTGAGCTTCTGTAGCACCCGTAAGTCCGGAAGTTAAAGCTTTTTCTTTACCATAACGCTTAAAAGCCGAAGCGAAATCCAGATATACGGCTTCTCCGGTTTTGTTAACCCCATAACCGGCATCACAACGTTCTTTTGCTGCTCTGGAAGCTACATCTCTGGGCACCAAATTACCAAAAGCCGGATATCTTCGTTCTAAATAGTAATCTCTATCTTCTTCTTTTAACTGGGTTGGTTTTAATTTTCCTGCCCGGATGGCTTCTGCATCTTCTTTCTTTTTGGGTACCCAGATTCTACCATCATTCCGTAAAGATTCGGACATCAAAGTTAATTTAGACTGATGCTCCCCGGAAACTGGGATACAGGTGGGATGAATTTGCGTAAAACAAGGGTTTGCAAAGAATGCACCTCTACGATGCGTTCTCCAGGCTGCCATAACATTACTTCCCATTGCATTGGTACTTAAAAAGAATACATTTCCATATCCCCCACTGGCAATAACCACCGCATGTGCTGAGTGCCTTTCTATTTCTCCGGTAATAAGGTTTCTGGCGATAATTCCACGGGCTTTTCCGTCTACAATTACCAGATCCATCATTTCATGACGGTTAAAAGGCTTTATTTTTCCACGGTTAATCTGTCGGTTCATTGCCGAATAAGCACCTAGTAGTAATTGCTGTCCGGTTTGTCCTTTTGCATAAAAGGTTCTGGAAACCAGCACCCCTCCAAAAGAACGATTATCCAATAAACCTCCATATTCACGGGCAAAAGGTACTCCCTGCGCCACACACTGGTCAATAATATTTCCGGAAACTTCAGCTAGTCGATGTACATTTGCTTCACGAGAACGATAATCTCCTCCTTTTACCGTGTCGTAGAATAACCGATAATTAGAATCTCCATCTCCCTGATAATTCTTAGAAGCGTTAATTCCACCCTGAGCGGCAATAGAATGCGCCCTTCTAGGAGAATCCTGATAACAAAAAGTTTTGACATTATATCCTAACTCTGCTAGCGTGGCAGCAGCACTACCTCCGGCTAATCCGGTTCCCACGACGATAACATCAATATTACGTTTATTAGCCGGGTTCACCAGGTTAATGGTATTTTTATGTTTGGTCCACTTTTCCTCCAGCGGTCCTTCGGGTACTTTAGAATCTAAAATCGACATAATAAGTGGTTTTAATTATTAAAAAAATGAACTAGAGCGATAGCCACAAAACCTAAGGGAATCACAACTGCAAAAGCTTTTGCAAACTTGACGGCAGCTACCGAATATTTATTATTAAAGCCTACTGTTTGAAACGAAGACGCAAATCCATGCCATAAATGCAAGGCTAAAAATATAAAGGATAATGCATACAGACCGGTTCGCACAGGACTTTCAAACTTATTTACCAAATCATCATAATAACGTTCTGGCGAAGGATCATGCGTTTCTACATATTTGTGTACAATTTCCGGAAACCAAAAATCATAGAAATGCAATCCTAAAAATGCCAACACTACTAATCCGGAAATTATCATATTCCTGGACATCCAGGAAGCGTTTGCATTCCCATTATATTTTACATATTTATTAACCCTAGCCTTGTTGTTTCTCAATTCTAAAATAAAACCCATTATAAAATGAAAAATTACCGCAAAAATTAGAATAGGTTGTAAAATAAATTGAACTACCGGATTGGTCCCCATAAAATGAGAAATTTCATTAAATAGATCAGGACTAAAAACCGAAGTGAAGTTGATGCTAAAATGTTGTAATAAAAAAAGAACCAGAAATAGACCTGATAATGCCATTGTGACTTTTCTAGCTATTGAAGATGTAATCAATCCTCCCATTTTAATCGTTGTTTAATATTTTAGCTTGCAAAAATACGTCTCAAACGCATTTTGTCCAAGGTTTTCAATAGTTTATATAGTATTTATAATGATTTTAAAATAAAACTATACAAATATACGGCTTAATTTTGTTTAATAATTTACCAATATTGTTAAACATTATTATCAAAAATCGAATTTTAACTGTATTACCTGTATCTCCGTTCTTTTTTGTTCTTTTTCTCCTTTTTTCTTATTCGTATTCAGATTTGAAAGGGATATGCCAAGCAGTCGAACGGAATTTTTCATTTTTTCCTGGTATAAAAGTTCTTTTGCTGCTTCCAGAATAACCGAAGCGTCACTAATGTAGAAAGGTAGGGTTTTACTTCGAGTTTGTAAGGTGAAATCACTATACTTAATTTTTAGGGTAATGGTTTTACCAGCAACTTTACTTCGGGCTAGCCTACGTTGAATTTCTTCGGCGATATCCTGTAAACGTTCGGTCATATAGATTTCTGAAGCAATATTTTCATGAAAGGTTCGCTCGGCTCCCAGGGACTTGCGTTGTCTGTTCGGTTTGACCGGACTATGATGAATGCCACGCACAATACGATAATAATGTCCACCAAATTTTCCAAAATGCTTTTCCAGGTATTCCAGGGATTTGGATTTTAAATCCATACCAGTATAAATACCCATTTCGTACATTTTTTTCTGGGTCACCTTTCCTACCCCATAGAACTTTTTAACATCCAGGTTTTCTAAAAATTCTATAACTTCCTCCGGATTTACCGTTTTCTGTCCGTTAGGTTTATTATAATCACTGGCAACTTTGGCTACAAATTTATTTATGGAAATACCGGCAGAAGCGGTAAGTCCGGTAGTTTTAAGGATTTTGTCTCTTATTTCTGAAGCGATAAGCGTAGCACTAGGGTTCCCCTTTTTATTATGAGTAACATCCAGATATGCCTCATCCAGGGATAAGGGTTCTACCAGTTCTGTATATTCATTGAAGATAACTCGAATTTTGTTCGAGATTTCGCGGTACCGGTCAAAGTGTGATTTTACAAAAATCAAGTCAGGACAAAGTTTTTTTGCTAACACACTACTCATCGCTGAACGCACTCCGTACTTACGTGCTTCATAACTTGCCGCACTTACTACACCTCGATCCGAACTTCCGCCCACGGCTACCGGTTTTCCTTTTAAGTCCGGATTATCTAATTGTTCTACCGAAGCATAAAAAGCATCCATGTCTACATGAATAATCTTTCTATGTTCAACAATAGGTTCCATTTAGGTTTTATTACAAATTTAAAACTTAACGAGTTAAATTAATAATTCTAATCGGTTACCTTTAAATTCAATTTTACACATGAAAAAGATAGGTATCATTATAGGCTCTACCGGAGTTACCGGAACCTTACTTCTTAAGAAACTCCTTGCAGACGAACGTTATGATACCATTTAAACTTTTTCTCGTTCTTCTAATCAATTAAAGCACGCTAAATTACAGGAGTATTTGGTAGATTTATTTGACCCGGAAAGTTTTTCAGCTTATTTTTCCGGTGATGAATTGTACTGTTGTATTGGTACGACTAAAGCAAAAACTCCGGATAAGAATCAATACCGGAAGATTGATTTTGAGATTCCTGTACTTTTAGGTCAATTATGTAAACAACATAAAATTGGTACTTATCTAGTTATTTCTGCCTTAGGCGCTAACCCTAATAGTTCCATTTTTTATTCAAGGGTTAAAGGAGAAATGGAAGAAGCAGTGCTACAGATGGGTATTCAAAAAACTTATATTCTACAACCTTCTCTTATTGATAGCAAGAGAGAAGAAAGACGTATTGGAGAATACTTTTTTATTAAAGTTATGAAACTGGTTAATCCCTTATTAATAGGAAAATTTAAAAAATACCAATCCATACCTGCAAATAGTATTGCCGATGCCATGATCTGGTTGGCTAATCATACGCATTCCGATAAAAGAATTTCTTCTGAAGTAATACAAAAATTAGCAAGAAAATACCGTGAAAATGATTGAAATTGAAAGAAAATTTTTAATTACTAGTGAAAAATGTATAGCTGATGCGACATCTTCCTATGAAATCAAGCAAGGTTATCTAAGTATTGATCCGGAGAGAACGGTAAGAATTCGAACAAAAGGAACGCTAGGTTTTATTACGATTAAGGGGAAAAGTAGTGATAACGGATTATCACGATTTGAATGGGAAAAAGAAATTCCTCTGAATGAAGCTTTATCTTTATTAGCACTTTGTAAAAAACACATTATTGAAAAAATCAGGTATGAAATTAAAGCGGGGAATCATATTTACGAAATTGATAAATTTGAAGGTATGAATGAAGGATTATTGTTAGCTGAAATTGAATTAAATAATGAATATGAAATTTTTAAAAAACCATCCTGGTTAGGGCCTGAAGTTACCGGAGACAATAAATACTATAATTCTTTTTTAAGTAAAAAACCCTATATAACCTGGTAATTTTCCGCTTTATTTTTACGGTAAAAATACAATTAACCACTCCTTAAAAGTATTTAACATTACGCTAACACGCTACCTTGTTAGGTAAGTAAAAACAATAACGACAAAGGTGTTTTTATAATCTAAAATAAACACCATGAATCACCTTTATCAATTCAAATTTTACCTACTTTTTTTTGTCTTTATGCTCTCGGGAATTTCATTTATGCAAAGTCAAACCATATTAAATGGTTTTTATCCGGAACAAGGGAATTTAACTGTAGCCGTAAGCTACGGTTATAAAAGTAACGATCAGTTTTTTGTTGGAAATTCTTTAGCTCCAGGAAATCCTGCTATGCTTGGTACAATTAATACGGAACTGTATAATATCTACGGAGAATATGGTATCACTGATTGGCTAAGTGGAGTCATTACACTACCTTATATTAGCGTAGAAAGTGAAGCCGGCGTTGCTGATCCTGTTCAAATGACCGATAAAGTAGATGGTATACAAGATTTGGGAATCTATTTAAAAGCCAAAGTTTTTGAAACCATGGTCGATCAGGCGTCATTTAAATTAGGTGGTGGTTTAGGTTACTCGCTTCCGGTAGGAGATTATAACGGTGGCGGCGTTCTTTCTTTAGGAAACCAGGCACATGACATAAGTGCCGTTGCTATTGTTCAATACACCACTTCTTATAACTTTTTTACTGAATTCCAGGGTGGATATAGTATTCGAGAAAGTTCTGACTTCGAAATACCAAACGCTACTATTTTTAGCGGAAAACTGGGCTATTTTAACGACTATTTCTATGCTGATGTTAAATTGGGGATTCAAAATTCGCAGAGCGGTTTAGATATTGGAACTCCGGAATTTGTAGCAGCTGGTGCTGCGGCAGCTTTACCAGAAACAAAGGTGGACTACACTGAATTGTCATTCAATATTTTTGTTCCTGTATTTCAGGAGACATTAGGGATTTCGGCGGGATATGCCAAAACGCTTGAAGGTCGTAACTTTAATGACGCTTCAGGATTTACTGCTGGATTAGTCTATATGTTACGATAAGTAATCTAGCCATAATTGAAAAAGTCAGATGTTTCATAGTGAATTATCTGACTTTTTTAGTTTTGAACTTATCTCAACTTACGACAATTGATCGAAGCGAATTTTTTTGCCTTTACCCTGAAAGAAAAATTAAGTAGTTCCTCATTTTACTTCACCACTACAAATTTCTTAACTACTACATTTGTGTTTTCTCTAGCTTTTATAAAATAATTACCAGAAGGTAGGTTGGCAACAGATATCTGATTTGCATCAAACTGACTATCATCTTTTAAGTTAAAAGTTTGTAATTGCCTACCGGTCATATCAAAAAGTGAAAGTATTACTGAAGACCCTTCTTTCAATTTATAATCTACAAATAGCACATCTTTTACCGGATTAGGATATAACTTTATTTCGTTTAAAGGTTGAATAATTGAAAACTCAGTCAAACTACGATTTATACTGGTAGGAGAACGTTTTGCTCCTATACAAAATGTACTGGATTCGGAATCAGTAAACGTAGCTCCGGAAGCTAATATGCCACTGGCATCTGAAACCTGATATGATCCTGAACCATATCCACAGCACATCCCATCTCCGTAGGAATCATAGATGGTAAAGGTATAACAGCCGGAAGGCAAACAATAGTTTTCATTGATAACGGTTCCATCAGCTACATTACGGTAATTACTACCACTACGTACGATGGCACCGGAATCATTTTTTAAATCCCAGGAAGTCTCCTCCGGATAATTATCTAAGGTCAACGTGATATCTATTTTAGTACAGCTTGTATTAAATGTAGGATTATAACCATCCAGTACGGTTAGATTTCTATTTTTTGATAGATATTCTTTAAAATTCGGAAAGCTATTACTGAACCTTCCGTAATAATCCGGTTGATTATTTCCACAAGCAGCTGCTCCCCCATGCAATTGTCCAACAATACGTTTATCTGTATTAAATAAGGGAGAACCCGAAGAACCTTTTTCAGTAGTTCCTAAGTCCCAATCTACAACTTCCCAGTGTGTAGCAGGTTCCGGAGATACATAATTAGAAATTTTTGGGGCATCATTATCAAAAGATATTTTTTTTATATCACCTGCCGGATGATGAATAGCAACAGTTTCCGAAGGAATAGTACTGGTAGCATCCCACCCGGAATAATATACGTTATAACTAGCCGGGGGTTCTGAAGATAGTTTTAGTAATAAATAATCGGAACTACTCCCGGAGGCTAATACTTCTGAACCGGAAATAGATTGATTTAAAACGCTATCCTCATTGGTACAATCACCGGATTCATAATTAAAGTAAAATACCCATCTATTCACATCATTAGATAGGCAATGATTTGCAGTTAAAAAATAAGGAGTGCCATCATTATCTTCATTATTGATTAAAGAGCCGGTACACCAGCGAGTACCATTACTTAAAGTGATTAAGGCCACAGAGCGCTTTTGATTCTGCCAATCATCCCCTTCTTCACAATTTACATTAATATTACAAGAGCCTGAACTGTTAAAACTTTTAGCTAGTTTAAAAACATCTCGATAATCATGAGCTACCGTTTCAATTTTTAAGGCATAAGGAGTTTTAGTACCCTTAGGTTCAAAGTATTCAATAGTAATAAAATCACCTTTTACAGGGGCGGTACCAAATTGTCTTGATTTTTTATTATTGGAGTATGTAAATGCACCTTTAATATCGGTTCGGTCCTTATTATAAATAAAGAGTTGAGCACTTTCCGGTAAATAAAAGTCAGAGAAACTTAGGTTTAGAGATTTGGCTCCTTCGGATAAAATAGAAAGTTTCCAGTATTTATTTCCTTCACTATCAGTATACCAAGTTCCCGAATTTTCCGGAGAAAGATTTAATTGATGAGCATAAGCAAAGCGTAGAGGTTCTTCTTTAGAGGTAGAAGATAAATCACTTGCCAGCATTTTTTGATAATCAATCTTTGGCATTTTAACCGTGTGTGCCGTATTAGACTTTAAATCAAGATTATTGAAGGAAGGTGGCAACCCCCCATTACTAATTTGGGTGACTGCGGTACTAGAAAATAACAGGGTTGCTGCTATTAGACTTAAGATTCTTTTCATATGTGTGAATTTTATGAATTTTTGTAAGTTTTAAAAGTGGTTTAAAACTAAGGTAAGAAGTAATTTTTACTTCTTTACGCCTTGTTGCCATTTTGAATAGAATTATTCAAAAGTTTTAATAGTATTTAAGATAGCGTTAATCTGTGTTTAAATAATCGCACTTTTTTTGAAACAAGAAATATAAACCAGCAGCTACACTTGGGAAGTAGAGAATAAGTTATTGGGATAGTTTGATAATTGAAATTGTAATATTAGAAAAGTTGAGGTATAGATGTACTTCTATAGCTATACAGAAAAGTGAAAATAATTCTTTGGTAAATTTACTACATAACTCAAATCCAATCTAAAAAGTCCTTTTTAGACAGACCTAACTGTCTTAATGCATTTTTGATAATAAATTCAGGTACAGGGTCAACGTGTGTTTGAACAGTAATAGGTCTTAATAAATCACTTCTTGACCAATGTTCATGACCACCTTTTGTTCTATTACAAGTACATCCCTGATCTTTTAAAAATTTACGATATAAACTTAGAGGAATATTTCTTAAATGTTTAGTAGACATAAAAGATTAGTAAGCGAACTCTACATTTTCTCGTGAAACTTTATAACTTTTATTGTTGACAATTTCATTGTATAACGGATTTAACGAAATTAAATCAGAATCTTTTGGAGGATTGAATTTAGACTTCTTTTTAGAACCTTTTATCACCCAACCTAAATCTTTAAGAACTTTTTCTAAAGTTTTTTTATTACTTGTATAACGAAAAAACTCTTGTAGTGCTTCAGAAAATGACTGTTTGGCTTCAGATTGACTATAACCGTATCCACTTAAATCTAAAGCAGGAGAATAAATTATAGTAACATTATCTTCTTCGAATTCTACTAATGAAAGACCGACATAATACTTTCCATTATCAAAACCTAAATCTGCAGTTAAATGTAATTTGTCCATATTAAATCAGTTAATCATTTGGAATTTACGTAAAAATAAAAAACTATTACTAATAGTATTTATAAGTGATATCTAAATTCATACCAAAGTTATTTATTGGCTTACTGGTAATCATTACTTTAGCTTAAAAACAAAGATAGTTATTACTATACTACTTATAAATCCCAATATTTAACTCGCCTTTACTATCCATGGTTGCACGATACATTCCTGCCGTGTTAAACTCCATAGCAACGTTACCCTGATGGTCTATAGCAATAATACCTCCACTTCCTCCCAATTGGGGAACTTTCTTTTGAATTACTTCAGTAGCAGCTTCTTGTAACGACAGGTTTTTATATTCCATCATCGCGGAAATATCATAGGCCACAACACCTCGAATAAAGAATTCACCCCAACCGGTACTAGAAACCGCACAGGTCTTATTATTAGCATAGGTACCGGCTCCAATAATGGGAGCATCACCAATCCGGTTCCATTTTTTATTAGTCATACCACCGGTAGATGTACCTGCCGCCAGGTTACCGTTTTTATCCAAAGCAACACAACCTACCGTTCCGAATTTTGAGTTCCGAATGCTTTCATCATAAAAAGCCATTTTATCTTTTTTTAATTCCGCATTTTTTACTTTTTCAAGGGATTTCATTCGATCTTCCGTATAGAAATAAGCAGGATCTACCATTTCAATATTTTGCTGTTTTGCAAATACTTCTGCCCCGGTTCCGGATAACATTACATGAGGTGAGTTTAGCATTACCTCCTTAGCCAAATTAATCGGGTTTTTTATGGTGGTAACTCCTGAAACTGCTCCGGCATTTAAATTACTCCCATCCATGATAGAAGCATCCAATTCATTAGTTCCATTATTGGTAAAAACCGCACCTTTTCCTGCGTTAAATAAAGGGGAGTCTTCTAAAATATTAATTGTTTTCTCAACCGCTTCCAGACTAGTACCCCCGCTCTTTAAAATTTTATGACCTGTCCGTATTGCATTTTCTAAAACCGCTCTATAAGCTTGCTCCTTCTCTACGGACATATTTTTTTTGAGAATGGTTCCTGCCCCGCCATGAATTGCAATGCCAAAAGTTGGAAGCTCATCCTTTTGCTCTAAAACAGGTGTATTCTTTTCTATTGCTATTGTACTTTGCTTCTGCTCAGCACATCCTGTAATAACTAATACTACTATAATCCAACTAAAATAATTCATAAGCCCTTGTTATTTATAGTTCAGGCCTTTCTGCTTTATTTAAACATGCTCTGAGATAATCTTTTTATAATCAACCAGAGCTAAACCGGCGTGAACAAATCTGAAGGCTAAATGTATTAATTTTCCTTGATTATCTTCTATTAATAAAGTCTTGTTTAATTCGGTTTTATGAGTTTGTCCGTAGTTATTAGAAATTGCAATATTATCACCTGTTACATAGATAGTTTCATTGCGTTTTTTTATACTCTCGATTTTTCCGGAGATACCTGGGATTAAACCCGATTTGTGCAGAATAAATGATCCACCGCTTTTGTCTTTATGTAAAATAAGATTGCTGTCATTAACCGGATCAACTTCCCTTAAAGTTTGTGCTTTATAAAACGAATGGGCTACCAACATTGTAAATTTATTCTTGGTTCGAATAACAAAATATGCATATCCGTTTTCATCGCTTAAACCTTCAAGATAGGTAGAGTTAGGAGCAATGAGTACCACATTAGCTTTTCGGATGGGTACTCCTTTAATAGTACATAACCGCACCGTGAATAAAAAGGGTTTTTGGATTGCTCTTTTTACAGTTTTGATTGATTTTTCACTTTGAGATAGTTTTGATTTTTTTACTTTTTTTTCAATTAACATAGCAAATTCGTGTGAGGATTTATAATTAAGATCAATATAGCCTATGGTACGTAAAATCCCGGGGATCTCCGTATTATCAAAGCGTGCTGGTAAAATATATTCATGACTTTCCTGAAAAGCTCTTGCCTGCATGGCCACTCTCTCATGATTGGTCCATAGTTTTTTATTGTAATATTTTGAAATAAAAATTACGGTATAACGTGCTTTATTCTGATATACATCGGATAGATATTCGTACAAATTTTTTCCCCATAGATTATCTTCTTCAAATACATCGTAAAAAACACGTACCCCCTTTGTTTGCAATATTTCTGCCACTTCCCTTACATATTCCCGGTTTTCACCGGCAAATGATAGAGCGACATCATATTCAAATTGTTTGTTACGTATCATTACTATTATTTTTCCTAAATTCCACTCATATACTTCCTATACAAAGTTACATTTTAATATGGAAATATTCCAAATTTTATAGGAATTTTTCCAATAAATGTTTTACTTTTATACCTCAAATTTCTATTAAATGATTAAAGGAAGAGGTGCGCAAAAAGTTAATAATCATAAGTTTTCAGAATTTTCAGAAGAAATACGAGCTGATTTTCTAGAATATTTATCAAAGGAGGATGAAACATCTAACATTAAAACAACTTTTATTCCTACTTTTCCCAAAACTATTATTAACAAAGTACCTAGTCCGGATGTGCATATGTTGTATTCTCTAAATGCGTATCAAGGATGCGAACACGGGTGTATATATTGTTTTGCCAGAAATAGTCATGAATATTGGGGGTATAATGCCGGACTGGATTTTGAAAGTAAAATCTTAGTCAAACAAAATGCGGTTGAACTGTTAGAAGCCAAGTTTAAAAGTCCGCAATGGAAAGCAATTCCTATCGGTATGTCAGGAAACACAGATTGTTATCAACCTATCGAAAAGAAGTTAGAAATCACCCGTTCACTATTAAAAATATTTTTAAAATACCGACATCCTGTAGGCATTGTTACTAAAAACTCTTTAATTCTAAGAGATCTGGATATTATTAAAGAATTGGCTTCTTTTAACCTCGTTTCTGTTTACTTATCCATAACTACTTTATCCGAAGCCACCAGAAGGTTAGTAGAACCTAGAACAGCTACTATTAAAAAACGATTACAAACTTTAGAAGAACTAACTAAAAATGGCATACCTACCTCTGTCATGATTGCTCCTATTATTCCTGGAATTAACAGCCATGAAATACTACCTGTAGCTAAAATAACATCAAGTCTAGGAGCTCGATCACTTGGTTTTACAGTAGTACGTTTAAACGGTGCAATTGGAAAAATCTTTACAGATTGGATCACAGAGGTGTTACCTGACAAGAAGGACAAAGTTTTAAGTTTAATTAAACAATGCCATCAGGGTAATTTGAATAACAGTGAGTTCGGATTACGTAAAAGCGGATCCGGACCTGTTGCCAATCAAATTCATCAACAAATTGCTATTGCCCGAAGAAAGTATTTTCCGAATCAAAAACCTATCCGGCTTAATTGCGAGTTACACCATCAGTTTAAAACCGGACAGTTGGCATTGTTTTAAAGTTGTTTAATATCCATATTCCACTCCCTATAAAACTGTTCTAAGAAATTTTCCATATAGTTATGACGCTCTTCTGCCAGTTGCTTACCCGTATTTGTATTCATCCGGTCTTTTAGCAACAATAATTTTTCGTAAAAATGATTGATTGTCGGAGCTTCGGACTTTTTATAAGTCTCCTTATCCATTTTGAGATCAGGAAGTATTTCAGGATCGTATAATTTTCGATTTTTAAATCCGCCGTAGTTAAAACAACGGGCAATCCCGATAGCGCCCAGGGCATCCAACCGATCTGCATCCTGAACTACATCCAGTTCAATGGATTTATAACCTTGTTTAAAGTTACCTCCTTTAAAAGAAATATGCTGAATGATACGAATTACTTCTTGTTGTACAGACTTACTTACTTTGATTTTATTCATAAAGTCTTGTGCCATTTGAGGACCAATATCTTCATCACCGTCATAAAACTTTGAGTCTGCAATATCATGAAGTAAGGCTCCTAAACCTACGATAAATAAATCCGCGTTTTCTTCTTCTCCTATGTGTAACGCATTTCGGAATACTCTTTGCGTATGAAACCAATCATGTCCACCCTCCGCTTCTTGCAAAGTGTTTTTTACGAACCCAATGGTTTCTTCTATTTGTTTAGTTTGAACTTCAGTCAATTGAAAATTAATATTTAATAGAACATCTTAAAGCTGTAAATATCTCTTTCTTAAATACTTTTTATCCGAAGTTTCTGTCTGAGATTTATTACTTCTTTGTTTAGTCTCTAAATAAATTTTACCTGTATTATCTAAAACTCCTAAAGTAATTACTAAAACTATATCTTTTTTTTATCTACTTTTTTCCACCTTACTCCCTTCCAGCTATTACTAAGAAAGTTATCCTTAGAATTAATTATCAGTTCTTCCTGAAAATTTAAAATATTTGAATTTAACTTCAAAATATCTTCTGTTTTAAATAAGACTAGTAGGAAATCTTTAGACTTTAATTTAATCTTTTTTTTGCCTTCTTTAACACTTAAATTTATGGGTTCATCAAATGGTAAAGGCTCAATATAGGTTTTATCAATTTCTGCAAGCACCTTCTTTTTAGATTCTAAATCTAAAACTTCATTCTTCAAAGAAACAGAATTTCTAAAAGTCTTAACCTTCTGAACTGAATCACTTTTTGTAGTAAAACCTTCAAATTTAGATAAGTATATTTCTTTCTGGCCTGTAAGAGTTTGTTTCAAGAGACTAAAAGATTGTTGAGCAATGCTTAGCTTTGTTAATAATAAACATAATATTGCTAGTATATAACAACTTTTAACTTTCAATTCTTTAAAAGATTTAAGAATACGTATGATTTTTCTTCATTTAGTACTAATTCCAAATTATATCGAAATTTTATTAATTAGTTTTTTTCCAATAACTTTTCCAACTTTCCAATAGGTATATTTTTATCAATAACCTCCCCTTCTCATTTAGTAAAAAAGAGGTGGGATACATTGATATTTGATTATCCTTTGCAAATAATCCATTTTTATCCAAATATGAGTGTAATTTAATCTAAATATTACTTTACCAAAGCTGGTTCTACCCACTTAAATTGAAAACTCTTTTCAGGTATTTTAATCCGCTCACTTAAACGTTGCATTCTAGCTGGTAATTTCATCACAAAATCACGGGCTTTTTCAGCTTCTTCGGTGAGATCTGTTAATTTATCGATTTGCCATTTGTCAATTAACTTTTGCATAATATCAATATAATCCTGACCCGTATATACTCCAATACGCTGTGCGGCATACGAGAATTCTTCAAAAGCAGTTCCAATCGCATCTCCGGATTCTCTTAAGAAATGAGCGGGCATGATAATTTTATGTTTCATCATATCTTTAAAAGCAATCATCATTTGGCTTGGATCTACTTCAAAAATACTACGTACAAACTCGCTATATGCATTATAATGGCGCATTTCGTCTCCAGATATGATCTTACACATTTTAGAAAGCGACTTATTAGAATAACTACGTGCTAATTTAGCTACCCGGTTATGTGATATATAAGTAGCTAATTCCTGAAAACTGGTATATACAAAATTCTTATACGGATCTCTATCTGTTCCAATATCAAAACCATCATTAATCAAATGCTGTGTCGTACGTTCAATCTCAATCATATTGACCCTTCCGGATAAATATAGATACTTGTTTAGTACATCCCCATGCCTGTTTTCTTCACTAGTCCAGTACCGAACCCATTTTGACCAACCGTTTCCCTGACTGCCGTCATGTTGATCAATCCCTTTTACATCCATCAACCAGGACTCATACGTTGGAAGTGCCTCTTCCGTAATGGTATCTCCTACCAGTACTACCCAAAAATCATAGGGTAATTCTTTAGCCAATTCTCTAAGCTCTTTAACCTCGTCAAAAAATGTGTCCGGATTTTGTGAATCCGGTAAAAAATCAGTGGGTTGCCAAACCTTATCAATTGGAATCAAAAATTGGGATACATAGGTATCGATTTTTTTTTCCAACAATTGCATTACTTCTAACCTAATGTTGTCTATAGCCATAGTTTATTTCTACTTTTGAATTGCGCGTAACATGCGACTTCGAACATTATCAATCACTTCTTCCGGGCTTCCAATCATTCTCATATTTACCGGTTCCAGCACTTCCAATTTAAGTTGAACTCCTAATCCCATCGGAAAGTTACCGAATTTAAGCAATTTCCAGCTATTATGAACCACCAAAGGTACAACTAAAGCATCCGGAATGTTCTTAAGTAATAATTTTATTCCGGTTGTAGCAAAGGGTTTTAACTGACCATCTTTGCTCCTAGTACCTTCCGGAAAGATAACTGCTGCAAAATTATTAACCTGAATGAACCTGGCGAATTTACCTATTGCCGGTATGGATTGTTTAGGGTTTTTGCGATCAATTAATACATTTCCGCCATTTCTTAGATTAAAAGAAATACTGGGGATGCCTTTCCCTAGTTCTATTTTTGATATAAATTTTGGTTTTTGTCTGCGTACAAACCACGAAATAAGAGGTATATCAAACATACTCTGATGGTTAGATACAAAAATGATAGGTCTTCTATAAGGTAGCCTATCATACATTTTCATAGAAATTGTGGTTCCTAAAACATGAAGACAACGCAAAAGACACAGGTTCATTATATTTACCATAGACCTATGACCTGAAGCTCCCCCCAATTTTAATGCTAACCATTGCAAAGGATGAAAAATCAGAAGGGTACTTCCAAATAAAAAATAAAACAATACAGAGAGTGGATAAGATAACAGCTTTTGTAGAATCTCCATTTTTTTGCTACAACTTGAATTTAATGGTGCAAGGTCTAATAATATTTTTATTGAAACAATAAAAAATACCTTATTTTAAAGCAGGTAGGATGGGTCTTTAAGAAAGCTTCAAAAAATATACGGTATTTACATAAAAGTGATATCCCTTTTATTAAATTCTAATAAAATAAGTAAAGGAGTCGTTTTTACAACTCCTTTACTTAAATAACTACTACTAGCAATATTCGTTATAAGCATCTTTTAAATTTTCTGCTATCATTTCAGCAGGACGCCCTTCAATATGATGTCTTTCTAGCATATGTACTAATTCTCCGTTTTTGAACAATGCCATGGATGGAGAGGACGGAGGAAAAGGAACCATATGACCTCTTGCCTTATCTGTTGCTTCTCTATCCACGCCGGCAAAAACGGTAACCAGGTTATCCGGTTTTTTATCATTGTGTAAAGATGCTTTAGCTCCCGGTCTTGCATTTGCCGCTGCACATCCGCACACGGAATTAACAACTACTAAGGTAGTTCCTTCTTTTTCTATAGCCTTATCTACTTCTTCGGCGGTATGTAGTTCATTAAAACCAATAGCTGTTAAATCTTCACGCATTGGTTTTACTAAATCTGCTGGATACATATAATTTTCTTTAAAATGAATTTTCTATTGTAAAATTACAAATACTATTCCAATATCATAGTACAGACAGTTTGACGTACTAAAAGTAGTATTCTTTCTAACATACATCTTTAAGCTTCTTATGAAAGCCTTTACAATCTACCAATTATAAAAAGTATATTTGCACTTTAAATTTTAAGAATGATTAAGTGGTTTGCTGCTATTATAGGGTTTGCCTTTTTTAGGATTCCCGGTGCGGTCTTGGGTTTTATTATCGGAAGTTTTATAGATTCGGGTGGAATCCAGTTAAGCGGAAGTTTTAACACCGGAAGAAGTTCCGGACCTCCTAACAGAAACAATCAGGTTTCTCCCAGTGACTTTGAATTGAACCTACTTTCCTTATGTTCCATCGTTATAAAAGCCGACGGAAAGGTAAATCAACGAGAATTGGATTATGTACGTCAGTACTTTGTAAGTGCCTACGGTAAAGAAAGAGCAAATGCTACCTTCCGAACCTTTAACGAAGTAATTAAAAACCGTGAAATTTCAGCACAACGGATTTGTGCTTTTCTTTCTCGTCATACGCAGTACCCGGCTCGTTTGCAAATTATACATTTCTTATTTGGTATTGCTAATGCGGATGGTCATGTCAGTGAAGCCGAAGCCCGGGAAATTGAAAAGATGGCTGGTTTTTTACGGGTGGGTTTTCAGGATTTTGAAAGTATCAAAGCCATGTTCTTTAAAACAGGAGATCAGCATTACAAAATCCTGGAAATCGAAAAGACGGCCACAGACGCCGAAGTGAAGAAAGCATATCGAACCATGGCTAAAAAGTACCATCCGGATAAAGTCCAACATATGGACGAAGTGCATATTAAAGGTGCTGAGGCTAAATTTAAAGAAGTACAAAAAGCCTACGAACAAATTCAAAAAGAGAGAGGTCTAGCTTAAGAAGGTTTTTATTAAATTCTACTTGCTACGCATTCTAAATATTCTTTTAAAAAGAGTCTTAGCAAACAACATGGTAGGCATAGAAGCCATTATTTTAATTTCTTCGGACAGAGTAGTTTTTTCTTCTAAAAATCTAAGTATGGTAGTCACTTTATTTTTTTGAAATAATAGTGAAAACAGTTCTGCACCTCTGTGGTTATATTGATATAGAACATCCAAAAACAGAAGGTCATATCCCCAAAATCGGGTTCGGCGATTGAAATTTTTAAGATTGGTTTGTCCTGTTTTAAGATAGGTAACTAATTCTTTGGTTTTTCTTGTGGTATTTTGAAAGGTGAAACCAGTACTTGCTTTTGTCCACCCTCCTACCGTACCTATATGTAAGATGTTTTTAGAATTATTCCTAGCAAAATCATAACTGGTCATAGGGATACAACCTCTCTCCTTTTCTGTAATGGTATAGTCTATTATTCCCAAATTGTCCAGATAATCGGTAATTCCTTTTTCATATTGTTCAGTGGGTAGTAAATCTTCAGAAAATAAGGTATATTCAAATAAAGCTTCGGTAGTAGAAAAAGGTAAGAGATACATAAAACGGGTATTAGCCTCTTGAGGAATACTAAAATCCATGAAAGTAGCGATATCCTCGTCAAATACGGGTTCATTAGTTTTAATAAACCAACCTATAAAATGTTGATTGAGTAGCGGGTATATTTTCTGCTTTTTATATTCCTTATCAAATGAAATGCTCGAAAATATGTGTAGTGCCTGGTATTTATTTTTAGTGGTAATCACTTCTACCGTTTCACTTTGATCTTTAAAAGAAACTACTTCTTCTTTTCTAATTTCAATTAAACCTGTCTTATGTATTTCTAGTTTGGTTTTTCGGTAAAAATCGATACTTCTCAAGCATTTATAAGCATAGGGTTGGATAGGAACTTCTTTTTTAAATTGATCTCCTATAAATTTAATCTGTTCCCATTTTTTTGTAATAAGATTATTCCAAAGACCCTGTTCGGTTTCCCAGTAACACCAGATTCGGTCATTTTTATCTTTTTCTTCTTTTTCTAAAAGTAAAATCTTTTTATTACTGAAAAATGGTTCGTTGCTCATTAAATAAGCGAGACTTAACCCGGCTGCTCCCCCTCCTAAAATGATGTAGTCATACGATTCTGTCATAATTTTAAGTAGATAAAGGCGATAAAAAACATTAGCATAGCACTCAATATATGTATAGAAATTTTGAGGTTATGGTATTTATTCCATTTTTGAAATAATAGATGTGCTATAAACGAGGTTCCGAACCAACCTATGTAATTTTGTAAAGGAACCTGACCTCCTTCAAACTCCCAGTAATCCATGGCGGGGGCTGCTATCTCAATAATAAGATCCAGAAGAACCATAAGTAAAGAAGCAATTCCTGCAACGATCCAGGCTCTTGAAGTAACCCTTCTCGCAATCGAAGCTGAACAATAGGTAAGTATGACCCAATTTACACCAATCATTAAAGGTACTCCGGCAATTTTAAAACCCAGGTTTTCTCCGTATTCATATTCACCAAAAATAAGCCCAAAATTAACACCAAGATATTCGACCAGGATTCCTATGATAAAAGGAATGAACATTACTATTACCAAGTTCATAGGATAAGGTGTATTCCAAATAATTAACCCAAGGAAAAGGATAAGGTTAAGGGGTGATAGCGATAAAAACCAATCTTCATAACCCATTTGTATCCCAATCACAGCGCAGGCAATAAACAACCAAATGATAAAGATGGAAATATTTTCTTTAGAAGTCAAAGCAATCATTCTACTAGTTCTATCTGTTAACTAAATCACTTACAATCTTACCGGACAATAGGCATAATGGGATCCCTCCTCCGGGATGAACGCTACCGCCACAAAAAAATAAATTCTTAATTTTTTGAGAGAAATTAGGATGACGTAAAAAAGCAGCAAATTTATTATTACTTGAAGATCCGTATAAGGAACCTTGATAAGACTGGGTTTTACTTTCAATACTTCGAGGATCCAATATTTCTTCGGTTGCAATCAGCGGTTCGATATCTGTTTGCAACATCCTATTTATTTTCCGGAGGCAATTCTTTCTGGTTGTATTAATTAACTCATCCCAGTTCTGCCCGGTATTGCCTGGAACATTAATCATTACAAACCAATTTTCACAACCTGTAGGAGCATCCTCTATTTCGTTTTTGGAGGTAATATTAATATATACGGTAGGGTCGTTACTTATTGTTTTTTGGTTAAATATCGCATCAAATTCTTCTTTATAGTATTTAGAAAAGAAGATGTTATGTAAATCCAGTTCTTTAAACTCTTTTCGGATTCCCCAATAAAAAATTAACGCTGAACTGGATCGTGGCTGTGCTAAGGTTTTTTCAGGTGCAGGTTGATCTGCCAACAGTTTTTTATAGGTAGGTACAATATCCATATTTGATACCACCAGGTCTGCGTGATACACGGTGTTTTCTATCTTTACCCCTACTGCTTTATGATTCGAGACCAAAATATCAGAAACTAATGTGGAAAATTGAAAATTAATTCCGATATCTTTAGCTAACTGAAACAGACTTTGTGTAATACTATACATCCCCCCTTTCGGAAAAAAAGTCCCGAAATGTTGTTCCAAATGCGGGATCATAGACATAATTCCCGGAGTTTGATATGGAGAAGAACCATTATAAGTCGCATATCGATTAAATAATTGTACCAATTTGGGATCTTTAAACGCCCCTTCATTAACCTCATTTAAGTTTTTATCAATATCTAAAGAATTTAAGCGGGTAATTGCTTTGATTGTATCCTTTGAAAGATAGGTTTGTAGTTTATGTAGTGACTTTTCTAAAAATAAACTTGAGGTAAGATCATACTTTTGCTTACTTTTTTTAAAATAAGCTAATAGATCCTTTTTATCTATATTAAAAACCTTGGCAGCTTCTGTTGCGTAAGCTTCTTTATCAGCATAGGCGGTAAATCGGGTTTGATCTTCAAAAAAATAATTACAGACTACTTCTTTCTTTTCGTATTCAAAATACTTTTTTATATCCCGTCCTACCAGTGTAAAAAGTTCTTCTACAAATTGTGGCATGGTAAACAAGGAAGGTCCGCAATCAAAACGGTAACCTTCTCGATTCATTTGAGATAATTTACCTCCGGGATAGGTGTTTGCTTCAAAGACTGTTACTTCGAATCCTTGTTTTTGTAAACGGATTGCAGTGGCAATTCCGGCAATTCCAGCACCAATAATTATGGCTTTTTTTGATTCCATACGAAGAGAAGAATGTAAATATAAGTGTAAAATATATAGAATCTTTGCTCCTTTACTTTTTTCTAAAGATAGCTACGGTATGAAATACTAGTTAGTGACATCCGCAAGAACCGGACTGGCATCCTTTTTCCATCTTTTTTTCGGATAAATTTGTTTTCACCGGGAGAATATACTTTTTAATAAGATAATATACGGACCAACCTATTGTCAAAATAACCAGACTGTATTGCAAAATTAAGTTTAGCATTTTTCTATTTTAAAAATTGATAGGCAATAAGAGCAACGATATAAGCGAAACCACTCATAAAAAATAGTTGAATCACCGGCCATTTCCAACTATTTGTTTCTTTTTTAACAATAGCTAAAGTACTGGCGCATTGCATGGCAAAAGCATAAAATAATAATAACGAAATCCCAGTAGCAAAATTAAAAAGTGGACCTCCTAAAACCGGGTTTATCTCTGCCGCCATTCTATCTTTAATGGTCGCTTCTTCTTCACTACCCACACTGTAAATAGTTGCTAAAGTACCTACAAATACTTCTCTGGCAACAAAGGAGCTTAAAATCCCAATCCCAATTTTCCAGTCATATCCTAGAGGTGCAACAATGGGTTCAATAGCCTTACCGGCGTAGCCTATAAACGAATGTTCTAGTTTGTACGAAGCTACTTTAGTTTCCAGGTTTTCAGAAGAAATATTGGGATATTGTTCTGCAACAATAGTTTCAGCTTTATTAAAATTTTGGGTAGGCCCAAAGCTGGCTAAACCCCATAAAATAATAGAAATTGCCAATATGATTTTTCCGGCGCCAAAGATAAATGCCTTAGTTTTTTCAATAACATTAATGAACACATTTTTAAATAATGGTACTTTATAGCCCGGCATTTCAATAACAAAATAATGCTTTGATTTCATTTTTAACATGCGGTTTAAAAGCCAGGCACCTCCGAGAGCGGTTACAAAACCAATAATGTATAGTAGCATCAAGGTTAAACTCTGATAACTTAAGAACCCGGCAACTTTAGTATCCGGAATGACCAGCGCAATGATGATCAAGTATACTGGCAAGCGTGCCGAACAGGTAGTAAAAGGTACGACCAAGATGGTAATCAAACGCTCTTTCCAGTTTTCTATATTTCGGGTGGCCATGACTGCCGGAATAGCACAAGCCGTTCCTGAAATCAAGGGTACGACACTCTTTCCGCTTAAGCCAAACTTTCGCATTAAGCGATCCATTAAAAATACCACCCGGCTCATATAACCGCTTTCTTCAAGAATAGAGATAAACATAAACAGAATGGCTATCTGGGGTATAAAAATAACGATACCACCTAGTCCGGGAATAATTCCATCTGTTATTAAACTTACAAAAGGCCCGTCCGGTAAATTTACCTGAATAACTTCACTTAACCCGGCAAAACCCTGATCTATCAAATCCATTGGATAGGACGACCAGTCATAAATGGCCTGAAAAATAAGAAGCAGGATACTAAAGAAGATCAAGTAACCCCATACACCATGGGTAAGTATTCTATCCAGTTTTGCCCGAACCCCGGTAGCTTTGTTTTGATCCACTACCATGGTTTCTTTTAGGGTATTATTTATAAACTGGTAGCGTTTAATAGCTTCTTTTTGCTGTAATCGTTTTAATTCGCTTTCCGTTTTAATTTCAAAATCCGGAGTTATCCCTTTTGAGTTTTTTTCAACCTTTCTAAAATTTACGTCCTGAGTAATGACCAGCCATAATTTATATATTGACTGGTTAGGAAAAATACGTTTTAAACGATCAAAATATTCGGGTTCAAATGTTAGGGCATCTACACAAGGTGAAGTAGGTAGCGTGTTATAAGAAACAATTAATTTTTTTAATTTGTCAATTCCCTGATTTTTCCGGGCACTGACCAGAGCTATTTTAGTACGTAGTTTTTCTTCCAACAAAGGAATATTCAGGCTAATTCCTTTTTTTTCCATACGGTCTGCCATATTGATGACTAATATGACCGGTATTTCCAAATCTTTAATCTGGGTGTACAGCAGTAAATTCCTTTTAATATTTTCGATATCACTTACTACCACTGCTACATCCGGAAAATCTTTGTCTTTTTTGTTCAGTAGTAATTCAATGACTACATTTTCATCAAGTGAAGAAGCATTGAGACTATAAGTTCCGGGCAGATCGAGAATATGCGCTTTAATACCACGGGGCAGTTTACAAATTCCTTCTTTTTTCTCTACGGTAATACCCGGGTAGTTACCCACCTGTTGGTTTAATCCGGTTAATAGGTTAAATACAGAAGTTTTACCAGTGTTCGGATTACCGATAAGAGATACTTTAATTTGTTTTGCCATATTAAAACCTTATAAAATCCGAACCTCGATCTGTTCAGCGACTTCTTTCCGAATGGCTAAATGACTATCATTAATAGTAAGGTACATAGGACATTGAAAGGGGGCGGTAAGTAGTAATTCTACCTGGTTGCCCGGTAGACAACCCATTTCCAGAAGCTTTAAAGGAATTCTATCCGTAGTTATTTCTTGAATAATTGCCTTTTGCCCTTTCTTTAAACTAGCGATAGTTGTCTTCAAAGCTTATTTAGATTAAATTTAAACAACGCAAAAGTAGCGTAATTTACGGAGTTGCAAAAGTAATCTTCGCTTAAATATGAATTAAAGGTTTATTAACTTTAGTGTATTAAAATACAGTGGAAGATGTTATTCTACTCTGCTTTTAAGACTTCAATATCTTCCAAGAGACGATCTATTTCTTCTTCATTCGTACCATCATAATATCCACGGATACGCTTCTTTTTATCTACAAGTACAAAGTTCTCTGTATGAATCATATCGTAGGGGCCACCATCTCCATCAGATTTTACTACCAGGTAGGATTTGCGTGCTAATTCATAGATTTGCTTTTTATTTCCGGTCACCAGGTTCCATTTGTGATCTTTTACTCCTTTTTTCTTTGCGTATTTTTTTAATTGCGGAACGCTATCTATTTGCGGGGTAACGGTATGAGATAATAATTTTACCTCCTTATCTTCCATTACTTCCTTTTGAATTTTACGCATATGATCTGTCATAATAGGACAAATCGTCTGGCAGGTAGTAAAAAAAAAGTCAGCAACGTAAATTTTATCATTATAATTTTCTTGGGTTATGGTTTCGCCATTTTGATTAATCAATTCAAAATCTGATATTTTATGGTACTTACGAACTTCCTGTAACGTACTATCTACTAACTCGGTACTTACCATATTAGGTTCATAAACCGGAAGGCTTTTCTTAGGTTTTAAAATGCTATAGATGATACTGATAATTATAATAGAAAGTATGGAAAGTACAATGGCAAAAAATTTGTACTTAGCAAAAAAACGTATCATATTATTCTTTTTTACAAATTTAAAGCATCTAAAACAGTTTGTTTTGCAATGAATGCTAAATTGTTATAAAAAGAAAGATCACAAACCTATTATTTTTTATAAGCGGACGCAAAAGACTACTTTTGCAGTTCTTAAAAAAGAAAATTTGACTATGAGTCCATTTTTTATAAAGGCTATACAATTACTATTAAGCTTATCCCTACTGATCGTGTTGCATGAGTTAGGACACTTTATACCGGCAAAATTATTTAAAACCCGGGTGGAAAAATTTTACTTGTTTTTTGATGTAAAGTTTTCCTTATTTAAAAAGAAAATCGGAGAGACGGTTTATGGAATTGGTTGGTTACCGCTGGGTGGTTATGTAAAGATTGCCGGAATGATTGATGAAAGTATGGATAAGGAACAGATGGCCGGCCCCCCGCAACCCTGGGAATTCAGATCTAAACCTGCCTGGCAACGTTTGATCATTATGTTAGGAGGTGTAACCGTTAATTTTATTTTAGCCATTCTTATTTACGCTGGATTGGCCTACGCTTACGGAGATGAATATATTAAAGCGGATAGTTTAAAGGATGGTTTTGCAGTCACTAATACTGAAATTGGTAATAAATTAGGTATTCAAACCGGGGATAAGATTATGGCTATTGACGGTGAGCCGATTCAACGTTTTAGTGCGATTCCGCTTGAGATTATCAATGGTAACAGAATGAGTATAGAGCGTGACGGTAGGAGGATTGAACAAGATATACCGGTCGACTTTATTGCAAAGTTATTAGAAATGGAAGAGCAATCTTCTTTTATAAGTCCCAGGTTTCCTTTTATCATTGAAGAAGTTGCGACAAATTCACATAATAAGGGAATTGATTTACGAAAAGGAGATGAAGTTGTAGGAGTGAATGGACAATTCGTACAATATATGGATGAGATTTCTCCTGTTCTGGAAGCTAATAAAAATAAAACGGTTAGTCTTACCGTAAAATCTACTGATGGTACTACCAGAACTGTAGAGGGAATAAAGGTAAATGAAGAAGGGTTTATCGGAGTGGTTCGTTCGAATCCGATTGAAGAATTCGAAAAAAGAGGTTTGCTCAAACTAGAAAAAGTAAAGTATTCCTTTGTAGAATCTATTCCCGCTGGAATTAATAAGGGAGTAGATATCTTAAGTGGCTATATAAAACAAATGAAAAAAATATTTAATCCGGATACTGGTGCTTACAAAGGAGTAGGTGGATTCGGAGCTATCGGCGGGTTATTTCCGGAAAGTTGGAACTGGGAGCGTTTCTGGGGCACTACTGCTTTTATTTCTATCATTTTGGCTTTTATGAATATCCTGCCCATACCTGCCCTGGACGGGGGGCACGTGATGTTTTTATTATATGAAATTATATCCGGAAGGAAGCCGGGAGATAAATTTATGGAATATGCACAATTAGCCGGTTTTCTTATTTTAATTACCCTATTAGTGCTAGCTAATGGAAATGATGTGTACAAGGCTTTATTCGGAGGATAAGTGAATTTTTAAGAAGGCATGTATCTGAAATAATTTTCAATAATTTTCTTAAAAAGCTTTTTGAGAAATAAAATTTAATTTATATTTGCACTCGCAAAAGAGAAAACTATTTTGATTTTGCAAAATACGAAAGATTATACTCCTCTTTAGCTCAGTTGGTTAGAGCATTTGACTGTTAATCAAAGGGTCCTTGGTTCGAGCCCAAGAAGAGGAGCAAAAGTCCAACAGTGATGTTGGGCTTTTTTTTGCTTCGACAGGCTCAGCACAGGTACTTTGGCGGGCTCAGTACGAAGGTCTCAGTAAATTAACTAGAAAACACTTCGATGAACTAGTAGAAGTGCTTCGACAGGCCTAGCATAAATGTTTTGACAGGCTCATATAGGTGCTTCGACAAGCTCAGTATAGATACATACCTTATCTAATCATTTTGTTTATTGATCCTTTTGAGTTGTTTAAGGACTAAAAATAAGGAACAGATTACACCTAGTAATACAAAGGCAATGGTAAACCACTCTTTAGTAGTATTATAATATGTATCTAACTTCCCTCCTATATAAGAAAAGGCAAAAATAATTGCCCCCATCTCAAAGGCGATACCCGTTAAGGCTAAATATTTTCTAAGCGGATTGCCCTTGTTGTCCTTGTTTGGATCCATTTGCCTTATTAGTTAGGGATTTTACATTATCCCCTTTCATTGTACAGGAAGCATTAAAGACTGCACCAGGTTCTACGGCTAATTTGCCTACGCTTACTTCTCCTTCAATATGTGCGGTTGGTTTTAAGGAAAGCGTACCTGAAATCAATAGGTTGCCTGAGAACTTACCTTCAAAATCTGCATCAGAACATTCTAAAGTACCTTGAATATAACCGGATTTACCTACTACTACTTTACCGGTTGTTTTAAATGTTCCTTCAATAATTCCTTCAATCCTAAAACCACCTTTAGATACGATATCCCCGACAATCTTGGTACCTTCTGAGATTCGGTTTTGATTTTTTGAAAAATCGGTAGTGGGTTGTTCTTTACTTTTTTTATTGTCTGAAAACATATTTTATGAGGAGTTTAGTTACTAATTATTTTTCGGATGTTGTTTGCGTTTGAGGAGGTTCTTCTGCTTTTTCTTCCTGATCTTTTGCTGCTTCTTGCAAAGCTATAAATTTCTCCACATTTTTATGAATCTGGATGATACGATAATTAGGGGTTGCTGCTACAAAATAAGGACGTTCTACTGCCGGATAATAGATTTTTTTCCGGTTCCAGCGGGTCAAATCCGCATTACGGGAGTCTTCGGTTTTACCCAGGGTTAATAGCTCTCCTAATCCTTCTGCACCCAGTTGATCCCTTCGGGTATGCACTACTACAAATAAAGAATCTTTGGTATAAAAATCAAGTGATACTTTCATTTTATTATAGCGTAATTCTTTAATAACCAGATCTATGTTTTCCTTAAGTTCTTCTGCTTGCTTTTTGTTAATTGTTGGAAATACATAGACTAGTTTATGGTTATTTAGTACCTCTGTACCTTCGGCGAAATCACTTTGTTCTAATTGCGGAAAGGCATTATTGTAAATTTGTTGGGCTTTTTTACCTTCGGGACTTTGTGGGAAGTTAAGGGCTACATAGTTTAAGGCTTTCTTATATGCTTCAAAACCTTCGTAGCGTCCAATTGCTTGCGCTTTCAATAGTTCAAATTTCGGTACAAAATCTTCTCCCCCAAATTTAGTTGCATACGCGTCTGCTTCTTTAATCACCGATGCATATTTTTCGTTTTCAAAATCATGATAAATCCTATTATAAATAGCTTCGGGACTATTTTTATCTCCCTCTACTTCCTTTTCCGGGTTTAATAGGATTTGTGCATAACTACTTTCCGGATAATTGTTAACAATATCCGCTTTGACCGCATTCATTTTATCTGATTCTTGTTGAAGCTGATAAATTTTATACAGATTATATTTAGAAGGTAAGATCAGTCGTTCTTCGGGATCGCTCACTAATAGACCTTCAAACTTTTCTGTAGCTAATCCGTATTCCTGAAATTTTTCTTTATAAATGACCCCTAACTGGTAATAGGCAAAATTACGATCTGTTTGTAAACTATCTAATATTTTAGGATCTGAAGGAACCTGGGCGACGTAGGTTTGCGGATCAAAAACAGGGTCTTTTTCTATATCGTATTTCTCTTCTTCTTCCTCATTCTCTTTAGATGCGGCAATACTTGGATCTGAAATACTGACTATTTTCCAATTATCCTGAAGTTCCCGGTTTCCGAACTTCCGCTTAAAGGCAGTTTTTCCGAAGCCAACAATCGTAGGATTATAAAAGTAAAATACACCTCCGTTTTCATTTGAATTATTTCCGGCATTTTGATTAGCTAATCCGGTTCCCGGTTGCTGAAAACGTTGTTGAACCGGCAACCCATCCTTTATTCTTTGAATTTCCGCAGCTTTTGCCTCGGCAATAGCAATAGCTTTAATGCTATCCGTATATTTTTTATAGAAAGCTGTTTTTTCTTCCGGGCTTAGCCGCGCAATTCTTAAAATACTATCATTAGTTTGTGCAATACCTTCGTAGAGAATAACGTCATCCAGATTCTCACGTTTCTTTTTTAAGACCCGATATTTTTTAGAATTTACGACCATTCGTTCCAGGGTACTATCATAATAGGCTCCGGCTGCTGCGTATTCCCGATCGTCAAAACTGATATTCCCCAGGATATTATAATTTTTTGACTCTAAAATCCGGTCTTCTGAATTTTGACGTAAGGATTGATTGTAATAAGTTACCGCAGCTTCGAGAGAGTCTGTAAACCGAAAGTATTCTCCTTTTTGATAGTAGATCATGTCTAAAAAAGGTCGGTTTTCACGGTTTTCTTCCAGCTTCGTCAATAATTCTAAGAACTCTTCTTTATTTCCTTCTTCGTAATCAAAATTACGGGCTTTAGCCATATAGGCATTTAACAAATACCTTCTGGGAGTCCTTCGGTTTAGTTCAATTACTTTATCAAAAGCTAAATTTGCACTGTCTTTAAACCCTAGTTCGTTTAGTAATTGTCCTTTGATAATATAATATCTACCTTTTTCATCATAGTCCTCCGTTTGAGCTGCAGCTTTATCAATATAAGTTACCGCAGAGTCCTTTAACTTCAAGTTGTAATATGCCTGCGCAATCATGGAAGCGGCATTCGCATAATCTTGTGGAGCCATAATCTCCTGAGAAATCATCCGGGTTAAGTCTTTGATAGCTTTCTCATTATTATCTAAGCGGATATTCGTTTTTGCCCGCCAAACTTTTGCCAGATTGATATTATTACTACTAGGATATTTATATAGAATGTAGTTAAATGCTTCAAGGGCAGGTATAAAGCGTTGCTCATTATACCGGGCTTTTCCCAGTAACATAAAGGATTCGTCTATTTTAGTATTACGTTCGCGGTCATCTATCAACATACTATGTTTCTGGATAGACTTTGCAGCTTTGGTTTCTGCTAAATCGAAATTTTCATTAAGAACTTCGTTAGGTAAACGAACGTCTTCACTTACAATTAAACGTTCTACGGGAAGTACTTCCCAGAAATTATCCCTGTACGTATTTACAATATCTTCTTTACCCGCGTCAAAAGCTACCCGACCGTTGTAGAGGGTATTATTCTTTGTAGTTAAACTATGCCAGTTACGATTTACCCATTTATCCTTTTTACGGGAACAGCTTAAACCGATTAGAGCAATGCTTATAATGATCAGTATGTTCGAACTAAAATTTTTCAAAAACTTTACTTTTTATCCTTTTACTAACTAAAAAACAAGTCATTTAGTGTATAAAAAAGTTCAAAATTACCTTATTTGGGGAGTATATTGTAAAAATACGTTTCTTTATCGGAATTTTACTTTATTAACAATACTTTCTTTGAGAAACTGTATATTTTACAGATGGTTTTGTAGTTATTAACAATTACGGTTTATCGTATATTTAAATCAATGGTTTAAGGGAAGGATCCAAGATCGCTAGCGCTTCTGGAATCAAGAACCAAGATTAATTATAATGAAATTGAAACTCAATATTGTAAAATTATTCACGTTAAAAAACAACCTCCAAATCTTTTAAAGTTTGGAATTACCTTATTTTGCTGTGCTTTACGAACATTAATTTGTTTTAAATAATTGAAGCTGTTTAAACTTTTTTATATAACCAAATATCTTAGCAATGCACGTTCCACTTTTTGATTTACAAGCGCAATATCAATCTATTCAACCTGAAATTGATGGGGCTATATCAAAAATTTTAGATAAAGGTGTTTTTATTGGCGGAGATCCTGTGAGGAATTTTGAAGAAGAGTTTAAAGCGATTACCGGGGAAGGTTTTGTAATCTCTTGTGCAAACGGAACGGATAGTATGGAACTCATTTTACAAGCTATGGAAATTGGCCCCGGGGATGAAGTGATTGTACCTGCGCATACCTGGATTTCGACTAGTGAGGTAGTGGTAAATGCCGGAGCCATCCCAATTTTTGTAGATGTGAATGCTACTACTTTTTGTCTAGAAGCCGAAGAAATTAAAAAGAAACTTACTCCACAAACCAAAGCGGTCATTGTTGTACACCTGTACGGTTACCCGGCACCTATGGAAGCGATTATTAATTTATCAAAATGTCATCATTTTAAGGTAATTGAAGATTGTGCGCAGGCCCATGGTAGCAAATTGCATTCTCAATATGTAGGTACATATGGAGATGCAGCCAGTTATAGTTTTTACCCAACTAAAAACCTAGGGTGTTACGGAGATGGAGGGGCTGTTTTTACCAAAAATGCAGACATGGCTGATAAAATTAGAATGATTGCTAATTACGGTCAAAAGGAGAGACATACACATCTTATTCATGGTAGAAACAGTAGGTTAGACACGCTGCAGGCTGCAGTTTTATCCGTTAAGTTGAATTACCTAGAGAAATGGATCAAACGTAAGGTAGAACACGCTGCTTATTACCTGGAAAAACTTGCGGATGTAAAGGAAATCTCACTTCCTATGTTACCAACGGGTAGTAATCACCAGCATAGTTGGCACCTGTTTGTGATTAGAGCTACGCATCGACAAGGCTTGCAGGAGCATTTACGTGGGTATGGAATTGTAACGGCAGTCCATTATCCCAAGGCTATACCTTTTCAACCTTCTTATCAACGTTTTAGACACCAGGCTTCGGATTTTCCGGTAGCTTCAAAATTACAGGATGAAGTGTTATCACTCCCTATGTATGCAGAACTTACTGAACCTCAATTAGCTCATGTGGTAGCGACTATTTGCACTTTTTATAAGGAGTTGTAAAGAGCACATTTAATTTTTTTAAAAGGAGTTTTAATCTGGTCTCATTTATTATTTTTGCAAAAAAGTTGTTATGCCAGATTTTCATCCTCTTAAGATTCAGAAGATAACCCGGGAAACGGAAAAGGCGGTGGTTATTGATTTTGAGATTCCGCGCACCTTAAAAGATGATTTTACCTTTATCCCCGGTCAATATGTTACTTTAAAAACTGAAATTAAAGGGGAAGCGGTACGACGTGCATATTCAATTTGTAGTTCGCCTCTTGATTCACAGCTAAGTGTTGCGGTAAAAGAAGTTGAAAACGGTACTTTTTCTACTTATGCCAACCGGGAGTTACAGGAAGGGGATACGCTGGAAGTACATCCGCCGGAAGGTTCTTTTTTACTAGAAACCAACCCGGATCATCAACATTGGTATGCGGCTTTTGCCGCCGGAAGCGGTATCACTCCTATCTTGAGTATGATTACTTCAGTTCTTACGAGTGAGCCTAATAGTTCTTTTGTACTGGTCTACGGAAACCGGAATTTTAATGAGACCATGTTTGCTAATAAGCTTTTATCCCTAGTACAAGAATATCCTGAGCGTTTACATATTGAGTTTTTTTATAGCCGTAGGCAAGAGGAAAATGCGAAATTCGGACGTATTGAACGATCTACGATCAATTATATCATTAAAAACCGATTTAAAGATGTGGATTTTAACGCCTATTATTTATGCGGGCCAGAGGCAATGATTGATACGGCTAAGGAGGTTCTAAATGAAAATGGTGTTGATACGGACAAGGTGCATAGCGAATTGTTTACTAGTAGTAGCGAACCAGTTTCGCTTGAGGCAGACTTAAGTGGAAGAACGACGATTTCAGTTCTGGTGGATGATGAAACTTTTGATTTTACCATGCCGAAGGACCAAACTATTCTTAATGCTGCTCTAGAACAGGATATTGATGCTCCATATTCTTGCCAAGGGGGTGTTTGTAGTTCTTGTATTTGTAGAATCACGGAGGGAAAAGCGGTAATGGAAAAGAATAGTATTTTGACAGATAGTGAGATTGAAGAAGGCTTGGTTTTGGCTTGCCAGGCGCATCCGGTTACGGCGGGGATTAAGGTGGATTTTGATGATGTCTAGATAGACCGCTTCGCTGCTAGATGTTAGATATTAGACCGTGCGCTGCGCTTACTGATAGAGAAGAGAGATTGTATTTGTTCGCTTTGCTCACTGATAGGGAAGTGAGGGTGGAGTTGTGTGCTTTGCTTATTTTTGTTTTATTACTTCTAGGATTTTGTTTATTACTGTTTTTGGGGGGATGGTTTGCATTGCGTTTTCGTATCCTTTAGGTACTTTATTGCCATATACAGAAGTTGGGATTAGTGGATACTGGTTTCTATCAGAGAGGAGGCAATTTTCCAGAAGTTGTTTAAAAGGTGCGAAACCTAATCCGGGATGCGTAACTCCCCATAGCGTAATCACTGGTAATTTAAAGATTGCAGCAATATGAGCATTGCCACTATCCATCGCTACCATGACATCCACATTTGATAGTACCTGGATTTCTTCGGCAAAGCTTATTTTATTGGAAATTAGCGTACAGTTTTTAAAGGTTTTTTCTAATTGCCGTAATTGTTCAATTTCTTTGGTTCCACCACCAAATAATAAAATATCAAATTCATTTTTCCGGTCCAATTCTGCAACAACTTCGGTTAATAATGAAAATGGATAGGTTTTGCTTTGATAATGGGCAAAAGGTGCGATTCCTATCCATTTCCTTTCGGAACCTTTTAAATAGTTGGTATTTATTTCAGATGGTACTGCTAATTTTTTTGGATAGGTATAGGTGTTTAATTCTATCGGAAAGCCTAATTGGTTAAAAACTTCGGCATATCGTTGACAGGTGGTTTTTAAGAATCTGATTTTATTCTTTGAAGATTTTATTACTTGTTTTTTTTCTGACCTACCCTTATCAATAGTTGCCACCTTAAGCCTGGAAAAACTTAAAAAAGTTTTTAAAATATTAGACCGTAATACGTTGTGTAAATCAGCGATATGGGTTAAATCCTGTGATTTTAAATCTTTGGAAAGTTGATAAAGCCCTTGAACCCCTTTATGCTCTCCTTCAATTTCGGCAATTTTGATATCTACGTTATTTATAACTTTAAATAGTGGTTTAAAAAACGCTTTGGTTAAAATGGTAATTTTAATTTTGGGATAGGTATCACGTAGTACTTTGATGACAGGAACAGTCATTGCTACGTCGCCCATAGCGGAGAGCCGGATAATTAATATATGGGACGTATTGGTATTGATGAATTTATAACTTTAGTAAAATAACTGGTGTAAATTTCAAATTAAAAAGCTGTTCTGGAATTCCTCCGTCAAGTTGAGGACAGGCTTATTTTTCACCTCGGAGTATGGGGTTTAACTCTTCATCATTATACATTTTCATTTGCTTATATACCTTCATGTATTTTTCACCTTTTTGAATATCATTAAGAAGGGTGTCAATAGCTGTAGATAAATCCGTACGTTGTTCCAGCAAAATTTCTAATTTACTTTGGCAAGTTTTTCTATGATCTTCCGAAGCTTCGGGACGGTTTGCTTCTTCGTGCATATGGTATATTTTTAATGCCAGGATGGAAAGCCGGTCAATGCCCCAGGCCGGACTTTCTGTATTTATCGTCGCATCTAGTTTGGGTTGTACATATTTAAATTTTTCCAGGAAATAACTGTCAATATATTCTACCATATCGGTACGATCCTGATTAGAGGCATCAATTTGCCTTTTTAATTTTAATGCGGCTATAGGATCGATTTCGGGGTCACGAATAATATCTTCATAATGCCATTGAACGGTATCAATCCAACATTTTTTATATAATAAATGCTCTATTAAATCTTGCTTTTCATACGGGTTCTTAAGTTCCTGGGTGATATTGTTTTTTATATGGTAGGTGTCTATCACTTCTTTAAAAATATGATTTGCCGTTTGTGTAAACATAGAATTTGCTTTAAAGTAGTACTCTTTTTACCACTTACAATTATCATATACAAAGGTATTGTTTTAGTCTATACTTACATAAAACTTAAATGACTAGATTGTATAGAAAATCTGTTAATAGAGAAATTTAATAATAGAAAATATTCTGATTAAACTTTTTGTATATTTACAATTGAACTTATAAAATAATACTATATATGAAATTTGAGAGTATAAAAATAAAAAAGTTTCAAGAAGAGGCCTTAAACAAAAAGCAAATGGAAAATATAAAAGCAAATGGTATTGCTACTGCTGGTGGACGAACGGAAGCTCCTCATGGCGCCAACGGTGCTTTGACTCAGTTCGATTATGGTTATGATGCTATAAGAGACAATGGTGATGGAACAACTAGACTAACTTTTCACAATCGAAGTAATTTTTGTACAGTTCCATGTTTATCAGATGCAATGTAAAATTCAATTTAATAAATTGGATTGAATAGATTTTGCAGAATATGATAATATTATATTGTAAAGAATCAGATCAATTTATCAATGATGTTATTAATTGGATAGATGATAGTTATGTAAGAATTGGGGAAAGAGAATTAATCAACATATCAGAATTTAATATTTTAGAAAATAATGTTTTTATAAAAGTACAAACTCCATTTATTAGTTGTACTTTATCTGATGATGTATCAAGTATTTGGATTAATGGGGGAAATATTTATAAACTACAAAATAAACTAATTAGTCAATCACAAAAAATAATTTTTGAATCTTTTGTTAATACTAAAAAGATAAAGAAAATTGGAAATTTTATTAATACAACTGAGATTAATAAAATTAATTTTTTAATCGAAGCAAGAAAACATGAATTAAATATTCCCCCTTCATTATTAACTTCATCAAAATCTTTATTGTTAAAATTTTATAAAAAATTTTATTCTACCGGAGGCATTATTTGTAAGCGGATAACAGAAGATACTTATTATGAAACTAACAACTATATCTATGATATAATTTTTACTTTTAAAATCACTAACAAAATTCTAAAAAAAATTCCTGAAAATTTTGGTTTATCATTTTTTCAAAAAAAACTAAATATAATATTTGAAGTAAGAGCAATTTATTTTAACCAAGAGTTTTATTCTGCCTCTATTCACTGTAATGAGGGTTACGAAGATTATAGGATAGAAATAATCAAAAAACAAAATAATATTAGAATTATTCCATTTAACCTTCCAAAAGATCTAGAAATTAAAATTAAATCTTTGCTTAGCGCTTTAAAATTAAATTATGCATCCATTGACCTAATTTTTGATGGAAAAGACTATTATATCCTAGAAATAAATCCTACTGGTCAAATTGATTTTATAAATAAAGCCTGTAATTTTTATTTAGAAAGAAAAATAGCGAAATATTTATCACAAAATGAGTAAAAATAATTCAAATTTAAATCCTGTTAATATTTATGGTTCGACAAAAGCAAAACAAATTATATTAGATTCTTCTCCATTGGTGTCTATAAATAAATTTCAAAACTCATATTGTAGTATTAGGAAATACTATAAACCAATATCAAAAATTATTTAGATTGAATACGAGTAAAAACTTTATATTATTTTCTAATTGTATTCTCGTAAAAGGTAAAAATCGTAGTACTATATGCGACTTAGGAAATAACTATTTTTATCTAATACCTAATTCATTATATTATATACTAAAAGAATTTAATGGATTGACTTTAGATATTATTTACAAAAAATTTTCTGAAAAGAACAATCAAATAATATCAGAATATTTTGAATTTTTAGTGGAAAAGAAATTAATTTTTTTTACAAATTTAACTAAGAAATATTTCCCGGAAATTGATTTAGCCTGGCATTCTCCAAACAAAATAGAAAATTCAATAATTGATTTTAAAGAAATTAAACATAATTATAAGAAAATCTTAAAAGAATTAGAAAACTTATCATGTGCAAACGTTCAAATTAGATTTTTTCGACATACACAATTGAAGGAAATTGAAAAAATATTAAAGTTTGTTCATGATAAAAAATTAGTTATAACTAATTTGGAATTTTTACTACCTTACGATGATAAAAATCTTGAATTTATAGAAGAATTAAAGAATCTTGGAAAAATATATCCAAGGATGAAATCTATTACTCTTTATAAAGCTCCTGTACACAAACTTAAAAATATTATACTGTCAAATAAAATTCATTACATAAAAGAAAATATTATTGATGAAAGAAACTGTGGTATAATTGATGCTAAATACTTTACATCAAATATCAGTTTATTTACAGAATCGCAAAAATATAACACTTGTTTAAACAAAAAGATAGCTATTGACAAAGATGGTAATATTAAAAATTGTCCATCTATGGAAATGAGTTTCGGTAATATTAACAATACAGATCTAGAAGACGTTGTAGAGAAAAAAGATTTTAAGAAATATTGGAAAATTTCTAAAAATAAGATAGAGATTTGCAAAAATTGTGAATTTAGGCATATATGTACCGACTGTAGAGCTTATTTAGAAGATGTTAATAATAAATATTCCAAACCATTGAAATGTGGATATAATCCAGCTACTAATATATGGGAAGATTGGAGTCAAAATATTTTGAAACAAAAATCTATTTTATACTATAAACTAAAAGAATTAGATCTCTCCCAATGAAAATTGTATTTCTATCATTAGCTTTAATTATTATATCAAATAAGACTCTTAGTCAAAACTGTCCCTATAATGAATATAAAGGTGTATTAGAGGTATCTGAAAAGGTTAATTCTAAGAAATTAAAATCAATCAACGATTCTTTAAAAAGGGTTTTTGAAATAGTGCAATTTCCCTTATCTAGTCATTTACAATATGCCATTGATATAAGTAAGAAAACAAAAGATATCGAATTTATTCATTCTATTTCCATTATACTGGCAAAAGGAGGAATTCCTAAAAAATATTTTAGAAGGTACTCTTCTTATAATTGGTATAATGAATTTAATAAAGAATTCTATATATATGATTCAATATATAGGAGTAGCTTTAATATAGAATTTAAAAAGAAAATTATAGAAATTATAGAAGATGATAGAAACTTTAATAAATCTTTTCATAAATGGAGAGCTGGTAAAGAAGAACTAACATTAAGTGAAATGATTAAGCGAGCTTCTTATATCGCCGAATCACTAGAAAATGTACTGAATAATTATGGTCTACCCATAGAAAAAAATATCGGATATTTTTTAGATCAACATAATAACATTAATAATTTACCTTTTGCACCATTAATTATTCATGTTAAACAAAGAGGTCGAAATATTGTTGAACAAGAACAAATTAAAAAGCTAGTTTGCTATGGAGTCCTAGGTAAGGAATATATAGAGATTATTCCTAAAATAAGAGGATTAAGTAAAAACTTTTCAGTGAAGGAAGAAATGACTTTAAGATTCAATAAATATAAAATGAAAAATTAATAGATTAAATATTTCAAATCCAAAGTATAATTGTCTTTTTATCAATATTTATATATTTTAGTAAGAACAGTAAATCATATTTTTCTAAATTAAATACCCGAAAAATGGTAATAACATAATAACCCATAAAGTAGTTTCGGTTATTAGTTTGTTCTGTTTTAATTCTAAATAGGAAGTGCCTATTATCGCTAATGCCGGGGTAGCTAAGAGAATACTAATCGACTTCTGTTCTGCAAACACGAGTACGATTAGAAGGGTGACTATATAATACCAGATAAAAAGGGCTAGTATTGGTTTTAACCGGGTAAGGCGTTTTTTAAAGCGGTATATATATATTGCTAAGAAAAATAGACTGCAAAGAATAAAGCTGGCAATTCCAAAAATTTCTTGTGCTGAAAATTGAAAGTTTACACTGCTAGCGGAAACTTGTAGTGAGGCAACATCAAATACCGTCCAATCGTTATATACTACTAAGTGAAAACAGAGCGACATCATAGCTACTACCCCCAGGCCTACAAAAGGAATGAGCCAGTTGCGATATTCTTTACGACCGTAGTACCAAATTCCTACATAGATTAAAATAAGGGTAAAAATGCACCAGGAGTATGCTAAGGTTGCTATCCCAACACAAATGGATGCGTTAAGGATCTTGCTCTTATGATAGCGAAGGTTGGACAAACTAGTAATAAAATAGATTGCTAAAACCATAAAAAGGTTAGCTATACTTATTGCCGGATTAATTAATCCATATGGAAATAGTGAAATTAAAAATGTAAATAATACAATGGTTAGGGTATTATAAGAAGTAATCTCGTTCTTTTTTACCATCCTATTTACTAAAATCATTGCTAACAAGTAACAGAAAAAACTGCTTATTAAATTTATAACCGTATCGGGTTCAAAGTTAGTTGTATACTGCACCACCGAACTGATAAACATAATAAGCATATAAAAACTTACCAGGATAAAATTTATAGGTTTTGATTGATTAAAAAAGCTTGTTAACACCTTTAATTTTTATATTTTTGCAATGAAAATTTTAAATCTTAAAAATTAGAATTTACAACGAATTTATATAATGTTTTAGTTCTAATTTTAAAAATAAACATTTCTGGTTATGCAAGATCTTTTTGAAGCTATTGAGTATTTATTTGTTGATGTTCTTTTTAAGCCTTTTGATAGTCTAAGAGCTATGGAATTAGATACCTGGTTTTTTGCAAATATTATTAACTGGTTATTTGTGCTTATTGGTTTTGCTGCATTGTTTTACTGGTTGAAACAATTGAAAATTTTTAATGATAATAATGAAGAAAACAGGGATCCCAAAGCACATTCTTTTTTAGGATAATCCGTTTTTTTAATCTACAGGTCAAATCCTATATCTTTTCTATAATTTATATTTTCAAACTGTATTTGTTTTAAGGTTTTATATGACTTTTTTAGTGCGCCTTGAAATGTGTTGTCTAAGGAGGTAATTGCCAGTACTCTTCCTCCATTGGTAAGTACATTTTCTTCTTCTTGTTTTGTCCCTGCATGAAAAACAATACTATCACTTTCTACATCTAAGCCGGAGATAACCTTTCCTTTTTGATAAGCTTCGGGATATCCACCTGAAACGGCGACTACCGTGGTTGCACTACGGTCATCGATATCTAATTCTACTTTATCTAAGGTTTGATTTGCAGTACTTTCTAACAGAGCTACTAAATCATTTTTAATTCTGGGTAAAACTACTTCGGTTTCCGGATCTCCCATTCTAACATTGTATTCAATTACTTTGGGTTCGTTATCAACTTTAATTAAACCAATAAAAATAAAACCTTTGTAATCAATTTGATCATCAGATAATCCTGCTATGGTAGGTTTTACAATATTTTCTTCAATTTTTGACATAAATTCAATGTTAGCAAAAGGCACCGGTGAAACTGCTCCCATACCCCCAGTATTTAAACCGGTATCTCCTTCTCCTATTCTCTTATAATCTTTGGCTGTAGGCAAAATTTGATAATTTTTACCATCAGTTAAAACAAAGACACTTAATTCTATGCCGTCTAGAAATTCTTCAATAACTACTTTGCTACTGGCTTCTCCGAATTTTTTGTCAAGCAACATTTCATCCAATGCGTTTTCAGCCTCTAATAAATTATCAAGGATTAAAACGCCTTTACCGGCAGCTAAGCCATCTGCTTTTAAGACGTAGGGAGGTGTAAGAGTCTTTAAAAACTCTTTGGCATCCGTAATACTTTCTACTGAAAAGCTTTGATATGCTGCGGTAGGAATGTTATTTTTAATTAAAAACTTTTTTGCGTATTCTTTACTTCCTTCGAGTCGTGCTCCTTCTTTTGAGGGTCCGATCACCTTAACATGATTGATTTGTTCATCTTCCTGAAAGAAATCCACAATACCATTAACTAAAGGATCTTCAGGTCCTATTACTACCATCTCTATTTGATATTTGAGTACAGCTTCTTTTATTTTTTTAAAATTTGTTACTCCGATTGGGAGGTTTATTGCAATCTGATCGGTTCCTGCATTACCGGGAGCCACATATAGATTGGTACATAATGTACTTTGAGAAAGATAATAGGTGAAGGTATGTTCTCTACCACCGGAACCTAAAACTAGAATGTTCATTGCTGTCTTGCTGATTAGAAGCGCCAAAAATAGAATTTTGACTCTTGTTTTGCTAATTATTTTTTAGAATAGTTCCTAATAATACGGCTACTCAATATGCTTCGTTTTTTAAGTAATAACGGAATAACGATAGATAAAAAAACAATACCATTGAAACGAACTAACATGGATTCAAATAGTAGGGAGAGAAATAGAATTAGAAATACACAAAATTCGTTTCTACTACGGCGCAACTGGTAGCCTAATACTATAAAAATGACAAACAAGGTAACAAGCCCTAATATGCCAGTTTGTAATGCTGTTTGCAAAAATTGATTATGTGCGTTATACCCCTTTTTATAGTTATAATTAAATCCGTTTTTTTTATAAGCTTCTTGTAATACTTGATTAGCATCTCCTACTCCATAGCCCAGTAGTGGGGCTTCTTTAATGAGCCCTAAACTAGTTTTCCAACTGATAACTCTTGTTTTTTCTAAGGAAACTTTATTAGGACTACTTAAAGTATTCAGTTCAAACAATTGGTGATAAAACCTGGAGATACCTGGATTATTAAGAAATATAATTGCAGTCAGAAGAAATATAATGGTAATAAGGTATCTATGTTTTTTTTGTTTTATTCCCCCAATTAAGATTATTGAAATTATAAAAAGTATTAAGTAAGCTGTTTTTGAAGAAAGTAAAAAGAGGTAGGTAAATAATAACAGGTAAATGAGTAGCCTGGTTTTACTTTCTATTTTATTTTTAAGATAAAAGCTTAAAACAAGGAGTATGTAAAGCGATGTATAATTGGATTCAATTAACCTTGAAAAATTAAATTGGGTTATATGTTGCCAATTACTATTTACAATACTTTGAAATACATTATTTTCGGAATTAAATAAAATTATCAATTTATCGTAGAGAACCATACTACTATTGATAAAAAAGGATAGCATTAACCCCCAGAGCATAAAATTAAATAGTCGCTTAACGGTTGTTGCATCTTCTTTTACGTATAAAAAGATCATAGGAAATAAAAGCAACGATAAAGATCGCTGTATCAAATTTAAACCGTCCTTTAAATTTTCAGTATAAATAAGGCTTATACAGAGTATCGTAAAGTATAGGGGAAATAATAGAATACTTTTATTTTCTTTTATGGAACTGCTTTTTTTCCTAAGAATATGTAATACCCCTAGAATAATTGCTATAATAAAGAAAGGGTTTGAGAGGTTTATCCCTAAGGGTAATAAAAAGAAAGCTATAAATAAGGAATTCCAGAAAGTAGTAAGTACCCAATCGTTTTCATCTTTGTAAAATATTTCTGAAAAGTTATTGATATAATTTCTAAAAGTCATAGGTAATTCTTACCGTTGAAATATCTCTATTTTTCTTCTACTATTGGAATAGTTGTTATTGAAGTTGTTTAGTTTGTATGCTAAATTAACATTAAATAACCTGAATCCTCGCGTTAAAAAGCCTTGTCTTAACTATGGGCTATACTTGTTTTTTACTTTAATCTTTAATTTTTTCTTTATCACTCCTCAATGCGTTCCTATTCCTTTAGTGATAAAGCTTTGCTAATACGCTTTTTCATGTCCTTTAATTAAATGTACCGTGGTATCAAAGATAATTTTAAGGTCTAATAACAGGGACCAGTTTTCTATATAGAAAATATCATATTTAATACGGTTGATAATATCTTCATCATTTTCTACTTCTCCCCTGAATCCTTTAACCTGTGCTAAACCGGTTATCCCTGGTTTTACGGAATGACGAAATACGAAGTTATATTTATTAATTTTTTTAGCATACATCTCGGTATACGATAACATATGTGGCCTAGGACCTACTACGGACATATCTCCGAACAATACGTTAATAAATTGCGGAAGTTCGTCAATACTGGTTCGTCTTAAAAACTTTCCTAGTTTTGTCACTCTTTGATCGGATTTTTTTACCTGATCCAGGTCGTCAAATTCTTCTGATTTCATAGACCGGAATTTATAGCAAACGAATTCTTTATAGTTAATTCCGTTGCGTTTTTGACTGTAGATAAGTGGACCTTTTGAATCTATTTTTATTAGGATATATAACAGGGGAACTAACCAAGATAAAATTCCAATAATGATTATTAATGAAAATAGGATATCAAATAGTCTTTTAAAGAAGCGATTGTTTGCGTTGTTTAAAGAAATTTCCGGTATGGATAATATAGGTAGATATTCGTAATAGTCAGTTTTTAATTTTTTAGATAAGATTTGCTGATCGTTGGGTATAAATTTTAACACACATTGTTTTTGATCGGCATAGGTTACGTATTTATTGATTACGCTATCACTTACCTCATCTACGGCACAGTAAATTTCGTCTACTCTTTCATTCTTTAAGTATTGAAAACTGTCTTTTATCGTATTTGAAAGCTTATCAGAAAAGACTTTTGCTACGTGGTATCCTAAATCCCTGCGTTTTCTGAAAAAAGTCTCGAGTTGCCTGGCTCCTTTTGTGCTTCCGATGATAATAATTTGGCGATTATTACCTCCCAGATAGGAGCGATATCTTCTTAGTAAATTATAGACCAGTATTTTGAACAATCCGACCAGTACGATAACACTACTTACGTAATTAAAAGTAGTGGTAATACTGACTTCTCGTACCCGGAATAAGCCATAATAAGCGTAAATCAGTATTAGAAAAAAGATGGCTTGTTTTACTAATAAGGATATAATTTTTAATATCCGGGTAAATCGATACACTTCGTAAAAGCGCAATAATACGGTAGAAACAATCCAGGCACCTATAAGATATCCTAAGAATTTGATGTTAATAATAAAGTGAAGAAAGTAATACGCTAGTCCAACAACCAGAAGCAGGTCAATGCTTATAGAGATTGGCCTGATTAAATAAGAGTATCCTTTTCGAGTTGGGTGCATTTGTTATTAAATAATTCATTCAATATGCTTTGTCTTCTCCTTTGATTGCATTTATAACGGTTAAAACCACTATTTTAATATCTAAAAGAATCGACCAGTTTTCTATATAAAATATATCATATTTTACTCTATTTACTATATCCTGATTATTTTCTATCTCGCCACGGAAACCACTCACCTGAGCTAACCCTGTGATCCCTGGTTTTACAAAGTGCCTGACCATAAATTTATCAACTTTTTGAATAAAGTTTTCATTATGTTTTACCATATGCGGTCTAGGACCTACAACTGACATATCTCCTTTGAGAACGTTAATAAATTGAGGTAATTCATCTATACTGGTTTTTCTAATAAACCTTCCAATTCTGGTCACTCTATAATCCTGCCTAGTCGTTTGTTTTTGATCATTACCCGGTCTCATAGAACGATATTTATAACAGTAAAACTCTTTGTAATCTAATCCGTTTCTACGTTGTTTAAAGAAGATTGGTCCTTTGGACTCTAATTGCATTAAAATAAATAATAAGGGTGTTAACCAACTTAAAATAAATAAAAGAACAAATAGTGAAAGTACAATATCAAATCCGCGTTTTGTTATAAAATTTATTGGATCATCTAAAGGAATTTCTCTAAATGATAAGATAGGAACGTATCGGTAATAATTAAAATTTAATTTTTTTGTAAAAATTTCTTTATTATCCGGAATAAATTTTAATACTTTTAAATTATTGTCACAAAAGGTTACAATCTTTTCTAATTGTTTGTTAGATAATTCTGCTACTGAACAATATAATTCATCAATATTGTTTTCAATTACATATTCAAAACAGCTTTTTAAGGTAAAATCCTGATCGTTTACATTGAACTTCTTTTTAAAAACATAACCAAATTCTTCTTCTTCTTTAAAAATTTCTATTAACTGACTTGTTTTTTTATTATCTCCAATTACTATTACTTTTCTAAGATTACCACCGAAGATTATACGATATTTTGCCAGGAAATTTTGTAATACGTATTTAAGTATGGAAATACTTAAAAAACAGGCTATATAATATTTTGCAATTTCTATCCTGCTTATTTCCGGTTGTTTAAATACTCCTATAAATGCGTAAAGTATGAGAAGGAAAACCAGAAACTGTCTGATCAATAAAGCAAAGGTTTGAGTGAATTTGGAAAAGCGGTATACTTCATAAAATTTGTTTTTTATCGAAAGTACAATCCACATGATAGTAATGTAGATCGCAAAAATTGCTTTTTCGTAAAGGTTAGTTTGAAAGTAATATATTAAAAGATTAATTATTGTAAGGTCAATAATATAAAATAGGGGTTTAATATATATGGAGTATCTCCCAACTTTGGTTCTCATTCTTAACTTTCAAAACTTCTATGCTCACTTTTATATAGATCTTGATTTGATAAAGATTTAAAATATGCTAGTGTTTTTAATAAGCCTTCTTGCCTGGTTGTCATTGGTTCCCAACCTAAAATAGTTTTAGCCCTGGTAATATCCGGCTGTCTTTGCATCGGGTCATCTACAGGTAATGGTTTGTAAATGATTTTTTGATCAGTATTTGTCAGTCTAATAATTTCTTTTGCAAAATCTAAAATAGTAATCTCGTTTGGGTTGCCTATATTCACAGGGTTTACATAATCACTGAATAGTAGCTTACATATTCCATCAATTAAATCATCTACATAGCAAAAGGACCTTGTTTGCAAACCGTCTCCAAAAACGGTTAAGTCTTCTCCTCTTAAGGACTGACCAATGAATGCCGGAACTACCCTCCCATCATTTAGCCGCATCCTAGGTCCGTAGGTGTTAAATATACGGGCAATTCTTGTTTCTAACTTATGATAGGTATGATATGCCATGGTTAAGGATTCCTGAAAACGTTTGGCTTCGTCATAAACGCCTCTAGGGCCGATAGTATTTACATTTCCCAGATAATCTTCGTTTTGGGGATGAACTAGTGGATCTCCATATACTTCACTTGTTGATGCAATTAAAATGGTAGCTTTCTTTTCTTTGGCTAAACCTAATAAGTTATGTGTGCCTAGTGATCCAACTTTTAGGGTTTGAATTGGTATTTTTAAATAATCAATAGGACTTGCCGGTGACGCAAAATGAAGAATATAGTCTAGTTTACCCGGAATATGAACAAATGTAGTTACATCATGTTCATAAAAAGTAAAGTTTTTTAATTTAAATAAATGTTCAATATTTTTAAGGTCTCCTGTGATCAGGTTATCCATGGCAATTACTTTGTAATCCATCTGAATAAACTTGTCACAGAGATGTGATCCCAAGAACCCGGCGGCTCCGGTAATTAAAACTTTTTTCAAATAATTTTATTTTAAATTCTGATACTGCTAGACCTGTACTCTTATAGCAATACCTTCTATTGACTAAACTTACCAAAAATACTTTGAATCTATGGTAAGTTTAGTCTAAATATTATCTAATAAACGTTTAGATTTTATTAAATTTAAACAGTAACGTTCTTCCTACCTACGGAGAAGTACGAAATTTGTTCTTTTTCCAGATCTAAGTTGTCGTATAGGTTACGTCCGTCAAAAATTACATTATTGCTAAGTTTTGACTTGATTTTATTAAAATCGGGAGTTCTAAAAATACTCCATTCTGTACAGATAATCAAAGCGTCTGATTCATCCAAAGCTTCATACATAGTGTCTACAAAAGTAATTTTACCGGTATATTTTTTAGCTACATTATCCATAGCTTCCGGATCAAAAGCTTTTACTTTAGCTCCTTCTTCCAGCAATTTGTCAATGATTTCTAATGCTGGTGCTTCTCTTATATCATCAGTTTGCGGTTTAAACGCTAATCCCCAAACTGCAAAAGTTTTACCTTTAATATCTCCGTTGAAGTAGGATTTTATTTTAGGTAATAAAACTACTTTTTGAGCTTTATTCACGTTGATCACGGATTCTAATAATTGAAAATGATAGCCATCCTGATTCCCGGAATTATGAAGTGCTTTTACGTCTTTTGGAAAACAAGAACCTCCGTAACCTATCCCTGGAAACAAGAATCGTTTTCCAATTCGGGAATCGGTTCCCATTCCAATTCTTACCTTGTCTACATCTGCGCCTACCTTCTCACAGTAGTTTGCAATTTCGTTCATAAACGTAATCTTAGTTGCAAGGAACGAGTTGGCTGCATATTTTGTAAGTTCGGCAGATTTTTCATCCATAATTATAATTGGATTTCCGGACCTAACGAAGGGTTTGTACAATTTTTTCATTAAATCAGTTGCTCTTTCAGAACTTGAACCTACCACAATTCGCTCAGGTTTTAAGAAATCATCAACAGCAAAACCTTCCCTTAAAAATTCAGGATTAGAAACCACATCAAAATCAACTTTAGCATTTTGAGATATCACTTCGTTCACTCTATCTGCGGTACCTACCGGAACGGTGCTTTTATCTACAATGACCTTATATTCTTTAATCAATTTCCCTATTTGTTCTGAAACTCCCAGAACATAAGATAAATCTGCTGCTCCATCTCCACCATCAGGAGTAGGCAGTGCCAAGAAAATAATCTCCCCGTGATCCAGACCTTCTTCAAGGGAAGTAGAGAACTTTAAACGGTTGGCTTTAATATTTCTTTCAAAGAGTACGTCCAGATGAGGTTCATAAATAGGAACTTGCCCATTCCTCATTTTTTCTACTTTTTCTTTATCAATATCTACACAGATGACTTCGTTACCTGTTTCTGCCAAACATGTTCCTGTTACTAAGCCTACATATCCGGTTCCTATTACTGATATTTTCATGGTTGCTTTTTAAATTTTTGATATTTATCTTCTACAAATTGTTTTATTTCTTTTTCAAAGCGTTCTTTAGAAAATTTTAGAGAATGTTTTCTTATCGTTGCATAGTCAAAACTTAGTTTTTCAAATTCTTCTACAGCATTAATAAGACTATCTACACTTTGATCATTGAAAAATATTCCGGTAACTTTTTCTATAACCGTCTCTTTTAATCCACCTTTACCATATCCAATTACTGGTGTTCCACATGCTTGTGCTTCAACCGGAATAATCCCAAAATCTTCTTCGGCTGCAAAAATAAAAGCTTTTGCATACTTTAAGTAGTTTTTAAGTTTTTTTAAACTAGTAAATCCAACAAATTCAATGTTATCACCTGCGATTTTTCTTATTTTTTCAAAATCAGGTCCATCTCCGGCTACAATTAACTTTTTAGTTTTTAGCTTTGAAAATGATTTGACTATTAAATCAATTCTTTTATAAGATACCATCCGGGATGCAGTAAAATAATATTCTTGCTTCTGGTCGCTAAATTCAAATTCTTTTACATCAACCGGAGGATAAATAACGGTAGCTTCTCTATTGTAAACTTTCTTAATTCTACCAGCTATGTACTTTGAATTAGCTATAAAATGATCAACTCTGTTTGAGTTAATAACATCCCAAATTCGGATTTTATTTAATACATATTTTGCATACATTCCTTTAATCCCTGTAGTAAGATTAGCTTCTTCTAAATACTCATGATAAAAGTCCCAGGCGTATCGCATCGGAGAGTGACAATAGCAAATATGTAATTGATTTTGATTAGTTAGTATACCTTTTGCGATAGAGGCAGAAGAACTAATAATTAGTTCATACGGTCTTAGATCCAATTGTTCTACCGCGTACGGAAATAACTGTAAAAACTTTCGATGATTTTTCCTGGCAGTAGGTAAATTTTGAATAAAACTAGTACTAACTTTCTTGTTATTAAGTATATATTTTCTGTCTTTTTCTGAAAGAAAATCGATTAATGCAAATTGATCTAAGTCTGACCAAATGTTATTTATTGAATGGATAACTTTTTCTGCACCACCATTTACATAATACCAATCGTGCACCAGTGCTTTTTTCATGAAATAAAAATAGACATTTTCAACATTTAGAAATTAACACAAATAACAAAAAACTATTTGTACATCCCTGCTATAGGTTGACCACTTTTAAATAAAGTGATTAATATATGAGAGCAAATTTAAAGAGTATTCAGAAGAGAAGAAAATATTCTGAGGATTTTAAAAAACAATTGGTCAGTGACTTTGAATCGGGTAAGTTCAGTGTCCCACAATTGGAGCGGATACATAAGATATCCCGCTCAAATATCTACAAATGGATTTATAAATATTCTACCTTTAACGAGCATGGATCAAGAGTTGTAGAGATGAAACACAGTAGTTCGGAGAAGTTAAAAGAATTAGAGAAAAAGGTTAAAGAGTTGGAAGCTGCCCTGGGGCGTAAACAAATCAAGATTGACTATCTGGAGAAGGTGGTGGAGATAGCCAAAGATGAACTTAACATCGATATTAAAAAAAACTTCAACACCCCACAATTAGGTGGTTCCAAAAGCATCAGCAAGTAATGGGTTATTCATTAAATAAGCTATATAACGTTGTAGGTATTAGCAAACAAGCCGTACACCAATACGCTAAGCGCCAAGAAGTCTTTGATCGGAAGATTGAGGGCTTAGTAGTAGAGGTAGATGAGTTGCGCAAAGACTTTCCGGGTTGTGGGGTAGAAAAGATGTACGATATACTACAACCTAATTTTATTGGTAGGGACAGGTTTGTAGAAACTATGATGTTATTGGGCTATAGGCTCAAGATCAAGAAGAACTATAAAAGGACGACTATTGCCGCTAAGGTGTATTACCCTAATTTAATTAAAGGGATGGAAGTAGCTGCACCGTCAGTAATTTGGCAAAGTGATATTACTTACATTCTTATTTGTGGGAAGCATTATTATGCAGTCTTTATCATTGACGTTTATACAAAGAAAATTGTAGGTTACTGCCTATCGGACCATATGCGTGCTACGGCTAACCTAAAAGCTTTACAAATGGCACTAAAGGACCATAAACCACCAAAGGTACATCACTCCGATAGGGGCGGTCAATATATCTACAAAGCCTATATCAAGCTTTTAGAACAACATGACTGTAGGATCAGTATGGCACAATCTGCCCAAGATAACGCTTATGCAGAACGTATCAACAGGACTATCAAAAGGGATTATCTTGACTACTGGGAGATTAAAACCTTTGATCAACTAAAGAAAAGAATGAAGCAAGCTGTCAACCATTACAACCATGTAAGGACACATAACAACATCGATAAGAAAACGCCAGTCCAGTTTGAAGAAAACTTTCCTTCAATAAACAAAGATCAAAGGAAAACAATAACTATTTTTAACAATGAAATATAAACCTAAAAGCGGTCAACACTATTTAGGGATGTACAATTTTTGGTAAAGTGTATTTTTAACGTAAAAATATTGAAATTCTTAATAGTAACCTGATAAGGATATTTCGCAATTCATAACGGAATTATTTTTAGTATATTTAGATTTTTGAAGTTCTCAAACTATTGAATCAGAATTTTATCTGTACGCCATTATTCGTTAATTATTTTCCTTATTTTAGTTTGCACATTTTACCAAGTTTATAAAATTCATTTTAGCTCTATCTTAAAAGTCGTAAAACTGTAAAGAATTAGAGTTAGTAAACATTACTAGTATTGAATAATAAATTGAAAATTTGAACACAAGAATTAAAAAAAGTTTAAAATCTTTACTGATATTTTTTCATTTAGACCTAACTAAAAATTTAAAATATGATAGGCTAACAAAAAAAATTTTAAAAAAGGTTCTTACTAATGAATCCAATTGTATTGATATAGGGTGTCACGAAGGAGAAATTTTAGAAATAATCTGTAAACATTCGCCTGGAGGTTCTCACGTAGCCTTGGAACCAATTCCATTTTTATACGATAAATTAGTTGAGAAATTTGATAACAGAAATGTTGAATTTTTACCTTATGCGCTATCAAATACTGAAAAGAATACAACATTCAATGTTGTTAAAAATGCTCTAGGTTATAGTGGTCTAAAACAAAGGTCTTACCAGGTAAAAAAACCTGAAATAGAAATAATTGAAGTTAAAGTCAAAATGTTGGATACAATTTTGAATGGGAAAACTAGAATTGATTTAATTAAATTAGATGTGGAAGGTGCAGAGTTCAATGTTCTGAAAGGTGCTGAATCGACATTAAAAAAATTTAAGCCCATTGTAATTTTTGAGTTTGGATTAGGTGCAAGTGAATTTTATAATGTTAGTCCAGTTGAACTTTACAATTTCCTATCTGAAGAAATTGGTTTAAGTCTTTTTACGCTTAATGCTTTTATAAAATCAAGACCGGCTTTAACTCTACAAAACTTTGAAAACCATTATAAATTAAATGATGAATATTATTTTATCGCCTCCCCTTAAACGTTTAATTATATGGTTATATTTTAAAAAGAAAGGTTTATATATGTTAGGTAGCTTGTAATTTGAAAATAATAAGTTTTTTGCTTCACTCTTTTATCAATAGATGCAGGATCAAATATTGTCTCATTTATTGCCTAAACTTGATTTGATAAAAAACAAGGAATTAAAGAAATTAAAAAATATTACTCCAACCTCCCTTTCAAATAAATTTTCTGTAAATAATCCAAGAACAACTATTATCAGAAAAGATATATACATTTTGTCGTTATTTACAAAAAAATAGAGTAAAAAAGTAATGAAAATTACGAAACCAAAAATACCTTTCGACATCCATTCATGTAAGAATTGATTATGCGAATTGTACTTAACTTTTGAAAAATCATCGTAATTACTATATTTAAAATTTTGGTAACATTGATCTAATTCGTTCTGGACATTACCTAAACCAACGCCCAAAAGCCATTTTTTTTCTAATATTTTATAACTACAATAGTAAATTCCATATCTGAAATTTACTTTGTCTGATTTTTCGTTAAACTCTGGCATGCTGAATTTCATTTCTTTTAATTCATCAAATCTTCTTTGTACTGGAGAAAGCATAGATGTTACAGTGACAAAAAGAAGCATAATAAGAACTACCATAATTGAAGTTCTCCTTTCTATAGAATTAAATATATAATAGCAAAAAGCAAGAATTGTAGAGAATATTGCCATCCTTGCAGAAAATAATATTATTGAAAAAATTAAAAAAACAATACCTAACATTAAAACCATTTTGAACTTTAAAGTATAATCCTTTTTTAAAATTAGGTGTAATATTATAATACAGGAGAAACCATACACAATGCCTAGATAAGGTAAATGCATTCCCGTAACATCACTGAAAATATTTCTAAATATTGGATTGTAGTATGTATCTACATCTAACATGTAACTAAACCCTGTATCAATTATGTACATCCAAACATGAACTGCGGAAAAAATAGTTGCTACCGTAAAAAAAACTAAAATTTGTAGCGTATTTTTTGTTAAAATAAAATCTCTGAGAAGAAAAATAGCAATTGGGAAAATTATAAAAGGTAATTTTAAAATTAAATCTTTTGCTCCTTCATCATTATAATCAGAGAAAAAGAAATAAGAAAAAACGCATAATAAATAATAGCTAGAAACGAAAGCTACCGTAAGAATTTCATTTTTTCTAAGACGATAACGTTTATATTTAATAATAAAAAAAATTGCGGTTAAAGTCCAAAATATCATTGTAAACTTAGCAAATTTCAAACCCGTTATTGGAAAAGTAGCAATAGCAATTAATAGTATGTTGAAAAATTTTTTACTTCTTTCCAAAATTTTTGTTTTACATTTATTTATGCAAATTAAAACCTCTATAAATTAATTTTGTATTTGTTCCTTCAAAATTTTTAAATAATGATTGGATTTTAAATGATTTTGTGCCTTTTCAACCATTTCTTGATTATCCTTTGCAAAAGATTTTTCTATGCTTTCTATAAACTGATCTTTATTATTTGCAAGAAAAAACATTTCTTCTTTAACCAAACCTATCCCCTCTGCACCAATTGATGTGGTAACTAGTGGTAAACCTTTAACTATAGCATTAATTGACTTTAATTTAACTCCTGCTCCATGAAAAACAGGATTTATAAATACTGAAGCCAATGTATATATTTTTGTAATATCTTTTAAATTTAAATAAAGATCCAATCTATTGTATCTCCCAAATTTATTTTTGAAATAATCTTCTGAACGATTTCCGGTACTACCACAAATTAATAATCTATAATTTGAATACATATTACTAATCTTATCATGTATATTTTCCAAATACCATAAAATACCAAAAAGATTATTATCCATAAATAAGGCGCCTACGTACAAAACAGTATGATTACCCAAGCTTTGTTTTAAAAAGGTATCATTAATTGGGGGGGGGAGATGTACACTTTTAGATTTTTCACCTTGCTGTAAATAATTATTTAATTCATCTAAAGAAATAAACCACAACTTGTTAGATTCCCGGTAAATATGCTTGGAATATGATTCATATTTTTTTGCTTCCCACCGATAATAAAATTTTTTAAAAAAATTAGAAGTACTTCTTGCCAAGTTTTTAAAAAATTTTGCTTCATTATTATGAACTCTAAGAATGGTTTTATTTCTTTTTAAAGTCTTATTTTCTAGGATTTCTCCGACGCTTTCTGATTCTAGGACTACAATATCATAATGTCTTTTGAATTGTATACTTTTAAGTTCTTTCCTGGAAACTACTTGTAAAGGCTTTCTATGCAATAAATAAAATGGATTATTAACCCGCTTTACGTTTCCAATAATTTCAACATGCTTTTGTACAACTAAAAGGTCTTCTTTCTTTGGTAGGGATTTATAAGTATATATTAAATCAACTTCGCAACCTAGCTGCTTTATTCCCTTGATTCTTTCCCATATATCAAATGTTCCTCCAAATAACGTAGGATAGGGAAAATAACCTGAAACAATTAAAATTCTTTTATCAAACAAGGACTTTACTTTTAATTTTTTTCTGTAATACATCTAAAAAAGCCATGAAAAACCAAACTTCATATTTAATAGAAAATGTAACGTACAATAAACTACTTAATATTACATATAATAAAGGAATACGAATAAATGCTAACTGCTGAATTTTTAGTTTTGAAAAATAAATATATCTCTTTATAAAAAAAATAAAATAAAATAACAGAAATGGAATACCGCCGAAAACTAAATTATCAAAAAAATAAGTCTTTGAAGATAAGGATTTAGTATCATTTAAGTATAATTTGACCTCCTCCAAATTAAAAGGACTCATAATATCAGAATTAATCACATCTATTAAATTATTAGGATAAAAACAAAGATAAGGACCCCAACCAACACCCAAAGGGTGATAAGCAAACGTACTAATAGCAGATAAATAAGAGGAAAACCTTGTGCCAAAAGTTATACTTGAATATAATTGTTGAAACACAAATTCTTTTAATGAAAAGAATAAGGTTATTCCCAAGGAAAAAATACAAACAATACCTATTATTAAAAATTTCCTGGTTTTTTTATTGTTATATAAATATTGAATTAATAAAGGTAACGCAGATATTAAAAAAACTAAAAGGTAACCTTTAGACTCGCTTCTTATACTGTAGAAAATAATAAAAAAGATTGATGACAGATAGGTAACTAGCATCACTATTTTTCTTTTATCCAAATAAGTAACAAGATACATATTTAGAAAAGAAATTATAGTGATAATACTACCAACCCAACTTTCTTCGTAAGTTAATAATCGAATTCTCCAATATTTTAAATCATTGGAATGTATATAATCCATAAATGTATCTAATTTCTTAGAGTAAAAAGCTTCAAAAATTATAAATACTATTAGGAAAACTTGTAAATAAAAAAGTGATTTGAAGAACGTATCAAACCTAAAATCTTTCTTCTCTAAAAAAGTATAAAAAAATTGGTAATAAATTAGTGCAACTATAGGATATGTCATCATTTTAATAGTTTTAATTATAAGGTTCTCTCCTAAAAAAATTAGCTGGTTTTGAACTATTAAAATGTATGTAATATGAATAATTGAGATTACCATTAAATATATAATGTACGTAATAAATAACTTAGTATAATTAGAGATCTTTATTTTCTTTGAAAATAACAAATAGAGTAATAAGAAAGGGGAAATGAAAACAATGGGAGATCTCGCGATTTCTCCAAAAATATTGACTAAAGGAAAATCTTGATATACTGATAACAGAAGTAATAGAAAAATTAAAATTGCTCTAAGATTCATTTTTCTTTACTAAGGTTTTTAAAAAATTATATGTCAGTCTAAATTGAAATCTTCTTAATCTGTTACTAATAATTATAATACTACCTATCCAAAAAGAAGTAGTGTTTTTAAAAAATTTATTGTAAAAAATTTTTCTGCTTTTAAAAATATTAATTTCAGAAAAATAACTTCTTTGTCTATAGTTTGACGAAGATCCTATAGCTCCTCCTTCTTTATGATAAACAACTGCTCCCGGACACCAATCAATAGTCCATTTTTTCTCTTTTGCTCTATAAGTCCAATCTAGTTCTTCAAAATATAAAAAATAGTCTTCACTCAATATACCAACATCTTCCAAAAAAGAATTTGTAACAAACATAGATGCGCCAACTACATAATCAATATTTGGAAACATTTCTTTCTGGGTTGAATCAGGTTCTCCTTCCCCAATATGTTTGGATACAAATAATTTATTATTAAATTTTCCACCAACTGCTTGTATTATCTCCGGATTATAATAATACAAAAGCTTACTTCCCAAAATACCTATTTTCTGATCTGCATGATCATTAAAAAAATTGATTTGTTCATTGAGAGTATTATCCTTTATTACCGTATCATTATTTAGTAACCAACAAAATTTGAAGTCTTTTCTTCTCAAAATATATCTTAAAGCTACATTATTACCAGCAGAAAAGCCAAGATTCTCATTGGCTTTTATTACTAATAAGGTTTCATCCTGGAACCGAAATTTACTCTCTTCTTCAGACAAGTAGCTATATGAAAGTGGTTTGGCCACTAGAGGATAAATTAAATTATTGAATGACGTTTTTATTTTTAAATGGTCCTCACCTTTGGCCCATTTTTTAAGATTTATTATTGATTCTTCATTAGGAGAATTATCTACGACTATAATTTGATAATTTTTATAATCAGTTTTAAGTATACTTTCTAGACATTCAATAGTGTCTCTCCAATTTATATAATTTAAAATTATAATATAAACTTTTTCTCTTTCCATAAGTTACTTTAATCTCCATAACCTATTTATCATTCCTAAAAAATTTTTAAAAAGATATATCGGATTTTCTTTAAAAGCAGCTTTTAAGAGTAAATTCTTATTATAGATAGGAACTGATTTTTTAAAAAGATATAAAGCTAAGATACGAGATAAAATATTCTGTTTTCTGGACTTTTGATAGGGTTGCATTTTACCAAGTTGCTCTTCAGTAATTATTTTATCTTCCACTACAAGATAATTGGCACTTTGAGCTTGTTCTATAAGTTCAGCTCCATTCTTATTTCTTATAATAATGAGACTTTTTCCTTCTTTTTCTTCAAAGGAGGGGTATCCATTTTCAGAAGATTCCCATGCATCAGCGCAAGTGATATCTGCGAACTCTCCGGTACCATCAGCACAAATTTTACATCGGAATTGTAAATAACGATTCAAAACCGTTCCCCAAGACTCGTTATAAGTGATTTTATGTGTTCTATCTTCTTTATCTACAATCTTGAAATAGCCTGGCCATCCCTCTCCCCTATATTTAAGAGATACTACGTTCTCTTTTTTTAATTTAAAATTGTTAATAATATGATCTGTACCTTTCTGACTAGGTACACCAGCACACATAAATGAAAGTAGGTACTTTATTTTTTTATTTGCAACTTCATCTACCTTCATATAATTTCTTACTCCTAATATATCGCATGGTTTTCCTATAATACCAATACTATTATGGTTCTCAATAGCTCTTTTGATTTGTTGTAAAGTGGCAGATGGAGCATATCTGGAACCTGTATTCTTTTGAACTTCATTACTGCTATAACTAATTTTAGGCTCATTGAGATAGGGTAACTCTTCTGAAGCGCCAATATGCAACAAACATTCTACTTTTTTCGAATCTAGTAAGTACGATCCCAAGGCGGTTAATACACCTCCTGAAGACCCTGAATATCTTACTTCCGGATTTTTAGCAAAACCAGACGTCATATGTAAGTACGGTCCCCATAAAGTACTGTAGTGATCAATATTAGGATGTTCCGCTTTAATTCCAGGACAAATATTTTTAAAACGATCTTGCTCCTTCAAGGATAATTTGTCGTGAAAAGTAGGTCTTAGAAAACCTTTATCATCGAAAGAAATAGAAATCTTTTTTGTTTCAAATACAGATTCGCACAAACCGCATCCGGCACAAAGATTGTCTTTCAAAACCATCTTTTCTATTTCCATTTTAAGATTGTAGTTTAAGTAATTCCCTAGTGTTTTCTTTTATTAAATCTAATTTGGTATTTTCTCGTAAGTTTATTTTTTTTAAGATGTTATCAGACAATACCTCAATTTCGGTTTTTTTAATTTCGCTTACATTATAAACATTATTTTGTTGTTTGAACATTTTAAAAGTTCCTTCAAATTTGTAGCTATATGCCAGACCGATCGTAGGCACTGAGGTTGATAATGCAGCTATACAAGAATGCATTCTAGATCCTATAAAAAATTCAGTTTGTGAAATAACATATTTCAGTTCTTGTGCATCATAATCCTCATTTAAAAATGATATTTTGTTAGAATCGTATTTATTATCATTTAAGAATAATTTAATAGCTTCGAGATCGTCCTCTACATTCGGAGTATTCTTGTTATACGTATGGGGAATTAATAAAACCTTATAATTACTAGTTATTATTTTATTAACGATAACAGTTAGCAGTTCAACATAATTATCGTATTTCCCCTCCATACTTTTATAATTCTTTAAATACATAAGTCCGTTAACATTAATACCTATAGTATTTGATGCTACTTCAAAATCAACTTCTTTCGGAGTCATATAAACTGCCATATCAATAGCTAAAGTCTTTTCCTTTCTTAACTTATCAATAAATTCAAATGCTTTTGTGTCCCGTACGTAAAGCTTATCCAGTTTCTTAATAATATGCCCACCTAGTTTTTGTCCTAAAAAAGTATTAAAGGGTCCAATAGTTTGTGGTAAAAATATTAACGGCTTTTTCCATAATAACATTAGTTTTGAATCGCTAAAATGCCTGAGAATCCTTTTAAGCCCATATATATCGCTAAAACTATCCCCTTCATTAATATCATACGCTATATCTTGTGAATTTATAAGAAGCGAAATTTTTGAAGTAGGTTTTCTATTAAATAACTTATATTTATAAGCCTCAATTATACTTCGCTTGATATCATTTTTTGAAAAGTAATTTATACGAACTACAACTTCTTTTTGTTTAACTTTTACTGTAATACTTTTTGAAACTCCATCACCTAGACATAGTAAATTAATAGTAGCATCCCAAGTATTACTTATTAAAGTAATGGCTCCTATCCCTAAGGCATTAACTCCTTTATTATCACTTTCTAGAGATGCTCCCAATAAAATTACATTTTTTTTCTTCATTGTAATAGTTATATCAACTTTGTCAAAAAATTTTCAATTCTTTATTTTGACGGAGAATTAATTCTTAGCACACTTACTATTTTTTAATAAAAATGTACTAGTAAACTAATCCTAACAAAAACAAAAGTCGTCATTTATTTTTACAAAAGATAAAACTATGAATATAAGTTGACCAGATTTATTAAAGTAACGATTTATGTATTTTATTATACATATATAGGTATCTTACAGCTGTATAAGTATAAAGTACTATATATGAAATTGTAACTCCCAGAATGCCATAAAGGTGAATTAAACAGAGCCCTGATAATAGGGATATAATAATAAATTCAATATGAAATTTAGATTTTTGTTTTTGCCTTTTATGTACTACCATTATAACAGCTAGAATTGATGCGAATATGAATATGGTATAAGCAATTAAGAGCATCAGGATTGGTAGATATGCATCAGCATAGGCTGCTTTTTTATAAACCAAAAGAAGTAAATCTTTACCAACAGTGATGAAAATAAGAAAGATAACTATATTAAAACTTATAATTTTAAACCCAACTCTAATAAGGGCTGTTCTTAAAGCTCTAATATCATCTCGAATACTTAAAAATTGTGGATAGTTAGCTTGTAAAATTGAAACGGATATTAAAGTTACAATATTAGAAATGGAAAAAGCTACTTGATACCGTGCTAATACTTCTTCTGACAGAAGTAACGAAGCAATCACGGTAGGCGCCATCATGTATATAGGGACTGTGATTGTAGTTAATCCATAGTATTTTAAATCATTGCCTATTTCTTTCAACAACAATACCATTGACTTTATTGATTTTATTTGAAATTTTACGTACCTAGAGTGGATTAATACTACGACAATATAGGCTATATTAAGAAATATTAAATAACTATATATCTTGCTATCAAAATAATAGCAGAGTAAAGAAATTACAATAAACAATACTCCGGATACTATATTGGTTACCGTAATAACTTTAATTTGATTAATTGCTTGATAATAGGAAAGAAGAATATTGTAAAGATGAACTTCAAAATATATTTTTAAAAGTACCAGTATGAATAATTTTATGTTCTCAATTGGAAGAAAGATACTTCCTAAGGTAATCGCTATAAATATGAGTATGGAAAGATTAGAGAATTTTTTAAAGTTATCTTTTCCAGTAATATTATCTTTGGAATTAACTAATAAATATTCGCTGAAACCGAAATTAGTTATTAATAAAAGTATCCCTATAATATTAATATAGGATGAAAAAACACCCATTTCCTGGAGAGGAATACTTCTGGCTAATAAGACCATTAGAAGATAATTAGCTCCTCTTTTTATAAGATTAGATAGCGTGAACATTTATTGAATTAAAAAATTAGATATTTTACTAAATGTTCTTTGTAATTCATAACTTTAACTAACTACTCAGAGAAATTACTGCTTTTTTCAAACTTGTTTTCCAGTGAGGAATTTTAATATCTAATTCCTCACTAATTTTTGAAGAATTCAAAACACTATAACTAGGTCTTTTAGCAGGTGTGGGGTAATCAATTGTTAAAATGGGTTTAATTAAAGTTTTAATATTACTTTCATCAAAAATAGTTTTTGCAAAATCATACCAGCTAGCTATACCTTCATTACTGTAATGATATATTCCATATTTTATTATGTCTCTAGTCACAAATAACATAACAATTTCTGCTAAATCACCTGCATAAGTTGGAGTTCCTATCTGATCATTAACCACAGAAATTTCATCTCTGGTTGACGCTAATCTTAGCATTGTTTTTAAGAAATTATTCCCATATTGAGAATATAACCAGGAAGTTCTAATAATTACATGCTTTTTTAAGATAGTACTAATATGTTTTTCACCATTCAATTTTGTCTTACCGTAAACCCCCAAAGGATTAGTTACATCATCTTCAAGATAGGGTGATTGTTTCCTACCGTCAAATACAAAGTCAGTGGAAATATGTATTAATGTTGTGTCATGTTTTTTACATACTTCTGCTAGATTTTTTGCTCCTATCTCATTGACCTGAATTGTTTTCTGTACTTCTTCTTCAGCTTTATCTACAGCAGTATATGCAGCACAATTTACACAAAACTCAATATTTCTTTCTTTAAAGAACTCAATTACCTGATTCTTGTTAGTAATATCCAACTCTTTTGAAGAAGGAAAGAAAAAACTATATGTATCAAATTGCTTGCTTATATCTTTAATACTAGAAGCTAATTGACCTTTGCCACCAGTAACTAAAATTTTCATAGTTCGGTGGTTTCAAATTTAGGTAATGAACTATCTCTTTCAGAAATTATGATTTTATTTTTTGGTAGTTGCCAATCAATATTAAGATTAACATCATTATAAATTATGCCACCTTCTGAGGCTTTATTATAATAATTATCACATTTATAGCTGAAAACTGCTGTTTTACTTAATACTACAAACCCATGTGCAAAACCTTTTGGTAAATAAAATTGTTTTTTATTTTCTTCTGAAAGTTCTATCGCTACATGTTCGCCAAAGGTACTTGAATTTTCACGCACATCAACTGCAACATCTAAGACCTTCCCAGATAATACTCTAACAAGTTTTGCTTGAGCATGTTGACCCCTTTGAAAATGTAAACCTCTCAATACTCCATAATCTGACAAAGATTGATTATCCTGTACAAAGGTTATTTGTTCTCCCAATATATCTTCAAACTTCTTTTGATTATAACTTTCAAAGAAATATCCTCTTTTATCTTCGAAAATCGAAGGTTTTAAAATAAAACAACCTTTTAAATGAGTTTCTTCTGCAATCATCTATTTTCTTCTAAAATATTTGTAAGATATTTACCATAACCACTTTTGAATAAAGGTTTTGCTAATTTTTCCAATTTTGCTTTTGATATATAACCCATTTTATAGGCAGCTTCTTCAATAGCTCCAATTTTTAAACCCTGCCTTTCTTCTATGACTTGCACAAATTGAGAAGCTTGCATTAAAGAATTAAATGTACCGGTATCTAGCCAAGCCGTACCTCTATCTAAAATACTTACATTAAGTCTGCCTTCTTCAAGATATTTTTTATTAATATCTGTGATTTCCAATTCACCCCGATGACTAGGTATAATACTTTTTGCTATTTTAATAACTTCGTTATCATAAAAGTATATTCCCGGTATGGCATAATTAGATTTTGGAAACTTTGGCTTTTCTTCTATAGAAATAGCCTTTCCATCTTTATCGAATTCTACCACTCCATACCGTTCCGGGTCATGCACATGATAGGCATAAATAATCCCTCCCTCAGGGTTATTATTAGCCTCTAAAATGGTTGATAACCCCGTACCATAAAAAATATTATCTCCTAAAATTAGTGCTACTTTATCATTACCAATAAAATCAGCTCCAATTAAAAAGGCTTCTGCTAGTCCGTTAGGATGTTCTTGAACAGCATACTCAAATCGACAGCCATATTTTTTACCATCTCCTAACAGTTTTTTAAATAATGGAAGATCATGTGGTGTTGAAATAATAAGAATTTCATTAATCCCTGACCACATTAAAGTAGAAAGCGGATAATATATCATAGGTTTATCATAGACAGGCATTAATTGCTTACTTATAGCTAATGTAAGAGGATGTAATCTTGTTCCTGAACCTCCTGCTAATATGATACCCTTCATCTATCCATTAAATTTTAACCAATCATTAGAGATGAATTTCTAATTCAATATTATAATTAAAAACTCACCTTTAGGTAAACGTGTTATATTTTTTTAAATACCAATCAATTGTTTTTTCTATACCACTTTCAAAATTTTCATCTGCTTTCCACTCCAGTTCAGTTTCAATTTTAGTAGCATCAATAGCATATCTTGCATCATGACCTGGTCTATCTTTAACATACGTTATTAGATCTAAATAAGACTTTTTATTACTTCTAGGTAATTTAGTGTCTAAAATATTGCATATTTTTTGTGCAATATAATTATTATTTCGCTCGTTTTTTCCTCCTATATTATAAGTTTCACCGGCTATACCCTTATCATAGACTAATGCAATTCCTTTACAATGATCTTTTACATATAACCAATCTCTAATATTATTACCATCCCCATAGATAGGTATGGATTGTCCGGATATAGCTTTTCGGATAATAGTTGGAATTAATTTTTCATCATGTTGCTTAGGTCCGTAATTATTTGAGCAATTCGTAGTAACCACATTCATTCCATAGGTATGAAAATAGCTTCGAACTATAAAATCAGATGCTGCTTTTGAAGCGCTGTACGGACTGTTAGGAGCGTATGATGTTGTTTCTTTAAACAGTCCTGTCTTTCCTAAAGTTCCATATACTTCATCTGTAGAAACATGATGAAATCGATTTTTCTCACAACCTTTTTTATATTGAAAAGGAGCGCTCATCCAATGAATTCTGGCTACATCCAGAAGCACAAATGTTCCGTTCACATTAGTTTTGATAAAAATATCAGGGCCCAATATCGAATTATCAACGTGTGATTCGGCCGCTAGATGTATGACTCCACTAAAATTATACTTTCTAAATAATTGTTCAATAAGGTTTCTATCGCATATATCTCCTTGAATAAAACTATACTGTTTACTATTTTCTAATTCTTTAAGATTTTGCTTATCTCCGGCATAGGTTAATTTATCTATATTAATAATTTTAATATCTGGCTGTTGTTCTAATAAGTAAGAAATAAAATTGGAACCTATAAAACCTGCTCCCCCGGTGACTAGAATACTTTCTGACATAGATATTTATTCAAATAATAACTACTAACTAAAATTGGTTAAAGATAAGACTATTACTACGAGTTATATAAAGATGATACCATTTATCAATCCTGTTTGATCTTTAAATGCACCTATGCAATTAAGAAATTTAGGCAAATAGATAACCGCAACTAAAAAAGCTAAACTCCTCTTGAAAAAATAACAGTTGTTATAGTTTTAAATAAAATTCTTAAGTCTAGAGTAACAGATCGATTTTTTATATAGTACAAATCGTATTCTAATTTTTTTAAGGAATCGTCCAAATTTTCCCCATATTTATATTTTACTTGAGCCCAACCTGTAATACCAGGTTTTATAACATGTCTCACTGAATAAAAAGGATTCATTTCATCTAATTGATCAACAAAAAATTTTCGTTCTGGTCTAGGTCCTATAAAACTCATATTACCTTGTAAAACAGAAATAATTTGCGGTATTTCGTCAATTCTCAATTTCCTCATTATACTACCAAAAGGGGTTACTCTTGAATCATTCATAGTTGACATTCTAGCACCATCCTTTTCTGCATTAGTAACCATAGACCTAAACTTATATACATAAAATTCTTTACCTTTTTTACCTAAACGTTTTTGTTTATAAAAAAGAGGACCTTTATTAAAAAATAAATTTATAAAAATTATTATTGGTGTAATTATCATAAAAGGAATACCTATTGTAGTACATAAGATTATATCAATTAATTTTTTGAACAAGACATATATGTAATGTGTTTTGGAGTTTTTTAGTTGAAGTACTTCGTAAAAATTATTTCCGACCAAATGAATGGGAAGTGCTTCATGAGAAGTTTCATAAAAAGAAGTATATGTAAAGACTTCTTTACCAATGAACATAGCCCTTGTCAAAAAACTTTCTAATTCTTTTGACACTTCTTGATAGTTTTGAATTCTAAGGATAATAGTATCTACTTTTGGAAGTATTTTAATTAATCGATCCGAATTTTTCGTAAACGTTTTATGACAAGTGGAAATTTTGAACTTTACTTTAAAACCGTTAGAATTTTTATGTCCCTGAATATTTTTTATGTTTTTTTTTACCTCACTTTCAAATTGATTCTCGTAGATATAAATAACTTTTTTTAAAAATGGGGTAGAAATAAAAAAATTACTACTTATTAATCTCCATGCTGTTAAGGAAAATGGCATTAAGGTCAAAAAAGCAATTAAGTAAGGTCGACTAATAGTAGTGTTTATAATTATGATAGTCAAAAAGAAAATTCCAAAAGAATAAAGTAAACCGACAATTAAGGAAGATCTAAAAATATGTACGGCTTTTGCAGCACGTTCTAGATTATAAATATCAATTATATAAGCAATTATAGTAAACAAAGCTATGCCTAGAACAATTACTGGCACTTCATACCGATCAACATTAAAAGTACCTTTTAATGTATATCTTGTCATAAGAAATAGAAAGAAAACTACAATGATTAAGTCACCGATATATAAAAAAATTTTTCTTTCAACAATGTTGAGAGTAAAAATTTTATTCATGCTTTAAGTGTATTTTTGTGCTATAGTATTTTTACTTTTTACAAATATAGAATTATAATCTTACGGGAATAAAGTATTATTAACTATTTAAATATTCTTTACCATTTAAATTTATGAAGAATATTCATTAGGATAAAATAACCGCTTTTAAATTTGGATAAACCTTCAATTTTATGATAAAGCTTCCATTGATACGTTAAAAGACTTTTTTTATTAGATGAGATAGAATTTGTTCTTACTAAATAGTTAGCTAGACTTTCTGTTAAACAATACGCATTCGTAATTTTAAGAATTTTAAGCCATAGTGCGTAATCCTGACGTTTTCTTATAAGTGGCATGAATAATTTACCTAAATATTTGGTATCATACATAACCGTAAGACATCCTATAGGGTTGTAATATAGGGCTTCATTGTAGGTTATCATATATTTTGGAGTTATGGTTTTAACTACCTTTCCGGAACTTTCCGAAATCTGATTATAAGCAGTGTGCGTAAAACTATAATGATTTGATGTCATGAAATGTAGCTGTTTTTCTAATTTATTGGGGTGCCAGGAATCATCGCTATCTAAAAAGGCAATATATCTTCCTTTTGCTAATTCAATACCTTTATTTCTAGCTACTGCTGCTCCGGAGTTTTTATCCAACTTAAAATACTTTATTCTTTTATCCTTATACTCATATTCTTTTATGATTTGTTTAGAATTATCTACAGAACAATCATCTACTAATACATGTTCCCAGTTTTTATAGGATTGGTTTAGGACGGAAAGAATTGTTTTCTTGATAAATTTTTCTGAATTGTATACGGGAGTAATAATTGAAATCAATTTTGGGAGCTTTTATATTTTTTTAAAATATTTTACTAGAAATACTTAGGTAGTAAAAATAAACATCTTTAAGTGGACTTATTTAAGTTCTTCCAATTAAACTAATCTAGTTTTTAATAAAAATATAGATATTATGACATCGAAGGTTTAATATTTTCTCTTGTGAGAATAGTAGTTAGAAAAAAGCAGAAAAAAACTATCCCATATGCCCTTAACAACACGTTTTCAGTAAGTAAACCCACAATCAACAAAAGTACGAAGCTGAAATTTATAATATTTAAAGAGTTTAGAATTTCTCTATAGATTGTTACTACAAATACAAAAAACGAGGATAACGCAAGAATACCTCCCGATATTAATAAATAACTATAATAATTATGCGTATCCACTTTATTTTTTTCAAAAAAACTCGAATTAAATTTACTATAACATTTGTCAAGGCTACTTTGAACATCACCAATTCCAATACCTAACCATAAATTATCTTTTACAATTTCAAAAGAACAACTATAGATTCCTGTCCGAATTTCTATAGAAGATGGTTGGTCGGTTGTTGGTAATTCAAAATTAAAGTTCGTAAATCTTGAACTTATTATAAAAACATTTGTTGACGCATAATAAAAGAATAAAATCATGAATATAGTAAGAAGTACTTTAAAATATACCTTTGCTGACGACTTTATTAAAAAATAACTAATCAGAATTAAAAAATTGGCTATAATAATAATTCTAGCAGCGCAAATTACAATAAATAAAATGAAGCAAATGATTATAACAAGGTAACAAATCTTTCTAATTAGATTATTTTTTTTACTACTTAAATAATAACTACAAATATATCCTGACATGGAAAAATACATTGAAATATATGTAGGATGTAAGTCTAAATATTTAAAGTTAGATATAGTTCTTCTAACCTCAGAGGTATAAAAAATTTTAATAATGCCAACTTTATTTACCGATTCAAAAAACACATATAACCCTATTAAAAATGAAACTAGTACAAACGAATGGTAGGCCAATTTAATATGTCTTTTTGGTATTTTACATTCAAAAAACAATAAAATGAAGGGAAATACTAAAAGAAAAAGAGACTTTTTAATAATCTTCAAGCCTAATTCTACATTTTCTGAATAGGCTAGACTAAGAAATATAATAAATAGATATAATGTTATTCCTAGAAAGCGCATCCAATTTTCCTTACTATGTAGAAAATTAGTTGATTTAGAGTTAGTTAAATAAACTGTCAAGAAAACTATATTGATAGTTGTTAATAATCCATAATTTAATAAGGGAAATGTTGAAAATAAGCAGAGAGAAAGGCACAGTAATTTTTTTCCTATTAATTCGAATTTAAATTTTTTAAAATAACCTAACTGCATTGATAACTTATTTTCAATAGAAATTAATAATATAGCTACTTATAATAAGGTAAAAGCTTCTGACAAATATTATCCCAATCATAGTTTTCTTTAAAATGTACAAAAGCGTTCTTCCCCATGTTCTCAAGATCATTTATAGATAAATCGTTAATTATTCTGAGTAGTTCCTTTATTCCTTCCGAACCTTTAAAACTGACAAAACCTGTTTTATTATCTATTATATAATCTCTAATAGCTCCAAAATTTGTAGAAAATGTTGGCTTTTTGTGAAAAGAGGCATCAAATAATACTCCGCTAACACTTCCGTGCCTATAGGGAAGCAAAACACAATGGCAATTTTTGAATAGATAAGAAACTTCTATATTAGTTAGATATTTTGGTAGATATAGTACAGTTTTATCGCTACTAATTTGATGTTCAATATTAGCTAATTCTCTATATGCTGAATTTTTTTGACCTGCAATTACTAATAAGACATTATCTTTTTTTAAATGAATCCATTGTTTATACAAAAGATCCACACCTTTGTTATAATTTAACAAACCTAAAAATAATACGATCTTTTTATTTTTTTGAGATAGAAATTCTTTAATACTTATATCTATTGATCCTTCTTCATTTTTCAATTCTTTCTTTATCCCATGCTTAGAAATTATAATATTGGAATTGTCTATTCTAGGAAAAATTTCTAACAATTTTTTTTTCAAATAAGTTCCATGAACAATTATTGTATCAAATTTAGAATATATCTGTTTTAAGTGTTTTATTTGAATAGGTGTAGCATTATGTGGTATTACATTATGTGCAGTATAAACTATTACAATTTTGTTAAAAAATAATTGTAAAATTTTTAAAAAAAAACGGTCTATTCTATAATGAAGTAACCAAATAATATGTAAAGTACTTGGTTTTTTCTCATACAAATAAAGCAAGACTTTTATCCAATTGTAGAAATATTCTAAACCTCTTAAATAAGTCCTGATTTTAGATTTTTTAAAATTCTGAGTGTAATTAAAGAAAAATCGCTTTATCACATAATTATCAGATGAAAATGGATAATTTTTATTACAGATTAAATCTACTTTCTTTCCATTGTTATAAAGACCTTCGCAAAGTCCCGCAGTATAACCACTAAGTCCATCAATAGATAGAGGGTCAAATATTGTTACCGTATTGTCAATTTCCAAACCAGAACCCGTGGTTTAATTTATAATTAATCTCTCTATTTCGAATATTTATTTTTTCTGCTGGAACACCAGCATAAATTGTGTAAGGTTCTAAGACACCTGTCACAATAGCTCCTGTATAAACCACACAACCCTCTTTTAAAACTGAACCAGGCATTACTAAAACATTTGAAAATAAAACAACATTATCTTCGATAATTATCTTTTCCCCTTTAGACTCAAAAATAGCAGAATTTACATCATGACCTAATGTGTAAAGTTTTGAGTTATGCCCTATCATCACATTATTCCCAATATGTAGGCCACATCTGGAATCTAAATAGCAATTAAAATTAACAGTAGAATTATTACCTATAAAAATTTTCCCAACGCAAAAGAAGCGAACTTTTGAGTGTATAAAAGAATTTTTACCAATTTTATTTCCTAATGAAGAAAAATAAAGTTTTCGCATCCAGAAGAAAGGCAATAAGTTGTATATAATATTATTTAGTTTATTGACTAAATAATAAATTTGAACTTTAACTTTCATTTTGTGATTCTATAAAAGCATTTAGTATAGATGCAGATGAATGTTTTAAAATAAAGCGACTAAAATCAACTTCTGTTTTTTTCCATTTTATTTTTTCATCAGTAAAGTTTTTAATTGAGTTAGGATATTGATTTTTCATTTCCTTCATAAATATACCTTCTTTTTCAAGAATGACAATTTTTTTATTAAAATTCATTGCTTCATAAAAAGTTCCACTGACTCTGTAGTCAAATGGACAATCTAGAATAATAAATTCAGATTTTTTTAGTAGTTCATAGTAATCTAAGAAATAATTTTTAGTAACTACATAATCAGAACTTATTTCACTTTTATCCTTGTAGTAAAGTACAAGGTTATTTTTTTTTACAAAAGCTATGACTGTTTCAAAAAAAGAAGAAGAAATTCCGGTAGCACTAGGCACAAAAACAATATTACTTTTTCCTTTAAAATTATTCTCAGAAATACAATTTAGGGTATGAGGTAACGTGTAGGTTTTGTTACTTACAATATTAACTAAGTATTCTTTAATATAGTCTTCAAAAACAAAGAATGAAATAGCAGTTTTTATTCTTTTAAAGAAAAAGTCACTAACTCTATTTTTATTCAAGTTATTATGTATTAATGCAAAGGTCTTTTCATGTTTCCAAAAAATTGAAAAAGATATATTTTCAAAAGAGGTAATAAAAACCAAGTCAGTAACTTTTATAAAACCTTTAACTTTTTTAATAATTTGAACTTGATTCTTCACAAATTCGAACTTAGATTTCCAATCAAAATATTTATTACTAATAGTATGATAATTTGAAGTATTTATCAATTCACAATATTTAACAGATGATATAAACCAGATGTCGTATTTTTCTGATAATATAGAAATATAATTCTGTAGCATTTTTACATGCCCTATTTCAGCCAGAAAGTCTACTACTATTAATTTTTGCTTCATAACTAAAAACTATTCCAATTAAACTTCCAATAATTATGAAATTCTTAAATCCTGCTCCAAACAATATAAGAATATAAGCGGTAACTACATATCTTATCCAATAATCCTTAGGAAGATATTTCAAACTTAGATAACAAACATACAGAATAAATAAAACACCTAGATATCCAAGCTTTAAAAGAACGTATGGTATGGTATTATGAGGTTTTATAAATTTACTCTCCAAAATTTCTTTACTAGAAAAAGCAGACTTATCTAATCTGACATTATAATTACGAAATGGGAACTCTCTATCTGTAAAATACCCACCTATCCCTTTGCCAAAAAAAAGAAAAAGAAGTCCGCTATTACTTAAATCTGCATGTATATTGAGCACTTCCAATATTCTAGTTCTTGGTGAATTAGGTACCTTGTTTAATTGGCTTAAATTGGATAGTTCAGGTAATTTCTTTAAAGTCTTACTAATTTGATCTATTTTATGATTACCAAATACGCTAGAGTTATTTTGAACTATATAAGTTAATATTCCTAATATTAAAATTATTGGAATCAAAATTTTAGTAAACTTTTTCAAATAGAAAATAGTGATAATAATTAATGCAATACCGGCGCCAATAAAAGCAAAACTACTTATAAACAAGTATTTAACACGAATAGTTATAAATAATAAGTGAAAAATTATTAAAAATACAATTGTTTTCTTACTTTTTATTGTAAGAAAAATTATGGGTAGAATGCTAATTAAATAAAAGTGACCAAATTCGTCTAAATAGAAAGGTTTAAGATTGATTAGTTCTCCTTTAGTAAGAGATATTATACTATAATAAGGAAAATATATAAGGGTGTAGTTCCTCAGTTCGTTAATAAAAATTTGACTTTCCTTAAGCGAGCTGTTAAAAAAGTAGATAGCAAATAAAAATAGAGTAAAAAACAAAACAAGTTCAACAATAAAGAAGTAAATACTAAATACATCTATTGCCCCAATCACTATTCTAACCATTAGAAATAAAATTAAGAACAAAAAAATTAACGGTGCTTTTAATAATTTTTTCCATTCTAAACTAAAAAATGTTAATATTAAAAAATAAATTATAGAGATATATATAAAGTTACTTTGATAAATAGAATTACCATAAACCTGATAAGCATTAGCTAATATCAAAGCATAAAAAATCGATCTATCCCCTTTTAGTAGAAATATTACGGATATAAAGCTCCAGAAAATTAATAGCATATAAGATATCAATCCGGAGTTCAGAAAAGAATAAGCAAGAGTTAAAATCATAAAGATTTTAATCCTTGAAGTAGTTGTAGTATTTAATACAATATTCACTTTAATATTGAACCGGTGAACTTAGCAGAATAGTATGTTTCTTTTTTCAATTTAATATTGACTAGTTTTTAATATGGATTTTTTTGCAAAGAATGTGATAATATTACTAGTTATAAAATATCTTAATATATATTCTTATTAAAATTAGCTTAAATAATATTAGCTATAATTTATGCATTTAACTTATCTACCATTTTTAGCAGAATTTTCTTATAAATAAAATTATATTCAAATTTATTTAACTTTTGTTACTTATTATGAGCATCAAAACCCAATAAATCAATTTAAAATTGTCTTAGATTAATTTAAAAGATTTAACTGATTTATACCTATAAACTACTTCTGATAAGATTGGTAGAATGTATAAAACTAAAATAAAATTAAAAGAAATAGAATTATAAACTGTATAATAAATAAGTATACATATAAAAAATGTTATCATTTGTAAAATCGTACTAATGTTATACTCTTTATAAAAGCCCATAACAACTAACATATTTTCGCCTAAACCCCATGTAATTGCAGTAAGAGGTACAGAAAGCCCCATTATCAAGATTGTTAAGTTTAGCAAAGAATTTTCTTCAGAAAGAAAAAATAAAGAGATTTGGTTTGATAGTAAAATTATAATTCCATACAATATAAAACTTGTAATAATTGATCTTATTAATATTTTTTTTGAAAAAGTCATATCTTTTGTCGAACTTAAATTTGGATAGACAGCTTGAGTTAATATTAAGAACGGTTTTTTTAATATTGCCATGATTCTTATTCCTAAATCATAGACGGCTAGATCTGCTGTACCAAAATTCTTCTCTATTATAATTTTACTTATACTTTCGGTGAATAAGAAACATCCTTTAGAAACAAATACATAAAAACTTTTTTTAATCAATATAATTATTTCATTTCTAGGTAATAATATTAACCTTATCTTATCTACATAAAAAATTATAAAAAGAGAGATTGCCCCTCCAAGAATTGAAGTAATGAAGAAAATAAATTGTAACGTAGTTCCATCTTTAGAACTATGAATAAAAAGAAAAATAAGAATTATTGATAAAAATTTAGTGATAAAATTTATAATACTTATAAATTTCATTTTCTCAACTCCTTGAAAATACCATAATGGAAATAAAAATTCATTTACAGCTACGTAAATACTAAATAAAAAAAGTAGATCTTGTTCTCTAGTGTCTATAATTGTATGTATGAAAATTAATAAAAGTATTATAGATATTAAAAATAATACTGCTTTAATTAACAAGATTGTACATACAATCTGACTTAACTTTCTGATGTTATTTCTATAGATTGAAACATCCTTCGTTCCTGTTATATTAAAACCAAAGTTAACAATTACAGCAAAAAAAGCAGTTATGGCTTGAGCGTAAATTACAATACCATAATTTTCCTTTCCTAATTGATTAATTAGATAAGGATAAATAATCAAAGGAACAAAAAGATTTAAAATTTGAAAAAGAGATAGATAACTAAAATTTTTAAGAATGCCGAAATAATTTGGATTAATCTTGAATTTTTCTAGCATAAAATAGTCTTTTTTTGCAAAAAGTTACACATTTCTATTTTGCTTTGTAAAAATATTAATATATAATTCTCTAGCGACTTCCCAAGAAAATTTTTCCTTAGCAATATTTATCTTTTGATGATAATACCTATTATTTTCCTTAAAATTTATAAAATAACTATCTATTTCTTTTGAAAAATCTTCATCATTATAACTATTAATAACCACACCAACATTGTTTGATTTAACGTAATATCCAATTTCTTCAGAATTTGAAACGATTACAGGTAAAGTAAATTCTCTAGCTAACGATAAAGGACCACTTTGAGACTTTGATTCTAAATCATAAGTCAATATTAATAAATCGCTGCAACTATAATATAAAGCTATCTTTCTTTCAGATATATAATCAATATCTAAATAAAAATTTTCCAAGTTATATTTTTCAACCCATCCAATAATTTCTTTTTTAGTTATAGAAGCTTCAGCTCCAGCTATTATCAATTTTGGTTGGCTCTTACATTTTGATATTATTCTAACTAATTTTTCGATATTCTTATCTCTCCTTAAAAGTCCAAAAAATAAAACAATGTTTTCATCTTTTTTAAATTTCAATTGTTTACGTGCCTCTTTTTTCTCGATTTTTTTATACTTCAATATGCTTGGATATTGAATAACATGAATTTTATCTTTTGAAATATCTAAATGGTTCTCTAGGACTGTTTTTATTTTTACTCCATTAACTATTACACCATTAACTCCTTTAAGAATTTTATTATTAAATATGTATATGAAAATACGCTTATAGGCATTATAAAGAAAATCTTTAGAATCTAATTTCGCACTATGTATCCATAAATAAATATCTACTTCAAATTTTTTTAAACCTTTTATAAGAAAAGGTAAAGGGAAAACATCGTAATCCATTATATATACTATAGAATCTTTTTTTATTAGTTGCTTAGCTACTATTGCTTTATAGTAGTTGTAAGATTTCTTTTGCTTTGATAAAGATCTTATATAAGGCGCAAAAAATTTATATTTTCTAAAGTTTTCTGCATTAGTCTTTTCGTAATCAACATCAATAGTCACAATGTTGATATCGTTTGAAAAAGAATCTATTTTAATTTTTGATGCGAGATATAAAGTTATTTGAAAATTATCTTTCAATCTGAAACAAAATTCTTCAATATACTCGCGACCATGACCTTTAGAAGAGTACATTGCACTAATTAGGTGAAGTTGTCTCATTAATTTTCGTTTTTTATTTATTGAGAGAATACACTTTTAAAAACTTATTTAACCTTAACAATAAAAGAGTTGAAAACGCAGTAATAATTAATACTAAAGGAAGAAAAAATTTCCACTTAGTTATCCAATCATTTATTAGTACTCCTTTCCGCGGAAAATCAGAGATAATATTAATTGTATTTTTTGTGTTAGCCTTTATAGAATTTAATTTAATTTGAGATTCTTTAAGTAATCTGCTTTCTTTTAACAAATCTATTTCAGTAGTTGTCTTAGAATTTCCTTCTGACAAATTTATGTTAGTTGAAGCATTATTAGATTTATTTGCTTCGATTATACGCAATTTTTGATATAAATTTTGAAGAGAGTCAATTGCAACTAACTGCTTTTCTATTATAGTATCCTGAAGTGCCAAATTTTGGTCATTAACTATTTTCTGTAATTTAAAATAATCATTATTTTCTATAGATTTTACGATAGCCGGTTGACATTTTTTAGCAATTATTGAGTTTTTAGATTCAATAGTAATTTTATGAAATTTCGAATTGATATCGTTAAAATTCTTCAGATAATCCTCGTAAGTAATTAATTTACGTGAGACTGTATCTAATTCCTGAATAAATTCACTAAACTGTCTTATTTTTTGAGTCTGGTCTGAGAAAGATTCTATAATGATTTTTTTAATACTTTCTGCTTGCTCTTTAGATATTTTCAAAGCTTCGGATAGTGCTTCATATTCTTTCTCCTGTGCTAATTCGTTATAAAATTCGATATTATTATATAGCTGCTGAACACTGTTAAAATTAGGTTCAACAATCATAGAAGAACGATATATTTTATCCTTTGAGTTGTCAATAAACCAACCAATAATCACTCCCAAAATGATAGTAACGACAAATACTACTATAAACTTTTGAATAAAAATTAAAAAAGAAATAAAGACATTAAAAACTACTTTAATGATACTTCCTAAAAACTTGAAAAAATTTGAAAAAGCCTTTCCAATCAAAGCAAATAGTTCACCTAAATCTATTTCTTTTTGAGAATTACCCTGTTGGCTCATGATTTTTTTAAATAATTTAAGTTACTAACTGATAGATTTAATAAGTTTATATTAAACAAATCTAGATATAATATGAATCTAAAATTTTAAAATAATACTGAATAAATTGATTATATTAAATAAGTTACTCACGAACAAACCGAATCATTTGTCGATATAAATAAAATAAAAAAGATATTAGGGAAAAAACTGATATCAGTATTAAAGGAACTAATAGTATTGCCTGTTTTCCCAGCTCAACCTTATATTTAATAATTCCAGTATCACTAACTTTAACCAATACCGCAGTATGTAAGTTTAAAATTTCATTCATTTCTTTAACTTTTTCTAACAAAATTTCTTTTTGGTTTAGTAGTGAGGCTATAGTTATTGTTTTTGATTCATCTGCAATTACAACAACCTTATTATCATTCTCATTTTCTGTTTTATTTAGTTTAATTAGATATTGATTTATAAAATTAATAGAGTTCTCACTTTGTTCAATATCTGTTCTAGCCTGATCTTGAATGGTATTAAAATATTTAAGATAATAATCGTTACTATTTATAGCATTTAAAATTCCATTTGCGATATTAGTACCTGTTTGAGTAGTACCTTTTAATTCAATTATTAGTTTATGAAATTTATAAAAGTTTCGGTAAGTACTTTCTTCTTCTTCATTATCAAAATTTTCAACTACTACCTCAAAATTTTGTTTTTCATATTTTGCATATAATTGATCGATAACATCCTCTAATATTTTAACAGGCTCTAAGGTTATAGAATGTAAATTATTCATCCATATAGAATCTAAACCTAGAGAATTATCATACTCCTTGTTACTAGCTTTTATTTTAAGATTATCTATATATTCATACAAGTATTGAGTTGATCCATATTTTGGTTCTAGAATAATTTCTTGGTAATATCTTTTATAAACTCCTGAACTCTGATCGTAAAAATAGCCCAAAACTAGTCCTAAAACTAATAGCACTAAAATAACAATAGCCCTTCTTCTGTAAAATATTAAGATCTCTAATATTAATCTAAATAGCTTCTTAAAAAAAGCATTTAAAAATTTATATATCTGCCTTAAATCAACATCATCATCATTGCTATATTGCTTATCCATAAACTAAACTCAATCTAAAATTTGTTCAATAATCTTTTTTGTAATTACATAAGTAGGCTTCACCCCTGAAGTACCTAATCCCCCCGATGCTAAGGTACTTCCTGTCTCTAGAGGGTTATCCGAGGCATAATACGCGTAACGCACTTTTACATCTGATTTTAAACTCCCCCTGATTTTAGAGGCAGCTTGTATGGCTTTTTGATAATGGGCTCCTTCCATTTCCAACCCAATGATATTCCAGGTACTTTCATGAAAAAACTTCAGGATATCCCGGTTCTGTAAAGACGTACCCAAAACCGTAATCATAGCTCCATCATAAATATCAATATTTTTATTCTTAAAATTTGCTTTCTTTAATTGGTTATCAAACGGATAATTATCTGCCGTACCTTCAAAAACATGTGCGGACGGAATCATTACATCTCCTTTTCCACCATCCAATATACCTGCTTTACCCATGATCGAAATGGATTTTACGTCCAGGTAAGCCGTATGCTTCGGTTTTATATAAGGTTTTAACAATTCATCCATCGTTTCGTACGCCTGTTCTCCAAAAGCATAATCCATCACAATAAGTACTGGTATCTTACTTTTATCTTCGGCAGTATCTTTTGCAAAACTAGCATCCTTTGACAAGTCAAAAATCTGAACATCAATATTAGTCCCGCTTTGATCCTTTAAAAAAGTCATTCCGTTTTGTACGGCCCACTTTTCCACTTTAGTTCGCAACTTACCATTTACTTTTTGGCTTAAGGCTTCGTACAACTCAAATTCGGACTTTTTTTTCTCAGACTGTAACGCTTCTTTAGCATACAACGTATTCATCACACTATGCATATTTGCACTAATAATGTGCAAAGGCCGGGTAAGTAAATCCAACTTTTCTAATTGCTGCTTAATCGTACGAGCCCAGATTTCTCCATGTATATGGTGTCCTAAACGTTCTCTTAATACCGGGCTAAAGGTAACAATTCTCTTCTTATTATCTAAGGTTTCTTCAAGGGCCAAAGAACCCAACCAATAAACAATATGTAAAAACCGATCCTTATTTTCTGCACAGCTAAATTTATTATAGATCTCCGAAACTTCACTAAAGGTTCTTCCCAATACACTTGCCGTATGAGTTAAAGCTACTTCCTCTTCGATTTTAGAAAGTTCCGCTTTACTAAGAACCACACTTTTTAAGCGTTTCCAATCCCGGGTAACACTCCCTTCCTCATTAATTAAAACCCGGTCTTTAATTTTATGGGATTCAATAAAAAGATAAGTAAGGTGGGTTAAAATATCATAAATATCAGACCTGCCCCGGGTGATTTCAATATTCATTTGTTCCGCATCGATACGGTAACAATTTCTTCTCCTCTTTGGCGGAATAATCGTTTCAAAATGCGAATCTTTATAGCCTTCCTCACTAGTAAGGTTAATATAACGACATTCTTCAATACCTAAGGGCAATCGGTCCATTACGTACAATAAACCATTAAGTTCTATCTTAGCATCCGCAATAGACCCATAAATTTCGGGGCGTAAGATCAGTAAGGATTCCCGTAAGGTTTCTCCGGATACCCCCATAGGTTTATAAAATCCCCGGTTAAACAAGTGCCGCATCGTAATGTACATACGTTCAATTGCATTTGAGCTCTCCTGCGCCCGGGTTCTTATTCGTTCTTTCATTAATAGAAATTGGTATAATCCAATATTAAAATAGAAGGCAACTATTTATAAAAGTAAACTAAAACTTTAATACTTCTATACGAACTTCCTTCTGCCAGTAAAGTGGCAAGCTACTAATTTTAAAGATAAATATTTCGTTATCCGGGAAAAAATAAGTGCTAATTAAACAGATTGAATATTAACCGGTGAAATTAGTGTTATATCTTAAAAGATTGTAATTGATCTGCAATTTTTCGATCATTTGCTAACCGCGGAAGCTTATTTTGTCCGCCTAATTTACCAATAGATTTCATATATTCAGTAAAACCGCCTACTCTAATTGGCGTGATATGTAAAGGTTCTAGAATTTTTCCGGTAATCAGATCATCATAATATGAGTTTTGTTTCCGAAGGTTATCGTCAATAGTTTTAGCCAAAGAACATACATCCTCTACTGGTTGACTAAACTCGATAAACCATTCGTGATATGGAAGTTGCCCTTCTTTAACTTCTATTTGAGGAGCAACAGTGAATTCATTGATTAAAATATTTTCTCCTTGTACCGCAGCTTGTAAAGCCTGCTCCACTTCTTTTCCGATAACATGTTCCCCAAAAGCTGAAATAAAATGCTTAATCCTACCGGAAACGATTACCCGGTAAGGAGAAGTACTGGTAAATTGTATGGTATCCCCCAGGTTATAAGCCCAAAGTCCGGCGTTTGTAGAAATTAACATCACATAATTTTCTCCTATAACTACATCTTTTAACAAAAGCCTGGGTGGGTTTTCATCAAAAAACACTTCGGATTTGACAAACTCATAAAATATTCCGGAGTCTAGCTGTAATAACATACCACTGTCCTTTTGCGAATCCTGGAAAGCAAAAAACCCTTCAGAAGCCGGGTACAATTCGATACTAGGAATAGATTTACCATTTAGTTTCCGGAAAATAGGTCGGTAAGGTTCGTAATTCACCCCGCCGTAAATAAAGAGTTCAAAATTTTTAAATAAGCTTCCTATTGGTTTTCCTGACTTCTCTTTGAGCCGTTCAAAATACATTTGAACCCAGGGCGGGATACCACTAATTACTCTCATGTCCTGGTCAATTGTTTCTGCTACAATCGCATCTACCTTTTTTTCCCAGTCTTCCATACAATTGGTTTCCCAACTAGGTAACCGGTTTTTTTGTAAATAGCCAGGCACATAATGCGCTACGATACCCGATAAGCGACCCAGACCAATACCATTTTTAGTGGTCATCTCCGGACTACCCTGTAAAAAAATCATTTTACCATCTACAAAAGAAGCTTTCCCGGTCTCAGCAATATAACAGAGTATCGCATTTCGTGCCGCATGAATATGGGTCGGCATGGATTCTTTCGTTAGCGGAATGTATTTAGACCCACTGGTAGTTCCTGAGGTTTTTGCAAAATACAAAGGTTTGCCGGGCCATAATACATTTTCTTCTCCTGCAACCACACGTTCTACATAAGTACGGAGTTGTTCATAATCCCGGATAGGAACACGCTCCGTAAAATCCTGGTAAGAAGTAATATTTTGAAAATCATGATCTTTCCCAAAAGCAGTTAGCTTTGCTTCTTTAATTAATTGCTGAAAGACCTTTTCCTGTGTTTGATGAGGAGTACTAGCCCATATTTGAATCTTTTTTGTAACATATTTTGCAAAGACTTTTGCTGCTATGGATTTTAAAGACATACCCGATTAATTAAAATCAATAAACTTTTGAGGGTCCATAGGAAATCCGTCCCTCCAGATTTCAAAATGCAAATGAGGGCCAGTGGTTAAACTTCCTGTAGATCCGGCGATTGCAATCACTTCTCCCTCCTTTACCTGTTCCCCCTGTTCTTTACTAAGCGAAGCATTGTGTTTATACACGGTAATCAAGTCATTAGCGTGTTTTAACAATATGACATGCCCGGTTTCTGAAGTCCATTCCGCAAATATCACCGTTCCCGCAGCGGCTGCCTTTACCGGGGTGTTTTTTTCAACTGCAACATCTATGGCATAATGTTTTTCTTTTAAGTTATATGAAGAAGTAACCGATCCTTTTACCGGCGGAAAGAAAGAAAATCCTGCGCTTTCCTTCTCTTTTTCAAACAAGCTGTATTTATCCTCTTTCGATACTTCTTCCCTTAACTTTATATCTTCTTCAGAAGGTTGTAAATTGACCTGCTCCGGATTTACTTTTTGCGCCTGTAAAGCCGAGTCTATATCAAATTCAACCGTTTCTACATTTCCTTCTAAAACCTGCTTAATCGCACTATAATACTGTTGGTTAATAGTTAATACCGTACGCAAAGAATCAGCGGTCGTCACCAGGTCATTTGCTTTTTTATCCAAAGCCGTAGACGAATAACCCGGAATATATTCTCTAAGTGGGGTAAAAGCAATTAAGACTGTTGTAAACCCAACTAAAAATATGCTACCGATCGTTACGATTACAAATACGTTTAAACGGGTAAGTTTAAAAGAAATACGCTCCTCAAAAGTATCCTCATTTAAAATGACTAGCCGATACTTATTTAAAAGCTTTCGGGTAATTCTTTTAGGTTCTTTTTTCTTTTTAGCCATGTAAAACCGGAACGTCTGATTAGGGTTTAAGACAAATATACATAGAACTGCGTATGTCTTCTACTTTACCTTTTAAAAATTACATTTCTAGTATTAGAGTCCGGTTGAAATAAATAAAAGTTTAGAAAGCATAGTAAAATAAGGTAATCTTAAGATTTGAATTATTTGGAAGCTACTTTTTTAAAGTAATTTGTTTTTTACGTGACTATTCTATAATCTTAATTTTCAATATTATAATAATCAGTCTTGATTCGTAATTCTAGAAGCGATAGCGACCTGCCCGTCTGCAGGCGGGTCTTGAATCTTTACCGGACACTAATGATTTCCTATAATCTTCCGTACATAACGATTGAGCATTCAATTTGTTATGCATAGATTAGTAAAACGAACAGAATTAACGTTCTATAATCTAATTTTAACGCTGTAAAAATAAATTTGGCAAAATTCTTAGTACCTTTGTAAATCAAAATAGAGCGATATGATGACTTCAACTATATTTTTAGGAATGTTAGGCCCCTGGCAGATTGCTTTAATCGTAGGTGCTGTGCTTTTATTATTTGGAGGTAAGAAAATTCCTGAATTAATGCGCGGACTGGGCAGTGGCATCAAAGAATTTAAAGACGCTACCAAAGAAGAAGACGAACCAGGAAAAATCGAAGACAAGAAGTAAGTAGGTTTCTTGTTTTATCAATCAAAAACAGCTTTCACTTGTCTTCCACTACGGCATGGCATGATATACCCATTATAAATTTAGGTAAAAAAGCTTGCTCTAAAGCCAGCTTTAGAAATATTTGATGCCAATTTAGGAAGTTTTGAACTACACTGTTCTATTACAAAACCTACAACAACCTCAAGGACTTAATAATAGCTTCCAGTTCAAACATATTATCTCTTTTTAAACTTGAGGGGGCCAGGATAAAACCTTCCAGAACCACATAGCGATTCTTATCTGTATCTTTTATCATATAATTTACAAAAGGTCCGGCAAGAAATCGGTTTTTAATTTCCCAGGTACCTTTAGTTACAAAAGTTGGACGTTTAGCAACTTCCTTATGATATAAATAAGGAGCGTAGGCTTCTTCAGTAACAAAACTACCCGTATCCGTAGGGATCTTCAGGCTTCCTACAGAGTCCCTGATTTTAATAATATCAGCAATCGTATTAGTATCAGATAGAGTATTATCAATAGGTATTTCGTAGATAATTAAGTTCATATCACCATTCGGAATATCTTTTCGTAACCAGAGAAAATCATCATCCTCCCTTGCAATCCGATAGGCTGAAGGAACTTTTAAGCTTAACCCAAATTTTGATTCCAGCTGCGGCAGCTTTTCCAGAGACTTGGCAATACGTCGTTGCTTTTCCTTAGTTTCTACTGCTTTTAATTTTTCAGAAATTTGTTCTATTTGTTCCCGGATTATCGCACTCTGTTCGGCCAGATTTTTACCGGTAATAACAACACCTAATTGCGGAGTAGCAAATTTGTTCGATATATAATCTACTTTAGTAACCGATGCATTTTCAACCTTTAAAAATGTTCGGTTTTTTCGGGCAATTCCTGAAAATGCCGAAGGAGGGATCTGTCGCATAGAAAACAAAGGTTCTTCCTGGGGTAATCCGGGTACCTCTGCTCCAAAATATTTACGGATCGTATCTCCCAGAGCTCCTTTCCATGCTTCCGTTTCAATGACGACAGAGAGTTCGTTAATTCGCCCTACGGACTGAGCCATAGCCCCCTGACGTTCTTTTTTCTTATCCTTAGTATCTGATGCACATCCTATCAGTAAAAATAGGCCAGAAAGTAATAGAAATAGCTTATTCATTTTTCAAACTTATAAAATATAGTTCTAAATATTATAGGGTTTAACAAACAAAACAACTAACCGTATTTATAATAAAAATGCAATCAGGTAAACCCTAAAAGTTTAATATTAGTTCAAAAAACAGGCAGCTGATATATAGATAAGTAAACCACTACCAGACCTAGAGCAAAGACCTTACCGAAAATTGAAATATAACCCTTTAACAAAGAATTAAAATAGCTAAAGCCTCTTAATAAGTGTTGACGTGGCTCTACTTAAGATTTAGAAATTTTTAGTTTCATTCCGGGCTTGATTCCCGAACCTCTGATATTATTCCAGGTTTTTAAGTTTTCGATGGATACACCACTAAACTTTTTAGAAATACTCCATAAAGTATCTCCGGATCGTACCGTATATATTTTGGCATTCGAAAAGTCTTGTTTCTTAGCCGCAGCTACTTTTGAAGAAGAAGAAGTTACCGGTTTTTTAGGGAAGATAGAAAGGCGCTGTCCAATACGCAAATTATTGCTTCGTAAACCATTCCAACGTTTAAGTTGGCTTACCCGCACCCCAAACTTACGTGCGATTTTACCCAGATAGTCTCCGCTACGCACACGGTATCGAATTTTGGATTCAGCTTCAAATAGCTTAGGTAACGGCTTTTCTTGTTTATCAAATTCGGCTTTTGCAAGAGCATAAACTTGGGATTCATTTGCCACAAAAGTTCCAGTTTTTTCTAGCGGAAGACGTAACACATAATCCTCATCTTTTACAAAAGGAATAATATCCAATTTATAGGAAGGGTTTAAAAATTGTAATTCTTCAATAGGAATGTTCATCGATTCAGATACATGTTCTAATCGGATGGTTTGTTTCACTTTTACCGTATCTGTTTCAAAGTAAGCAAACTTTGGCTTTACCGGTTGAAGGTCATGCTCTTCTGCAAATTCAAAAATATACATGGTTGCCAGAAAAGCGGGCAGGTACCCTGCAGTTTCCCTGGGTAAATAAGACCTGATATTCCAATAATTTTTATAGCCACCACTTCGCCGAATTGCTTTAGTTACATTTCCCGGGCCTGAGTTATAAGAAGCCAGTGCCAGATCCCAATCTCCAAAAATTTTATACAAATTAGCCAGATATTTACAAGCAGCTTTAGTAGCCATAATAGGATCCATACGTTCATCTACATAAGAACTCACTTCCAGACCGAACTGCTTACCGGTACCAAACATAAACTGCCATAACCCGGTGGCTCCTACCCTGGATTTCGCCCTGGGCCTTAAAGCAGATTCTACGATTGCCAGGTATTTTATTTCAAGCGGAATATTTTGCCTATCCAATTCCTGTTCAAACAATGGAAAGTAGAAATGACTAAGTCCCATCAAACGTTCCAGGTGTTCCCTACGATTTTTCAGGTAACTTTTAATAACACTTTCCAGGGATTTATTATATGCGATATTAAAAGGTGTGCGCTGATTTAGCCTTGCCAAACGGGCTTTTAAAGTATCCGTACTTAATTCAGGATACACTACCTCTTCATAAGTTTGCTCCGTAACAGTTCTATAAATTGTATCAAAGAGACCGGAACTATATAATTCCTGTTTCCAGCGAGCATCCAGATCCGCAAGTCGATGATGATCTTGAGGATTGTACATTACCGTATCTTTTAAAACTTCCGTAACTAAAGTATCTGCTATAAATTCGCCCTTCGACTGAACTTTTTGAATCTGCGTAGTAATTTGAACCGTATCCTTTTTAAGAATCGGTAAGGTGTCTAAAATAATCGTGCTAACTCGATGGATAGACGGCTTACTAAGGGAATCATTTTGAGCTTGTATATGTACGAAGCTTGTCAAAAAACTAAAAAATAATATATATAACTGGGTTATCCTCACGTGTCGTATTCCTTTTTTAATGAAAACAAAAAATTAATGCTAAAAAACAGTACGAAAATCGTGTTTTTTTATTTAAATGACAAATAATCAATAGATTAAAAATAAGAAAAATCAGTCAAAAGACTGATTTTATCTATAAAACATCAATTAATAAGAATATTCTTACTGATATTACGATGTTATAGCCACAATTCCTGGTAAGGTTTTTCCTTCTAGGCTTTCTAACATAGCGCCCCCTCCGGTAGAAACATAACTTACTTTATCTTCAAAACCAAATTGTTTAACCGCTGCAACCGAGTCGCCACCTCCTACTAGTGAAAAAGCACCTGCTTCTGTAGCTTCTGCAATAGAATTTCCTAAAGCAATCGTTCCTTTAGCAAAATTTTCCATTTCAAAAACCCCTAGCGGACCGTTCCAAAGAATAGTTTTTGAAGCTAGCAACACCTCATGGAATTTTTCTAAACTCTTAGGACCTACATCCAGACCTTCCCATCCGTCCGGTATTTGATCTATAGCCACCGTTTGTGTATTTGCTTCGTTGTCAAAAGCATCTGCTGCAATAACATCTACCGGTAAATGCACTTCTACCTGCTTTTGTTTAGCTTTCTTTAAAATTTCCAACGCAAGTTCCTGCTTGTCATCTTCACAAATTGAATTACCAATCTGACCTCCCTTTGCTTTAATAAAAGTATAGGCCATACCACCGCCTATAATCAAATGATCCACGGCATCCAGTATGTTTTCAATAATCGTAATTTTAGAAGAAACTTTAGACCCTCCCAATATTGCCGTGACCGGGTGTTCTCCCGATTTTAGAACCTTATTAATACTTTCAATTTCTTTTGCCAGAAGTTTCCCAAAACACTTTTGGTCTTTAAAAAACTGAGCTACTACCGTAGTGGATGCATGCGCTCTATGTGCCGTTCCAAAAGCATCATTAACATAAACATCCCCTAATTTTGATAGTTTCTCTGCAAATTCCTGGTTCCCCTCTGTTTCTTCTTTATAAAAACGAAGATTTTCTAATAGTACTACTTCACCACCTTTTAAAGATGTAACTACCTCTTCGGCAGTGGATCCCACGCAATCCTGTACGAACGTCACCTGTACCCCCAGGATATCAGATACCTTATTCATGATATGTTTGAGTGAATATTCCTCTTGCTTCCCTTTGGGCCTGCCCAGGTGTGACATTAGTACCGCACTTCCCCCATCTTCAAGGATCTTGATAATCGTAGGTTTTGCAGCTTCAATTCGGGTGGTATCCGTAACTTCATAAGTATCGTTTAACGGAACATTAAAGTCTACCCTGATTAAGGCCTTTTTATTTTCAAAATTAAAATCTTCAATTGTTTTCATAAAGGATTGTGATTGTTTTGCGAAAATACTTCTTACCACTAAATATTTGAACTAATTTGGGTTAAAAAAATATAAAACCTATAAAATTAACCTTGGCTTAGTCGTTTAATTTCTAAAATTAAAGACTATCCGACTCAACCGAAACTGCTTCTTTTTATACTTTTACCTTTCTTATATCATAACCCATGCTTTTTTCAGAAATTCTTGGTTTGGATCACCTTAAAAAACACCTGACTACCAGTGTTGATAAAGGTCGTATCCCTCACGCACAACTATTTGTAGGAGCTAATGGTAGCGGTACCTTACCTATGGCCGTTGCTTACGCACAATATATATTATGCCACAACAAAAATCAGGAAAATAAAGATGGGAACGCAGCCTGTAATGTAAAGTTTGATCATTTAGCACATCCTGACCTTCACTTTGCCTTTCCGGTAGCTACCAATACAGAAGTTAAAAAACATCCTGTATCTGATAACTTCCTGGGGGCGTGGAGAAGTTTTATTAAAGAAACCCCGTATGGAAGCCTGTTTGATTGGCACCTGCGTATTGGTATCGAAAAAAAGCAAGGTCAGATTGGTGTTGATGAATCCTTAGAAATCGTAAAAAAACTCTCCTTAAAGAGTTATGAAGGTGGACATAAGGTAATGATCATCTGGATGGCAGATAAAATGAATATCGCAGCTTCTAATAAACTCTTGAAACTTATTGAAGAGCCTCCGGCTAAAACAGTATTTATTTTAATTACCGAAGAAGAAGAACATATCCTACAAACCATACGTTCCCGTTGTCAAGCCTTACATTTTCCCGCCTTAAGCGAAAAAGTAATCGCCGAAGCATTAATGGCAAAAGAAAATCTAGCAAGTCCTCTCGCTTCTAAAATTGCACATCAGGCAAATGGCGACTATAACAAAGCATTGCATTTAGTCCATCATGACGGAGGTGCTGACCAATTTGAAGAATGGTTTATCCAATGGGTTCGGGCTGCTTTTAAAGCCAAAGGAAACAAAGCTGCAATCAACGAATTAATCATCTGGAGCGAATCCGTAGCAGGTACCGGTCGTGAAACCCAAAAGAAATTTTTACATTACTGTATTGACTTTTTTCGCCAGGCTTTAGTGTTTAATTATGAAGCTAAACCTCTAGTCTACTACGAATCGGACGCCAACGGATTTCAACTGGAAAAATTTGCGCCTTTTATTCACGGAGCCAATATCCAGCAGATTTTTGAAGAAATCCAGTCTGCCTTATTCCACGTAGAACGCAATGGTAACGCTAAAATCATCTTTACCGACCTTTCCATCAACCTTACCCGTTTGTTACATAAAAAGGAAGAGTAAAATTAGGCTTAATACGTACACCCACATTTACTTTGCCTACAGGCAAAATCAAAACCTAAAGTGATCATATGAGAACCTGCTGCGGTACTTAAGTTTTCCAAACTTTCGTTAACCCCAACCTGGTATCCGTAAGCCACATAAAAACCTGCTCTTTTGATTCCGATCATGGGAGAAACCGATAGGGGTTTAAACTCCTGGTCAATAATAGAACGTAAAGTAAGACCAGCCCAAATATAATTCTGACGCATCAACTTACGAACTTTTATATTGATATCCGCTGCACTTCGACCATCACTAGCAAAGCTTTGGTATAAAATAGAAGGTTCGATCTCCAGATTACCAAACCTTCTGTAAAAGGTATACCCGGTATATAAATAATAATTTTGCAGTTTAGTAGGTTCTAATTCACCAAAATCATCAATTTGCTTATCAATAAGGTTAACAGCATTTGCACTTAAGAAAAAACGCCCTAACCGATATAATATTCCTAGGTCAAAATTACTGTTACCGTAGTTGATACTCTGTAAAGAGGGACTAATTGGATTATCCGGATCTCCATTATTAAATTGCGAAGTGTCAATGCCAAACTGCGTATACCGATAACTTAACCCAAAAGAAAGGTATTGATTATTGTATTCACTTAAAGTCAAATGATGGGCAAAAGAAACTTGAGCCCCCCTTTGTGAAGTAGCACCGTTACTATCATTAAAAAGAATAGCTCCTACCCCGGAACGATCAGAAATACGTCCGTCAATGGACAAATTCTGTGTACTAGGTCCGTTTTTAACCTGTACCCATTGTTCAAACCCGGTACCTCTCACCTGCCAGCAATCTCCAATACCGGCATAAGCACTCGAAATTAAATAAGGGTTATCCGCCAGGTACTGGTTCTGGACAGGAGCAAAAAGTTCCTGTCCGAAACCGGGTGTGGATATTCCTAAACTACAGAACAGCAACACCCCACATATATATCTTATATAGTTTTTCATATTATCTGTATAACGTAAAGTGCCCTGTAAATTCTTTGTTTTCAGCATCATTTAAGATCACCGTATACCAGTAGTCACCCGAAGGTAATTCCTGACCTTTATAGATTCCGTCCCATCCCCTTTGGAACCCTTTAAATTCAGCTAATAATCTGCCGTATCGGTCAAACACCCGAACTTCCATATTCTCAAAGAAGAAGGTTTCCGGAGTATTTGGATCCTGATCCGGTGTGATTTGTCTTGGATACCAGTAGTCTTCAAAGTCAGGCGTATTTGGATCATCCTTACCAGGAGTGAAGTAATTCGGTACTCTTAAATTAATATAAGTAAGAGGAACTACCGCAGTAAATTCACAACCTACATTATCTATTACCTGAACATAATATTGACCAGTTCTTCTAATTACAAAGATATTCTCTTCCAGTAAACCGTCTTCAAAATCTTCATTCGTTAAATTAGTAATCGCATCCTGAATCACCGTATCCGAATCATCTAATCGTACATTATCTAGTCGGATAACAATGTAAGTATAGTCATCAGAATTTCCATCAGCGCCCCCGTCAATAAATAGCTCATATTCATTAGGATCACTGGTGTTTCCGGTCATCTCAGCTCTTAAATTTGTAAGAGGTATATATTCATCTACCGTGATGACACCTAAATCCCTTTCACAACCACGGCTATGAAGCATTCTACCTTGGTATTCGATACCAGGTTGTACAATATAACGTCTGGGGTCATTTGCCGATTGAATTGGTGCCGGATTTGCCGGGTCAACTGCTTCCAGGATGTATAAAATATCAACATTATTATCAAGCACATCTGTTCCAAAGGCGTCAAAGTCCACATAATAGGTTAAGGCCTGAATTTCAACTCCGGTAACCGGATCAAAAATAGGACAATCCCGATCTGGTTGTAGATTTCCGTTGATATCCACTCCCGGTAAGACCTCTACCGGTAATTCAATACGACAATCATTTACATCCCGAATAAATACAATAGTCTGTCCGCCCGGAAGGTTATCTATAAATAGGTTCGTAGGATCAACAACAGGTTGAAAATCCGAATCTTCATTCGTAATATTAAACTCATAAGGCGCCGTTCCTCCGGATATCTCTACGGTTACCGACCCATCCATATCTCCCGCACAAGTTTCAGGCATCACAGTTCCAACAATACCCGCCATGATTTCCGTAGGTTCGAGAATATTTATTTCAAATACCTCAGAACATCCGTTTGCATCCTGTACCTGTACTTCATAAGGTGTGGTCGGATCATTAGGAGCTAACATGGTAAAAACATGTTCTCCGTTAATTCCATCCGAGTCATCACTAAAGTTCACATTTGGTTGAGAACTAATAGCAAAAGAATACGGACGAGTACCTCCTTGTGCAAATACCCTAATTTGTCCATTGCTTTCTCCAAAACAAAGTACATTCGTTACTTCAGGTTCAATCCTTTCAAATAAAGGTGGGTTTGCAATGTTAAAGGAGAAATCCTCTTCACAACTTCGATCCGTACTCACATAATAGGTATAATCTCCCGGAGGTAATCCATTAAAGAAACTTGGAGGCACATCGACTCCATCCACCGGATAAGGAGCATCCCTGGTATCTGTAAGAGTAGGACCCGGCCAAAATTGACCGGTACTATTGTTTACTAGTCTGAAATTATAGGTTCCAAAACCTCCGGAAAGACGTGTTTGTCCGTTTACCCGAAGTAAATCTACCGACCCGGTAGCTTCATCTCTACAATTAATTACAGCTTGAACTAAATCCAATTCAAAAGTGATATCTTCCAGTAATATAACGGGTACCGGATTTGAAAAAGGAGAACGACAACCCGTATTATCTTCTATATAAAAACGATATTCTCCTACTCCTAAAGTAAAATTACCTGTAGTATTATTAGCTACCGGATTATCATTTGAATCCACTGCAAAATAGGTTGCTACTGTTCTTCCTAACGAGGCATCAGCAGTACCGGATATAGTAATAGTCGCCTGTGTATCTCCACAATCCAATAAAGAAATAGCATCAATGGCAACTGTAGGTTCAGCTGGCTCGATAATTTGAATAGGCGCAGTTGCAGCCGAACAGTTAAAGTTATCATAGGCTGTAATGATATAGTCACCAGCTGCTAAACCACCAAAATTACCGGAATCAACTCGTGCACTTTCTGTACCTCCTACCGGAGTAATTGTATACTGGATAGGAGTATTGATTGGATCTACATCAGTAGCAGTCGCAGTGGCAGAAATACTTCCGTCCTGTTCACGGAAACAAGAAATTGGAGTAGGCGTAGCTGTAATCGCAACATCATCCGTTGGAGGTAATACTTCAAAAGTTTCAGTAACAGGAGAACAGGTCACACCAGAACTTAAAACATCAGTAACAGAAATGGTATATAGACCTGCACTTAAGTCTGTAAATAAACCGGTACTATTTGTAGCTGAACCAACAGAAGGTGCTGGTGAGATCATATATGTTGCAACACCTTGTATACCAGTTGCTGTTGCCTGAACTGCTCCATTATTATTCGGATCACAAAACTCTTGATCATTTATTGTAAAGAGTATTATTTCCAAAGGCCTATCCGGACCGGAAATACTAACGGTTGTTGCAGCAGTACATTCCGGGAAATCATTTTCCTGAACATTTATGGTGTATGTTCCAACACCTAAACCAGTGCCCGTAGTAGGTGGTACAATAAAGTCTTCGGAGGTGGTAGCAATATTTCCATCAGTAGCTAATGTCGTTCCTGAAGTAACACTGTTATAAACTATTGTACCTGATTGATCTACAATAGTATAATCAAAACCTCCTTCGTAATCCGTAATGGTCAAAGTAGCGCGTCCGTCCATTTGATTAAAACAATTTTCAGGGGTTTGTTCAACCGCAGTAATATTTATGAAATCAAATGGTGCAATAGTATGGAAAATAGATTCCGTACATCCGGTAGCATCATCAGTTACCGCTAATTCAAAAACATCTCCCGCATTTGTCACTAAAGGAAACGTAAACTGAGAAGTCAATGTTCCTGCAGGTTCATTTTGTGTCAAAAGTACTACCCCGGTATTATCTAATAATGTAAAGGTAAAATCTCCAGTACCTCCCACTGCTGTAACTGTAACCTGCTCAGGTAAACTTGTATTACAAGAAGTACTTCTATCTACAACAAAAGTCGGATCTTCTAAAATTGGCAAAGGTGCTATGGTTTCTGTAGTAATTGCCGGATTGGTTACACATCCATTGCTATCTGTAACTGTAAAGTCATAACCTCCATCTATAGGTGCCTCCAGTGTAAATTGAACACCAGTGGCAGTTGCATCTTCATCTGTAATGTTAATTTCGTTTCCGGATATTCCTCCTGGACCCGTGTAGCTCACGTTATATGGTGCAGTACCTTCTTCAATAGTAACAGTAATTACTGAAAAAACCGGATTATTAGTACCTGTAGTACAGGAAAATCCACTTTGAGCTGTAGTTGCAACTAACTCATTAGGTTCGCCTATGGTTATATCATCAAGAACAGTAGTACAACCTTTATCAGATGTAATCACAATATCATAATTACCGGCAGGTAAGGGTATGATGCTATTATTAAAGATTGGACTTGTTTGAGGTCCTGCCAAAACCGGAGTTGATATACCCGGTGCTCCATCTGCTGTATGTATGGTATAGGTATATGGTGTATCCGGATTAAGTGTAGTACTTGGGTCTAAAGTAACCGTAATTATACCGTCATCACCACCATTGCAGCTTACATCCGTACCTACTGCGGTAGCTACAGGATCCGTAAATCCTTCAATGGTAATTTCAAAAGTATCCATACAACCAGGGGCTGTTCCTACACCACTATCAGTTACCTCTACGGTATAAGTTCCTGGTGCTAATCCAGCCCCCGGAGTATTATTTCCAAAAGTTACTTCAAAGGTAGCAGGAGAAGGGTTTTGCGCAATTCCTATGGCAGTCCCTACATTATCAAGCAATCTAAACGTTAAATTTGTAAAAACTTCAGATCCTCCTGAAATTGTTGCAGTTATAGTTGCGTCATCATCTCTACAGGTAGGCTCGGTAGCGGTAGCGGTAACATTTAGTTCCGGATATACGGTATATGTACCTGTATCAAAACAACCATTTTCATCACGTACATAGTATATGTAAGTAGTAACAGTATTAACAGCTCCAAGTGTAAAGGTAAAAGCATCATCATTATCACTATCTGGTTGATAATTAGGTAAACTACCGTTTCCATCATCAATTCCAAATTGTAATTGACCTACACTTGTATCTTTATCTGCAGTAACCGTAAAAGAATATATACCGCTAAAAGTACAATCATCAAAAACCGGAATTGGAGTAGTAGTAAAAGTAGGTGAATCAATTAGATCAATAGTTTGATTAATTGGTCCCTGTATACAACCGTTTGCATCTCTAACATAAATATCGTATGACCCTGCAACAAAATTCAAGGTTCCGGTTGTGTTCAAATAAGGACCCGTAGGTGTTGGATTCGTTCCATACGTGTAAGGTGGTGTTCCTCCCCTTGCAATTACCGTAATACTTCCTAGTCTTGGAGATCCTCCGATATCACATAATTGAGGTAGTACTCCACCTGGTTCTAATTCTAAGTCTGAAGGTTCATTAATATCTACCTGAACAGTAACTGCACAAAAGGGTTCTGATGGATCTGTAAAAACAATGTTATAGCGTCCAAAAGGAAAGTTGTTAATAGTTCCTGTGTTTGGTGCAGATCCCGCACTACTACCATCCAAAGAAGGTATTGGAGCACCTGTATCTCGATTAAAAACATCCCATTCGATACCCGTTCCTCCAAAATTGCTAACGTTATAATTAACTTCACCCGTACTATCTCCGGTACAAAGTACATCACTAGTAGTAGCAGAAGCCGTTATACCGTTAGGGGCTGGTGGTGTAGTAATGGTTTCACGATAAATACAATTTCCACTATCTCTAATTTCAATTATATAAGGAGTTCCGTAGGTAAAAGTACCTGCCGGGTATTGATGTACATTACCTCCGGCAGGTGGAGTATTATCTAATACAAATCCAGGTGGAAAGGTAGTACTTGTTACAGTACCATTTGTTTGAATAAAATTATCTAATCCCGGAATACCGACAACTCTTATTTCAAAATCTCTGGAACCATTTAAAATAAAGATATCAAATAAAGCACCGGAGACAGTACAGTCTGCTGTAACCGCACCTATTTCTATATCAATACCATTAGGTGGCGACTGTACCGCATCAATAGCTGTAGTAAAAACACATCCGTTTTCATCTGTAACAGTAGCATAATAAGAGCCAAAATTCAAGCCGTCAAATTCAAATTCTACATTGTCCGCAGTAGTTATAGTTGGATTCGCGGTTGTCGTAAATCCTGCTCCGGTTCCAGTCGGTACGATAGTGCCATTACTAAAAAACAAAGTATAGGTATATCCGGTACCTGTAATTGTACCACCAGTTGTATTTGCAACATTTACAGATCCATACATGAATGTGCTTCCAGAACATGAAGTTTCTTCTGCGTCAATAGTTGCATTGATAGGTTGAGGAGCAAGAACATTTATGGTTCCGTCGGTTCTACAAAATTTAGCATCACGAACTGAATAATTATATGTTTGTCCGGGGGAAGGTGCTCCTGTCAAACCGGAAAATCTACTCCCTGACTGCCATGTTACCCCATTATCAATACTGTATTCAAAAGGTCCTGTTCCTACAGAACTATCTATATTAATAGTTACAATTCCGGTATCTTGTCCGGCACATTCCACATTCTCAACATCAACTGATGTAATTAAAGGATCTACAACCGGTTGAATTATAATTTCTCTTGATTGTGCAATACAATTTGGAGTTGAACCATCTCGTACATCAATTCGATACGTTCCAGCCGTTGGTACTGATACAGGAGAAGTAACTCCTGCTTGAGAACCCGTACCAGTGGTAAGTTCAATTAAATCAAAAGTATAAGTTCCATCTCCACCATTGGCATTAAAAACAATAGTTGCATCCGGACTTGGCGTACAATCTAACTCTTTAGTTAATCCGGCAGTTATTACTAATTCCGGGTTAATTACTACAGTGATATCTGCAGAACAAGTACTCGCTATATTCGTTACAGATACGGTGTATGTTCCTGGTGTAAGATTAGGTACTTCAAACGTATCTGTAGTACCTCCTATAAAAGTTACTGTTTGAGATGCTCCCCTATCTATGCTGTATTCATAAGGACCCGTTAAAGCACCACCTCCGCCAGGAATAATTTGTATCCACTGAGAAGCTAAATTTGTAGTATCATAACAAGGGTCACCTCCGTTTGCTAAAGCTAAAGTTGGTACCTGAGTTTGATCCAAGGTAATTGTTTGAGAAACTACACAAGATGGATCAATACCTCCGTTATCTCTAACCGAAACCGTGTAGGATCCGGGAGCTAAGCTGGCAAAAGTATTGTTTGAATTATAGGCTACACTAGCAGTACCCGTTAATTCATATTGGTAGTTGCTTCTACCTCCTGTTGCCGTTACTGTAATAATTCCAGTATTGTTGCCACAATCCGCTTCATCAATATCCACGGTAAAGGAAAGAGGAGTTGCCGGTTCATCTATCACTACACTTTCAATAGAAAAACAGGCATTTGCCGGACTTGAACCGGTTGACGGGTCAGTTACCCGAATCCAATAAGTTCCTGCGGGAATGCCTGCAGGAATTATGGTATTATTAATTACCACCGGACTTGTAGTACTGGTAGTAGGTCCAGCTAGAGCAACCGCAGTAGGATTTGCTACCGGATCCTGATTAAATATTTCGTACGAGAAGGACGCGAATTGAGTTACATCTACTGTAAATTGAAAAGCCCCATCCGTATCACCAACACAAGTTACCGGACGTGTTTGCGAAGCACTGGTAATATCAATTTCCTCGATTTCATCTCTTATAAATGATGTAGTGAACTCACAATTATTATTAAAATTATCATTCCGAACTACGGTTACCGAATAAGGTATACCTCGGGTAAAGGTGATAGCCTGAACTCCGGTAGGTGTGTTTATCGTAAAATTTGCAGGTCCTGTTGCAGGAGCAGGTGTGATCGTAAATTCATAACTAGCATTATTATTAGTAATATCAGCGTTAGTTAGGGCGGGAGTTGCCGAAACATCAACTGTTATAGTCTGATTCACACAATCTGAATCACGCTCATTTGCGAATACAATACTATCAGGTTCCAGGCGTTCTTCTATGTCAATCTGCTGAGAAACCGGACAGGTTATTGGAGATCCCTGGTTTGCTACATAGATGGTATAAGTTCCGTCGTTAGGAAATTCATCTATAGTTAATGGTAAACTGGTTATGTTGGTGTATCCGGAAGCTGCATTAAAACTCCAGGCATAGTTTCCGGAACCTCCGGTAATAGAATTAATACGTACTGCCGCGTTTCCTGCATCTCCAGGATTACAAGTTAAAGGTCTTATTATTTCAATATCTGCTACAATCCCATCCGGAGTGTCAACTGCAAAAGTACCAAATAGTACCGGGCAAATCGTAGGTGGGGTGGTTCCGGGAGGGGTGGTATTGTTATGACTTACCCGTACGGTATAAAAATCATTATCCGGTACCCCGGTAAAAGTTATTGTTTCTAACGGAGATACAATAGTTTGTTGGTTTACGTAGAGTGTATCTGTGGCGCTGGTTCCTGTTAATAGTTCATAGGTATATTCCCTACCGGTAACCGAAGGGGAAACATCTACCTGGATCCTGGCTTCATCGCCGGGACAGGCAGGATTTATAGGGGTTACCGCATCAATTACAATAGGTTCATAATCCGGTATTACCGCATTAAAGGGTACTTCAATAATACAAGCCGGGGTACCACTGGGGATACTTCGATCACTTACAAAAAAGGTATAGTTAGGTCCGGGAGTTACCGTAGGATCAATTTGAAACCGATTACTGGTTTGAAAACTTCCGTTACCATTACTATATGCATAGTTTCCGGGAGGAGTTACGGTAATCTCCACAATAGCCTGAGTATCACAGGTAGGTGGTGCAATTAAAGTTGCCCGTCCACGAATATCCGTAGCTGAATTGATGGTTACAGTAGTATCCGCTATACAAGCAGGTCTGGGACGGTTAGAAATCATTTCTACCTGGTAAGTTCCTGGTAGTAAATTATCCTGTAAGTAACTTCCGTTATTAGCCCGACTATTTGGTATAACAATAGGATTTGTCAGTCCTCCTCCTGAGATAGTATATTGATATCTTGGAGTACCTCCGGTGATATTAATTTGTATGCCTCCGGTTCCGGTTCCGTTATCATCGTTAATACAACTTGGATTTATGGATGTAGCTACAAAAACGGGGTCAAAAGAAGGTACGTTAATAGTAGCTTGATACGTACAGCCACTGGCAAAACTTAAATCTTTAGCATAAACATCTACATCACCGGGAGTACTTATTGCAAAAATACCTGAGGTATTTGTAAAAGGTCCGTTAGGGTTTAAACTAAATCCAAAGTTACTTGGAACATTCGTTACGGTTACACTACCATCATTTCCACATTCAATGGGATTGGCACTTAATAAGGGTTGGTAATTATTTTTAAATACACTAAAATAAAAGGGAAGTACACAACCTCCGTCAAATTCTGCTAAGATTCTATAGTCTCCGGCATCTTCTACCGTAAAATTGGCTGTATCCCCGTTAGGAAGTTGTACCCAGTTACTATTTGTACAATCTACTGAAAGTAGAGAACAAGAGTCATTAGGGTCTAAAACACAACTACCGGAAGGAACTAATTCCTGCCAGGAAATACTGATTAGGTTCGTATCACTAAAGGAAGTAGATAAATCGAAAGTCCTATCCCCACATAATAAAATTTGAGGAACTTCTAATCCGGTACAATTAGTAGTAATAACATCATCACCATTTACAAAATCTAAAATAGGATTAGTAATATCCCTAAAGTCCTCTACATCAAATAATTCTGTTAGCGTCATACAGGTACCATCCGCAGGGTTCGTATCTTCTTTTATTACCTGATAGACTCCGGTTTGTGGATTGGGTACTACCAGTACATTTGCATTAGGGTTACTGGAAGTAAGTTGTACAATAGGAGTACCTATTCCAGGTCCGGTCCAAGTATATCGGTCGTATCCGGTTCCTGCTACTAGTGTCAAATTATTGTTACAAAAAGTAACATCCTGGCTACAAGGAGGCACTTCTACCAAAATATTAGAAGCTTCTCCTCCAGTCGTTTGACAGGCCGGGTCTATGGTACTACTACTTATAGTATTACCCGAATTTCCGGAAAGTACCCCGGTATATGTAGCTGTTGCGCTATTTTGTATAATATCTGAACAGGCATCTCTTAACTCTTCACAACTAGATACCAATTGCGCCCTAAAACGAATGCTGATAGGACTATCATTATTACCTCCATCTGCGGAGGTTTCTACTAAATCCGCTGGAATATCAAAAATGACAGTTCCCGGAGTAGGTTCTGTAAAAGTAACCCCCGGAGGAACAAACTCGATATTTATAAAATCCGTATTGGCTGGTAATATATCGGTTACTAATACCGTACCATTTACCAGATCTTCATTACCTATATTTTGAATTTCCAGGTCATAAAATATTTCATCACCCAATCGTACGTTCCCATTTGTTATTTCCGTGCCACTCAGGTCAAATACCCTTTTGATAATTCTTAATTCAGGTTCAATTACGGTTACGGAAAAAGTTCCTAAAAACACCGAATACCGGTCACCACCAGTTCGTAATTGAAAATTAGCACTAGTCTGATTATTTCCTATCAATCGATTACGGTCGTTTCCAAGTACAAATAAATCCGAATCAAAACCCATAGTATTCTGAGATGCCGGATTTCTTGGGGTAATGAACATATTATTTACAGTAATAGAACTGTTAAAGAAATTGGTAATCGGATTTATATCGTTCTGGTTATCAAAACCTGCTCCCAATGCTACATAATTGTTTGATCCCGGAGGGGTTCTTTCAATCAAAAGCTGGTCATTTAACCAACGTTTGTCTCCTTCTAAACCTGCAACCCCAAATGTAACGTCGATAGGCTGACTTCCTGGAAGAGTACGAAAACCACTAAAGTTAAAATCAACTTGTGGTGCTGGTGCTCCGGTAGCTGCAGGAAAAATCTGTACGTATCCATCCTGTACACTAATATATTTATTAGATTCTAATAAATTTTCATAAATCACTACCAGGGTCCAACCCCCACAAGCCCCGTCGCCTACTGAAGTCCAACCCTGAGTTGCATTCATATCTGCAACCGTATAAGTTCCAAAAGGATTGGCCGGGTCAATCAAATTAGTTACATCTGTATAACAAACATACTGCACTTCATCATTTGCTAAGAACTCCGCCCTATCCCCATCACGGTCACGGTCAAATACATCCGTCTGGGTATTTGTTGCTGTATTTGCATAACCGTCCCAAACCACATTATCAGCAGTTATATCAATATATGCTCCTCCTGCCGGAGTTTTAAACTTAATATTTCTAAAATCTGCAGGACCTGCTTTTCGGGGATCTGTAGCTGGTAGATCAATTATTTGCCCGCCACCGGTAGTAGAAAGTGTACCTAAAACAACCCCATTATAGTTATTTAATAAATTAATTAAATCCCCATTAAAATCATTTTGAGCATCTCTAATGGAACGACCTACGGATACGGAAGGAATATTAATGGTTCCTCCACCACTATTTCCTTCCAGTTTTGGAAGTTGATTTGTATCATTTACCAATACCACACCTACCGCTCCTGCACGTTGCGCGTTTAACACCTTTTGCCTAAAATCACAAGAGCCTCCTTTTCGGATGACCGCAATATTACCACTTAAAGCGGCACCGTTAGTGATATTACATCCGTTTTCCGGTTGTGCCACTACCAAGTAAGAAGTTACCGGACTAAACCTTATGTTTGAATTATCGTTACTAAATTGGGAATACCTTGCCGTATATTGTTGGGCAAAAGGACCATTATTTACAATTAATACCGTCCTTGTATTTGTATTATTCCCATCATCAATAGCATTCGCAGTAATAAGGGCAGGATCTAAATTATTTGGATTTCTTGTTCTGGCCATGTAATAGTTAGCAGACCAGTATAGACCTGCATATACAATTCTACTACAGTTTTCATCAGGTACCGTTAAATTTGCACTACTGGAACTAAAGGTACTTGGGTCACCATCGACATCAATATATGCTGTAATATACTCCCCATTTGCTTGAAACGGAGCATTATATGCAGCATTGGGATCTAAATCCGCACCGTCTTTATTAACAATTCCTACAATGTCATTTGCCGTTATGGTAAGATTTCCCCGTACATTATCTTGTGTAAATCGTGGTCCAAAAGGAATCAACTCCTGTGCAAATCCAGTTGAAGTTGCCCCTGCTATTAAAAGATATAGCATGGCAAACATCATCTTACGTATCCTTGTATGGATAAAGATTAATCTTTGTTGCGTAGTTTTTTGTTCCATATTTCTGCTTTTTGGGGCACCTTTACAGGCTATTCAATTTTCATTATGTACATATCTCCGTCATATGCACCACCTACATTAGAAAATAAATCTTTTTTTGCTTCATCTAGGGTTTCGTACCGATCTATATAGATGTACAAATAGTTATCCTTAGGACTACGGAAATACTTAGGTTCCAGTCCACGATCCCTTAGACGTTGCATGCCTCTTTCGAAATAATTTTCTCTTTTAAATATACTGGTAATCAGGTAATATCCGTTTTTGATATCATGACCGGCTATATATGATAAATTATCTTTAATCACCGAGTCATCTTTAAGCGATCCCATAATTACCCGAGATTCCTGAACTAGTTTTTTCATAGATTCTACCCTGTTTTTTGCCACTTGTAAAATCCACATATCTCCAAAATATCGGTTGTCCAGGTTATTTAAATACTTCTCTGCGGCTTCGTCTTTATCTTTAAATTTTTCAATAGCTACGTATTGATACCCGTTTTCTCGATTCTCAATAACTTCTGCATTATCAAAACCCAGACCTTTTAAAGTACTGGTAAACTTATCTGCATACTCTCCTCCGTTAAAAACATTTCCTATCAGATAAAAGCCTTCTTCATACCCGGGTAAAAACTTAGTGGCATATTTGGCTTCCGGACGGGTAGCTTCAGCAAATTTTATAAACCGATTATCTGCAGTTAAACGCTTAGAGCTAATCAGGTCTCTTTCTTTTTTAACTTCTTTAGCCTGATTATCCATATTTACCAGGGATTCTAAAAGCTTTGTAAAATCTCTTTTATCTACATTGTTACTGGAAGTCAATAAAGAATCCCGGGTCGCAATTAATTTATTTGTAATTCTACTGCTATTGTCCAATTCTTTCTGAATCTCTTCAATATCTTCCGGATTTTCCGCGGCTTCTGCGGCCAACCTAGCTTCTTCGGCAGCGGCTGCTCTTTTTGCTGCTTCCGCTTGTCTTTCTTCTTCGGCAATTCTTTCCTGCTCTGCAATTTCGGCTAATCTTGCTTCTTCGGCAATACGAGCTTGTTCAGCTAAGCGTGCTTCTTCGGCTCTTCTTGCTTCTTCGGCAATACGCTCTTGTTCGGCTTCTTCGGCTAATCTTGCTTCTTCTGCCCGTCTTGCTTCTTCGGCAATTCTTTCTTGTTCTGCAATTTCTGCTAGTCTTGCTTCTTCAGCTTGCCTTGCTTCTTCAGCTATTCTTTCCTGTTCTGCAATTTCTGCTAATCGAGTTGCTTCGGCTTCTTCAGCTTCCTTATCGGCTATGGTTTGGTCTATGGTGGCAATTAATTCCTCTTTTTTAGCTTGTGGAATAAACTGGCTCTCGGCAATCAGCTTAGAACTCCTTCGTAATTCTTCAACATTTTTTGCAGCAATGGCAGTTTCCGTAGCCGTAATAATTTGCTCGGCTTTCTTAGATTCTTCTGCCAGTCGTGCCGCTTCGGCTTCCTGACGTGCTTGTTCGGCTTCTTCAGCCAATCGGGTTGCCTCTGCTTCTTCAGCTAGTCTTGCTTCTTCTGCAATTCTTTCTTGTTCCGCAATTTCTGCTAGTCGAGCTTGTTCCGCTTCTTCAGCTTCTTTATCGGCTATGGTTTGGTTTATAGTAGCGATTAATTCCTCTTTTTTAGCTTGAGGAATAAACTGACTCTCGGCAATCAGCTTGGAACTCCTACGTAATTCTTCTACATTTTTTGCGGCTACGGCAGTTTCTGTTGCGGTAATGATTTGCTCGGCTTTTCTGGATTCTTCTGCTAACCTGGCGGCTTCAGCTTCCTGACGTGCTTGTTCTTCTATTTTGGCTTGTTCTTCTATTTTGGCTTGTTCTGCAACGTTAGCTTCTTCGGCAATACGTGCCTGCTCTGCTGCCTGTCTTTCGATACGTGCTTCTTCTTCTAATCGTGCTGCTTCTGCTGCTTCTGCTTCCCGGGCAATTCGTGCGGCCTCTTCAATTCTGGCTTGTTCTGCTAATCGTGCTTCTTCTTCAATTCTTGCTGCTTCTAAACGCGCTGCTTCGGCTTCTTCTGCTAAGCGAGCTTCTTCTAACTTCCGGGCTTCTTCTGCCGGATCATTAATCAGGTTATTTTCCTGTTCAAGCTTTTTAGAGGACGCCAATCGTTCTTCTTCCTCTTTTTGTAGTGCTAATTGTTGTTCAAGTTCTTTTTGTGATTGTACGGGACCTTCAGCATTTTGCTGTCTTACAATCTGTTCTAATTCTTTTTGAGAGGCTGCTAATCTTTTTTCTTCGGCAATTTGTGCTGCCATTTCTATTTCTAATTGCTCCTCTTCGCTTAATTCTGCCTCTTTTTGTTTAGCAATTTGTTCTTCAAGGGCAAGGGCTTCTTGTTGTAATCGTTCGCGTTCTTCTTCTTCTGCTACGGCTGCCTCTTGTCTGGCTGCTTCCGCTTCTCTAGCTGCTTCGGCTACTGCAATTTCCTTAATAGCTTTTTGCTCTTCTGTTTCTGCATCATTACCACTAGCAGAAGTATTGGTTTCAACCACTTCAATTTCCGGCTCACTCTGTGTTTCTTCCTCTGCAACTGCTTCTTCCTGGGCAAGTCTTTGTTCGTTTACTTCTCTTTCCAGTGTACGTTGTGCACGAAGACGCTCTTCCTCTTCTTCTAATTCCTGTTTCCGCAGTTCCATTGCCAATCTTTTTTCAGATTGAAGCTGGTCTTTTCCTTGTGCATTTAGCAATTCCACTTCATCTTCTCTTTGCAGTTCTAGCTTACGTGCACTACTTTCTTCTTCTGCTTTTGCGTCTGCAATGGATTTTTCTAACCTACTTAAACTACGTTGCGCCTGGTTTAAAGAATCTCCCTGGGCTTGTAAGCTTCGAATAATTTTATTCTGTTCCAGAATTTCTTTCTTTAACCTTCGGATTTCAGAATCCCTTTTAATATAGCCCTCATCCTTAGAAGCAATCGGTCTTCTCGCAGTTACTTTTCCTTTACCAAAGTTAAATGCCAACCCGAATTCGTGCGTAGCACCAAAATCATTTGCTGTACCTGTACCCCCGATACCCGGCTCTACAGTATAGGCAACAGAAACTGATTTGGTCACGTTTACACCCAGACCAATAGAAGCACCAAAAAAGCTATTATAGCCCGTTTGTGCCCAGCCGTATTTCGGAATTTCAAAAAGGACATTACCACCATACCGCAGATCACCTTCGGCAGGCATCTGTCCGTATCCCATGACACGTAATTCTGTATCCTCCCGCCAGTTTAATTCTGTAGTATACATGGCATGACCACTATATATCATCTGATCCGTAAGTAGTTCGCTATTGGTAAAATTATAGGCTACTGCGTTTACTACAGAAACCCCTACGTCAAACGCCTGGTAATTAAAATTCACCCCGGGGTGTAGAAACATTACTGAATTTTCGGGAAAATTATTTAAAACAGGATCGTTTGTATTCACCTCATCCAGCCGGGTATTACTTAACCTACTTTGTGAATAACTAAGGTTCGTACCGAAGGTAAGGTTCATATCCCGATCTAGTTCTACATTATAGGCATAGTTTAAATCTGCTCCCGAGTAGACAATCACGCCAATATTTTGTTGAAATAAACCGGCTCCTACCCCCATTTTTTCTGCTATAACATTATTATAGTTTAATAAATAGGTTTGGGTATTGTCTGTAAACGTGGCGTTAATATTACGATTGAATATATTTACATAGGTATTATTTTCTCTTACGAAGGAAAAAGTAGGATTGAATAAAAACCGATTGTACTGAACGGAGTTGTGTAATGAAATAAAATCAGATGGAAGCGCACTATTATCCGTAGCAACACCCGGATCTACCTGGGCAAAGGAAATCTTAGTGATTGCAAATAATAATAAAATGATACGTACTTTCTGACTCATACGGTTTATTGCATTACGGTAATCGTACCTTTTTTAGTTACTTCCTGATTTTCTTTGATAATATAGAAGTACAATTCTTCTTTGACCTCTTCCATTTCCGGCCACTCGCTATTATAACCTCCTGTTTTATTAAATACCGGTTGACCGTTTACATTGTATATGGTTACTTCTACATCTGCACTGCTAAATCGTGCGGGAAGCACCCATCGGTCATTAATTCCAGGACTTCCGAAGGGAGTAATAATGTTAGGAATTAACTCTGAAATACTTACTTCACCTTCTTTACCGATTTCTATAGGCAAGGTTGGTACCTCACAAAGGTCGGTAGCAATCCTGGCAAGATATATTCCGGGTTCACTCACTATTAATTCGTTTATGGTTTCTCCATCTATTAAACGCTCTTCTCCGCCAACAATTTCAAACCAGGTATAGCTAAAGTTTTCATTAGACGGAGCGGTTATAGTAACCGTAGCATCGTCTTCTACTGAAAGTATTGCCGGAACCGCGGTTAATTCTATATTGTTATCTAAAAATAGAATAGGTAATTCTTCTGAAGTCCTTGCTGTGAACTCACCGGTATCTAAACTTGCTTCTACCCGATAGATGCTTTCTGAATCTCCACGGTTTATTTCAAATTCCCGACCAAATTCTCCGGTGCTGACATCGTCTTTAAACCATTCAAAATTCAATCTGGTTAACTGATCTTCAGTTAGAGGTACGGGTCCTACGTTAGTGATTCCGTTTACCTCTATAACTCTTAGCGTAATTATTTCTGCGCTACAATCGATAATATCATCCGTACCGATGACTGGTATAATATTATTTGGGGCTAAAATTTCAGTTTGTGAAAACAATGCAGAGTTACAAGCATCATTTGCGTCAATTTCTACTCTATACACTGCAATAAGAGGTGCATCAAACGAAGAAGTCGGACTCTGTAAAGGGCCCGAAGATTGAATATTAGTATCTACAATCCAGCGAATGGTACTACCAAGCGGTGCATCGGTTTCAATCTCAAGGTTTAATACCTCTCGTGGGAGACGTACTAAAAATTCCGGTAAGGGTTTGGTAATACTGGAACCTTCATTAACAACGGTTACGGGTTCTGACAGTAACTGGTTACATTCATCACTAATAGCTAATTGTACCCTATAAACCCCTCCAAAGTCATTGTCTGATAATCGAATATTAGGGCCGGTTGCCTTATCAATAGGTTCTCCGTCTTTAAACCATTGGTGCTGGTAATTAAAGCTGGAATTGGTATAGGTTAAAACTTTGTCTTCTCCAGGACAAAAAGAAAAATCAGGAGCAGCAGTGATGATTTGAACTTCATCTACTTCTACTTTAGAAACGGTTACTTCATTAGATCTAGCACGTCTAAAAATATTTTGACAGTCACCAAGTGGTATTTTAGCAACATAAGTTCCTTCACTAGTCACGGTAAGACTGGTTCCATTCTCTCCAGGTATTAATATATCGTTATTAACCCCTTCTACCCGAAACCATTCCCATTCAAACTGTTCCGGATCAATAGGTTGTTTATCTTTATCCAATACTTCAATAACCAATTCTTTACGGATGGTTTCTACATTACAAAAAATTACCGGTTTACGATCATTTAATCGAAGATCAATGCTATCCCTAAAAAAATGCATAGGTGTATCATCCGAAATCTCACTTATGATTTTATCATCAAGGGAAGCAATCACTCGTAATTTATAGGTATCACTACTACTCGTAGTAGGAATAGAAAAATTTTCAAATTCTATTTCTTGTTCGCTTGAGGTACCATTATTAGGACCATTGGCTCTAGCCAATTCAATAGCATTACTAAAATCTCCATTAGGATCTGATCGCTGTAATATAAACTCATTTCCATTGGGAAGCGCGGCACCGGGTGACAACAACGCGAGTACCGTAAATTCATTTTTACTAGTAGTAGCACACGCACTAGAAAAATTTTGCAATTCGGGTTTTTGAATAGAGCGAGATTGTCCGTATATTAGATTTGCAGATACTACAAAAAGTAGTACCCACAATGATAGTAATGTTTTACCATTCATAGCATCATATTTTTGTGATAATGATGTCATTAGTTTCATATTAAATCGTAGCGTTTGGGGCGCATGTTAATAATCTTGTTAATATATTTATCGTAATGACATAAAATTATAAATAATTAAATTATAATACCGTAATTTTTCGTTTTTTTTTGTAATAATATTCTTACGATCATTTTAAGATAATTCATACGTTTGTTTTAGTATCCAATCCATTCTTTAAAAATAAAGATAAACTTCTATTTATCAAGCTTTTAAATTAAAATTGGGATTACAATTTTATGAAAATTTTTTCTTATAACTGTTAATATTTCTCCAATAATTCCGATTTAACAATTGTTAGTTTAGATCAAAGGTACTAAATTTAGAAATAATTAATAATTTCCTAAAGCATATAAAACGTCAATTATTCCGATTAAGTGTAAATTTTCTAATGATTTTAGCCTGTATTTTTATTATCTAATTCATTTTATAAGGAGTTTCCTTACAAAGTTTTATATGTTAAATTAATTCCATTCCATTTAATTATAACTTAATACCAACTTCTAATAGTAATACAACAGGGTACTAAAACCTATATTTAACCTAAAAGTATAATTAAATTTCCCTTCGGTTTAACCAAAATTTATACTTTTAAGCCTTACTAAACAATTACTAACTTTAATCTTTTAAAATGAAAAAATTCTTTTACTATTAGCGATTTGTATGGTATTTAATGCCTGTGAAACTGAACCAATTAATGAAACGGGAAACTATGAGACAAAAAGTTCTACTGATTTTGTACGTACGTATACTGATGGTTCGGGGCAAATTGAAATTATTTATATAGAAAAAAGATATAATTCTGAGGATGAAGGCGACCCTGCTGATTTTAAGAAAACTACTTTAGTGCCTGATGGTTATATATGTATTGGAGGATCTGTTAGTATTCCAGGAATAGGAGCTTTTATTTATGAATCCTATCCTTCCTCTGGTAGAAATGATGCATATAAGGGTTGGACAATTGCTGCTAAATATCATGGTAATAACTCTCCCAAAATTGGCTTTCCTGTTACTATAAGTGTAATTGGGTTACGACTTAAAGATAATGATGGGAAGTATATACCTGAATCCAAATTAAAAGAATATATGCTAATTAAAAGAGGCTATTCTAGTTTTGCCAAGTTTAATAGGACAAGTGCTACATTACCAAACGACTATGAATTAATAGGGGGTGGGGCAAATTTAGATTTTTTAGGTTTTGGAGAAGTTTCAAAAAATGGGGCACTGCTTAAAGAATCTTATCCTTCGGGTAATACCTGGATTGCATCAGGTGGATCTTATATCTTTCCTGCAGCATCAAAGTTAAGTGCTTTCGCGATTGGGATAAAAAAGGAAATTCCTAATTTTGGTAATATTGAAAAATATGTTTTAAATGATTTTACTGGAAGTTGTGTTAATAATTCATGTAGTGATACTGAAGCATTTCCTTTAGTTGGTCCCGGTGGAACTTTTTTAGGAACTTGCCCTGGTTTTAAAATTAATCCTGCAAGTGAAGGTTGGTATGCAAATAGGTTGTTTACACGTACTGAAAATAATAGTCGATTAGATGCACAATCATTACCTATTAATACCACCAGCCGAGGTTCTATGGATGCTTCATTAATAGTGGTAAGAAGACGAAATCAGTAGTTTTTAATCCTACTGCAAAACAATCAATAAAACTAAAAAAGGTCATTCTGCAAAATGACCTTTTTTTTATACCATTTTATTAAAATTTTCTATTCCTCAGTAGAGGAAGTTTTGGCTGTATCAATATTCTTATTGAGTTCAGTTAGTACTTCTTCAGTAATATCAAGATTATCCTTTGCGTAAAAGATGTTTCCTACTTCGGTTTCTCCAAAGATGTACGTATAGCCATTGTTTTTTCCGTAGTCTTTTACAAAATCTTTTACTTTGTTGATAATAGAATCAATTTCTACCTTACTACCATCCTGGATTTCTTGCATTTTTACTTGCTGTTCTCTCTGTAAGTTTTGTTGCTTTGCCATCAACTCCTGTTCTTTCTTCTCTCTATTGGCTTTGGTCATAGATTTCATAATACTTTGATACCCTTGAACCTCCTGTTGAAATTCTTTTGCCTTACCTTCTAATTCGGTTCTTAAATCATCATTCATTTTAGTCCATTTATCTTGAGCCGCTTTCATCTCCAAATATTCGGAAACAATTTTAGTATTATTTACATAGCCTGTTTTTTCTGAGGACTGATTACATGAAGCAAAAAATATGCTTAGTACTAAAATCCCTAAATATTTTTTCATTTCTGGTTTTTTAAAAATTTATGCAAAAGTATTAAAGATCAGGGATATTTAAATTTATATTCTTCTTATTTCACAAGTATTAGTAAAATAAATAGTATTCTTAAATTAATAGAGGATGTCTATTAGAAAACTGTTATTTATAAGCCCTTATAGCGAACAAAAATTGTAAGTACTAGGTTTCTATCTTTCTAAAAGAAAAAAGCTTTTAAATAGGCTTATTTTTGCTTTTCATTCTTTTTAAAATATAAATTTGAGATGAAAACTCCTTTGTTTTCCATTTTGCCTCTACATTTGAGTATAAGCCAATACCTAAACCTTTTAATAAGGCAATTTTACTATTTTTATATTTCTCTGATAAAATAGAAACATAAAAAGAATCAAACCACATGGGTTTTACTTTTTGAACTTCAAACCCGTATTTTTCAAATATAATAGATATTGATTTTTTTGAAAAATGCCATAAATGTCTGGGAACATCATAAGCTGCCCAAAATTCTTTGTAGTAATTTGCATCAAAAGATTTATAGTTAGGAACTGCTATGATTAAAGTCCCTTCCTTTTTTAAATAGGTACTAATCAAATTGATTTGATTGTCCAGATTATAAATATGCTCTAGTACATGCCACATGGTAATCACATCAAAACTACGTTCTTTAAAACTAGTATATGCTGTATGTAGGGTTATTTCTTTTTTTAAAGCATTTTCTCTGGCTACTACATTCGGTTCAATACCCTGAACATTCCATCCCTTTTTTTTTGCTTCTACTAAAAAATCACCCGTACCCGCTCCAATATCTAATAGCACTCCACCATTTTTATTCCATTTCCGGATAAGCTTAACCTTATGATGTAATGCCAGTTTTTTAACTTGTTGATACATTTGATTAAACAAACCTTTATGATTATCCGTATGAGAAATATAGGAAGGACTATCGTAATATTTGGACAGGCTTTGTAATTCAGGTTTTGGAGAAGTATACAGGATATCTGTCTCTTCGTCATATTGCAAACTAAATTCTTTATTACTGACTGTATAGTCTTTAGTAATAATGTACGTTTTCTGCTCAACACTCATTTGAAAAATGAAAAATTTAGAATTTGATTAAAGTTTTACGTAGAAACATGATGTTTTTATATTGAAGTTGTTTAAACTTTCATTAATTGGCTGCAAAATATTTCCCAAACTGAATTTAGAACATACTTTTTCACTTACTTTTTATCATTTTTAAGTTCCGTAGCTACGGCTATGCAACTGAAAATGATTTTATTAAGCAAAAAATACCTATTTTTCGCTTCAATCAGAAAAATTTAAACCACTTCTATATGTAGAAATGTTTATTACTAATTGAACCATTGGGTAATTTTTTCCAAACTTTAAATGAGTACAATTACAATTAAACTAATTTTTATTACACTACTCCCAGTTTACAATTTTATATTACTAGTAAAACTACATTTACCGTCCCATATACACTAATAAAACAGATATGTCACTAGGCGAAACACCACTTATTCGGGAGGCTTGAGATATGCTTACCGGTTTAATTCGGGACATCTTTTCACAAGCTTCATAAGAAAGGGATTTCAGTTTGGTATAATCGAAATTCTTTGGGATTTTAATATTTTCTAATCGATTTAATTTATCAGCATTATTCTTTTCTTTTTCGATATAACCGGAATATTTAATTTGGATTTCTGTTTGTTCAAGCACTTCTCGTTCCAGGTTATGCTCATCAATATATTCAGCAACTTTTATTACTTCTTTTAAATCATCCAATGTAATTTGTGGTCGGGCAAATATTTTAAAAAGTTTACCACTTTGTGAAACCGGAGAAGAACCTTTTTCTTTAAGAATAGGATTAATTTCTTCAGGAGCTACACTTGTTTTCTTAAAGAATTCTACAAAGTCATGCGATGATTTTTGTTTCTCTTCCATAAGTTGCATCCGTTCTTTAGAAGCTAGACCTATTTTAAAAGATTTTGGCGTAAGCCTAAAGTCTGCATTATCCTGACGTAAAAGTGTTCTATATTCTGCCCGTGAGGTAAACATTCGATAGGGTTCTTCGGTCCCTTTAGTAATTAAATCGTCAATTAAAACACCAATATAAGCTTCGTTTCTTTGAAGTGTAAAGGATTCTTTTTCCTGTACTTTTAGAGCCGCATTGATACCTGCCATTAATCCTTGCGAAGCTGCTTCTTCATACCCGGTAGTTCCGTTAATTTGACCTGCAAAATATAATCCGGATACTACTTTTGTTTCTAAGGTATGAGCTAATTGAGTAGGTGGAAAATAATCATATTCGATCGCATACCCTGGTCTAAAAAATTTTACCTTTTCAAATCCAACCACTTTTCTTAAAGATTCAAATTGAACCTCTTCCGGTAAAGAAGTTGAGAAACCATTGACATAAACTTCGACAGTATTCCATCCTTCGGGTTCTACAAACAATTGATGCCTTTCTTTATCCGCAAAACGATTGATTTTATCTTCAATAGAAGGGCAATACCGAGGTCCTATACTCTTAATACTACCATTAAACATAGGAGAACGATCAAAACCTGTACGTAAGGTGTCATGTACTTTTTCTGAAGTATAAGTCATGTAACAGGATCGCTGCTGAGTTAAGGGTTTGGTCATTTTAGAATAACTGAACTTTTCCGGTTGTTCGTCACCAGGTTGTTCCACCATTTTAGAATAATCCAAAGATCTGCCATCTACCCTGGGAGGTGTTCCGGTTTTCATTCGGCCAGCATCAAAACCAAGATTAATTAATTGTTCTGTTATTCCGGTGGCAGCTCTTTCTCCTGCCCTACCGCCTCCAAATTGCTTTTCACCAATATGAATAAGTCCGTTTAAGAAAGTGCCATTAGTTAAGACTACGGACTTAGCTTTGATCTCAATTCCTAGAGAAGTTTTAACTCCTACCACTTTATCTTTTTCAATCAAAAGTCCGCTAACCATTTCCTGGTAAAAATCGAGATTAGGAGTTTGTTCTAAAAGTAAACGCCACTCCTCAGCAAAGCGCATTCGATCACTTTGCACTCTCGGACTCCACATTGCGGGTCCTTTTGACTTATTAAGCATTTTAAATTGTATAGCGGTACGATCACTTACGATACCGCTATATCCACCCAAGGCATCAATCTCTCTAACAATCTGTCCTTTTGCAATACCTCCCATTGCCGGATTACAACTCATCTGTGCAATGTTTTGCAAATTCATCGTAATTAACAAAGTACTGCATCCCATGTTGGCGGCGGCGGCGGCGGCTTCACTTCCGGCATGTCCGGCTCCAACAACTATAACATCATAAATCCTATCAAACATAATAAAGTTCCACGTGGAACATTTTATTTATAGTTCCACGTGGAACAAATTAATTTTATCATTCTCTAACTTTCTCATCTGCGATTTATCATCATCAGTCCTATCTTCGTATCCACACATATGCAGAATTCCATGAGACATTACTCTTTTCAATTCGTGAGTGAAATCGATATTATAAACTTCAGCATTCTCTTGAACCCTTTCTATAGATATATAGATTTCACCATTTAGTTCTTCGCCCATTTTATAATCAAAAGTAATAATGTCTGTATAGGTATTATGCGAAAGAAACTCCTTATTGATGTTTAAAAGATATTCATCCGTACAGAAAATAAAGTTTATATCACCAATTTCCTTGCCTTCGCTTTTACCAATCTCCAAAATCCAGGAAGCATACTCATTCGTATTATTCAATTCAAAATCGACATCATGATAAAAAAACTCAATCATTACCTACCTTAAAATACTTTTGCACCTTGGTTTTAAAAGTGGGTTGCAAAGGTAAGGTTTGTCTGTTTAAAATTTCAACCGAATTAAAATATTGTTTTATCCCTTTTTCATCAATGCTAGTCGCCGGATCAAATGTTTTTTGATTGGTATTACTTTCACGCTTATTGTCCTCTCCCTGTTCCAAATCTGCTTTTTCCAATTTCATTAATTCATGTTTGATATCTACCATCTTCTTCCTAGTTGATTCGTTCAATCCGTTTTGTAACAACTCTTGTTCTACCTGTTCCATTTTTTGTAAAATACGGCTTCCTTTTTCATCTTTAAAACCTGCACTTTCTAACTTGTCTTTTAACTTGTTTCTTAATTCCTGTTGTTGTTTGTAGATTTCAAAAATTTGCTCACTCTCCCTTTCTTCTCCGAATTCCCCTTCATCTTCACCACCTTCTTTGCTACCTTTACTACCTTTTTTATCACCTGTCTTGGAATTTCCTTTATTACCGTCTTTCCCTTCTTGACCCGATTTATTTTGATTCCCTTTCCCAGATTTGCCTTTACCTGAATTACCCTTATCTCCATCAGTGCCTTCACCCTCTTCTCCATTCTGTCCTTGATTACCTTTTTTACCAGCATCCTGACCTTCCTGACCCTCGTTACCTTGCTTCCCTTTTTGTCCCTGTTCTCCTTGTTTGCCCTTCTCGCCTTCTTCTCCCTGACCTTCCTCCTCACCTTTCTTTTTTCCTTCCTTACCACCCGGTTTCATTTCTTCAGAAAGTTCTTGTTGCTTTTTTATAATATCCGGTAATTGAAAACCTTTTGAATTTTTTCCTCTTCCTTTTGAAGGCATACCATTCTGCATTTGGTCTAAGGCCTGACTTAACATATATGCCAGTTCGTTAGCCCCGGTTACTGCATACTGTTGACTAGATGCACCTATCATTAATTGGTTTTGTGATAAGTAATCCAATGCTTTATCCATATTGTACTCAATATCCGTCACCTTTTCTGTCACTTTATCCGAAATTTGAGGAGTCCTTAACGCCAAAGCATATAAACTATCATCGATGTGGATAAAGTTTTCCTTCAGAACGCTTTGCCGCTTTAACTTTTGAGAATAGGAAGGATTATTTACACCCATTTCTTTAAAATTCTCCATTAACCCTTCTTGCCATAAGGAGTAATCCACAAGATTGTCCAAAATCTGGCGTAACATTTCTACGTCCTCCGCTTGCTGCGCTTCGCCATTCATTTGCATTTCTCGTTGCATCTGCTGTTGCATTTGCTTCATTTTTTCTGCGGCGCTTTTTTGATTCTTTTTTGCATCTTCCTTTTTTTCCTGACCTAATTTCTCTGACGCTTTATTTAATTCTTCTTCAATTTCTTTTTCATCAGATTTCTTTTGATCCAGTTGCATAGGCTTTCTTAATTTCTTATTTTCTTTGCGTAGTTCTTCGAACTCCTTTTGAAACTTATCAAATTGTTTATTAATACTATCCTGCTTCTCTTTTGTGTTTTCAAGCTCATCCGAATTTGCCAGTTTCTCCTGATCTTTACTCAATTTTTTAAGTTGATCTCCCAATTTTTCATGTTTCTCAATTACATAAAAACGCTTTGTTAATTCTAACAATTGATCCAGGTTCTTTTCAATATTCTTATTTTCTTTCCCCAGCTCATCCAGCTTTTCAGAAAATTCTTCTTTTCGAATTTTATCCGCCAACTTTTCCAATTCTTTACGTAATTCTTCATTCTTTTTTAATCGCTCTTCATTACGTTCCATCATTTCTTTTAAGGCATTCTTAAAAGGTTCCTGTTTACTCTTTTTTGTTTTATCTAAGCTACCTTTTAATTGCTCATTAAACTTTTTTAGCAATTTCTCTTGTTGCTCCTGTTGTTCCAAAAAAGTTTTTAATTTTCTTTTATCCTCATAATCCAACTGTTTCTTTTCCTTCTGTAATTTATTAATTGCCTTTAATTCTTCCTGCTGCTTTTTAAATTTAGACAATGAATTATTTAACCCGGATATTGCTTCCTTTTGTTGTTGCAAGTTTTGATTTTGCTTTTCATCTTCCGTAGAATTCCTAAAAGTATATACTTTACTTTTGGATTTTTTATAATTGTGAAGCACATCATTATCGTACACTTCAAAATACAATTCGTAATCTACTCCTTCTTCTAATTGTAATGCTCCAGGAAAAGAAGTAACAAATTCACCTATATTATCTTTAGAAACGGAAAGTGTTTTTATACTTTTTTGTAGAGGTCGATTTCTATCATAATATACCAGGTTTACTTTAGTTAACCCGTAATCATCGCTTACTTTCCCTAGAAAGAAAGTTTCTAACTCTGATATCGAATCTTGTTTGGAAACCACTTTAATTTCCGGGTATTGATCTTTAATTGCTTTTATAGTAAAGGTTAATTTATCATAGTCATTCACTATATTATTAGAAGTTGATAAATCATAGCTAAAACCGGAGTATATAGTTTGCATCGCTTGAAAATCAGATGCGTTCTTTAAGAATTGTATGGTTGTATCTCGCTTAATAAGTTTTACATTATCCGTATTTCTGGTTTTAACTTTCCAAGTTACCTGAGTTCCTTCGGGAATGTTTGCATTCCCTGTACTTTTAAGAACTTCACTTTTTCTATTTATATATTTTGGATAATTTAATTGCATTTCAAAATCCAACAGCACCGGAACTTTACCCACCTTTAAATTATATTTACCGGAAAGAATTGCATTTGCTTCTAATTGAAATTGTTTAGAAGTCTCCAGATTATTGAACGTATATTGAAAAACACCTATTCCCTTCGTATCCATAATATAGGATTGATCTTCAAATTGAATACTCATCGCTTCAGGAATGGTAGTACCTTCCGTTCGAACTTCTACTGTAAAATTCTCACCTTCTAAAGCCTGTAAGTTATCATTTACTACTAAAAATTGAAAAGGAGCCGGAGGTTGATAAGCCGTTTCGTAGTTTACTACCCGAGTATAACTTTCTGTAAACCAATTAGTACTATATAAAAGACTTATCAGTAAAAACAATAAAATTGGAATACCCGCTAACCAAAATAACCTAGTATTCTTTTTATAATCAATAGCAATCTTAAAAGGTACCGGTGCTAACTGTACCGATTTCTGATCTACACTCGCCATCACCAAATCCGAATTATCACTATGCTCGGCAAGTTGTAAGAGATTAATTAATTTATCCTGAACCTCCGGAAAATAAGCGCCAATCATAGTGGATGCTTCTTTAAAGCCTATACCTTTTGCCAACCGATTTAACCTTGCTAATGGTATTATAATAAATCGAAACAGTAAAAAAAGTTCGCCCGCAATAAAACCCCAAAATAAAATAGTTCTACCCATACTACTTAACCATAGAAAGTGCTCAATAAGTAGAGTGATTAAAAAATATAGCAACCCCAGGGAGATAAATAATATACTCCCTTTTATCAACTCATTAACATAAAACTTTTTAATAAAGCCTTCTAACTTTTCTTTTATTTTTGCAAAGTTCTCCATGCTATTTTTTGACGCTTTAAAATATTACTATAAAGTTACTGGAATTTCTGAGTTTCTAAAAGGTGTTTGTGAATGCTAATCTCTTGTTTTAGCTTTATTTGACCAAAAAAGTAAAATTCAAATCAATTTATTTCTTAAAAAGATAGGTTTAAATATTATAGCAGCATATACCATACCAATTGCTACTTGTGTTAAGAATAGGCTTATGAATAACACTGTGCTACCACAGATGCAGAAAATGGTAGTTTAAGCACATTATTTTACGGATTCCATACGGATGTTCGACTGATCCCTATATCTTTGTGAACTATTTTAAGTAAGATTATGACAAAAGATATACGTGTTCGATTTGCACCCAGTCCTACCGGCCCCCTTCATATCGGTGGGGTACGAACTGCCCTGTTTAATTATTTATTTGCTAAAAAACATCAGGGTACTTTTATTTTAAGAATAGAAGATACCGATCAAAACCGATTTGTAGAAGGTGCTGAACAATATATTGATGAAGCACTGTCCTGGTGTGGTATTCATCCGGATGAAAGTGCAAAGCAACTGGGTGACTTTGGACCTTATCGACAAAGTGAACGTAAAGATCTTTATAAAGAATATGCGGATCAATTAATTGAAAATGGGAAAGCATATTATGCTTTTGATACTCCTGAAGCTTTAGACCAACATCGTAAGGATCATGAAGCTAAAGGAAAAACCTTTATCTATAACTGGCACAACCGGGAGAAACTAAATAATTCCCTTAAACTTTCTAAAGAAGAGGTGCAACAAAAAATGGAAGCTAACGAAGCTTATGTAATTCGTTTTAAAGTTCCTAAAGACAAAATTCTACAATTAGATGATATTGTAAGGGGTGACATTGAAATAGATAGTAATACCCTGGACGATAAAGTACTATTTAAAAGTGACGGGATGCCTACGTACCATTTGGCTAATGTGGTAGATGATCACTTAATGAAAATTTCTCATGTTATCCGAGGAGAGGAATGGTTACCTTCTCTGGCTTTACATCATTTGTTATACCAGGCTTTTGAACGGGAAAGTCCGAAATTTGCACATTTACCTTTAATCCTAAAACCAGTGGGCAAAGGAAAACTAAGTAAACGGGATGGTGATAAAATGGGATTCCCAGTTTTTCCGTTGGAATGGAAAGACCCAAAAACCGGTGAGGTTTCTAATGGCTATAAGGAAGAAGGCTATCTACCCGAAGCGGTTGTTAACATGCTAGCTTTACTAGGTTGGCATCCCGAATCTGATCAGGAAATTTTATCAACGGAAGAATTAATACAACTTTTCTCGTTAGAACAGGTAACTAAAGCAGGAGCAAAATTTGATCCGGATAAAACCAAGTGGTTTCAACAACAGTATCTACACGAGGCAGATCATTCTTATTTACTAGAAGAGTTTAAAAAGATCTTAGACGAAAAAAACATAAAAACTAATCTTGATATCAATAAAATTGTTGATTTGGTTAGAGAACGTGCAATTTTTGCAAAGGACCTCTGGGATTTAAGCATTTATTTTTTTAAAAGTCCTGATACTTACGATGAAAAAGCCATTAAAAAATCCTGGAAATCGGATACCGGGGAGCTTTTAGAACAACTACTTCCTGTTATTGACGAAATACAAGATTTCTCGGCAAATACTGTAAATAAAAGAGTAAAAGAATGGATCGCTTCTCAGGAAATTAGTTTTGGTAAAGTAATGATGCCCCTTCGGATTGCATTGGTAGGTTCTTTACAGGGTGTAGATGTTTTTGAAATTATGAGTGTTATTAGTAAAGAAGAAAGCATCAATAGGATTCAAACAGCTATTTCTAAAAACGCTTCTACCCATGACCAAACAGTTTAAAGTTGTAAAAGTTATTAATCACTGGTCGTTAGAAAAATTTAGGGCAGAAATTGAAACCACCTTGAATTCATTGTCTAAACAGGGTTGGAAACTGGAATCTATTGATTACATCAGTGGTTCTTATCTTGCAATGATCATAGTATCAAAGTAAGTTTTAAAGAAAAAGAAATAAAAATATCGTAACACCAATTATGAATAGGATAAGAATAAGCGTGTTTTTATCTTTTCCCCTATTCCATGGCACTATATTTTGGGATTGATAGAACTCAACTTTATTCATGCCGTTCCCTAGTTGAAAAGTATTTTTATCGTATTTAAAAATCAAAGAGTTATTTGGTAAATCTTCTTTATAAGTTTGAAAATACGGAGAATCTTGCAATGCTTTTCTATAACTTTCCATCACCTCCTTACCCGGTCGTCGTCTATTAGCTTTTCCGAAAACAACTTTTGTAACGGTTTTCATATATAATGGCGGTCCCAGATGAAAAACACCTCTTGGGTTGATAAAAAAGCGTGCTTTTAAGTTATCTTTAATTGCAGTTTTATACAACAGATTGTGTTTACAACTAATTATCAAATCCTGCGAAAAATCAATATCCCCGTGAGTTGGTAGAATACATCTGGTTTCCTTTTTAATAATCTGATCGAAAGGGATATTACAATACCTGTCAATATCAACATAAACTCCACCTTCATTATAAATTTTAAGAAGTCGCCATAGATCAACTTTCTCAACAATTTTTTTGTTTTTAATTTTAAAATAATCCCAAGCTCCTAATTGGTTTTTCAAGTAATGTTCAATATCCTGATCGTCACTGATCTCAAATGAATATTCCGGGTTTAGGTTTTTAAGATTGATTAAACCATTTAAAATAACCGGACTTTGATTTTGTAAAATATCCTTGGTTTTCCAACTGATGTGAATCACTTTTGGAATGGGTTCGTGCTTTGATAAATCTAACTTTACAACCATTGGTAAGTTTTGTGTGACTAAAGTAATGAACTAATTCTATCTTTCCCTTTTAGACGAGTTTGTAACGTATTTACAGAATTGAACTTTATAATTTAGTTTTCCAGCTAAAAGATATCTTTTTGAATCCGGAAAGTTGCTGTTTTACACCCAAATATTAAGTATCTTACTCAAAGATTAAATTAATTATCAATAACTTAATTTTATGTTTGTATTTATACCTTTTGTCATATTTGCTATTATTATTCTTTTGTCCGGAATATTTACCGTAAGACAGCAAACAGCAGCAATTGTAGAACGCTTCGGAAAATTTCATAGCATTCGTAATTCCGGGTTGCATTTTAAAATACCTGTATTTGATCGGATTGCGGGGCGAATTAACCTAAAAATTCAACAGCTAGATGTGATTGTTGAGACTAAAACTAAGGATGATGTTTTTGTACGCCTAAAAATATCCGTACAGTTCCAGGTGATTAAAGAGAAAGTATACGATGCTTTTTACAAATTAGAAAATCCTAATGACCAGATTACTTCTTATGTTTTTGATGTGGTACGTGCTGAAGTTCCTAAAATGAAATTAGATGATGTTTTTGAACGTAAGGATGATATTGCCATTGCAGTTAAACAGGAATTAAACGAAGCCATGGTAAATTATGGCTATGATATTATTAAAACACTAGTAACAGATATTGACCCGGACTTACAAGTGAAAGAAGCAATGAACCGTATCAACGCCGCCGAACGTGAAAAAGTAGCTGCGGAATATGAAGCAGAAGCAGAACGAATTAAAATTGTAGCCAAAGCACGTGCAGAAGCAGAAAGTAAGCGTTTACAAGGACAAGGTATTGCGGATCAGCGAAGAGAAATTGCGCGCGGACTGGAAGAAAGTGTGGATGTATTAAATAATGTAGGAATCAATTCTCAGGAAGCATCTGCTCTTATTGTAGTTACGCAACATTACGACACTTTACAATCTATAGGAGAAGAAACGAACAGCAATCTTATTTTATTACCGAATTCTCCACAGGCAGGAAGTGATATGTTAAATAATATGATTGCTTCTTTTACCGCTTCTAACCAAATTGGGGAAGAAATGAGAAAACAAAACGCAAAAAAAGGAATAGGACATACCAAGCCTAAAAGGGAAGAAGAATGAGAATAATACTATTATTACTATTATTAGCTTATCATAGCACATACGCTCAAAATAAGGAGGACTTAAAGGCTCTAGCACAATCACAGGCTCAGCAGGTATTAGATGCCACCATCGACCAGGATGCCCCTACCCTATTGCGCTTTACACATCCTAAAATTCTAAAAAAATACGGTAAAAAAGAACTGAAAGGCCTAATTACGGATGTGTTTAAAGCGATGGAAGAAGGTCATATTCGTATTGAAAAGTCTGAGGTAACTGAAGTTTCTGAACTCGTAAAAGAGCAAGGTGAATATCGATGCCTGGTTAAAAATCAGATACGAATGAGTGCTTCTAATCAAATCGTAGCCATAAAAAGCGCCATGATTGGATTTTATGATGATGGTAACCAACAATGGAATTTTATAGAATCCTCAAAGCTTACCAAAGACCCGGAAACTCAGAATCTATTTTCTGACTTTAAAACTTCGTTAGAAATTCCGGAAGATGAACAAGTGATTGAGGAATAGTAACATTTGGTTATTAGAACCAGGATCGCTGCGCTACAAAAATCAGGATTCAATATTAAATACCACTACTTCCCCATATTTCCTTAAATCTATCATGGGTTAGCTCATACCTGGTAACATCCTGTTTAAAATTTATAGATCCGGGAATGGTTTCATAAGTTTTGATTTTGTCAAATCCCAATTTTATAAGAGTCTTATTAGGCGCTTTATTATATGCGTTAGGTTCGCAAAGTAGTTTTTGTAATTTAAAGTTTATAAAATAATATGGAATAGTCTTTTCTAAAAATTGAAAGCCTAAGCCTTTACTTCTATTTTCCTCTTCCCAAACATGTAAATGCATATTAGCTTCTTTCCGGTAATTAATATTATTAATGTTACTATGTCCAATGGGTTGGTTGTTCAATAACCAGATTATATAATATAATTTTTTTTCGGTGTTCGGTTTTTTACATTCTGATTTTAAGATAGTATTCCAATCTTCAGGGTTTGGCAATTTCAATTTGTCCGCCCCCATTAGCTTAAAATGAGCATTATTTGACGTATGGAAATAAGAAATAATTCGTTCAAAATCATTTATTTCTGCTTCTTTTACCTCCAATTTCATAGTTTACACTTATTTTACGAAATTTTATGCTTTTCTAAAACCCTTTTTGCTTCTATTACCAACAATTCATGATTATCTGAAGCTGCTGTTTTAAGAAAATCTTGTGCTACCTCGTTTGGTGTATTATTTTCCATATCTAATTTGGCATCCAGAGCAATTACCGTGGCAATCCGGGTACCTGTTTTTTTAACCGAAGTATTATATAAGGATTCTAGTTCGTAGAATTCTATTTCCTTAACATCATTCACAATTTGATTACGAAGTTTCAGTTGCTTCTCTTCAGGAAGGTTGGTATACTTCTTTCCAGCTTTGATTAGCGTGCTTATTTTTGAAACAGGTTGTTGTGGATTTGACTTCGGTTTATTTGTATTTTTTTGAACAGTGTTTTCTTTAGGTTTTACTTTTGCCCAGGTATCCCGTAATCCTACGGTTTTATTAAAAACAATATGATCTTCAGTAGTATTCGGGTCTACGTTAAAATAACCCAATCGTTGAAACTGAAATTGCTCCAGTGGCTTTACTTCTTTTAAGCTAGGTTCCGCATAACCGATAATTACAGATAGGGAATCAGGGTTTAAATAATGAAAAAAGTCATGATCAGGATCGCTATCCGGAGATTCATGTTTAAACAACCGATCATATAAACGGACTTCAACAGGTATGGCATGTGGTATACTTACCCAATGTAGCGTTCCTTTTACCTGACGTTTTGCAGCCGCTGTATCGCTTCCGGATTTACTTTCTGGATCGTAGGTACAATGAACTTCAATGATCTCATCCTGGTCGTTTTTAACCACCTTCTCCCCTTTGATAATATAGGCATTCTTGAGGCGCACTTCTTTTCCGATTGTAAGCCTAAAGAATTTTCGGTTAGCTTCTTCTTTAAAGTCTTCTCTTTCGATATATAATTCTTTAGAAAAAGGAACTTCCCGGTAGGTTTGCACCTCATCTTCCGGGTTATTTTCTGCTTGTAACCACTCTTCCTGACCATCCGAGTAATTCGTAATTACTAATTTTATTGGGTCAAGAACGACCATCACCCGAGGTGCTTTCTTGTTTAGGTCTTCCCGAATATGAAACTCTAACAAAGAAACGTCAATACTATTTTCGCGTTTAGCAACACCTACGGCCTCCACAAAATTTTTAATAGCATCTGGTGTGTAGCCTCTTCTCCGTAATCCTGAGATGGTTGGCATTCGGGGATCATCCCACCCGGAAACAATATTTTCTTCTACCAATCTTAGCAATTTACGCTTGCTCATGATGGTATAATTCAAGTTTAAACGTGCGAATTCCCGTTGTTTCGGACGGATAGAGTTTCCGGTATATACCTGGTCTAAAAACCAGTCGTATAGTTTTCTATGTGGCTTAAATTCTAACGAGCATAAGGAATGAGAAATATGTTCGATGTAATCGCTTTCCCCATGTGTCCAGTCGTACATAGGATAGATACACCATTGATCTCCGGTCCTATGGTGTTCTTTTTTAAGGATTCGGTACATTAGGGGATCACGCATTAACATATTTGGGTCCGCCATATCAATTTTAGCTCGTAACACGTGCGCTCCCTCTTCATACATCCCCTTCTTCATCTCGTCTAACAACCTGATATTTTCTTCAACTGATCGATCTCGATACGGACTATTTACCCCGGGTTCGGTAGTGGTTCCTTTCTGTTCGGCAATATCTTCAGCGGTTTGTGAATCTACATAGGCTTTTCCTTCCTTGATTAATTGCACTGCCCAATCGTATAATTGCTGAAAATAATCTGAAGAATAACATTCTTTTTCCCATTGATAGCCTAACCAGCTGATATCTTCTTTGATTGCATCTACGTATTCTTGTTCTTCTTTAGCAGGATTGGTATCATCAAATCGTAAGTTTACCGGGGCATTGTACTTTACTCCCAGTCCGAAGCTGATACCAATGGCTTTGGTATGACCAATATGTAAATATCCGTTAGGTTCCGGAGGAAACCGAAAACGAAGGGCTTCCTTAGTCATTCCCAGCTTCAGGTCTTCTTCAATAATATGTTCTATAAAATTCAACGGTTTTTCGGTAGCCATAAATGATGTATAAGCCACAAAATTACCTATTATTTTAAGCTTGCACAACTTATGTTATCTAGTATATTTGTAGAAAAAATGGGTGCCATACTTCTTCAAAATATCAAAGTCTATGCTTACCACGGTTGCCTGGTAGAAGAAAAGAAAATAGGTTCGGATTACCGGGTGGATTTAAAGATAAAAGCGGATCTATCGAAATCATCCGTTTCTGATAAACTTGCTGATACGGTGGATTATGTACATTTAAATTATATCATAAAGGAAGAAATGGCGATAAGGTCCAAACTACTGGAACATGTAGCTGAACGTATTTTAAACCGAATCCTAAAGGAATTGAAATTAATCACCAAAGTGACCATTAAAGTTTCAAAAATTAACCCACCTATAGGGGGCAATGTAGAAATGGTTACGATCAAAAGAGTGAAAAAAAGATAAATTGACCGTACGAAGTCATTATTTTTTATACTTTTGCCCTTAGTTGAAAAAGGGTGTCGTGGCCGAGTGGCTAGGCAGTGGTCTGCAACACCATCTACAGCGGTTCGAATCCGCTCGACACCTCTACAACTTTCTTATTATTCCGGTCGTATTTGTTCAAATCGATCTTGTAATTTCTTCTCCATCGTATCCGGAATCAGACCTTTGGCAATTAAAAAACCACCAAAAATAATCATTACCACACTTACTATTTTCTTAACAAAGTAGATTCGTTTAGGAGTTAATTTTTCTTTTAAACGTTTGGCCAGTAAAATTTTAATAATATCTACTACAAAATAAGTTCCTAATACTAAACAGAAGAAGAAGATAATCCGATTGGTATTCATATCCATTTGTGGCCCGGCTACCACCACGATACCAATCCAAAAAGCTAAAACCCCAATGTTAATAAAGTTGAGTAAGAAACCCTTTATAAACAATCTGATGTAGTTATTTTTATTGATGATTTCCACACTGGTATCTCTTACCCGGTTGTAATTTTTACGTTCTTTCAGAAAAGAAATAACCCCGTAGGTAGCTAATAACATGCCACCAAAAATAAATAAAGCCGGATCATCTTTAATTTTTTCTAAAATCTTACTGGTTCCGAAGTAAGCTAACAGGATAAAAATGATATCTGCAAAAATAACTCCGAGATCTACGGCTATCGCTGCTCTAAATCCTTTAAGGGCAGCTGTTTCTAACAAAACAAAAAATACAGGGCCAATCAGGAAAGCAAGAAGAATTCCTAAAACAATAGCTCCTTGTATATCTTGTAGCATGACAGGTGGATTTATACAAATTTAAGGAAACAACTTATTTTTTTTCAATGATTTTTCCACCAAAAACCTTTTTACGTTCAATTTCTTTGGGATTTCCATAAATTTCAATGACACCCCCTGCCGTGGTATTGGCTTTTACAAATTCAGAGGCTTTTACATCTGCAAATCCTCCGGCACTTATTTTTACTTCGGTGTTTTCAGTATCTAAATACTTACATAAGTACTGCCCTCCTGCCTGTACGGAAACCTTTTGTATTTTTGCTAAGCCCTTTAATTGTAATTCGCCTCCAGTTACCGCTTTGGCGTCCAGTTTATCTGTTTTGATTTCAGCTCTTACTTTACCACCTTCTTGTGCTCTTATCGTCAAGTTATCCTCTTCAATAATTGTATTGCTAGTGATAGAAGCCCCTTCATTTACATCAATTACGCGTATGGATTTGTAATACAGTTTTACTTTAGTATTACTAGGGTCCCAGATATGTCCCAGGTTCATTTTAATCTTTAAAACCCCGTCATTATTGACCATAACCACCTCATCTTTTTTACTTCCGGTAATAGAAGCTCCGTTTTCAATATCTTGCTCCAGGATAACTTCTATACGGTCAAAGACTTTTACTTCATAAAAATCATCTACTTCCCTATTTATAGCTTTTTGTGCAGAAGCTGATGTGATGATAAGCGTATATATAAAAAATAGGATATTTAACTTTGTCGAAGCTTTTACTGTATTCATTGTTGCCCTTATTTAATTACTAATCTTCTTCCGGAATGATGATAAAATCCAAATGACGTTTTACCAGATCTGCATTTTTTACCTTTACCTGTACTTCATCCCCAAGCTGATAAACCTTTTTAGAACGTTGCCCAATCACCGAAAAATCAGAAGCTTCAAACACATAATGATCATCTTTCATATCTTTTAAACGAATCATACCTTCACATTTATTGGCAATGATTTCTACATAAATTCCCCACTCCGTTACTCCGGAAATTACCCCTAGAAAAACTTCATCTTTATGATCTATCATAAACTTGATCTGCATGTATTTAATAGAGTCGCGTTCAGCATTAGCAGCCAGGCTTTCCATGTCGCTTGAATGGCTACATTTTTCTTCGTACACCTCTTCGGGAGCAGATTTACCTTTATCTAGATAATGTTGTAACAATCGGTGTGCCATAACATCCGGGTAGCGTCGGATCGGAGACGTAAAATGTGAATAGTAATCAAAAGCCAATCCGTAATGTCCAATATTATGAGTGGTGTATTCTGCTTTACTCATACTACGTATGGCCAGCGTATCTACCAGGTTTTGCTCTTTAGTCCCAATCACATCTTTTAACAAACCGTTTAAAGATTTCGTGGTGCTCTTTCTATCTTTCAAGTTCAAGCTATACCCAAATTTTTTAATAACACTTTGCAAATCAGCTAGTTTCTCATCGTTTGGTTCATCATGAACCCGGTAAATAAACGTCTTTTTAGGATCTTGTTTACCAATGAATTCGGCTACTTTTCGGTTTGCTAATAGCATAAACTCTTCTATTAGCTTATTAGCATCTTTTGATGTTTTAAAATATACCCCAGTTGGATTATTTTCTTCGTTCAGATTAAACTTAACCTCAACCTTATCAAAAGAAATTGCCCCTTCCTGCATTCTTTTTTTACGAAGGATTTTTGCAATCCGGTTCATTTTAAGAATAGCATCCGCGATTTTTTGATCAGTTTGATAAGCTTTACCCGTTATCGAAACTTCTGTTGAAATTTGATTATTTTCGGTTTCAATAATTTCTTGTGCTTCTTCATAAGCAAACCTGGCATCCGAGTAGGTTACTGTTCTCCCAAACCACTGTTTTTTAATCGCTGCATTTTCACTAATTTCAAACACTGCGGAAAACGTATATTTTTCTTCATTCGGCCGTAGTGAACAGGCATTATTGGAAAGAACTTCCGGTAACATGGGTACAACCCTGTCTACAAGATATACTGAGGTTGCCCGTTCATAGGCTTCCTCATCCAAAATGGTTCCGGGCTTTACATAATGGGAAACGTCGGCAATATGAATCCCAATTTCATAATTTCCGTTATCTAAAATTTCAAAAGACAAAGCATCATCAAAATCTTTAGCATCTTTAGGGTCAATGGTGAACGTAAGGGTTTTACGCATATCCCTACGTTTTTTTATTTCGTCCTCTTTTATAGAAGTATCAATTTCATCGGCAAAAGCTTCTACCTCCACCGGAAATTCATAAGGCAAACCGTATTGCGCTAATATGGCGTGCATTTCGGTTTGCTGTTCTCCGGGAATACCCAAAAATTTAAGCACGGTACCAAAAGGAGAGTCAGCTTTATCGGGCCATTCGTCAAGGCGTACCAGTACCATATCCCCATCTTTAGCCTCTCCAATTTTATTTTTTGCTACAAAGATATCTGTGTACATTTTAGGATCTTGAATACTTACAAAAGCGTACTTCTTTTGTATTTCAATAATTCCTACGAATTCATTCTTTTTCCTTTCGATGATTCGGGTGATCTCGCCTTCACTTTTTCCTTTTCGCCTTCGTTTGTAGAGGTATACTTCAACTTGATCTCCGTGTAAGGCTTTATTTAAACAATTTTTTGGTATAAAAACATCATCTTCAAAATCTTCGATTTTTACATATCCGTTCCCTTTGGAATTCATATCCAAGACTCCTTGATATGTATTTCTATTAGCAACTATCTGAAATTTACCCCGATCGACTTCGGTAATTTCTTTTTTTGCTGCAAGCTGCGCCAATTTTTTAATAATTTGATTTCTACTGCTGGCATCATCTACGCCAAATTTAGCAGCAAGTTGTCTATAGTTAAAACTTTTGTCAGGTTCGTTTCTTAAGACTTTAAGAATACTTAAGGTGATATTTTCAATTTTTGATGAACTTCTTCTTTTCCGGTTATTGTTCTTTCTTCTCATTCATAATTTATATGCTATAAAATTACAGCTAAATTTCAGAAGGACGGGTTTTTAAAGGTTTCTTTCTTTTAAAGTACTCTTTACTTACGAGCTTTAAATCTAATAAAGGAAGTTATTTAACATTTTTTTATGTAACTGAAGTGGGGGAATTTAAGTTATATATAGGAGTAATAATTGATAGATTCATGCTATAAACAGAAGTAATTTTAATATGAGAAAAGTTAGTAATAGTGAAGAAGTAGACCATTAAAATATAATTTGAAATTATAAATATGAAATTTAAAAGTAAGAAAACCGAAAGCCTATTGCTACCAAATTTGACACTTTCTAAATTTCTTATACTTCAATTATTTTTACCACAATTTTAAAGTTAAAATTAAAATAATTCCATGAATGTTACATAAGAACGTTTAGTTTCTTAAAAAATACTTAAATTTGTTATAAGCATTTGGTACATTGCTTTGCTGGTATATGAAGAAAGTAAAGAAAATACATAAAATTATATTCCTTTTTGCTATTATCTTTTTAGCAGGCTTTTTTATTTTCTCTAAGAATATTAATAAAACTATCAATCAGGAAACTTCAACCAGATTGACTATGACAGAAGATTCTAATAGCACATCGGATCCTAAGGTTTTTCAGATTGAAAAGTAGGTACATATAAGTTACTTTCTTAAAATCAAATTTCATCTACCTTTTAATCTTATCAACACTTATTACTATATATTCTTTTTCTTTCTTTTTAAAAAAATTAAAAATGATGATGATAATATAGTGTTAATAGCGGTATATCTTTTTATCAAAAATCTTGGATTTTAAGTTACCTAGTTCTTTTACATTCTTATAAACAGGTTATACATGTTTTAAAACACTTATTATCTGTGTAATATAGATTATAATCAACAATTGTTGATAAAGCTATTTGATTAATAGTTTGTCATAAATAGTTTCAATTTTTAATGTGAATAATGCTTCTACCTTACCTAATAACATTTCAATAATTAGAAGTAAAAAGAACCGGATAAATCGATCCTTTTTATACCTAATATAATTATGTTCATTTCCAAAAAACCTTTTCATTTTTAAATAAAAGATATAAACAAAACAGCTCTTAGGTTAAGAACAACTTGTCAACAGAAACAATTGTGCATGTAGAACTGTTACCAATATTTAACCTAAAACCTTTATAGTATATTTGCAGATAAATTGAAAATATTATGAAGATCGCTATAGGTAACGACCACGCGGGTACGGAATATAAAGATAGTATTGTGGAGTATTTACATTCAAAAGGGTATGAAGTTACTAATTATGGAACAAATAGTTCAGAAAGCGTAGACTATCCGGATTTTGTGCATCCGGTGGCAAAAGATGTACAGGATCAAAAAGTAGCTTATGGAATTTTAATTTGTGGAAGTGGTAATGGTGTTTGTATGACCGCAAATAAATATACCGAAGTCCGCGCAGGATTATGCTGGACGAATGAGATTGTTGCTTTAACCCGGCAACATAATAACGCCAATATTTTATGCATTCCAGCTCGTTTTACCGCAATACCACAGGTTTTACAGATGGTAGAAACATTTTTAACGACTGATTTTGAAGGTGGCCGTCATCAAAATCGGGTTGATAAGATTACTTCCTGCCTTTAACTTATAAATTCTATCTGACTTACCTATGTCCTTAAAAACTCAAATAAAAAGCTTTGGTGAAATACAACTTGAAGAGTTATATCAAATATTAAAACTAAGGACCGAAGTATTTGTAGTTGAACAGGATTGTGTATACCAGGACATGGATAATAAAGATCAAAAAGCGGTACATATTATTGGTTACTATCAGAACGAATTAGCAGCTTATACCCGTATTTTTAAACCGGGAGATTACTCGGATTTAGCGAGTATTGGAAGGGTTGTAGTGGATCCGAACAAAAGAAAATTCGGATTCGGAAAAGAAATTATGAATGCTAGTATACAAAGTATTTATGACTTATTTGGTAAGCAACCTATTACTATTTCAGCACAATGTTATTTATATGATTTTTATGCTTCCTTAGGTTTTAAACAGGTTTCTCAGGAATACCTGGAAGATGGTATTCCTCATATTAGAATGAATAAAGATTAAAATTGAACGTTACTTTTTAAGAATTTTAGAATAATATAACTGGTCAGTTTTAGTAGTAATTCCTAAAATATACATCCCGGAAGCTAAATCTTGAAGGTTTATATAAATACGATCGTCGACAGCTTTATTTTGCTTATATAATTCGATGGGAAGTGTTATTTGTTTTCCTTGCAGGTCAGAAATACTGATTTTTTTGATGCCTAATTGATTTTGCTCCGTTAAATCAACCGAAAGTACAGTTTCTACAGGATTGGGATAAATAGTAATTGTAGAACGGGTGGTTTCAAGAGTTGATAAGGTTTGATTTATAAATGCTTCAGGTAGAGAAGCTACATACATATTTTTTGAAAAATTACCCCCTACCGCATAAATTTGGTCATCAAAAGTATCTGCCACCATGGCGTACCTGGCTACAGGTAGGTCTGAAAATTGTACCCAAACATTTTGAGAAGGTTGATACGCATACACTTCTCTATATCCTCCCTTATTATGTTCAATCTGACCTCCAACCGTAAAAATATAATCTTTATAAGTAAAAGTGGAAGCATGGATATGATTGAAGGCCTGGGGCATATCAGTGACAAAACTCCAGGTATCAGTTTCCGGATCATAACGATGTACATCATCTTGTGGTACTAATTTACCATCATGTTCTTTTTGCCCCCCTAGCATATAGATCATTCCATTTAAGAGTACAGAACCACTATGATGCCTGGGATTGGGCATGGGTGAACGGTACTCCCAGCCTTTTTCCGTATCGTTCAGGTTTAAAACTAATACATCACCTTGATCTGTATTTCTGGGCTTATTAGTACCTGCTATATAGAACAACCGGTTATTAACATAGTGTAAAGCACCTGCCGATCGATCAATAGGTAGCGATGGTAATTCCTGATACTCATCCGTTGAAGTTTCATACTTATATACCCGTTTAGACCCAAATTGTTGCCCGGTTCCAGAAGCATTTGCCGCAAAACCTGCAGCAATGTATATGTTTCCGTTAGTATCATGCGTCCATCCCATATGAGTAGCCCCTCCGCTACCAGAATCATCAGCCATCGGGGGCATATTTTTAAAAGGAATCCAGGAATTTAAATCAATATTGTAACCATGTACATCCGGTCGCGGAGAAAAACGACGGGTAAAACTACCAAAGGTATAAAAGGTACTATTAACAAAACCTCCGGCACCTTCAAACAACTCATTAGGATGGTCGGCTAAGCGCGACCAGTTCAATTCGTATTCTTTGAAGATTGCAACTTCTTTATCGTTAATGGTAATATTAATCTCAGCGTCATATTGTTTTCCTTCCGAATCTGTAATTTGAACATTTAAAAATAACGGACTTAAAACTGCTAACAAATACTTGGGGTTATCAACTTTAATTTCACCTGAAGTAGCATCTACCTTCACTACTTGCATGGAATCAAACTCCGGATCATCTTCAGAATCCCCTTTAGGAAATTGAGAAATTCCTAGAAATTCGGCTTGCTGAAGGATAAAAGAAACAGCAGTAATTTTCTGATCTTCCAATTTTATATTATCAATGAAGGTACCGGAAGTACTACCTTCTTCTATTTCAAAATTTTGCGTTTTTACCTGTTGAGATATATAGAAACGACTACTTTCTTTTAAATAATGTTGATTAGCTAATACCTGAAACTGAACACTTACTACAAAGCAAAAAAGTATACTGGTATGTAAAATCCTATACGACATATACCGAAAATTAAGATATTTTGGGTTAGAGAACATAAACTAAATCAATTGTTTTTTTTCATCTATTTCAAAATTAGATCTAATATTTTTATCAAAGTATCTGCTTCCAATAAATCAAAATTCTTTATACTTTTCTATTCTTACATCATAGCAAATAGCTATCTATTCAACATAAGAGTAATGATAGATTTGGTTTGACTTTATTTTAACCCTTTAAAATTTTCTGATAAGTATTCGCATCACTTAAAACTTCTTTACTCTTTTTAATTTCGGGGTTATTTTTTACATAATACGTATACAAACCTTCTCGATAGGCAATACGCTTAATAATTTCATCTTGTAACAACGTACTAATTTCTTTTTTATACGTATCCAAATCTTTTTCTTTAGTACTTTTAATGGTAGCTAATAGTGCATCGTATTGCTTTTTAACCGCCTGGTCTAGCTTTTCTTTTCTGGAAATTTCAAAGGCATCTTTTAAAGCTTTTTCCGTTTTAGTATCGTATTTGATATTAGCATTCTTGACAAATTCTTTAAACTTTTGATAATCATTATCGGTAAATTTAAATTTATCCATAGTCATGTTCGGATGGCTATAATAGTACTTAGTGGCAAAATTGAAAATAGCTTCGGAACCTAATAAGGTATTGGTGATATTGCTATATTTTGACGTTTCCATTTCAATATCCGGTTGGATGCCTCCCCCGTCATAAACAGTTCTTCCGTTTTTAGTGGTAAAAGCCTTAAAGTCCTGTTCCCGTATTCGGGTAGCTTCGTTATTTTTATCCCGGTTCCAATAATCTAAGGCTTGTATACATCTTCCGGATGGTGTATAATACCTGGAAATAGTAATTTTAATCTGAGTTCCGTAGGTAAGCTTTTTTGGGCGTTGTACCAGGCCTTTTCCGAAACTTCTGGCACCAATCACCACTCCCCTATCTAAATCTTGTATACCTCCTGAGACGATCTCACTAGCAGAAGCACTTCGACCATTTACTAACACAACGAGTGGAATTTCGGTATCTATAGGCTTATTTTTTGTAAAATACTCTTTGTTATATTTTTCTATAGAAGATTTAGTAGTAGTAATCAGTTCTCCTTTTGGTACAAAGATATTAGTTACATTAATAGCTTCACTTAACAAACCTCCCGGATTACCTCGTAGGTCTAAAATTACTTTATCTGCCCCTTTTGCTTTTAAATCATTAAGGGCTTCAATAGTTTCACTAGAAGCTTTACTATTAAATTTGGATAACACAATATATGCAGTATTATCGTCCAGCAAGGTGTAAAATGGAACTGCTTTTACTTCAATTTCTTCTCGGGTTAATACCGTATTTTTAGTTTCACCTTGTCGGATATAAGTAATGTCTACAGTGGTACCGCTAGCTCCTTTTAATAGCTCTCCGGCATCCTCTTTAAAATCCGAAACAGTGATATCTCCAATCTTGATAATTTCATCTCCGGCTTTTAACCCGGCTTTGTCCGTAGGATAATCTTTATAGGGTTCAACGATCACAATTTTATCCTTGGTAGTATTTACCGTAGCTCCTATCCCGGTATATTCTCCGGCATTTCTAATTTTAGAAGCTTCTACATCCTGTTCATTCCAATATTTGGTATATGGGTCCAGGTCATCTAGCATGGCATTAATAGCCGTTTCAATCAGTTCTGCCGGATTAGTTTCGTCTACATAGTTCATGTTTATTTCTTTAAACATGGTAGTAAAAATTTCTATCTGTTTGGCAATTTCAAAAAAATCGGATTTAAAACTTACCGTGGAGATCGCTATACCAACTATGGCGGAAAGCAATACTATCTTCTTTTTCATATTACAGTTCGTATGGAAGTATTGAAGTTATTTAAATTATACAGTAAGATACTAAAAAGTCTTTACTTTACTTTTTCTGCAAAAGCATTTAAAAGAAAATTTATCTTTTTTGATAGAAAATGATAATCGGGCATTTCTTTACCAATATAAATTAACATAAGCGAATAACTTCTGGTACATTCGTTTAAAACTTCTGCTTTTTGTAATCGGTATGCTTCTCGTAACAAGCGTTTAATACGATTCCTGTCTACGGCTCTTTTAAATTTCTTTTTACTTACCGAAACCGCTGCTTTAATACCAATTTCTTTACCATCTGAACTTTCCCGATATACCAAAAGCACCGGAAATTTTTTTAAACTTTGTCCTTCCTGAAACAGAAGCTCAATTTCTTTAGTACTTTTTAATTTTTCTTTTTTAGAAAAAGTAGCTTTCATTCAGGAAAAATTTTAAAACAATCTAAGTATAATCTGCAAGTCCTTAAATTATAAATGGTTATAGATATGACCAAAAGCTATTGAACAGCCTTATTATTAGCTTTATGTACATCTGCCATTCTATGTAACGGATCAATTTCAATTGTTTTAATATTATCAACAGAAGTTGGAATGTTAAATTGATAATCGGGATATGCCCAGGCCCAATCCGGAAGAACCGTTCTCTTCGTATTTTGAAAAGGATTTGTTTTTTGTCCCCTCATCATTTGCAACGGAATGTAAAAATATTCTTGGCTATCATCCTGATAGGTTACCATGATATCAATAGGCATAGGCATAGAACCAATACGTTCTAAGGTAACAATCGCCTGATCCTGATTGTTTGTTACAGAACGAATCCCGTAATTAATCACATTAGTCGTTTTTGTCCAATCCGTTAAGTACCAATCCAATTGCATACCCGAAATATTTTCTGCAATACGCTTAAAATCATTAGGCGTAGGGTGTTTAAATTTCCAGGTATTAAAATACTGTTTAATAGTTTTTTTAAGATTTTCTTCTCCTATCACATATCCTAATTGTGCTAAAAATACACCTCCTTTACTATACGCAGAAGTACCATAGGCAAAATTAGTATCATAGCGATCTGCATGAGTAGTCTGAGGTTTTTCTACATTTGAGGTAGCTAATTTAATATAGCCTTGGTACATCTCTGCTAACGGATCCGGTTTATTTTGTTTCATTACTTCGTCCATAGCCAGTGTTGAAATATAGGTAGTAAAACCTTCATCCATCCATTCATGTTTAGCTTCGTTTGTTGCTAAAATATGTTGAAACCAGGAATGCGCCAGTTCATGTGCGGTAACACCCACCAGACTACCAAATTTTCTATTACCGGTAATTAGGGTACACATTGCATATTCCATACCTCCGTCGCCACCCTGGATCACCGAATACTGCTTATAGGGATAAGTACCAATGTTTTTATTAAAATAATCAAGAAGCTTGACGGTTAAGGGTTGTAATTTTTTCCAGTTCTCGATAATTTTATCATCATTTTTATACAAAAAGTGGAGTTCCGTTCCGTTTGTAGCGGTAATTTTATCGTGTAAAAATTCAGGATCTGCTCCCCAGGCAAAATCGTGAACATTTGGGGCAATAAAATGCCAGGTACGGGTTTTTCCTTTTTTCTTTTTGACCTTAACACCATTTTTTTCGTACCCCTCACCTATTTCATTTGCGTTTTGCAGGTATCCGGACCCTCCTAAAATATAAGAGGAATCAATAGTAATTTTTACATCAAAATTACCCCAAACTCCATGAAACTCTCTTCCGATGTAAGGATTGGGATGCCATCCTTCAAAGTCATATTCGACCATTTTAGGATACCATTGCGTCATCGACAAAGCAACCCCTTCCTTATTATTTCGTCCTGACCTACGTATTTGTAAAGGTACTTGTCCTTTGAAACCCAGAGTAAATTCTGTCTTTTGGCCTGGTAAAATAGGTTGGTTTAATGGAACTTCTAGTATAGTTCCGGATACCTCAGGCTTCAGCACCTTTCCATCCTGTTGTATACTCTCAATTTCCAAGTATCCGTATTCGTCCGGTTTTAGTTTGCTAATACGATCTCGTACTCTGGCATCCGGATCAGTAATAGATAAAGATCTTACGTCCATTTCGCTACCAGGTTGAAAGGCGTTAAAGTACAAGTGATAAAAAACAGTAGTAAGCGTATCTGGCGAATTATTTGTATACACCAACTTTTGATTACCCGTATAAGTATAATTTTCAACATTTACCTCTACATCCATTTGATAATCCACATGTTGTTGCCAGTAGGATGTATTATTCTGACCCCATACTTGTATACAAATAATACATATAAAAAATGAAAATTTGTTCATATACTTATGATTTTGAGGTTTTTCCTGCTAGAATAAGGGCGTTATACAAATTCACCATTTTACCAGATTTTGATAATTCGTTAAAAACTTTGGCTTCGGATAAATCACCACCTACCATCACTCTCGATTTGGTAGAAATACCACTATTAATAATGATATCTTTTACTTGTGAAGCTTTTAACTTAGGATAATATGATCGGATCAATGCAGCAATACCGGCAACTGATGGAGTAGCCATAGACGTACCTTGCATAAATTCGTAAGAATTATTAGGTGTTGTTGCCCATATTTTGACTCCAGGTGCAAAAACATCCACGTTTGATTTTCCGTAATTTGAAAAATTAGCTACCAGCCCGGATCCATACTCGTAATTTAAAGCACCTACAGTAATAAAATTATCAGCAATTTCAGAAGTATTCGATGTTTGATCATTAGGATAAACAGCCGTTTTATCTAAATCTTCACTCTCATTACCCGCAGCATTTACGATTAATACATCTTTTTCTGCGGCATATTTTATAGCGTCATAGACCCATTCCGGATGCGTTGAAAAATATTTACCAAAACTAGTATTAATCACCTTAGCACCATTATCAACGGCATAGCGAATTGCTAGGGCAATATCCTTATCGTATTCGTCTCCATTAGGTACCGCCCGGATCGCCATAATTTTCACATTTTTAGCTATACCATCCATTCCTATACCATTATTTCTTTCTGCTGCAATAGTGCCAGCCACATGAGTTCCATGCTTAATACCTTTCTTTTTAGGATCCGGACCCATCACATTAGCATTACCATAAGTTATGTCTGTAATATCTTCTACGTCATCACCCACTTTTGCACGACCATCAAAATCCAGGTTTAAATTATAATCCAATTGCTCAGTAAAATGAGTAATTCCTTCTTTAATATTTTTTAAAAAGTCAGGAATGCTTTCACCAGGTTCTAAAAATCCATACATCTGCATTAATAAACCTACATGTTGTTGCATTTCCGGTTCTTTAGGATAAGCTTGTTTCAGTTCTTCCAGGGTATAATCTTCTTTACCTAAGAGTTTAGTCACTTTTTCATGAGAGCCTTTAGTTTGCTCATAGATTTGTTCATATTGTTCTTTTCTGGCGGAGGCTTCCTGGAACTCTTCGGCATGTTTTGCTTTAGCTTCGATATATAATTGGTAATCTTCAGTATCTTCAGGGTTAATGGAAGAAATATTTTTTCCTTCGAATTTTGACCCTAGCTTTTTAATAATACGCGTGTATTCCAGGTTTTCATTTTCAGCATCGCCTAAAAAATTCCATCCGTGAATATCATCAATATACCCATTATTGTCATCATCCTTATTATTTCCCGGAATTTCGCCGGAATTTGTCCAAATCACATTTTTTAGGTCTTCGTGCTCAATATCAGTACCACTATCAATGACACCCACGATAACGGTTTGCCCTTTTTTATTTTTTAAAATTTCTTTATAAGCCCGGTCTACACTCATTCCCGGAATGGTATCTTTGATAAGATCTCCGGCTCCCCAAGTTTTAAGTTCTTGTGAAGTTAAGGGGGTTATTTTAAGCGGAATATTATCAATGCTCTCAATAGGAGTAGAAATGATTGCAGGTGACCCACAACCAATTAAAGCTAACGTAAGTAAACTAAGTAAAATATATCTTTTTATGGACTCTCTAAAATTCATAGTTTTAATTAAATATTTCGTTACAAGTATAGGTTTCATGTAAGCGTATTCCTCTATCGGTTCGTTTTACCGTTATAATTTCGTGGTGCGCATCATGTTCAAGAAATAAATACCAATTTTGATCCGCAGCTTTTTCTAAAAATTCTTTTTTCTCATCAACTGTTACTAAAGGTCGAATATCGTAACTCATCACATAGGGTAATGGAATATGACCCACCGTAGGTAATAAGTCTGCTACAAAAACAATTACTTTATCTTTATACTGAATATGAGGCAACATTTGCTTATCCGTATGACCATTAACAAAAGTCACACCAAAGTTCAATGCCGTGTTTTCGATAAAACTACCTTTAACTGGATCAATTAAATGTAATTGACCACTTTCTTCTATGGGTAAAATATTTTCTTTTAAGAAAGAAGCTTTTTCCCGTGGATTAGGTGCTATTGCCCACTGCCAATGTGCCTGATTGCTCCAGTACTTCGCATTTTTAAATAATGGCTGTAAACTACCGTTATTATTAGTTATAATAGCACCCCCACAATGATCAAAATGTAAGTGGGTTAGGAACACATCCGTAATATCATCAGGATGAAAACCAGCTTTCTTTAAAGAGGACAGTAAAGAAAAGTCTCCCCAAAGGTGGTAATACCCGTAGAATTTTTCGGATTGTTTATTGCCCATACCGGTATCAATCAGGATAAGCTGATCACCATTTTCTATCAATAGGCACCGGGTAGCCAGGGGTATCTGATTATTTTGGTCTGCGGGATTAGTTTTTTGCCAAATGCTTTTGGGAACTACGCCAAACATAGCACCTCCGTCAAGCTTAAAGTTTCCGGCTTCAATGGGATATAGTTTCATTTACCCTTAAAGATTATAAAATTTTTCTGATTTTCATTTAAGAACAATAAAAATACTACGTTTTATAGGTATAATTATCGAAATTCGTGCAAAATAGAAAAAAGTAGATGGAATGAAATTAATTTGTAAGCCTTTTAACAAATTTCAGAAGTATTCTACACTACCGTGATCTAATTGATAACCGTGAGACGGAATAAGTACAAAATGATGGCAATTAAAGTCGGAAGAAAGACAAAAAAACAATATCTTCCTGAATTAATTTTAAAATTCTGATTTATGGTAGAATTATCAGGAATTATCATTCTAGGAATATTAGCACAATGGGTTGCCTGGAAATTTAAAATTCCGGCGATTTTACCTTTAATATTAATAGGTTTACTAGTTGGACCTATCTCTACGTTATATACAGAAGATGGTACTAAATTAATCCAACCGATCTGGAATGGAGAAAACGGTTTATTTCCGGGTCAAAGTTTATTTTATTTCGTATCGCTGGCAATTAGCATAATCTTATTTGAAGGAGGTCTTACATTAAGAAGGGGCGAGATACTTAACGTAGGACCGGTAATTCTAAAGTTAATTACAGTTGCTGTAATTATCACTTTTTTTGGAGCTGGATTTGCTGCTCATTTTATTTTTGATTTAAGTTGGCCGATTTCCTTTTTATTCTCAGCATTAATTATTGTGACGGGTCCAACGGTAATCACGCCTATTTTACGAAATATACCGTTAAAAAAAGATATTTCTGCGGTGTTAAAGTGGGAAGGGATATTAATTGACCCGATCGGAGCATTGTTTGCTGTATTGGTTTTTGAATTTATTAGTGTAGGAGAGGGGCAGGCCTTTACACAAACAGCACTGCTTGAATTTGGTAAAATTGTGTTGTTTGGATTTACCTTTGGATTTACCTTTGCTCATGGGTTGGCTTTTTGCATTAAGAAAAAAGTAATTCCGCATTACTTGTTAAACGTTTTTACGCTGGCAACAGTTTTAGGTGTTTTTGTATTATCTGATACTTTTGCTCATGAATCCGGATTACTATCTGTAGTAATTATGGGTATGGTCTTGGGAAATATGGAATTACCTAATCTGGATGAACTTTTATATTTTAAAGAATCGCTAAGTGTATTGCTAATTTCCATATTATTTATATTGCTTTCTGCAAATATGAATATGGTAGATTTATACCGGGTTTATAATTGGGAAGCCGCTTTATTATTTGCCTGCGTTGTTTTTATTGTACGACCGCTAGGTGTCTTTCTAAGTTCGATCAATTCCGGTTTAACCTATAAAGAAAAACTTTTTATCTCGTGGGTAGGTCCCAGAGGGATTGTAGCAGCAGGTATCGCCTCCTTATTTGGGTTACGCCTGGCACAGGAAGGAGAACCGGGAGCGGAATATATTACGCCACTGGTATTTATGATCGTTTTAGGTACGGTACTGCTAAATGCAACGACCGCACGATTGTTTGCCAAATTGGTAGGTGTGTTTCTATATAAATCTAACGGGATTTTAATGATCGGCGCCTCTAAGCTTTCTCGGATGATTGCTTTATATCTTGAAGAGAATAACCGTCATGTAGTTTTAGTTGATAGTAATAAGAACAATGTAAAAAAGGCAAAAAATTTAGGACTAGAAGCTATTGAAGCCAGTATCTATAATGATCAGTTAAAAGATAATATAGAACTAAACGATGTAGGATATTTAATGGCACTTACCGGAAATAGCGAAATCAACAAGTTTGCCATTGATAAATTTAGGGAACAATTTGGAGAAAACGGTTCGTTTCGATTGATTAGTAAAGAAGAAATGAACGATTCTACTAAGAATCCTGCCGAAGCTTTATTTTCTCATACGGATGACTATAACCGATTAGTAGATTTAACGGAAAAATATCCGGGAATACTAGAAATTAAAATAGATGACGAACAGCATTATAAGTCTTTGCTCAGTTTATCTTATGAGAATGAAGAAATGGTACCACTTTTTATAAAAGAAGGCGATAAGATTACTATTCTATCTGCTAGTAAAAAGAAAAAGTATAAAGTTAAAGTTACCGAAAATTGTTTCTTGGCTTACATAGGAAAACCTATAGATGTAGAAGATGTTCAAAGAGTAGTTACTACGGAGGTGTTAGATTCATAAATCAGATAAAGAACATTAAAACACGACATAATACTCAATTTTAACATAATTTATTGTTAACGATTAGTTTTTAGTTATATATTCGCATCTGAAAAATAAACTAAAAACCCCAAATTATGAAAAAATTTATTTTACCTGCTTTATTTGTAGTTGTAACTCTAGGATTCACTTCTTGTGGAGATGATGATGAAGATGATGGAGCAAAAGCGGGTTGCGAAGAATGTGAAGTATTAGGAATCAAAAGTACTATTTGTGATAATGGCAATGGAACTGCTAAGGTTTCTGCAGAGATACCGGGATTAGGTAAAAGTGAAGAAGATATTGATATTCCAGAAGGTCAGACCTTTGAAGAGTTTGCTGATACTCAATGTAGCGCTTCTGTTTTTGGACAAGTGAAATAGTCTTTGTACGAATTGTAAATTAAAAAGCGACTTGAAATTTAGGTCGCTTTTTGATTTTAAGATAACTTAAAGCTTAAAACCCCAAAGGTTTTCAAAACCTTTGGGGTTTATTCGGATGTAGTTGTAATCGGGCTTCGAGAGCCTCAGCCCTTAGTTCGTTCCACAACTTTTGACCTTCCGAGTTTAGTGAAGTATAAACTCAATAACTTAGTAACTTAATAACCAAATAACTAATAACAACAAATAAACTTTTGCCTAGTGCCTTCTGCCTAATCAACTAAAAATTCAATCCACCCGCTTAATTAAATACGAATACACTGGATAATGATCGCTATAGCCTCCGGTAAAACGATGTCCAACCATACTTCGAAAAGGATAGCCTTTATATTTTCCGGAAGTATTAGATAAGTACAAAGGATTAAAAATGGCAGTTTTATATAACTGATAGGTAGTAAAATCTTTGTCAACAAAACTTTTGGAAAAAATTAATTGATCAAAAAGGTTCCAACTATCTCCATAAGCTAGGGAACCAATACCCTTTTTATGAAGTTTTGCCATCGGATTATACAATTCGCGAAGCCTAACATTGTTTTTATTGTATTTAGCTTTTAGGATTTTAGTAATACTTTTATTATTGGGATCATCATTAAAGTCGCCCATAGTAATAATTTTGGCGTAAGGATCTATGTCAAAAATAGAGTCCATAATCCGAAGGTTCAATCGGGCAGCTTGTTCTCGTTTATAACTACTCCGCGCTTCACCACCCCTTCTGGAAGGCCAATGGTTCACAATAATATAGATCAGTTCATTTTCTAAGTATCCACTGACAACCAACTGATCCCGTGTATAAATGCGTTTAGAAAGATCATTTTCATCATACAACTTTAGTTCGTACGTACGGGATTTTTTGAATTTAAAATACTTAGGTTGGTATAACAAAGCTACATCAACCCCCCTGCGGTCCGGAGAGTCATAATGTATGATCTGATATTGAAAAGGTTTTAAAGTTAGCTCATTTACTAGATCTTCTAATACCTTCCGATTTTCAACTTCTGCCAAACCTATCAAAATAGGACTATTTCGTGCCTTTTCTACCCCGATTTCTGAAATGACTTTTGCCAGGTTTGTTACTTTATGCTGATATTTTTCTAGCGTCCAGTGATCCGTACCTTCGGGGGTTCGGTCGTTATCAAAGGTGATAGGATTATCGTAGATATCAAAAAGGTTTTCCAGGTTATAAAATGCTACGGTATGAATCCGATAAGCATGTTCACGCTGGCTTATAGCCGCGAATTTTACGACGATTAAACAAATAATAGAAACTAATTTCGGGGACACTTTTAACTTAATTTCGGATAAAAATACATTTTAAATTTGGTAAATTACGTATAAAGTGTAATTTTGTGCTGGGAAATAACTTCACAAAGTATTCTTAAAATTGGGCAGTATGGAATATGAATACTTATTTCTTTATTGCACTTTTTACCGTTAGCTTCGGTATAGCACAACAATTTGAAGAGTCACAAGCTTTATACGGAACAGTACTCAATCAAACCACACAATTACCTATTAAAAATGTAGAGGTAGTCGTAAAAGGTACTGATTTACAAACGCTAACAGATACGAATGGCAATTTTTTATTGACCTTTTCTAGCCAACTGTTTGGACAACATATTCTATTGGTCAAAAAACCTGGTTTTTTGACTAAAAAATACCCCCTAGTTTTTACGAATGCACCTATTGCGTTATCTCAAATCTATTTACAGTCAGACTCAACATTAGCACAAAATGATAATGGTTTAATTATTTTGACCGATGATGCTATTGAAAACGAGGAAAACGATATTTCCTATTTTAACGGCGGTCTTTTACAATCTTCCCAAGATGTGTTTAGCCGGGCTGCCGCATATGACTTTAGTAGTGCTTTCTTTCGTCCTAGGGGACTAGATGCTGGTTACCATACACTTAGCTTTAATGGTGTTATTATGACTAAAATTTATGATAATCGACCACAATGGAGCGCTTGGGGAGGTATCAATGATGTTTTACGCAATCAGCATAATCAGCTAGGATTAAGTACCGCTGAAAATCATCCTGGAAATTTAGCCGGAATTACTACCATCAATTTATCTCCTTCACAACTTAGAGAAGGAGGGCGGGTATCGTATGCCTCTTCAAACAGAACTTATCGTAATAGAATTATGGGAACCTATGTTTCCGGATTATCTGCTTCCGGATGGGCCTATGCATTTACCATATCCAAAAGATTTGCGGAACAAGGGTTTGTAGAAGGTACTCCTTATGATGCGAATGCTGTTTTTGCTTCGGTAGAAAATCAGTGGAAAAATAAACATAGTTTACAATTAGCAACCTGGTATACTCCAAATAGCAGAGGTCGTAGTAGTGCACTCACTAAAGAAGTGTTTGATCTTAAAGGAAATACCTATAATCCCAACTGGGGATTCTTTAATGGTGAAATTAAAAATTCAAAAACCAGGAGTATTGAAGAACCTAGTATTTTTTTAACTTATAACTACGAAGCAAAGCACAAGCTACAACTACAATCTACGGTAGCATTAAGAAAAGGAATTCAAAAAGACTCTCGAATCGATAATACCGGGGTAAACCTAATCACTACCGATGATCAAAATTTTGTAGTGGGAGGAAGCAGGTCAGTACATACCAATCCGGTGCATCAGGCTAATTTACCAAGTTTCTTCGGTAATACTTCAACCACCTTATTTAATGATCATCAGGTATTGCAGGCTCTAAATTTTTTTCAAAATAACGGACAAGTTAATTGGGATAAAATCATAGAAACTAATCAATTGCAGGCGCAAAAGAATAACAATGCTATCTATGTTTTATATAATGATCAAAAAGAAGACTTACAACTTGATATAAATTCAAATTTTACCTATCAATTAAAAGATCATATCAGATTTTTAGGGGGATTGTCTTATGGCCGAGTGAAAAGCACCAATTTTGCTAAAGTTGAAAGCTTATTAGGGGGAAACCCATACTTAGACCTAAATGTTTTTGCTTTAGATGACAAGAATACTGACCAGGAAAATTTGTTGTCAAAAGCGCAAAGCGATCTACAAAATCAAAACAGAGTAGTTGGAGAAGGAGAACGGTTTAAATATCATTATGAACTACATGCAAGTCAATATAACTCTTTTTTACAGACTGAAATTCGCCTGGGAAAAATTGCTACATTCCTAGGAGCCAACTTTAATCAGACGGTTTACCGCCGTAACGGAATTTTTGAAAACGGGTATTTTCCGGGAGATCAATCCTTGGGTGAAAGCAAAAAAGTTTCTTTTTTCCACCCATCCTTTAAAGCTGGAATTGCTTATCAAATCAACGGGCGTCATTCGGTTCAGGTAAATGCCGGGTATTTACAACAAAAACCTACGGCACAGCAAACCTTTACTAATATTCGTAAAAGCAATCATATATTATCAGAAGTACAACCCGAGACAAATTTGGCTATGGAAGGTAGTTACTTTTTACAATCTCCATTAGTCAAATTACAATTGACCGGATATCATACGATTATAAAAGATGCAACTAAAAATAATTTCTATTTTACTGAAACTTTAGCTATCAAAGAACTAGCTGAAACCGCCGCTTTTGTACAAGAAAGTTTGACAAAAGTTCACAAAGTACATAGTGGATTAGAACTAGGCATCTCTTACCAAATAGTTCCTACCCTTACTTTAAAATCCGTTGCTGCTATCGGAAGTTTTACGTATCAGAACAATCCTGATCTTCAAGTCGCTATTGACCAGGGGAATTTTAAAGTAGGTAAAGTCTTTCTTAAAAATTACAAAATTGCCAGAGGACCTCAGGAAGCTTATCAGGTAGGTTTTGATTACAGAGACCCGAAATTTTGGTGGATAGGGATGACAACTAACTATTTTAGAAATTCTTTTGTAGCCCCAAGTGCTTTAAAAAGAACAACCAACTTTAATTTGGATCCGGTGTCGAATACTGTTTTTAATGATTATGAAGAAGCTACTACTAAATCCTTTTTACAACAAGAAAAATTACCGGATTACTGGACGGTAAATATGGTGGGAGGGAAGTCCTGGCGTATAAAGCAGTACTATTTAGGGTTTTTTCTAACAGTTTCTAATCTTTTAAACAAAAGCTACCGAAGTGGGGGTTATGAACAATCTCGGAGAGTGAGTTATAGAACCGCTTTAGAAGAGGCAAACCGTAAAACACCTCTCTTTGGTAACAAATACTTTTACGGGTATGGTAGTACCTATTTTGCCAACGTTTATGTTCGTTTTTAACAATCAAACTATGATTAAGAAATTACTTAATATTACACGAATTTTTATATTACTGCTACTAATAAGCAGATTACTTTCTTGTACGGATCAAACCGAATTTGAAATTCCACCTTTGGTCATTGAAGAACCTGTAATTGAAGGAGAAATTGTAGAAATTAAATCACTGCTCAGTTCGTTAGAACAAGAAGTGAATTTAGGAAATAGTGCGCTTACCTTTTCGGATTCTTCTTGGTATTTACAAGCTTACGTAATATCAGATGATGCTGCCGGTAACTTTTTTGAAGAATTATATGTTCAGAGTACACCTGCCAATCCCAACGCTGGGTTGCGTATTCTGATTGATGATAGTCCTCTATATATTTCGTATGAAAAAGGAAGGAAAATTTACATCAAATTAAATAACCTTTCCTTAGGTATAGAAAATGGAATACCCACTTTGGGAATTTTAGAAAATAACCGAATTAACAAAATCTCACAGTTTTTAAAAGAAGAAATTATCATACGCTCCTCAAAAGTTGGGCTTATTGAACCTAAAACTATTCAAATAGAGGATTTTGATAAGAATCCGTTATGTACTTTTATTCAATTAGAAAATGTACAATTTAATCGAAAACAAGTAAGGTCAGACCATATCTTTACCTATGCTGCAGAAGCCAGAGATGAATTTAACGGAGAACGCATCCTGGAACATTGCGAGTCTGATAAAAAAACCATAGTTAGTTCCAGTACATTTTCAGATTTTAAGGCTTTGACCCTTCCAACAAAGAAAGGTTCTGTTATCGGAATTTTGACCCGAAACTTTTTTGGGGAAGTTTATAATATAAAAATTAATACCCCTACCGACCTACATTTATCCGATGAAAACCGATGTGACCCGGATGTATTGATTTGTCCCGATAGTAGCGTAGCAAAAAATGTTTTATACGAAGAAAATTTCACTAAAAAATCGATAGACAGCTTGCTAAAAGAAGGTTGGTTAAATAGAAATATTAAAGATGGCAAATTAGCATATGATACCGGTTCGTTTAGCGGTAATTCTTATTTAGAAATATCAGGTTTTAACTCAAAAGAAACGGATTTTGAAGTTTGGGCGGTAACTCCTGAAATTAATTTGGAAGGCACTACAAACGCATATATTATATTGGATATACAAGCTAGTTTTGATAACGGAAATATTCTGACACCTTATATTACAACTCAATTTACCGGTGACATTACCACTACACAATGGACCTTGTTGGATGCCGTCATTCCCGATGGAAACCCGGAAGGTTTTGGAACATTTGAATCGGTAGGTCCCATTTCAATTTCCTGTTTGACTGGTAAAATACAAATTGCATTTGTCTATAAGGGGTCTGACCCCGAAGCCACCACCCGTTATCATATAGATAACCTAAAGGTTTTAGTAGATTGATCAGGAATTCCGCTTACTGCGCTCTTTTACCTTTTTAAGAAATTAAGTATCTTTGAGAGAGCTTAAAATAAAAAACTATGGATGTTCAGGCAGATATTAAATGGATTCAAAATGAATTGAACGATGTAAAAGACCCATTGCTTATAGAAGCATTTAAAAACTTGCTTACCTATAGAAGAACTACCAAAACAACTGATGAAGATAGGATCAGCATTGAACAGTATAATCAGGAACTGGATGTATCAATATCTCAAATTGATAAAGGGGAATTTTATACGAGTGAAGAAATGAAAGAACGCATAAGTCAATGGGGAAAAGGGTAATCTGGACACATCAGGCAGATAAAGATTTAAGCGAATTATATCTAGAGTTACTAGAAAGGTCGAAGTCTGTTAAAACCACTATAAGAGTGATGACAGAAGTATTCGAATCTTCTTTTATTTTAGAAAACAACTCAGAAATTTTTAAGTTAGATCCACTTAAATCTAATAATGATGGTACAATCCGTTTCTATGAGAAACATAGCTACCGAATATCTTATAAAATTGAAAGAGAAGCGGTATATGTTATTAGAGCATGTTTAAACTAAATTTTCGGATAATTTTTTTGTTAAAAAGCTGGATAGTCTAAACTTTGTAGTTGACTAAAACAACAATGTTTATGCAATCTAAATATAACAGATTAACTACCCAGCAATGGGAATATATGGAATTATTTTTACCTAAGAAAACCCGGGGGCATTATAAACTACGGGATATTGTAGACGCTATTTTATGGCAACTCCGTACAGGTACTCAGTGGCGTAACCTCCCGGATAGTTTTCCAAAATGGCAAAGTGTATACTATTACTTTCGCAAATGGCAAAAAGATGGGACACAAGAGAGATTAAATATTGAGCTTAACAAAATGGAGCGGAACCGACAAGGGAAAGAACCAACACCTAGCTTGTTATCCATTGATAGTCAATCCATAAAGTCCGGTCCTTTTACAAGTATGTCAAAAGGGGTTGACGGTAATAAAAAGGTAAATGGCCGTAAACGTCACGTAATTACTGATACGTTAGGTTTAGTTTGGGGGGTTGTTGTAGGGGCTGCCAATGAAGCTGATGGGGTAGTAGCCAACAAAGTTGTGGAACCTTTATTAGGGTACCTGGATAGGATGGAAAAAATAGTAGCTGATCATGCCTACAAAACAATATTTAAGAGGTGGGCTGAAGAAAATGTAATTGGACTTGAGGTAAAGATATCATCAACTCCCCCATCCACAAAAGGTTTTGTTCCCTTGAAGTGGAGATGGGTAACTGAAAGGACTTTCGGTATCTTCAACTTCTTCAGAAGACTCGATAAAGACTATGAAAAAACGAAGGAAAGTCAAGAATCTTGGGTATTATGGCAGAATTGTCAAATCATTCTCAATAGAATAAGGTAATTTATAAGAATCTTATTTAAACATGCTCTTAAGGTAATTCACTCTAGAAGAAAGCCTCAATTTTACTAAAAAATAAATAAACCATTAGTGTTCGGTTAAGATAAATAAAAGTTTGAAAAGTATGGTAAAATAAGATAATTCCAAACTTTAAAGTATTTAGGAGCTGCTTATGGTAGTGTAAATAAAACTCGTTCTAAGTCACTTTTTTAAATGTAACTTGTTTTTAACGTAAATAATCTTAAAGTATTGGTTTTTAATATTATAATAATTAGTCTTGATTCTTGGTTCTAGAAGCGATAGCGATCTTGAATCTTTACTGTACACTAATATGAATAAACCTAATTCAACTTTAACTGTACATACACAGGAAAATGATCACTATATCCGCCTTGCCAGTCATCACCTACGTAAGTTCTGAAAGGAACGCCTTTGTATCTTCCTTCATACACCTTTAAGAAATCCGCATCAAACACATCTGCTTTAGCAAAAGAAAGCTTATTCTTTTCAAAACGGTGGAAATTATTACTGATAATAATTTGATCAAAATGATTCCAGTTTTTCCGATAACTTAGAGATCCGCGATATCGGGAATGTATTTTTTCCATAGGATTGTAAAAATCATCCTGTACCAGGTGTTCACGTACACTTTGATCTTTAGGATCATCGTTAAAGTCGCCCATAATGATAATCTTAGCTTCCAGTTCGGTTTCTCGGATGTTGGTAATAACCTCTCGATTCTTGATAGCCGCGGCTATTCTTTTATGCTGGGTAGAAGCACTTCCGTCCCGGCGAGAAGGCCAGTGATTGACTAGTATATGTACCTTCTCATTGTGTAAATTACCAGTTACATATAAAATATCACGTGTGTAATCCCTTACTTCAGGTTCATCTTCTACGTAAACAGAGATAGGTTCTGAGGATAAAACTTCAAAATGTTTGGGTTGGTAAAGTAGCGCAACGTCAATGCCTCTTTCATCTGGGGAGTTGTAGTGTATAAATTTATATTTTTCTTTCTTTAGAGATTTTACAGCGACCAGGTCTTTTAGTACTTTTTTATTCTCGACTTCAGCCACTCCGACTAGTACTGGAGATGTTCCGGCAGATGCAACACCAATTTTGGGAATAACTGTCGCTAACTTAAATAGCTTACTTTCATATTTTTTTAGGTTCCATTCGCGATCGCTGTTGGGTAAAAAATTTTCGTCTAGGGTATGCGGATCGTCAATGGTATCAAATAAATTTTCGAGGTTGTAAAATGCTATGGTAGTTATAGAAGAAGGCTGCCGGCGTGCAAAACGGTTATTCATATACAAATTAAGTTCACTCAATACCCAAATGTACAAATAAGTATAAAGAAAGTGAATAGAAGCACAATACCTTTACGATAAACCTGTAATTTTGTAGATACCCGTTTGTTTTTAATGTTTTAAAAAAAGAAGGGCTTAAGTTCAAAACAATACTATGTTAGAAAGTAAAAGTATCGCTTATGAAAAAGCGGTTTTGATTGGAATTATTACTAAGCATCAGGATGAAGATAAGTTAGTTGAATTTTTAAACGAACTTGAATTTTTAACCTATACCGCCGGGGGCGAAGTGGTCAAACGCTTTACCCAAAAAATGGAGATGCCTAATCCCAAAACTTTTATTGGAAGTGGAAAAATGGAAGAAGTAAAAGCTTTTGTAGAGCAAAATGATATTGGAACGGTAGTATTTGATGATGAATTAACCCCCGCACAATTACGAAATATAGAGCGAACACTTAAAGCTAAAATCATTGACCGAACCAATTTGATATTGGATATTTTTGCCCAGCGGGCGCAAACCAGTTATGCCCGAACCCAGGTGGAACTGGCGCAGTACCAATATTTACTTCCTAGGTTAACCGGGTTATGGACGCATTTAGAAAGACAACGTGGAGGTATTGGTATGCGCGGACCGGGAGAAACTGAAATTGAAACAGATCGTCGGATCGTTCGCGACCGGATTTCTTTGTTAAAGAAGAAATTAAAAACGATTGATAAACAAATGGCTACCCAAAGAAGTAACCGGGGTCAATTGGTACGCGTAGCCTTAGTAGGGTACACGAATGTTGGGAAATCTACTTTAATGAACGTATTAGCAAAAAGTGAGGTTTTTGCTGAAAATAAATTATTTGCTACCCTGGATACCACCGTTCGTAAAGTAGTGATTGGTAATTTACCCTTCTTATTAAGTGATACCGTAGGATTTATTAGAAAATTACCCACGCAATTGGTTGAAAGTTTTAAAAGTACGCTGGATGAAGTTCGGGAAGCCGATTTGCTATTGCATGTAGTAGATATATCACATCCGCAGTTTGAAGACCATATTGAATCCGTACATCAGGTTTTAAACGAAATCAAAAGCGCGGATAAATCTACCATTATGGTGTTTAATAAAATTGATGCCTATACCTACGAAACTATTGAAGAAGATGACCTGGTAACCGAACGGACTAAACTGCACTATACACTCGAAGAATGGAAACAAACCTGGATGTCCAGAATAGGGGATAATGCCTTATTTATTTCGGCTTTAAACAAAGAAAACCTCAGTGATTTTAAAGAAAGAGTGTATAAAGAGATTCGGGAAATACATGTTACCCGTTTTCCTTACAACAAGTTTTTATACCCGGAAGTATCTGAAGAGTAGTTTCGCTTTTTAAGAATCTTAGAACCTAAGATGCAAAGAATCAGAGATAGACATTTTATATGTGTATTAGTGATTAAAAAAACCGCTTTACAAAGCTAAATATGTTTGAGAAATTGAATTACTAAATTACGAAGAAACAAAGGTTACAGAGTTGCAAAGAAACAAAGTTGCAAAGAAATGCAGATTCAAAGATTAAAAATGTAGAGAACATCAATTCCATTAAGACTAAATTTGAAAATGTACAAATTTAGTCTTTAAAAATCATATTTTAACCCTAACCCTAGGACTTCCCGTATTTGAAAAGCACTGGTAGCATTGTCGTCATAAATAGATTGAAAGACAAAACTACCGGAAATATATTTATTTACTTTTAAATCAATATTTAAGGTATAATCCATATCAATATTAAAAGGTTCTTCTATATAGTTAGAATATAAATTCAGTAGCTGCTCTACTGAAATGTTTTTAATCAGATCCAACTTTAAATAACCTGCAAAAGATCCCCCAAATTCAAACCGACGACTCTCCCCGGCATCTACCCCAAAGTAATCGCCATCTTCGTATCCTTCAATGGTAGTAAATTGGTCGTCTACAAAAATAAGTCGGGAAGTTACCGGAGCCAGGTTAATATTAAAATTATCACTTTTTTTCCATAAAATACCCGGTCCAATTTGTATAAATGCCGGAGAGAAAAAGCGTGTTTCTTCGGTACGGGTGGTTTCTTCGGTATCCGGATCTTTCCCGAATCGAAACCCTTTGTCAAATTGAGACCGAAAATTAATAAAAAGGGAATAGTTCCAAAAACTTTTTCCAATTTGTTGTCCGATACGGGTATTCAATTCAATGCGGTCGTTGGTTTTACGGGAGAACTCTTCATCTTTTAAAAAGGTAACCCCGTAATCCCCAAGAATACGGTTATCCCAGGTAAAGCTATTCTTCTTGAAATTATAGTCGTAGTTTAAAGAGATGTTTCCGGCAACATTGGATGTACCCCCTCCCTGCCAGTCAAAATTAAAAGCAGATTGGTTTAGCTGAAAAGAAAACCTTCCTTTGCCCATCCATCCTTCAATTGGCTTCTTTTCAACTTTTGGATTTAATTTTTTAAGGGCTTTCTTTAACACCCGAATATTAAGTTCTTTGGTATGTTTAGCAAGCAAGCTATCTAATCTTCTTTCCAGTTTAATTTGAATGGAATCCAACTGTATAATTTCTTTTTTTTCCTGACTGATACCTTGCTGAAAAGCAATTGCACAACAAAAGAAAAAAATAAACCTCATACTTCGTAACCTAATTCCGCAGAAGGGCAAAGATAAAATTTTTTAAAAAAGGAAGGTTATGGATTATAAAAAAGCTCAGCTTACTCTTATCTGAATGTGTAGAGATAAGAACAAACTGAGCTAATTCTTTTAGTCAGACTAAGTGAGAGTGAAAAATTAGAAAGCGTAACTTAAACCAATATTCCAATAAGTCTGTAAATCGTTATCTACATCTTCTAATTCAATAAGAGGTACCCCGTCAGCAAGATTCATATTTACAAAATTAAGAGCTTCCTGCTTATTATTACGTAACCCAAAATCAAACCCAACCCCTAAAGCTTTCCATAAGGTATAGCTAAAAGAGTTTGTCCACGTCCAGTTACTAAAATCACTATCTTTATAACTTAAGAAAGCAGAAATATTTGATTTAAAGTTGATATTTCCAATTTTACGGGTATAATCCGCAACTATTTTTGAACCCAAAGAAGATTCAAATTGTGCATCACCATCGCTAAATACAAAATTGTAGTTTAACGGATGTACTACCACTACAAGATCCGTGATAGGCGTCCACGTAAAACCTACCCCAATATCAAAATATCCCGGATTATTGAAGTTGCTTAATACGGTAGTTCTATATTCTGCAAGGGTAGATACGGCCAATTTTTCACTTAATTTATAACCAAATAAGGAGGTTAGCGTAAATACATCTACAGCTTCTCTAAAATCACCATCCGGATCACCATCTTCGTCGTTATCATTACTTTCATCATCTAATTTTATCCACTGAAAATTTGCAATTAAACTATTTTTCCAGAAATAGGCATCCTCCTGTAAATTTGCAAATCCATTTAATGAAATGGCAATATTACCTGATTTATTATTAGGAATACCCTGTGCATACCAGTTATCAAATTCGGAGAGACTAAGTCCTACAGTACCAAAGGCACCAATTTTCCAACCGGGTAAAGCATCTATTTGTGCTTGTATTTTATCAGCTCGACCGGTGATAGCATTAATAGAATCTTTTTTTTGTTTAAGTGCAGCTTTTAGTTCTTCTTCTGTTTGCGCATTTACCGAAACGGCAGTTACCATTAAAAATAAAAATGCATAGTAACATCTTTTAAGCATAATTCTAATTTTGGTTAATTATTTAATTTGCGTATTTAGAAATGCGATAAATTTAATTTTCGCATTTCGGGAATAAAGATATTGTAATTCCTGTATAAAAACAGAAAAATGTTAATTTTTAGAATGAAATAACAGTTGTTTATTTAACTGCTTTTTTAGGGTTAACCTTTTAGTTTTTTATAGATAGGTACTGAAGAACAGGCTTCTCCATACATGATACTTTTAACAACAGGTTGTAGTTTTTCAATTAGAAAAAGATACGCATTATCTGGTACTGGCTTATTTACACAGCCTTTAATAATAACAAACTTATCTTTATAAATGGTTATATCTAAGTTATTAATTACCTCTTGATAAAGTAGAATATCTAATAGTTGATAAGAACCATGAATGGCTTTTAAAGCAAAAGGTGCTACTTTGCTCATAAGTAAAGGGTAAACCCAACCTGGTATGATGGCTTCTACAGAACAGGTAAATACCACATAGCAATCCAGGTATTGTTCCCAATTATGGTTGTTTACATAATCCCTGAATTCTTTTTCACGAACTACTAATTCTTGAAATAGCCAGTCTTTAATATCGACTACAACCCGCTTTTGATTTGGGTAGTAGTCCTCAAGGTCGATGGTAACCAGATTGGTATTTTCTGCTACTTTATTTCGTATGGTTTCCATAGTAGTTGTAAGTTTTAAAAATAGTGATTACTGTTGGTTTTAATGGATCTATTATTAGGTTCAATAATATTAAAAATTTTAAGCTATCGTCTGTTTTGAAAAAGATTTAAGACGGGAAGCTTTAACAATAGGTCTAGTTTATAATTGCACTAATAGTAAATATAACCTAAGACATCTCTCTAAATCTCCCTTCAAAGGAAGACTTTTTAGCTCCTTTCCTTTTAAAGGAAGTGCCGGGAATAAAAGTTTTTAAAGAACATATTAATTGAAATCTTAAAAATCAGATAAATATTATTTATCATAATTACAAAAATTTATAACATTCCCAATTCCAGTTTTGCTTCTTCACTCATTAAATCCTGAGTCCAGGTAGGTTCAAAGGTAAGTTCTACTTCGACATCATTTACCGCATCCAGGGATTTTACTTTTTCACGTACTTCTTCAGGTAAAGATTCAGCTACGGGACAGTTAGGCGAAGTCAGTGTCATTAAAATTTTCACATCGTGATCTTCATTCACAAAAACATCATAAATCAATCCCAGTTCGTAAATATCTACTGGAATTTCCGGATCGTAAATGGTTTTAAGTACCCGGACAATTTTTTCTCCCAATTCGTTTGTATCAATTACAGTTTCGCTCATAGTTTGTAAAGCTTAAGATTTAATTTGGGTTTGGTAAGCAATGGCGTACATTTTAATCTGCTTGATCATACTTACTAATCCATTAGCTCGGGTAGGAGACAAGTGTTCTTTTAATCCGATATCGTCAATAAAATTGGTGTCGGCTTCTATAATTTCCTGAGGGGGCTGACCGGAAAATACCCGGATCAAAATAGCAATAATCCCTTTAGTAATAATTGCATCACTATCCGCAGTAAAGTCAAGCTTCTCGTCTTCTAGTTCAGCATGTACCCATACTTTACTCTGACAACCCTTTATAATATTATCTTCCGTTTTATATTTTTCATCAATTAATGGCAAGCTTTTACCAAGTTCGATCATATATTCATAGCGCTCCATCCAGTCATCAAACATACTAAATTCTTCTACGATCTCTTCCTGAGCTTCTTTAATACTCATCTCCTGTTTTTTACTACAAAAATACGATTTTTATATAGCTTATTCTTTATCTTTTGCTAAGGTTCTTAATTCATTAATTAAAGGTACTAACTGTTCCGGTGGATTATGTTCGTCAAAAGTTTGTGTGGTATACTGCTTACCGGAATGATATGCGGAAAGGGTAGTATGAAAACCTGCATCAGACTGATACTCAGTACTGGGGGGAGTAATCGTCTCCCAAGCCACAGGTTCCGATTGTATAAGCAATGTTTGTAAAGCCAACCAATTTATTTCGTTGATTGAAAGAGTATCTATTTGTTGATTTTCTTTTTTAGTAATACGCTTATTGCTAATACTAATTTCTTTAGTAAAACCACGGGTAAAGGCTTTATAGCTAATTTTTTCAGGTTGGTTTTCTTGAGAAAGAAGGTCTCCGCTAACCTTTTCTTTGGAAATAATTTTAATAAGTTGGTACCGTAAAGAAGAAGCATCTGCCATTGGATTTTCCACAGGAGTAATTTCTACTTCGATCGTATATTGATATCCTTCCTGAAAGTCAAATCCTTCTATTGTACTGTAGAATAAGTTCCATTCAGCATTTTGATTTTCTTTAATCTGCATACATTGTTGAGGACCTACTCCTTCACAATCGATAAGTTGGTGGTGAATGTATAGAGTAGTAATTTCCGATTGAACCTCGGTGGTTTGGTCTTCACAGGTATTGAGCGCGAAGAAAAGTAAGAAGGTTACTATTGGATAAAAGTGCATTTCTTAAAGATTAATAGAGGTTACAAGGTACGGGATTCTCTATTCTCATCCTAAATCCTTCCTAAAGGGAAGGACTCTTTGAAATTTTCACATTTGTATAATTGAACAAAACAGTGTTAGCTAGCATCTAGTTTCTAGTAGCAGAAGTGGTCTAGAATTTATGGATCAAGCTACAAAAGCATCCCTTTTGCTTTTTTAACAGCAGCTACTAATAAATCCACTTCTTCCTTTGTGTTATAAAAAGCAAAAGAAGCTCTTACCGTTCCTGGAATTTTATAAAAATCCATAATAGGTTGAGCACAATGATGTCCGGTTCGTACGGCGATACCCAGCTTGTCTACAATTGTTCCAATATCATACGGATGAATTCCCTTTATATTAAATGAAATTACAGAAGTCTTATTTTTTGCAGTTCCGTAAATTTTTAAACCTTCTATTTCCAGTAATTTTTTAGTAGCGTAGGTAAGCAATTCATGTTCGTAAGTGGCAATTTCATCAAATCCAATCGCGTTCATATAGTCTAGGGCAGCTCCAAAGGCGATGCCCCCACAAATGTTAGGTGTACCTGCTTCAAATTTATGGGGAAGCCCGGCGTAGGTAGTTTTTTCGAAAGTCACCTGGTCGATCATTTCGCCCCCGCCCTGGTAAGGGGGTAATTTGTTTAACCACTCTTCTTTTCCGTATAGCATTCCAACTCCTGTCGGACCACATAATTTATGGGCAGAAGCTACATAAAAATCAGCATCTAATGCCTGTACATCCGGTTTGATATGCGGACAAGATTGCGCGCCGTCAATCAAGACCACCGCTCCTTTTTGATGTGCTTTTTCAATAATAAATTCAATAGGATTAATGGTTCCTAATGCATTAGAAATATGATTGACAAATACCAGTTTGGCTTTATCGGAAAGTAATTCTTCATATACTTCCATCAGTAATTCCCCTTGCTCATTCATAGGAATTACCTTTAGGATGGCTCCGGTTCGTTCGCACAGCATTTGCCAGGGAACAATATTAGAATGATGTTCCATTGCCGAAACGATTACTTCATCCCCTTGAGATAATAAAGAAGTAAACCCGGTAGCCACAATATTAATACTATGTGTAGTTCCCGAGGTTAAGATAACTTCATAGCTATGTTTTACATTAAAATGTTCCTGTATTTTCTTTCGAGCCAGTTCATAAGCATCCGTAGCTTCTTGAGAAAGTGTATGTACACCCCGGTGGATGTTAGCATTGTAGTTGCTATAATAGTCCACAATGGTATCTATTACGGCCGTAGGAGTTTGCGAAGTAGCAGCATTATCCAGGTATACCAGGGGCTTTTCATTTACCTTTCTTTTTAAAATCGGAAAGTCCTCCCGTATTTTATATACATCCAGCATGTTCAATTCTTTTTGCAAAAATACACAGTAAAGTTTAGATGCCGGGTTTTAATTGGTGGGAAGTTGAAGTATAATTAATTACGTAAAAAAGTAAGTTTTGGTTTAAGCAAAATATTCGCTAAAATTAAGATGTGAATTATATAAAAGTATATGGTAATCAACTTTCTAGTATCTTCTACTAAATCTATTTAAATCTTCAACCCCCTTAAAATTAAAAACACCACTACAAATCAAAACCAAGGTTTACCCCCAACTTTTCAGCAATAATTTTATTAATACGGGTTTTGAGTTGTGGAATTTTAACGGTTTCTAAAACACTATTAGCAAATGCGTACATTAACAACGCACGTGATTCCTTTTCACCAATCCCACGGGTTCGCATATAGAATAAAGCATTGTCGTCTAATTGCCCAATCGTGCAACCATGGGAACACTTTACATCATCAGCAAAAATTTCCAGTTGTGGTTTTGAATTAACCGTAGCCTGGTCACTTAATAGCACATTATTATTAGATTGAAAAGCGTTTGTTTTCTGGGCTTTTTTATCTACAATAATTTTTCCGTTAAAAACACCTACTGATTTTTCATCAAAAATACCTTTATAATCCTGGTGGCTTTCGCAATTTGGTTCTTGGTGGTGTACCAGCGTATTATGGTCTACATGTTGTTTTCCTTCCAGGATAGTAACTCCGTTTAAAATGGAATCAATACGCTCACCGTTTTGATAAAAATTCAGGTTATTACGCGTTACTTTTCCTCCAAAGGCAAAAGTGTGTACAGAAGCATTACTTTGACTTTCTTGTGAGATATAGGTATTATCAATCAGCGAAGCGTTTTCCTGGTCATTTTGAATCTTATAATAATCAACAATTGCCCGCTTATCAGCAAAAATTTCAGTTACTGAATTGGTAAGTACTGGATTAGAAGTCAAGCTTTGATGTCGCTCAATAATTTGTACTTGCGAATTTTCTTCTACTACAATAAGGTTACGCGGTTGTAATAAAAGCGTAGATTCTTTTCCGGTAGAAAAATGGATTATCTGAATCGGTTTATTTGCCGCTTTATTCTTTGGAATATAAATATAAGCACCTTCCCTTGCAAAAGCAGTATTTAAAGAAGTAAGGCTGTCTTCCTTCGCTATTTTATTAAAATAATTCTCAATAACAGGCTTGTACTTATCAAAATTTAGAGCGGAAGACATTAAACATACATCTATCTGATCATGTGTAGTTTCAGACAAATGCGAAGAGTAGATTCCGTCAATAAATACAATTTTATAAGAATCAATATCCGATAAAAAGTATTCTTTTACATCTTTAAATTCCAGCGTACTTTCCCCCTTAGGGAAAACCGTATAATCATGTTTTAGCACTGCGTTTAAAGAAGTGTATTTCCAGGCTTCTTCTCTTTTAGTAGGGAAGCCTTTTTCTTCAAAAACTTTAAAAGCATTACTGCGTATATCGTGTATTGCCGTATTGACGTTAACAGTATCTTCAAAAACCATGAAGGAGGACTCCAGTTTCTCTTTTAATTCCATGTCTTTTCTCTAAATATCCCTTTTAAAGTATCCTATTAATTTAAGTGTTTAAATGCACCGCAGGTTCATAACATATATTATGAATTACCCTATGTCCATTTTAAAATAGACGCAATCTCCAAACTATCGTTCTAAGGATAAATAGGAGGGAAGCCTATACTTATTATTTTATCTACTTAATAAAGAAAGCAGTTACAATAATATACTATCAACTAAAAACAATCAACTGACAACTACCAACGATCAGCTAAAAACCAGTCTAAGCGTTTACCTCTTCTTTAATCCAGTCGTATCCTTTCTCTTCCAGTTCTAGAGCTAACTCCTTAGTTCCGGATTTAACAATACGTCCGTCATATAGCACATGAACAAAATCAGGTACAATATAATCTAACAACCGCTGATAATGGGTAATAACAATTACAGCATTATCCGCACTTTTTAATTTATTAACCCCATTGGCTACAATTCGCAATGCATCGATATCTAGCCCGGAATCCGTTTCATCAAGTATTGCTAGTTTTGGATCTAGCATAGCCATTTGAAAAATTTCGTTACGCTTTTTCTCTCCACCTGAAAACCCTTCGTTTAAGGACCTAGATAAAAATTTACGATCGATTTCTAATAGTTCAGAAGTTGACCTAATTTTTTTTAACATCTCCTTTGCCGGCATTTCTTCCTGACCTCGGGCTTTTCTACTTTCATTTATAGCCGTTTTAATAAAATTGGTCACCGTAACTCCAGGAATCTCGACAGGATATTGAAAGGACAAGAAAATACCTTTATGCGCACGTTCTTCAGCTGCCAGTTCTTCTACATTTTCATTTTCTAAAAGGATTTGCCCGCGAGTAACTTCATATTCTTCTTTACCAGCAATAATATTTGCTAATGTACTTTTACCAGCTCCGTTAGGACCCATAATAGCGTGAACCTCTCCGGCATTTACACGTAATTGTAATCCCTTTAAAATTTTTTTACCTTCTACACTCGCATGTAAATCTTTAATTTCTAACATGTGTATCTCTAAATTAGTAGCTGAATTTTATAATACTATTATTCGTGATCATGCCCTTCATGATCTTCTTCATTTTCTTCCTCTAGTAGGACTTCACCTTCTTCTTCACCTCCGGAAGCATTAATTTTAGTAGGTAATTCTGAAGTAGGAGTATTTACCCCCAGGATTTCAGTAATTTCTACCACTTCTGGCCAACCTTCTTCAGTATTATCCTTGATTTTTCCATTAATGACAACCGGAACCATATCGTATTCTTCCCGTTGCATAGGTTTAATTTTTTCATTTAGTTCATGAGCTTTTTCATTAAGAACCACTCCGTAGATAAAATCTTCACCCTTAATTACCCCGGCATCATTAATTAAAATAAATTCACCCCGTATGAGCGTAGCTTCAGTATCATCAGCTCCTCCCTTTTTATCATTTTTACAGGATAGGATTAAAAAACTTACAAATAATAGAATTACGGATTTTTTCATTAAATAAAATTTGGTTAGCTGAAGGTGGGTTATCCTACCGAACCTTCTAAAGAAATTTCTAGTAATTTTTGTGCTTCTACGGCAAATTCCATAGGTAATTTATTAAGGACTTCTTTACTAAAACCGTTTACGATCAAAGCTATTGCTTTTTCAGTATCAATTCCCCGCTGGTTACAGTAAAAAATTTGATCTTCTCCAATTTTACTGGTTGTTGCCTCATGTTCAACCTGTGCTGTTTTATTTTTAGTTTCTATATACGGAAACGTATGCGCACCGCATTCATTGCCCATCAATAAAGAATCACATTGAGAAAAATTTCGGGCATTCGTAGCCCGACTGTTGATTTGTACCAATCCACGGTAACTATTTTGCGATTTTCCGGCTGAAATTCCTTTAGAGATAATCGTACTTTTAGTATTTTTTCCTAAATGAATCATCTTAGTCCCGGTATCTGCCTGCTGATAATTATTAGTCACGGCAATTGAATAAAATTCACCAATAGAATTATCCCCTTTTAGGATACAAGAAGGATATTTCCAGGTAACTGCAGAACCGGTTTCTACCTGTGTCCAAGAGATTTTAGCATTCTTTTCACAAAGACCCCGTTTTGTTACAAAATTGTAGACACCACCTTGTCCCGATTCATTTCCCGGGTACCAGTTTTGTACCGTTGAATATTTGATTTCAGCATTATCCAATGCAATTAGTTCCACCACTGCCGCATGTAGCTGATTTTCATCTCTTGACGGAGCCGTACAACCTTCCAAATAACTTACATAACTCCCTTCATCTGCAATAACCAACGTTCTTTCGAACTGTCCGGTTCCCGCTTGATTGATCCTAAAATACGTGGACAGTTCCATTGGGCATCGAACTCCCTTAGGAATGTAACAAAAAGATCCGTCACTAAATACCGCCGAATTTAATGCTGCATAAAAGTTATCTTTCTCCGGAACCACGGAACCAATATATTTCTTCACCAGTTCCGGATGCTCTTTGATAGCTTCAGAAATTGAACAAAAAATAATTCCTTTTTCTGCCAAGGTAGATTTAAAAGTAGTGGCAACAGATACAGAGTCCATTACAATATCCACCGCAACCCCAGCTAACTTTTTTTGTTCATCCAGGGAAATACCCAGTTTGTTGAAAGTATCCAGTAATTCAGGATCAACCTCATCAATACTGTCGTATTTCGGTTTTTTATTAGGTGCCGAGTAATACGATATAGCCTGATAATCCGGTTTCTGGTACGTAACATTTGCCCATTCCGGTTCTTCCATTTGTTGCCAGTATCTAAAAGCGCTAATACGCCACTCAGTCATCCACTCCGGTTCTTCTTTCTTTTTAGAAATAGCCCGAACAATATCTTCATTTAATCCGGCCGGAAACGTATCAGATTCAATATCGGTATAAAACCCATATTCATACTCCTTAGTTTCCAGCTCTTTTTTTAAATCATCTTCAGTATATGCCATAGTTCCACTTAGCCTCTTACAAGGGTATTTATATTTGTTAAACTATATATCTTTCTCATCTTCTTTTTAATTTGATCTTTTCATTTTAAACCCTCTAAACACATACTTCCCTTTTGAGAACTAGGGACTTTAAAGAGAAAAACTCTCCCCACATCCACAGGTTCTACTCGCATTGGGGTTATTAAAAACAAAGCCACTACCGTTTAATCCACCGGAATATTCAAGCGTTGTACCAATCAGGTACAAAAAGCTTTTTTTATCCACAATAATCTTCACCCCGTTATCCTCAAAAACCTTATCTGCCTCTTCTTTGTTTTTATCAAAATTTAAATCATAAGATAATCCGGAACATCCGCCACTTTTAACGCCAACCCTCACAAAATCAGAAGCACTATCAAATCCGTCCTCCTGCATCAATTCGATTACCTTTTGTCTTGCTGTATCTGAAACTTTTATCATAATTCTTACTTGTTAGGATACATTCTTATCAGAATGCAAATATACTATATATGTAGGTTTTATCTTCGTTTCCTAACAATATTCTAAGAATAGCAAGATAAATTTTGTTTATAAAAGATCGGCAACTTTTTAAACAAATTTTTAAAACCTATGCTTACGTATGATTAGAATTTGAAAATAACCTACAATCAATTACTTTTATAAATGGGTTACTTACCTTTGTGTTATGATTGAAGATAAACATACAGAGCGTACTAATATTGAAGATTTAGGGGAGTTCGGTTTAATAAAACAACTTACGAGAGATGTAGAACTTAAGCAAGCTTCTACTTTAAAAGGAATCGGGGATGATGCCGCGGTTCTGGACTTTAAAGCCAAAGAATGTGTAATTTCTACGGATATGCTGGTAGAAGGAGTACATTTTGATTTATCCTATATGCCGTTAAAGCATTTAGGATACAAAGCAGTGGTTGTCAATTTATCTGATATCTATGCGATGAATGCAGCCGCTTCGCAAATCACGGTTTCTATTGCCATATCCAATCGGTTTCCGGTTGAAGCCTTAGAAGAATTATATCAAGGGATAAAAACAGCAGCTAAGATTTATAAAGTAGATTTGGTGGGAGGAGATACTACTACCTCTACCCGGGGATTAATTATGAGTATTACTGCTATCGGATATCAGGATAAAAATAAAGTAGTATATCGGAGTGGGGCAAAACCAAATGATTTGGTCGTGGTAACGGGAGATCTGGGAGCTGCCTATATGGGATTACAAATATTAGAAAGAGAAAAAAAGGTTTTTGAAGTAAACCCAAATTCTCAGCCGGACCTGGATCTGTATACATATCTTATCGAAAGGCAATTAAAACCCGAAGCTCGTAAAGACATACAAATTTTATTAGAAGCCTTAGAAGTTCAGCCTACCAGTATGATCGATATTAGTGACGGACTTTCATCTGAAGCTTTACATCTAAGCTCAAATTCTGAAGTAGGTGTTACACTATACGAAGAAAAACTACCCTTAGACCCGGTAGTTATCAATACATGCGAGGAATTTAATTTAAACAGTACGACTGTCGCTTTAAACGGGGGAGAAGATTATGAATTATTATTTACTATTTCTCAAGAGGACTATACAAAAATTAAAGGCAACCCTAACCTAACTGTCATAGGACATATTACCGAAAAAAATTCAGGAAATTATTTGGTAACCCGGTCAAATGAGTCGGTAGCTTTAAAAGCACAAGGGTGGAACCCTATAAAAAACAGTTAGTAAACTTAATTAAGAGGCTTTTTGAAATTGAACGGGAAGAACTGGCCCTCTGGCGACTCGTTTAGCGTGAACAAATGCAAGCGCATCATTAATTTCTTTCAATTTTGGGGTCATAGCTTCTAATCTGCCTCTACTATTTGTAGTTGCCTGATGACCACAATTTGTACAGGTAAATTCTTTAATATGATCCGTTACATCTCTTGATAATGCATAGTGGTGACTAAATACAGAACAGTATAATTTAGAAAAAGAAAACGAAGCGTTTGGGGTAGATTTCATCATCATGTTTAGTTTTAGAATGTTTCATACTACAATAATAATATATTAAGAAGATATTAACAACAAAATGTAGGAAATTTTTTAGAATACTATATATTTTAGGCTAAAAAAGAGGAAAAATTTAAGTTTTACCCTATAATTTTTACGTTTCAACGATAAATAAACATTGTTTCTTTAAGTTTTTAACAATAATTGAAATGATAATTCTCCTAAATTTTATTAAATATTTTGTTCAGTTCAATAATAAGATTATCAGTATCTTCCAGAAATGTCATATGCCCTCCGGCAAAAGTTTTAAATATGGAACCGGTTTGCAATGCTTCCACCTTACTATCTGTATTTTTAATAATAGTATCGTTTTCACCTGAAAAAATTGCTTTTTGTCCGTTAAAATTTTGAAATACTTTACTGCGGTCCTTCCGCACCTTCATTGCCTCTAATGATTTTATGATACTAGATGAAGGTGTTTTTACAGCATTCTTAATCAGCAAATTAATTTCTTTTTTATAATAAGATCGATTTTGTTCGGTAAACAGGTTCATTATAGCCATGTGTACAAAAGCATTTTTATTTTTTTCTACAAGGCTTATAACGCGGTCTCTATCATTTTTTCGTTCCATAGAATCCGGGTATGAAGTACTATTTAATAATACGGCACTTTTGACCAGGTCACTTTGACTTTCTAAAATAGCAAGCAACACATAACCTCCCATAGAATGTCCTATAAAATGTGCGTTGCTTACGTTACAAGTTTTTAAAATAGTAAGTACATTTTTCACCATCTCTTCTATAGTAGCTACTGTATCATCTTTAGCATTCCCATGACCCGGTAAATCTATATTTATACAAAAGTATTCCGATTTTAACCGTTCAATAAGGCTATGCCAAATAGAATGATCTTCCAGAAAACCATGTAAAAAGACAATGTAGGGATGGTTTGTACTTCCGTAAGTTTTATAGAAAGTAGAAGAAGCAAGGGAACGAATCGAATTCAAGACAGGGGAAAATTATATAATTTTAGAAAAGAGCTAAAATTTTCTTGTTTAAAATTACTATACTTGTTTGATAAATGCCAACACTTTAGCATTACATCTTCTAATTATTATGACTAAAAATATCTGGATCACCGGTTTTGCACTTTTTTCTTTGTTTTTTGGAGCTGGGAATTTAATTCTTCCGCCTTATTTGGGTTTAACTTCAGGAAATCAGTGGTTATGGGTTACCTTAGGGTTTTTAATATCTGCAGTTATACTTCCCTTATTAGGAATTTTAGTGCATGCCCGACTTCAGGGGACTATGATGGATTTTGGTAAAAAAGTAGGTCCGGTATTTAGTTTAGTGTACTGTTGTTTGATTTATGCCATATCTATTACTTTACCTTCCCCCAGAACGGCTTCTGTAACTCATGAAATGGCAATTGCACCCATCTCTAATACCGGATCTTTACTAACTAGTGGTTTGTACTTTGCCTTGGTACTTTTATTTGTCTTAAACCGATCCCGTATTTTAAACATTATTGGCAAGTACCTGGGCCCGCTATTAATTCTAGTAGTAATCAGTGTAATTACCGTGGCAACGGTAACAATCGATACCGGAGTAGTTCCCGTATCTGTATCAGCACCTGTAATCAGTGGATTGCTGGAAGGCTATCAAACCTTTGATACCATTGGGGCAACGGTAGTAGGAGGTGTTATAATTATTTCTCTTAAACAAAAATTTAATTATTCTTATCCAACCCTGAAAAATTTACTTTTTAAATCCGCCTTTGTCGCTGCTATCGGATTACTATTAATTTATAGCGGACTGATCTACAGCGGTGCATTACTGAGTAGTACGGTAGATACATCTACGGTGAACCGTACGGAATTTTTAACCTTGCTAAGTACGGAAACTTTGGGTAGGATAGGTACTTACTTCTTAAGTTTATTGGTAACGTTAGCTTGTTTTACCACTGCTGTCGGTATTATCACGGGTACGGCTGATTTTGTCAAAGGTATCTGGAAAGAATCTCCTCTTGCTTATTATTTTACCGCAGTATTTGCTTGTTTTATTGGTGTTTTTGTAGGTCAGTTAGATGTCAGTGTAATTATTAAAGTTGCCATTCCAGCTTTACTTTTTATCTATCCGATTACGATTGTATTAATCATACTTCATCTATTACCGGCATCTATTCAAACCACTTTATTATTTCGGGGGGTAGTGCTTATTACTACCATAGGGGTATTACCGGACTTTTTAGGGAGTATTGGTTTTAAAGAACAAGTAACTCCTTTTTTACATAACATTCCGTTAGGTGACTATACGTTAGGATGGTTGTTGCCTTCCTTAGTTACTGGTATAATAATTAGTATGTATACTTATTTCAATCAAAATAAGTTTTCAGTTTAAAGTAGAAAGCCACCACGAGTTTCCGAAAGGATCTTTAAATACTAGTATTTATTCTTGTTTCCCTAATTCCTTAATTAATAACGGTCTTACATCTAAAAATTAAGCATTCATCAGTTCCTCGATTTCTTCGGCTTCGATAGGTATGTTTTTCATCAAGTTGATAGGGTTTCCTTTTTCTTGAATAACTACGTCATCTTCTAACCGGATTCCAAAACCTTCTTCTGGTATATAAATTCCCGGTTCAACGGTAAATACCATGTTTGCTTGCATAGGTTCAGCTAATAACCCGTAGTCATGAGTATCTAGGCCAATATGGTGGGAAGTTCCGTGCATAAAATATTGTTTGTATGCCGGCCATTCGGGATTTTCGTTTTGAATATCGGCTTTATCCAGTAATTTTAAAGCGAGTAATTGTGAGGTCATTAGTTTTCCGACTTCTACATGATAATCTTCCCAGATGGTACCTGGAACTAACATAGCCGTTGCTTCTTTTTTTACCGCCAGGACTGCCTGGTATACTTCCTTTTGTCGTTGAGTAAAACGTCCGGAAACCGGAATCGTCCGGGTTAAATCACTGGAATAGTTAGCATATTCAGCAGCTGTATCCAGTAAAACTAATTCACCCTCTTTGCATTGTTGGTTGTTTTCTGTATAATGTAATATATTGGCATTGTTGCCACTGGCAATAATAGGAGTGTAGGCAAACCCACGTGAACGATTATTTATAAATTCATGTAAAAGTTCAGCTTCCAGGTTATATTCCCAGACGCCTGGTTTTAAAAAGGGTAACACACGCCGAAACCCTTTTTCAGTAATGTTACATGCGGTTTGTATTAGGTCAATTTCAATCGGATCTTTTACCGAACGAAGTCGTTGTAAAATCGGATTACTTTTAGCCACACTATGTGCAGGATATTTGGATTTCCACCATAAGGTAAAACGGTCTTCACGGGTTTGGGTTTCTACTTTTGCCCGGTAGTGTTCATTAGTATTCACATAAACCGTATCACAATCTGCCATAATCTCATAAAAGACCTTTTCCAGGTCTTGTAACCAGTAAACCGTTTTAATACCGGATACCCGGAAAGCTTCTTCTTTATTTAATTTTGCTCCTTCCCAAACAGCAATATGTTCATTTGTTTCTTTTAAAAATAAGACTTCGCGGTGCTTTTCCTTATGAGCGTCCGGAAAGAGTAACAACATACTTTCTTCCTGGTCAATACCACTTAAATAAAATATATCCCGATGTTGCTGAAAAGGCATCCCGCTATCCGCACTAATTGGATAGATATCATTACTATTAAAGACAGCAATGCTCTTTGGCTTCATTTGAGCCATAAACTTTTTTCGATTTTTAATAAAAAGCGTATTGTCTATAGGGTGGTACTTCATTTTGTTTTAAATTTAGGCACTTCTGGTTTCAGAAGCTTTCAAAAATACAAAGGTCACTTATAACTACTGTTAAACAATATGTAAAGTTGTAAGCCTTTAAACGCGATAACTATCTTACTAAAACAGTATTTTATGAAACTTTTTAAGTTAACTCAACTCATTTTTCTGTTCTTCTACTTGCCAAATTTAGTTTTTGCTCAAAAAACAACCGTAAAGGCAGATAAATCTATAGTTTCAGGTATACCTTTTACTAATATTGGACCCTCTATCATGAGCGGACGGGTAGTAGATCTGGATGTAAATCCGGAGATGCCTTCTGAATTTTATGTAGCCTATGCTTCCGGAGGATTATGGTACACGCATAACAACGGTACCAGTTTTGAGCCAGTGATGGATAGTGCTCCTACAATCACTATCGGGGATATTGCGGTAGACTGGAAAAATCATATTATCTGGGTAGGAACTGGTGAAAATAATTCGTCACGCTCTTCTTATGCTGGTAAAGGAATTTTTAAATCTACGGATAAAGGTAAAACCTGGGAATTTGCAGGGTTACCTAAATCACAACATATCGGAAGAATCATCTTAAATCCTAACAATAAAGAAGAAGTCATTATTGGAGTTGCTGGAAATTTATATACACCTAATAATGAAAGAGGTATTTACAAAACTACAGACGGCGGTGCTACCTGGAAAAAAACCTTATTTATTGATAACACCACTGGAATAATTGACGTAGCAGTTGTACCGGACAGTACTAATATTCTTTATGCAGCCGCCTGGCAAAAAGACCGAAAAGCCTGGAACTTTAATGGCAATGGACTACAATCAGGAATTTATAAGAGTACAGATAGCGGTGAAAGTTGGAAGAAAATCACAACCTCTTCCAGTGGTTTTCCTACCGGAGAAGGAGTAGGGCGTATTGGACTAGCAGTGGTAGATAGCCAGACTTTATATGCGGTTCATGACAACCAATTTAGAAGGCCTAAAGAGAAAAAGGACAAGGCGGACGGGTTAAATAAAGAAGATTTTAAGAAAATGACGGTTAAAGAATTTTTGGCCTTAGACAATAAAAACTTAGATACTTTCTTAAAGAAGAATAATTTTCAGGAAAAGTACCGGGCAGAAAATATAAAGCAACTGGTTCGAGCGGATTCTCTAGCTCCCGTTGCACTGGCTACTTACCTGGAGGATGCAAACAGTTTGCTTTTTGATACCCCGGTTATAGGTGCCGAAGTTTATAAAAGTACGGATGCCGGTAAAACCTGGAAGAAAATGAATAAGGAGTATATCGACGATGTGTTTAATAGTTACGGCTATTATTTTGCTCAAATTAGGGTAAGTCCATCCAATCCGGATCGGATTTATATCATGGGAGTTCCTATTCTAACTTCAGATAACGGGGGGGTGTCTTTTACCAGTATTTCCAAAGAAAATGTACATGCAGACCACCATGCCTTATGGATTAACCCAAAGAATCCGAATCACCTGATTAACGGAAACGACGGTGGGGTAAATATTAGCTATGACAACGGGGAACATTGGCTTAAAGCAAACCAACCTGCAGTCGGACAATTTTATAGTATTACAGTTGATAACCAAAAGCCATATCATGTATACGGAGGTTTGCAGGATAACGGAGTCTGGACAGCACCGGTAACCGTTAAACAGGATTTTGATTGGCATCAAAGCGGAGAATATCCCTGGAAAAGTATTATGGGTGGCGATGGAATGCAGGTACAGGTAGATAGTCGGGATGCTTCTATCGTATACACCGGGTACCAATTTGGTAATTATTATCGGATTGATCGAAAAACCGGAAAGCAAACCTATATTCAACCCAAGCATGAATTGGGTAAAACTCCCTATCGTTTTAACTGGCAAACGCCAATCTTACTTTCCCCACATAATCAGGATATTCTGTATATGGGTGCCAATAAACTGATGCGTTCGATGAATAAAGGTACGGACTGGACTGAAATTTCTTCGGATTTGACGAATGGAGGCAAAAAGGGGAATGTAGCTTACGGAACCATTACTACCATTTCTGAATCACCATTTACATTTGGGCTTTTGTATACAGGTAGTGATGACGGATTAATACAAGTTTCTAAAGATGCAGGGGCTTCCTGGAAAATAATTACCTCTTCCTTACCAAGAAACCTATGGATCTCAAGAGTGGTAGCATCCGCACATCAAAAATCAAGGGTATACGCCAGTTTGAACGGATATAGAAATGATGATTTTACTCCTTATATTTATAAAAGCGAAGATTACGGTACTACCTGGCAAAAAATAACGAACGGAATTACAAATTCTCCGGTAAATGTTATTAAAGAAGATCCGGTAAATCCAAATATCTTATATGCCGGTACGGATGATCATACGTATGTTTCAATGGATCAGGGAGCATCCTGGCAGCCTTTTTCTAAAAACCTGCCTAATGTGGCAATACATGACTTAGTGATTCATCCCGAAGCTGGAGATATAATACTGGGTACTCATGGCCGTAGTATTTATAAAGCAGATGTTAAAGCTTTACAATTATTAGATGATAATATATTAGCTAAAGAGGTTCATATATTTCCTACAGACAGTATAAAACACAATAAGGACTGGGGGAATTCGTGGAGTAAATGGCTTGAAGCCGAAACACCTTCATTAGATGTTCAGGGTTATTTTAAATCCCCGGGCAAGGCAAAAGTGGTTATCACTAATAAAAAAGGAGTGAAACTGTATTCGTTTAATGTAGAAGCTGTATACGGTATAAACCAATTTAAGTATGACTTATCAGTATCTGAAGAAGGTAGAAAAGTATTACTAGCTGAAAATAAAGAGTTGGATATTGAAAAAAAGAAAAATGATAAGTATTACTTACCAAAGGGAGCATATCAAATCGAAATTAGCCGGGATAAACAAAATTCAAAAGAAAAATTTACTATTTATTAAAAAGGTATTTAATTTTTAAACAATAAACTTAAGTGATTTTTAAAAGCTTAATTGTATGAACCTAACTATGAGTATACCGGCTTTGTTGTTCCCGGCGATCTCTTTAACCATGTTGGCATACAATGCACGTTACCTGGCAATTGCTGCTTTAATCCGACAATTATATGAGGAATATTTAAAAACAAAATCTGCTAATACCAGCCTTCAGATTGCTAACCTAAGAAAAAGGCTTTGGTTAATCCGATATATGCAGGCTATTGCTATTTTAAGCTTTTTAGCCAGTGTTATTACTATGGCACTACTATACGTCAACTACCTGCAATTTGCAAATATCATCTTTGGGATTGGCTTATTAGCACTTATGGTTTCTCTGATTCTATCTTTAATAGAAGTACAGATATCCACAAAGGCTTTGTCAATACGACTGGATAATATGGAAGAAAATAGTTAAAAATCAGTATCTTCAATGGCAATTTTTAAGTAGTAAAGGGAAAATTTTTATAGGTTAGCATATATTTATATAAAAATTTTACGTTATTACAATATTACTATACGGTTAAAATAGTAAGTTGTTATTATCAAAAGGATATTCATGCTTCAAAATGAATTGTTTAATAAGGTTATACAAGAGAATAGGTATGGATATTGGTTAATTCATGAGGATTCGGATAAAATGGAATGGTCAAATTCGTTTCTGGACCTATTAGGATATAACAAAGCCGAATTTTCTTCTGATTTAAATACTTTTTTGCAAAAATTAATTCATCCGGAAGAAGTAGCTACCTTTCGTGATAATTTTCTAAACTATAAACAACATCAGGAAGACTTCAAACAGTATGTTACTATCTTAAATAAAGAAGGGAACTATCAATCTTTTAGGTGCCTAACAAATGAAGAACTTCCGGTAGATATAAAATCTGAAAAACCGTTTCTTTTTTTCTTCGAAATACAAGGAGAACAACCTACCCTAAGAAAGGATAATTTTTACTATCGGGAAACCGCTCAAATGACAGCTACCGGTAGTTGGTACGTAGATTTTAAGAAAAAGGAAAGCTATTGGGATTTTGAGACTTACCGTATCCTGGATTACCCGGAAGATTACAGGCCTTCCCTTAAGGATTCGGCGGCGTATTACGCTAAAGAACATCAGCAACTCGCAGCAGATTGTTTCTTTAATTGTGCCATGATGGGAACTCCTTTTAATACCGAAATTAAAATGGTTACTGCTAAAAATAAGAAGTTTTGGGCAAAAGCCATTGGGAAACCGGTGTATAACGATGATAAAGAAATTATAGGGATTCGGGGAGTTTTTCAAGATGTTGATGAAAGAAAAAAAAGGGAGATTAACCTGCAAAAATCCCATGATATCATTGTAGCTCAGAATTCGCGCTTATTTAATTTTGCACATATTGTATCTCATAATTTAAGGTCTCATACCAGCAACCTGTCCTTAATTACCCAATTGATTGAAGATATAGATGATCCGGCAGAAAAAAGTGAATTATTAGGACAAATTAAAGGGATTTCAAATAATTTAAATACTACTATTGATCATTTAAATGAACTGGTTACGATTTATACTAATGAAAAACAGGAAAAAGTATTTGTTTCATTTAAACAATCCTTAAACCTGGTGATGAACGGTATTGGACAGATAATTAACAGCTCAAACGCTCAGATACAAACGGATTTTACCGAATGTGAAGGCGTTCAGTTTATTCCTGCATATATGGAGAGTATTTTCCTCAATCTCCTTACAAATGCAATTAAGTACAAGCATGAAAATCGAGATCCAGTTATTTTAATTCGAAGTTATATCCGTAATCAACAGAAATTTCTGGAGATTAAAGATAATGGGAAAGGAATTGACATGACCCTTTTTAAGGATCAGGTTTTTGGAATGTATAAAACCTTTCATTATAACGAGGATGCTGTAGGTATAGGATTATTTTTAACAAAAAATCAAGTAATTTCCTTAGGTGGGGATATTCAGGTAGAAAGCAAACTGGAAGAGGGAACAACGTTTACAATTCAATTTAAATAAGAGCAGATGACAAAAAAAATTGAACTCGCCTGCCTTATCGATGATGACAATATGTATATCAGCCTAATGAAAAAAATTGTAGAGGTACGAAAGTTATGTAAAACACTTTTGGTTTTTAAAAATGGTCAGGAAGCCTTACAATACTTTGAAACCTTATTAAAAAATTTTGATGAACATCAAATTCCTGAGATTGTTTTTTTAGATCTAAATATGCCTATCATGGACGGATGGGAATTTCTTGACAAATTCACGCAAATAAAAAATAAATTTGGAAAAATTATTACGTTATACGTGGTCAGTTCTTCTATCAATCCGGTCGATGTAAGCAAGGCTAAAGGGATTAACAGCGTAACGGATTATTTAATAAAACCTATCAGCCTTAAGGAGTTGGAAACAGTCTTTCTTAAATAAAATGTATCCCTTATTTATGTTGATTTAGCTATATATCTAAACCCCAAGCCTAACTTATGTTAGACTCAGGGTTTCAACTTTTATATATGAGAAACCCGTAAGGTATTTACCATTCCTTTAGAAGCCATAGGCATTGCTGCCAGGTTAATTAACATATCTCCTTTATCTACAAATCCGCGCTCTAGTGCCAGTTGATTTACATCATCAACGGTATCATCAGTACTTACATACTTATCGTAATAAAAAGCCTTAACCCCCCATAATAAGTTTAATTGAGAAAGAATCCTACGGTTACTGGTAAAGACTAAAATATTTGCATCCGGTCGCCAGGCTGATATCTGAAAAGCGGTATATCCACTATTAGTTAAGGTACAAATAGCCCGGGCTTTAATATCATTTGCCATAGTAGCTGCATGGTAGCAAATGGATTTGGTAATAAACCGACTTGTACGAATATGCGGAGGACTTTGAGGAACTGAAATTAAATCCGAATTTTCAACACTGGCTACAATTTTGGACATGGTTTTAATCACTTGTACCGGATATTTACCCACAGAGGTTTCTCCGGATAACATTACCGCATCAGCACCATCCATAACCGAGTTAGCTACATCATTTACCTCTGCCCGGGTAGGTGTTAAGCTATCAATCATAGTTTCCATCATCTGGGTAGCAATAATCACGGGTATACGGGCTTTTTTAGCACGCAACACTAATTGTTTTTGGATTAAAGGTACTTCCTGCGCCGGGATTTCAACTCCCAGGTCACCCCGGGCCACCATCAGACCATCACAATAGGCGACAATTTTATCAATATTTTCAACGCCTTCGGGTTTTTCAATTTTAGCAACAATAGGAATTTTATAAGCACTATTTTCTTGAATAATCTCTTGTAAATCCATTAAATCTTGGGCATTCCGTACAAAAGATAAAGCAATCCAATCCACTTCAAGACTACAGGCAAATACAGCATCTTTAATATCTTTTTCCGTCAAAGCAGGTAGTGAAATAGCGGTATTAGGTAAATTCACACCTTTTTTGGACTTTAGAGGCCCACCCTGGATAACCTTTGCCTTAACCGTATCTTTTTTATTTGAAGAAACAACTTCAAAAATTAATTTTCCATCATCCAGTAAAACACGTTCTCCCGCTTTTACATCTTTAGGAAAATTGTCATAATTCATATATACTTTTTCTGAAGTCCCTTCAAAAGCATTACCGGTCACAAAATCAATTTCATCTCCGTCATTTACGATAACATCTCCTTTCATAACTCCAACCCTAAGCTTAGGGCCTTGTAAATCAGCAAGAATAGCCGCGTTGTATCCATGCGCTTCGCTAAGAGAACGAATCATGGTTACTTTTTGTTTTACATCTTCATAATCAGCATGTGAGAAATTAATTCTAAAAACGTTTACCCCCGCATCCAGCATTTCTTTGAGTACTTCTTTAGAACTGGTAGCTGGGCCTAGGGTAGCTACAATTTTAGTCTTTTTGTGTTTTGGCATTATTCGAATATTAAGTAATTCTTAAATTTTAATTGAGTGCTATCTACCGTATAAGCGGTAATAATTTGAGTTATATCAGTTATTTTTTTTACTAAATGGTTAATTTCTAAAAAAGAGCTTTCAGTAGTAATTTTTAAAAGGTATTCTGCTTTTTTTAATTCCGGCATTAAAACTTTTTTTACCATGCCCGGATTAGTATTACCGAACAAATCATTTGCCTTATCATTGGGTACTTCTACCTCATACTGGTAATAATTAGCGACCAGGTCATAAGTAGTATAATATACTACATCTTTATATTGATACTTGGGATAATACGCCCGGCAGTCGCTATAATGAAATACAACGTCTTCATTTTCTCGCGAAAGCAAAATACTTAATTCTCTGTTTAGTAAATACGCTAAACGGTAAGATGGTAAAGAACTATGTATGGCTATCAAATCATATTGATCTTCTGAAGCCGTATCAAGATCAAGACATTGGATACCCATAATACTTTCTCTCTTTTAAATCAACCCGAAATATACAAATTTAATTTTCCTAATGATTTATCTGATCTTTAAATTTATAAGACGAAAACGATTGAGTTTTTAAAATAGTGAAATGTATTTTGATAATTCTTTTAAAATCACATAGAACCCTTACGAATCAATTTTGGATTGCAGTGCAAAATAGGCTCGTTTTGAAGATTTTTCTTCCGCTTTCTTTTTTGAAGTTGCCCTGGCTTTAGCCACTACTTTTTGTGCAATCCATAGTTTTACCGCAAAATGTTTCATTTCATCTTTACCCGTATCTTCATATACTTCAAAGTTAAAATGTTTCTTTTCTTTCTGGCACCACTCAATTAATAGGCTTTTATAACTAATAATCTGTCCTTCCAGACTATCAATATCCACGTAAGGTTTAATAACGGCTTCGTTGATAAAACGCTCACAATACTTAAACCCCCTATCCAGGTAAATAGCTCCTATCAGGGCTTCAAATAGGTTTCCATGAATATTGACCCCAAACTGGGATTTAGAAATATTAGTACGGACTAATTCAATAAGTTTTAAGTCTTTCCCCAATTCATTTAAGTGCTTACGGCTTACTACTTTTGCTCGCATTTTAGTGAGGTATCCTTCATTACCTTCAGGTACTTCTTTAAATAAATAAGCGGCAATCACGCTACTCAACATAGCATCTCCGAGAAATTCCATACGCTCGTAGTTAACAGCGTTGCCGTTTTTATCTTTAAGGTTCAGGGAGCGATGGGTGAATGCTTTTTCATAATGTAGAATACTTTTAGGCTTAAAACCAACAATATCCTGAATTCTGGTAAAAAAAATCCCGTTCTTTTCAGAGCGGGAATTTAATATGTTCTTTATTACACCCATAACCTATTTTATTCATCTAACTTTTTGAATAAGATGCACGCATTATGTCCTCCGAATCCAAATGTATTGCTCATTGCATAGGTAATTTCACGTTCCTGGGCTTTATTTAAAGTCAAATTTAGAGAAGGATCAATGTTTTCATCAGAAGTGCTATGGTTAATGGTAGGAGGTACTTTACTGTACTTCATAGCAAGAATAGAAGCAATGGCTTCAATAGCACCGGCAGCTCCTAATAAATGACCGGTCATCGATTTGGTCGAATTAATATTGATTTGAGAAGCATGTTTTCCAAATACTTTGGTAATTGCCTTTAACTCGGCCACATCCCCTAGTGGAGTTGAAGTTCCATGCGTATTAATCGTATCAATATCTTCCGGTTTTGCATGAGCGTCATCTAAACAATTCTGCATTACCCGAACTACTCCAATACCTTCCGGATGGGGTGCAGTCATATGATAAGCATCACTAGACATACCACCACCTACAACTTCAGCATAAATCTGAGCGCCTCTGGCTTTGGCATGTTCATATTCTTCAAGAATCAATCCACCACCACCTTCACCTAATACAAATCCGTCCCGATTGGCATCAAACGGACGGGAAGCCGTTTTAGGATCATCGTTTCTGGTTGATAAAGCATGCATGGCATTAAAACCTCCCATTCCGGCTTCGGTTACCGCTGCTTCACTACCTCCTGTTACAATAACATCGCAATGCCCTAACCTAATATAGTTAAGGGCATCGATAATGGCATTTGCTGAGGAGGCACAAGCTGAAACTGTGGTATAATTAGGACCCATAAACCCATTTCTGATAGAAATATGCCCGGGAGCAATATCCGCGATCATTTTAGGGATAAAAAACGGGTTAAACCGTGGTGTTCCGTCTCCTTCGCAATAGTTAGTAACTTCTTGCTGAAAGGTCTCAATACCACCGATACCCGCACCCCAAATAACTCCCACCCGGAACTTATCAATCTTATCCAAGTCCAGTTGTGCATCTTTAATCGCTTCTTCGGCCGAAATTATAGCGTATTGAGCAAACTTATCCAGTTTACGGGCTTCTTTCCGGTCAAAGTAGGTAGTCGGGTCGTAATTTTTGACTTCACAGGCGAACTTTGTTTTAAACTTTTCCGTGTCAAAATGGGTAATGTCCGCACAACCGCTTTTACCGGCTGCCAGGGCTTCCCAATACTCCTCAACGGTATTACCAATTGGGGTCAGAGCACCAAGTCCTGTAACAACAACTCGCTTAAGGTTCATAAAAATAAGGGGTAATAATTATTTAGCGTCTTCTATATAAGAAATAGCCTGACCTACGGTAGCAATATTCTCAGCCTGGTCGTCTGGTATCTGTATATCAAATTCTTTTTCGAATTCCATGATTAATTCTACAGTGTCTAAGGAATCAGCTCCCAAATCGTTTGTGAAACTTGCTTCGCTCACAACTTCATTTTCATCTACTCCTAATTTGTCAACGATTATCGCTTTAACTCTTGATGCAATGTCTGACATAATATTTAATTTTGTTTTTTTAATTAGGTGGCAAAAATAAAAAACTTTATTTTAAAACTCCACAATCCCTTTAAAATGTATTTGTAATTTATCAAATATAAAAAAGTATTGCAGGTATCTTCCTAATAAAAAGCTAATAATTTTAAGTATGCAACAAGATGTACCCGTCAAGAAAATAGTCATTTTTGCCTCTGGTAATGGTACAAACGCTGAAAATATCATCCGGTATTTTCAAGATCATCCCGGGGTAGAAGTCACCTATGTTTTTTCTAATAAAAAAAACGCCGGAGTGCTAAAAAAAGCTCATAATTTAGAAGTCAAAGCACTGTTTTTTGATAGAGAAGCCTTTTATAAATCTAATGAGGTGTTACATTTATTGATTGACGTACAACCACAATTGATTGTATTGGCCGGCTTTTTGTGGAAATTCCCGGAAAATATTATCAAGCATTTTGAAGGTAAAATCATTAATATACATCCTGCGTTATTACCTAAATACGGAGGTAAAGGAATGTATGGGGATTATGTCCATAGAGCAGTTGTAGAAAATCAGGAAGAAGAAACCGGGATCACTATTCATTACGTAAACGAAAATTATGATGAAGGTGCCATTATTTTTCAGGCGAAAACTAATATTAAACCCGGAACTACACCTGAAGAAGTGGCACATTCGGTTCATGAGTTAGAATACAAACATTTCCCGGAGGTGATAGAAAAACTACTAAGCCCCTAGCCCCCTCCGCCCCCAAAGGGGGAACTGTTGATTAGGTCTTACGACCTAGGTAATTGTTTTAAAGAAGAAGTTTTATATATACTATAGTGGATAGGTTGGGGTTTTAAATGTTAAGGTACTAAGATGCAAAGTGGCAGAGGTGTAGAGTTTCAAAGGAACAAAGTTGCAAAGAGGCAAAGGTTCAAAGGGACAAAATTATAAAGGGATAGTTGAAAATAATGAATGTAACTTTTGGCTAGTGCCTTATGGCTAATTAACTAAGAAATAATAAAAATACCATGTCAAAAAAAGAAAAGTTCTATGTGGTCTGGGAGGGGCACCGACCGGGAATTTATACATCTTGGGCGGATTGCCAGGTGGCGGTAAAAGGATACTCCGGGGCAAAATTTAAATCTTTTGATAATTTTGCTACGGCTAAAAAAGCTTTTAACGAGGATTATAATGATTATAAAAATAAAAAGGAAGCTCCCAAAATATTAAGCGCTTCCGAATTAAAAAAATACGGGGAACCTAACTTATATTCAATTGCGGTAGATGCCGCTTCTAGTGGGAACCCAGGTAAAATGGAATATCGTGGGGTGGATACTCAAACGAAAAAACAACTCTTCCATCAGGGTCCTTTTTTACAAGGAACTAACAATATCGGTGAATTTCTGGCTTTAGTACATGGCCTGGCTTATTTAAAACAGCATAAAAGTGATCGTATTTTATACACAGATTCTCGAATTGCCATGGGTTGGGTAAAAAAGAAGCAGTGTAATACCAAGCTAAAACAATCTGCAAAAAATGCAAAGTTATTTGAATTGGTAGAACGCGCTATTACTTGGCTTAAAAGCAATACCTACGATACTAAAATCGTCAAATGGGAAACCAAAGCCTGGGGTGAAATCCCTGCGGATTTTGGGAGGAAGTGATTCTAATTATGAATTTAGAATTGTGAATTATGAATTTTCTTTTTGGATTCCATATTAATGTTTCAGATTAAGACTCTCGAACTTAGCGTACTACTTGATAAAACATTAGTTAAGTTGAGAACAGCAAATCTTTCAGAAAGTAAAAAATTCAATCCTTAACTTATTTGGTTGAAAGGGATGAAGCTTGATTTATGTAGTACCAATCAAAATGACAATCTAATAAAGACCCCAAAGGTTTTTAAAACCTTTGGGGTCTTTACGCGTTTTAAAACCAAAAACCTATCTTTGCCAAAACCTTAAAACGGCTTTATGAGCAAACTTTTAATCGTAGGTTCCGTAGCCTTTGATGCTATTGAAACCCCTTTTGGGAAAACCGACAAAATCCTGGGGGGAGCAGCACCTTACATTGCCCTGTCCGCCTCTCAATTTGACATTGAATCCGCCATCGTTTCAGTCATCGGAGATGATTTTCCGGAAGCGTACCTAGAAATGTTACGAAAGCACAAAGTGGATACGACGGCTATTGAACGGATTCCGGGAGGAAAAACTTTTTTTTGGAAAGGAAAATACCATAACGACTTAAATTCACGAGATACTTTAGAAACCCAGTTAAATGTACTGGCAGACTTTAACCCTAAGGTTCCGGATGCTTATAAAGAAGTAGAAATTGTCATGTTAGGTAATTTACATCCTGCTGTACAATTGGACGTTTTAAACCAATTGAACAAAAAACCAAAGTTGGCGGCATTAGATACCATGAACTTCTGGATGGATAATGCACTAGAGGATTTAAAAAAGGTCATTGCCAGAGTGGATATTATTACCATCAATGACGAAGAAGCCCGGCAGTTAAGTGGAGAATATTCATTAGTAAAAGCAGCCCGCGCCATTGAAGCCATGGGACCTAAATATGTGGTGATCAAGAAAGGTGAACATGGAGCTTTACTGTTTCATGAAGGACAAATTTTCTTTGCACCAGCCCTTCCGCTAGAAGAAGTATTTGACCCTACCGGGGCAGGAGATACGTTCGCTGGCGGCTTTACGGGTTATTTGACCAAAACCAATGATATTTCGTTTGATAATATGAAAAAGGCAATTATCCATGCTTCAAATTTGGCTTCCTTTTGTGTAGAAAAATTCGGAACAGAGCGAATGCAGGAACTCACTAAAAAAGAAGTGCAACAACGATTACAGCAATTTAAAGAACTTACGCAGTTCGAAATCGAATTAACATAATAAATAAAAAAAGTCCTGTAATTTTACCGGACTTTTTTAGTGAAGTAGTTTAAACTTTTCTGATTGAAGCGAAAAATAGGTGTTTTTTGCTTAATTGAAGTCATTTTTCAGTTGCATAGCCATAGCTACGGAACTTAAAAATGATAAAAAGTAAGTGAAAAAGAACATTTTGCAGCCAATTGAGAGAAGTTTAAATAGCTTCAGTTATAAGAAAATAGTTCAATTAGCCCGAAGGGAACGTTATGAGTGATGCCTTAAAACACGAATGCGGAATCGCATTAATCAGATTATTAAAACCATTGTCATTCTATAAAGAAAAATACGGCAGTGCATTTTACGGAGTCAATAAAATGTACCTGATGATGGAAAAGCAACATAACCGCGGGCAGGACGGTGCGGGGTTTGCCAGTATAAAACTAGATACAAAGCCCGGTGACCGCTATATCAGCAGAGTACGATCCAGCGCACAACAACCCATTCAGGATATTTTTGGTCAGATCAATGAACGTATTAACAATGAACTGGTTGCTAATGCTAAATACCAGGACGATGTTGCCCTACAAAAAAGGCATATACCTTATATTGGTGAATTGCTTCTCGGGCACGTTCGCTACGGAACCTTTGGAAAGAATAGCGTAGAAAGCGTACATCCGTTTTTAAGACAGAATAACTGGATGCACCGTAACCTGATTGTAGCCGGTAACTTTAACATGACTAATAATGATGTCCTATTTAAAAACCTGGTAACCCTGGGTCAGCATCCTAAAGATAAAGTGGACACTATTACCGTAATGGAAAAAATAGGGCACTTTTTAGATTCTGAAGTAGCCAAACTCTATAAAAAGCTAAAAAAAGAAGGTTTTAGCAAAGTAGAAGCTTCCCCCGAAATTGCAAAACGACTTAATATTTCAAAAATACTTAAAAAGTCATCTAAAGACTGGGACGGTGGGTACGTAATGGCAGGGATGTTCGGACATGGCGATTCCTTTGTTATGAGAGATCCTGCCGGGATTCGGCCAGCTTTTTATTATCAGGATGACGAAGTAGTGGTTGTAGCTTCAGAAAGACCGGTGATACAAACCGTATTTAACGTAGCTTTTGACAAAGTGAAAGAATTAGAACCGGGGAAGGCGATTATTACAAAAAAAGACGGACAGGTAGATATTAAAACGATATTAGAACCCTTGACCCGTAAAGCCTGTTCATTTGAAAGAATTTATTTTTCTAGAGGAAGTGATGCTGAAATCTATAAAGAACGGAAGAAATTAGGCAAACTGTTAATGCCACAAGTATTAAAAGAAATCAATCACGATACGGTGAATACGGTTTTCTCCTTTATACCTAACACTGCTGAAACTTCTTTCTACGGAATGGTAGAAGCCGCACAGGATGAATTAAACAAACAAAAAACAGAAACCATTCTTGCGGAAAAAGAGCAATTAACAGACGAACGACTTACCGAAATTCTATCCCATAGGTTACGCACCGAAAAGCTAGCTATTAAAGATGCTAAACTCCGAACCTTTATTACCGAAGATAGCAGTAGAGATGACCTGGTAGCGCACGTTTATGATATTACCTACGGAATTGTAACGTCTAAGGATAACCTGGTCATTATTGACGACAGTATTGTAAGGGGAACGACCTTAAAGAAAAGTATTATTAAAATGTTGGATCGTTTAGGTCCTAAAAAAATAGTAGTAGTTTCATCCGCACCCCAAATACGTTATCCCGATTGTTATGGTATTGACATGGCCCGGTTAGAAGGTTTAGTTGCTTTTAGGGCAGCATTGTCATTACTAAAAGATCAGGGAAATTCAAATAAAATAGAAGAAGTTTATAAAAAATGTAAGTCCCAGGAAAGTTACGATGACGCTAAAGTAGAAAATTTTGTAAAAGAGATTTACGAAAATTTTACTGACCAACAGATTAGTGATAAAATAGCGGATTTATTAAGTGATACTAATGTAAAAGCAGAAGTTAGGATTATCTATCAAACCGTGGACCATTTACATCAAGCTTGTCCGAAAAACCTGGGAGACTGGTATTTTACCGGAAACTATCCTACAGTAGGAGGAAATCGAGTGGTAAATAAAGCATTTATCAACTTTTATGAAGGTAAAAACGAAAGAGCGTATTAGAAATTTATAAAACAATATGTTAAAAAACATTAATTTGTGTATTTCAACAAGTATTCAGGTTGTTTATCTAAAAGATTTCATAGATACATAATTAGAACTTATATTAGCAGAGCCATAGCATAAGTAGGTTAAGTTCATGGTAGATTTGGGGCAAAAAAAGGTGGATCTTCCACCTTTTTTTATTTTATATACTTTTTACTTCTTTAAAAACAATATTTTAAAAACTAACTCATCGATCAATCTATGAAGTCAACCACATTTTTACTTATCTTCTTTACGATTTCTTTATATACTCAAAATAAACAAGATGGAAGCAAAGTAGAAGTTCTCTTAATTGGGACTTCTCATTGGGCTAATTATCAAAATGAAGGATTAGATGTGACTCAAACTAATGAAATTGATATCCTTTCTAAAACCTACCAGAAAGAATTAATGGAAATAGCATTAAAAATAGCTGATTTTAAACCAGATAAAGTTTTCGTAGAAAGAACAATTGAATATCAACCCAAATTGGATAGCCTTTATAATAGCTTTCTAAATAACAATCAAATTACAACATCACGGAATGAAATTCAACAACTAGGATTTAGAGTTGCCGGGCTTTTAAATTATAAAAAGGTTTATGCCATAGATTATAGAGAAACCTATTTTCCGTATGATAGTTTGCTTACTGTCATGAAATCTTCCGGTCAAGCCGAATTATTAGAACAAGATGAGAGAGATACAGAAATTTTTGAAAAGGAATACAATCAATTGGTAAAGGATAGAAGTTCTTTAAAAGAAATATTTGCTTATGTCAATAGTCAGAAACAACGTAAACTGGACTTAGGATGGTACTTGAATGTAGCTAATAAAGCCGGTGGGTTAGATAATACTGTTGGTTCCTTTTTAGCTTCAGAATGGATGAGAAGAAACATGTATATCTATTCGAACATACAAAAATACATTGAAAAAGAAGATAACCGAATTATGGTATTACTAGGATCTAGTCACATGGCGGTATTGGAATTACTTATTCAATACAATCCGGATTGGGAAATAGTAGAATTAAACAGTTTATTGGATTAACTTGTAAATAATAAACTTCAAGGGAAGTAGTCTAGCAAACTACTTCCCTTAAAGAAAATTTATCATTATTTACCCTGTGCGTATTTTGCATTTACTTCTTCCCAATTAATAACATTAAAGAAAGAATCGATATATTCAGGTCTTTTATTTTGGTACTTTAAGTAATAAGCATGTTCCCAAACGTCTAAACCTAAAATAGGAGTGCCTCCGCATCCTACCCCTGGCATTAACGGATTATCCTGGTTAGGAGTAGCACAAATTTCTACTTCTCCACCTTCTAATACACATAACCAGGCCCATCCGGATCCGAACTGAGTAGCCGCTGCTTTAGAAAAAGCGTCTTTAAAAGCTTCGTAAGAACCGAACTTTTTAGTAATTGCATCAGCTACCGCCCCTGTCGGTTGTCCGCCTCCATCCGGAGACATTACTTCCCAGAATAAAGTGTGATTATAATATCCCCCACCATTATTTCGGACTGCACTATCTGACTTATCCAGGTTAATTAAAATATTTTCGATAGTTTTTCCTTCAAGGTCCGTACCTTCAATGGCATTATTTAATTTATTGGTATATCCGGCATAATGCTTACCATGGTGAATTTCCATAGTTTGAGCGTCAATATTAGGTTCTAATGCATCAAAAGCATAGTTTAATTTTTGTACTTCAAAAGACATATGTTGTTTTTTAAGTGTTAATACTAAAAGATTTCAAATTTAGGGATTCGGCTTTGCAATTAAAACTATAATTTGTTATAAATTATTTAATAAAACCGGTATCTTTCTTACATCATTTTTTAAACAATATGAATCCAATAATACTTTTAAATTACCACTTTGGCTATAGCATCTAATGGTCTGATCATCTACAACGCGGCGGCGGGAGCAGGAAAAACCTATACCCTTGTAAAAGATTATCTTATTTCTATCCTACGCAATCCGGAAATTGATGGTTACAAGCAAATCCTGGCTATTACTTTTACTAATAAAGCGGTAGCAGAAATGAAATCCAGGATATTAGAAAAATTAGTAAAGTTAAGTGTTTTAACTGATAATAAAACTACCGACCCTTTACTATTAACACTAATGTTAGAAACAAATTTGAACAGTAAACAGATTCAGCAGAAATCAGCTACCATTGTAAAGCATATTTTGCATAATTACTCGGGATTTAATGTAGTCACCATTGATACCTTTACCCATAGGATTTTAAGGACTTTTGCAAAAGACCTGAACCTAGCTTCTAATTTTGAAATCGAAATGGATTTTGAAGTATTACTGGATGAAGCTATTCAGAGGGTTATTAATCAAATTGGAGTACATAAAGAATTAACTCAGGTTTTAATCAAATTTTCGTTATCAAAACTGGATCAGGATAAAAGCTGGGACATTGCTATCGAATTAAAAAAAATAGGAAACCTTTTACAAAGTGAGAATCAGCAAAAACATATTTATAAAATTTACTATAAATCCTTTGCAGATTTTAAAGAACTCAACCATCAACTTACGCAACGAAGCAAAACCGTTAAAACTGGCATCAAAGATGCCGCAAATCATATATTAACCCTTATAGAAAACTCCGGCTTACACGAAAAAGATTTTACAAGAGGTTCCATTCCTAAACATTTTACTAAACTAAGTCAGGGCGATACCACTTTTAATACAAGAACTGGCTGGAAACAAAATAGTACAGAAGCTTCCTTTTATAATAAATCGACAAAGGAGAACATTAAGGAACGTATAGATAGTATCCGTCCACAAATTGAAGCTACGATTATTCAAACCCAAACCTGGCTGGGCGAACTGGATTTTATAGCCAATATTCAAAAAAATCTAATTCCGTTAGCAGTACTTCAAATTATTCATAAAGAGCTTGATCTCTTAAAGAAAGAAAAAAGCCTGGTATTAATTTCAGAGTTTAATACTACTATTAGTAATGCCATTAAAGATCAACCCGCCCCTTTTATTTATGAAAGGTTAGGCGAACGGTATAAAGAATTTTTTATAGACGAATTTCAGGATACTTCTGTACTACAATGGCAAAATCTGATCCCTTTAATAGACAATGCCGTATCTACTGAAGACTTTAACGGACAAAGAGGAACCATAACGATTGTGGGAGATGCTAAACAGGCCATTTACCGATGGCGTGGGGGAGATGCAGAGCAGTTGATTGAGTTATCCGGTACGCTAAATCCTTTTGCAAATCCGGATAAACGGGTATCCAATCTTCCCAAAAATTACCGGAGTTATTCGGAAATAGTAAGTTTTAATAATTCCTTCTTTTCTTTTATAGCCAAAGGCTTTGCATCTGCTCAATATGAGGAGTTGTACCTTTCTGGAAATCAGCAAGAAGGTAATGATAAGAACGGGGGATATGTAAGTATTGATTTTATTGATGCAAAAACCAGTACGGAAGAAACGGATGCTTATACTAAAAGAACTTATGAGCTTATACAAGAAGCATTAAAACAAGGTTTTAAACTTGGGGATATCTGCATCTTGGTTCGTAAACAAAAAGAAGGTGCGGCTATTGCTTCTTACCTTGCAGAGCAACAGATTGCCATTACCTCATCAGAAACCTTATTACTTAAAAATGATAAGCAGGTAGCAGGTATACTTTCTTTAGTGCAGTGGACGGTAGAGGAGGATAATCTTATTGCTAAAGCAAATTTCCTTTATTTTATGAGTATGCATTTACAAGTTAAAGAGATGCATGACTTTCTGGAAATGGGGTTAAAACTGAATTTTACAGAATTGTCCTTTCTATTAAATGATCAGTATAACCTTTATGTTGACTTTTATAAATTTCAATCTTTATCATTATACGAAGCATTAGAATATGGTATACGTAGTCTTTCTTTGGATTTAAATAATGCAGCCTATTTACAATCCTTACTTAATGAAGCTTTCCTGTTTACCCAAAAATACGATACGGGTACTACCGGATTTTTAGATTTTTGGGAACAGAAAAAAGACAAATTAAGTATTTCAAGCCCCGGAAAAACAAATGCTGTTGAAATCATGACCATTCATAAATCCAAAGGTTTGGAGTTCCCTGTGGTAATTTATTCCTTTGCCAATACTGATGTCTATCGAGAAATCGAACCCACCTTATGGTTACCCGTTACACCAAAGGAATATAACGGATTCAATGAAGTATTTGTAAATTATAAAAAAGACCTGGCAACAATCAACGAAGTATACTATGATATTGTAGAAAGGCATAGGTCTCAATTAGAATTAGATGCATTTAACCTATTGTATGTAGTACTAACCCGGGCAAAAGTACAATTACATATTATATCAAAGTTTGAGCTAAACGCAAAAGGCGAGTGTAATCCCGATAAATTTTCAGGTAAATTTATTACCTATTTAGAAGAGTTAGGCAGATGGAACATTAACACTTTTCATTATCCTTTCGGAAGTAAAAAAGAAAATAGCAAAGAAGAAGAACAAAATGTTGAAATGATGAGTCTGGATACAGCTTCTTTAAACCAACAAAATAACTACCAGCTACAAATCTCAACTACAGCCAGTCAATTATGGAATTCTGATCTTTCAAAACAAAAAGCTACGACCCGGCAAATTCGTGAATTACTTACGTACATCAAAACTGAAGTTGATATAGAACGCACTGTTGAAAATTTTTATGTCAAAGGAGTAATATCTGTTGATCAGAAAACATATTACAAACTACGATTACAAAAAATTGTAACCCATCCAAAGTTAGCCCCATTTTATAAAAAAGGGGTATCTGTGTTAATAAAAAGGGAATTATTTTATAAAGGAAGACTATATTGTCCTGACCGGATTACTATAGCTGATAAGACAGCTGTAATTATTAACTTTAGCCTAAGTACGCCCGTACAAAAAGACAAAGAACGTATTCAAAAGCATACGATAATCTTAGAAAAAATGGGATATCAAATTACAAAAAGAATTCTATGCAGCCTTACCATACCTATCAATATACAGGAAGTTTAATCTATTTGATAAAGTAGTTTTTAAATAGAATTTGATTAGGTCGTATAACAGGAGCCTCGTGTTTTTACTGTAAAGATTTGCATTAGATGGGCTTTACTGTCAAACTCCAAAATTTTACAAATAATACGACTGACCAACTTGATTTTTTGTTCAAAATTCTCAAAAACAAGTCAGGTATTTTAAAAGATGTCGCTAATACATAGAAAATATAACGTTAAACCTATTTTTTTCTTAAATACAAGCTAAAAAAGGAATTTAGTTGTGATAGAAGTACTATAATTGTAGCTGATAAAATAACAACTATAGGTTGCAAGTGCAATACAATAAGTACTGAATTCTTAAATTTAACAGTTATAAAGGCAAATTAATAAAACCTCAAAACCCCTGTAAACATTGATGAACACTGGGCTATTAAGAAAATTTTATAGATTTTACCTTTGACAGTAAACTTTAACATATTACATTTGCTTCGAATTAACACTTAAAAATTAAATTATTAAATATGAAACATCTTAGCAGATTTTTAGTTGCTTCGTTACTAGTACTGGGATTTGGTACGGCGAACGCACAAGATGAAAACAACCCTTGGGCGGTGTCGATAGGCGTAAATGCCGTTGATGTTTATCCTACCGGAGGTGATCTTCCATCACAGGGAGGTATCTTCGACGAGTATTTTAACGTAAGTGATCACTGGAATATTCTTCCTTCGGTTTCCAGACTATCTGTGGACAGATATATTGGAGATGGCTTTACCTTTGGGGTAGCCGGAGCAGTGAACAAGATTGAAAATTTTGGAGAAATAGATGGTGTAGATGTAAGTGTTGATGATTTATCTTACTATTCTATAGATGGTAAAATCGGATTTAGCCTTAAACCACTATTAAAGCAAACCTGGTTTGACCCACATATCGGAATTGGTGGTGGTTATACCTGGATTGACGAAATTGGAATCGGTACAGGTAACGGAACTTTAGGAATAAGATTTTGGTTTTCTGAAAACTTAGCTTTAGATCTTTCTTCTACTTATAAATATGTATTTGAAGAATATGAATCTCCTGATAATAGCTATCCTCCTACCCACTTTCAACATACAGCTGGTTTAACTTTCGCTTTCGGAGGTAAAGATACGGATGGTGACGGAGTATATGATAAGGATGATGAGTGTCCTGAAACTCCAGGTCTTGCAGAATTTAACGGATGTCCTGATACAGATTCTGATGGTATTCCTGATGCAAAAGATGATTGTCCTGATCAAGCAGGTTTAGCTGAATTTAACGGATGTCCTGATACGGATGGAGACGGAGTACCTGATCCTCAAGACGAATGTCCTACAGAAGCTGGTTTAGCAAATCTTAACGGATGTCCTGATGCAGATGCAGATGGAATTAAGGATTCTGCTGATGAATGTCCTAACGAATTCGGTCCTGCCGAAAATAACGGATGTCCTTACCAGGATAAAGATGGTGACGGTGTATTAGATAAAGATGATAACTGTCCTGACGTAGCAGGTACTGTGGCAAATAATGGTTGTCCTGAAGTAACTGAAGAAGTACAAAACAAATTAAACGAGTATGCGGCTCAGATCCTTTTCGATTTAGGAAAAGCAACCATTAAGAAAGAATCTACTGAAAAGCTTACTGAAATTCAAACGATTTTAAATGAATATCCTACTGCTAAATTTACTGTAGAAGGTCATACAGATAGTTCAGGTAGTGATAAACTGAACCAAAAATTATCTGATGCCAGAGCAAATGCTGTAAAAACTTGGTTAGTTGATAAAGGTGTTGATCAGTTTAGATTATCTGCTATCGGATATGGAGAAGCAAGACCTATCGCTACAAATAAAACAAGAGCAGGTAGAGCACAAAACAGACGTGTTGAAATTAACTTAGTAAAAGAATAATAATTCGAACTAAACTAATTTTTGATGATATAAAAAGCGCTTCCTTTTGGAGGCGCTTTTTTTAATAAGTAATTTTACAAGTACAACTAAAGATTTAGTAAACAATATAAAAGATGTATGTTTGTTAAGACATATTTAGTTGATTTTTAATAACGTAGAATGCAATGGCTTTAGTTTAAAATAGTATAGATAATTCTATTTAAATAAATTAATCCCATCCCTAGCCCTTCCTAAAGGGAAGGTAGCTAAAAGTCCTTTCCTTTAGAAAAGACTTAGGATAGGATAGATAGCAGTAAATAAAATAGTTGGGTTCAATTTTGACATACTAGCGCTATTACAAACTAGAACCAGTACAATAAATAATCTCTTTTCTTTCCTACCCTATGAAAAGTTTTTTAGCAGAAGTTGTTACAGAAGTATATAAGAAAGAGATATCACTGGATCAATGTATTTTTATTGTTCCTAATAAGCGGGCAGGTATTTTTTTAAAGAAAGAAATATTAAAACAAAATCCCGAAGCAACTCTAATCCTTCCTGAAATTTACGGAATTGAAGACTTTATTGGAACCCTGGTAGATTTACAACCGATAGAATATATCCAGTTGTTATTTGAATTTTATAAAATTTATCTTATCACCTTACCAGATGAAACTAAAGAAACTTTCGAAAGCTTTATTTCCTGGGCTACCATTGTTTTAAAAGATTTTTTTGAAGTTGATAGTCACTGTTTACCCGTAGACCGTTTTTTTTCTTATCTATCAGATATTAAAGAACAAGAACATTGGTATATACAAGATCAGAAAACGGAACTGATGGAAAATTACCTAAAGTTTTGGCAAAATATAGCCGTTTTCTACGATGCTTTTACCAATCATCTACTTTCCAAAGGTATGGCGCATACCGGGCTAATGTATAGAACCGCTGCTCAATCAAGTAAGGAGTATAGTACAATTACAGACAAAACACATCTGTTTGTAGGTTTTAATGCCTTAAATAAAGCAGAAGAACTTATAATTACCAATTTGATACATACAGGTAGAGCAAAGGTTTTTTTAGATACCGATGCCTATTTATTACACACCCCTTTCCATAGCGCAGCCCATTTTCTTAAAAAATATATAAAAGAATGGGAGTATTTTAAAGATTATCCTATACATCCTAAAAATCAATTTTCAGAACCCAAACAAATTGAAATTATCGGAGCTTCTCAAGCAGTGGGTCAGGCTAAGGTTTTACAAAAAATTCTATCCGATATTCCTCAGGAAAATCAGGAACAAACAGCAGTAGTATTAGCAGACGAGTCTGTATTATTACCTGTGCTTAATGCCATACCAGGCAACATCCGGACGGTAAATATTACCATGGGGATGCCGGTAAAAGATGTTCCTTTTCAATACTTTTTTGCAAATCTTTTAAATGCACATTTGTCTTCTACTCAAGAAGGTTTTTATTATCAGGATGTATTACTACTTATATCTCATACCTTATTACAAAAATTAATACGACCCGAAGTTACAGCTCTTAATACCTTTATTAAAGATCAGAATTTACTTTATATTACTTTTAAAGAAATTGAGGCAATTAGTAAAAGTACTGAAGATGAAACCCTTAAATTATTATTTACCCCTTATCAAACGGTCTCTATTGCTTTGGAAAACATATTAAAGTTTATTAATTTTTGTAAAAATCAATTTTCTGAAGAAGAAGATGCCACTACGCATACCTATCTGTATCATTTCAATATTATTTTTACCCAACTTCTTGATTTTCAGGATAGGTACAAGGCAATTAAATCTTTAAAAGTCCTGTTGTATTTTTACAGAGAAATAGTAAAAAATCAATCGGTTGATTTTATTGGAGAACCTTTACAAGGCTTACAAATCATGGGAATGTTAGAAACCCGATGCCTTAATTTTGACACAGTCATTATAAATTCTATGAATGAAGGTATTATACCAGCAGGAAAAACGGAGTCCTCTTTTATTCCTTATGATCTTCGTAAACTGTATCAACTTCCTACTTATAAAGATAGAGATGCTATTTTCTCTTATAATTTTTATCGTTTGATTCAAAGAGCTAAAAAGGTGTATTTAATTTATAATACTGAGAATGAAGGAGTGGGAGGTGGAGAAAAAAGCCGTTTTATTCGTCAGTTAATAATCGACAAACAGCCTAATCATCATCTGGTAGAGAAAGTAGGAATTGCTTCTATATCTTCGATAGTTCAACCCAGATTAGAGATTGTTAAGAATGAAGCAGTGCTTTCTTCGCTAAAAAAATGGGCAGCCCACGGCATTTCACCTTCTGCACTAACTACTTATATTCGTAATCCTATTGATTTTTATTACCAATACGTTTTAAGAATTAAAGAAGAGAATGTTGTAGAAGAGACTGTGGCCGCAAATACATTAGGAACTATTGTACATAATACACTAGAGAATTTATATAAACCTTTAAAGGGTAATTGTGTAACCGCTAGTGATTATAAAGATTTCCTTAAAAAAATAGAAGATGAAGTATCACAACAATTTCGAAGCGAATACAGTACGATCCATATTAAAAAAGGAAAGAACTTATTAATTTATGAAGTTGCCAAACGCTACATAGAACGCTTTATAGCATTAGAAAAAAAAGTATCTGCAACAGAAGTTATAAAGGTGAAAGGGGTTGAAGAAAATTTAAAAGTAAACTTTATGTCCGAAGCTTTTGACTTTCCAGTAGTATTAAGAGGAAAAGTAGATCGTATTGACGAAATTGATGGTAACCTACGAATTTTGGATTATAAAACCGGAAGGGTAAGTGCATCAGAACTCAAAATCAATACTATAACCGAAGTGATTACGGATTATAAGTATAGTAAAGCTTTCCAGGTATTGATGTACGGTTATTTGTATAAAAACCAACCTGGAAACAAAGAAAAAGATATCTACGGAAGTATCGTTTCTTTTAAAAATCTAAAAGAAGGGTTTTTACAATTAAAATATAAAATGGAAGGCGATAAAAAACTATATGAAAATATGGATGTAAATTGTATGACCGAATTTCATCAAGTGCTTGAAACGCTGCTAAAAGAAATATTTAATCCGAATCTACCTTTTATAGAAAAGGCGGTATAGACTAATTACTAAAAATATAATGATAAAGATACATAAGAATCAGGCAATCCCCGGTAGACATCAAAAAAGTATTGTTACGGACGTTTTTTATCAGGAAAATAATAAGAAAAAACCAATTGTGATCTTCTGTCATGGGTATAAAGGTTTTAAAGATTGGGGTGCCTGGGACTTAATGGCTACTACCTTTGCCGAACAGGGTATGTTCTTTATAAAATTTAATTTTTCTCATAATGGCGGTACCTTATCTCAACCTATAGACTTCCCGGACCTGGATGCCTTTGCCGAAAATAATTACAGCAAGGAGTTGGATGACCTGCAAACTATCATCGACCGGATCAGTGATACAAAGAATCCTTATCATAATGAACTTGATGTACATCATATTGCGCTTATCGGTCACTCAAGAGGGGGCGGTATTGCTTGTATAAAAGCTTCGGAAGAACCTAAAATTACCAAGTTGGTTACCTGGGCTGGAGTATCAGATTATGCCGTTCGCTTTCCGGATAAAAAAGGCTTAGAAGATTGGAAAAAGAAAGGAGTAGTCTATGTAGAAAATTCACGTACTAAACAACAAATGCCCCATCATTATCAGTTTTATACAGACTTTAAAGAAAACGAAGACAGGTTAACCATTAAAAAAGCAGTAAACAAACTTAATATCCCTTACCTCATTATTCATGGAACGGATGACACTACGGTACATTACAAAGAAGCAGAGGCTTTACATTCCTGGAATTTACAAAGCAAATTGGAATTAATTGAAGGTTCAAATCATGTTTTTGAAGCACAACATCCGTGGACGGAGAGCAAATTGCCTGAAAATTTACGGGAAGTAGTGTCTAAAACGGTGTCCTTTGTAATAATTTAACAATGTGTACATATTATTAACATAGTTATTTTCGTTTATTTGACACGTGAAAAGCATAAAATCCATAATAGCTATAATTTTCCTGATTTATTTCGGGTTCATTCAGGTAATGGATTTGCATGTTTTATCTCATGATGCTGATGGTGGCTCTGATTGTATAGTCTGTATAACATCAAATGATATACATCCTGATGACTATGTTTTACCTCAACCGGCTTATGTAGCTCAAGATAGAATACCGCTTGTTAGCAACGTAGTCTATGGCTTTTTTCCTATAAGCATAGATCGTATTATAACCCATTCTTTTCTTAATAAGGCACCACCTGCTTATCTTTTTTCTTAATGGTAAAAGAATAAGGTAACTTTTAGTGTTCCCTAAGTCTTTTATAAATCATTCTATTTTATAAAACATACTATACATCAGTAGTATAACGCTATTTATAAAGCGTTCTAAAATAGGCTCTCTTTAATCTTCTGAAGATATAATGATAAAAAATATAGTATTAATTATGCTATTTATAAGTGTTTCACATATAACGGCACAGGATTGTCAGCAGACGCTTTCAGGCAATGTGATTGATTTTCATGATGGGATACCGCTACAAGGCGCAACAATAAGCTTTAACGATCAAGTGGTAGAAACAGATGAGAACGGGGTCTTTACGATTCGGGGTTTGTGCCCTACCAGTTATGCTTTTACTATCGAACACGAAGCGTGTAATTCGCAGGTAGTGCTGGTAGATATGAAAAAGGAGAGTACTAAAAACTTTTACCTGGAACATCACCTAAATGAATTGCAAGAAGTTACTATTTCTAAAAGAACATTGGATAAAACCCTTTCCGCTCAGGAGCAAACCCTTAGTCAGGACGTATTAGAAAACTACAGCAGTGCTTCGCTGGGTGATGCCTTAAAAGAAATAGCAGGGGTTTCTTCACTAAATACAGGTGCTACCATTGTAAAACCTATTATACAAGGATTGTACGGTAGCCGTGTTCTTATTATAAACAATGGGGTGCGTATGCAGGATATGGAATGGGGAGATGAACATGCTCCTAATGTTGATGTGAATACAGCAGGTAAAATAACTGTGGTAAAAGGAGCTTCTGCTTTAAAGTATGGCGGGGACGCCATTGGAGGAACTGTGATTATGGAACCTGGTAAGGTTCCTGCAAAAGATACCATTTTTGGTAAAACGGTGATAACAGGTCATACTAATGGGCGGGGAGGTTCCCTAACATCACAATTAGTAAAAGGATACAAAGAAGGATGGTTTTTAAAAGCACAAGGAACGGTTAAAAGATTCGGGGATTTTGAGGCTTCTGAATATGTATTAACTAATACTGGGATATCTGAGAGAGGCCTTTCTGCTGCATTTGGTGTAAATAAATTTACATATGGTTGGGATGCTTACTATTCCTATTTCGAAAACGAAATAGGAGTATTAGAAGCTTCTCATGTAGGCAATCGTAGATCTTTACTGGAATCTATAAATAATATGCAACCCGATGTTATAAGGGATTTTACATATGATATTGGCAATCCAAAACAAAATGTTACCCATCACCTGGGCCGTTTACGCATCTTTAAAAGATTTGAAGAATTAGGGAAGTGGACTACTCAATATGATTTTCAGGATAACCAACGATTTGAATTTGATATTAGAAGAACAGAAGAATTAAGTAAAAAGCCAAGTCTGGATCTAGAACTGACTACACATACCATAACTTCGGATTTTAAATTTGATTCAAAAAGTAATTATGAGCTTAACGTTGGATTCATGGGAAGGTATCAAGATAATTTTGCGGACCCGGGAACGGGAGTAAGACGTTTAATTCCGGATTACGATAAATACGATGCAGGAGCTTTTATAACCGGAGAACTGGATATAAATTCAAATACTTCCCTTGAAGCAGGTATGCGTTATGACTATAATTATATAAACGCTAAAAAGTTTTATCAGAATTCAAGATGGGAAGAAAGAAACTACCAAGAGGATTTTTCAGAAATTATAATAGATAATAATGTTTCGGGATCTCAGCTCTTAGCCAATCCGATTTTTGATTATCATAGCTTTTCGGGCACTATTGGAGTTGGATATGATTTCAAAGAAAAATACGAGTTTCGTGCCAATTATGCATTAGCACAAAGAGCTCCCAATCCTTCGGAATTATTTAGTGATGGATTGCATCATTCTTCATCCAGAATAGAAGTAGGTGATTTAAGAATAGTACAGGAAACCTCTAATAAACTATCTGTCTCACTTCATAAAAACGGTGAAAAGTTCGGATGGGAAATAGCTCCTTTTATAAATCAAATAGATGATTTTATTATTTTAGAACCCGTTGGTGTTAACTTTACAATTAGAGGTGAATTTCCAGTATGGAATTACAGACAGACAGATGCACAATTCTATGGTATTGATGCAACGGGTTATTTAAATTGGAATACAAATTGGACTACTTCACATCGTTTCTCTTTAGTTAAAGGATATGAAAGAGATGATGATCAAGCCTTAATTAACATACCTGCTCCTAATACTATAAATTCAGTCACTTTTACAAAACCAAATTGGTCAGGATTAAAAGTTTCTTTAGAAAGTCAATATCATTTTCGGCAAAACGAAGTTCCTCCCAATTTTACCATATTTCTTCCGGATACGCAGGAAGAACTTACTTTAGAAATTAATACACCTCCGGATGCATATCATTTACTAAACTTAGATATATCAACGGAGTTTCCCATAAAAAACAAGAGTTCTTTACAAGTAGGATTAGCAATTAGTAATCTAATGGATATAACCTACAGAAATTACCTGAATCGTCAGCGATTTTTTGCGGATGATTTAGGTAGAAATTTTTCAATCCGAGTATTAATTAATTATTAAATATTATTGACATGACAAACACACGTAAATTTTTAGCATTATTCCTGGCAGGCACTTTTTTCATAACCTCTTGTTCTGATGATGACGAAGGTGATAATCCGGATCCAGTAAATGAAGAAGAGGTAATTACCACGATGACAGTAACCTTAACTGGTGGAGGTGACACGGTCACTCTTAACTTTTTTGATCCGGATGGTGAAAATGGACCTATTGCTCCTGTAAAAAGTGTAGAGGGTGATTTAAAAGTAAATACTACCTATAATGGTACGATACAATTATTAAATGCTTCAGAAGAAGAGGTAGAAGATGTTAATGATGAAATTAAAGCCGAAGCAGATGAACATCAGTTTTTTTATTTAACAGATGATTTAGGAATTACAATTACGTATGATGATAAAGAGTCAGATTTTGAGAATTCTCAGGGAATGCAATTTGAATCAGACAACCCTGTAGGTATTGATTTTACTCTTACTACTACAGATCAAATAGGTGATGCAGAGTTAGAAATTATATTATTGCATGAATTAGATAAAAACGCTGAAGGAGTAGCCGGAGGAAATACTGATAATGCAGGAGGTGAACCGGATATTGAGGTTACTTTTAATATTACCGTAGAATAATAACGAAGTTTATAAACTATAATAGTTTATAAAATAGTTTCACAATTAAACTTAAACCATACCACCTTTGGGTTTTCTAGGGGTGGTATTTTATTCTATATATGTATAAAAAGGGTAGGGAACTGGCATTACGTTAAGTTTAGCATTCGATAATTTCATCAAATTAGAAATTAACTGAATTTTAAAGATAATTTCAACCCAATTATAGGACTTGTCATCGAGCGATCAACGCTTTTTTTAAGATAAATTAATAGAACTTGATGTAATATCACTATTGCACTTATTAAACTACTGTTAAAAGAGGTTAAAAAACGATAAAAATCACCTTTTATCGAATTACCGCATTAAATTTCTGGGTTTTTTCCCTTTTTTAAATAATTTATTAACTATATTTGAATCAGGAATTAGTAGTAATACCGGGTGGTTATTATTAGATAACCATAGCGCTGTTAATAATTAATTTTGTAATTTAAATTTATATTGAGAATTGTGTAACAATTTTTAATAAGTATCGTTTATATTAATACAAAATGACCAGTCTTTGACTAGAATATGATAGTTTTTACCTACGTATTTTAGGATTATGGCAAAAATGAGAACAGAAATCTAAAGTATAGGTAGATTTAAAATTATAGGATTTATATTTGCCTTGCAAAAATATGATAATAGAACAATTGAAACGTTCATAATTATGTATAAGTTGAGTTTGTGTTAAATATTATAATTAAGTTTCAATTTAGATCCCTGGGAGTAGTTAACCCGGGGATCGCTTTTTTGTAATTATTCGTAGTTAATTTTATTTTAAAATATTGAAAATCAATTGTTTAAAATTTATTTTAGAGTTATTTGAAGCTAATATTTTTTTGTTTTTATTTTATCTGGTTTTGTGCTATCCTGAAGGTTTTTATGTAAATAGATAAATAACAGATAATTACGAAAATTAATGTTTTGTAGAGCATGATTTGGGAGCAGGTTCTTTTTAAAACCTTTTAATCTCAGTATATCAATATATGAATTTGTTAAATTGTATTGAATATGTTTAGGGGCATATTTGGTAATATTAAGAGCTTTATAGACTTACATCTTTCGTGGCATAACAATGCAAACTTTAAATGGTATATTTTCCTAACTATTAAGCTTTTGCTGATAAACTTGTATATCGTCCCTATAAGACCACTTACATCTTACTTATTCTGTTTTATCATCTTAGAAATAGGGTAAATTTAGGATTAATGGGAAAAAATATTTCCTTCACAACACAAGAGGTTTCAACCACTTCATTATTAAAGCTTTATACAACCCCAGGGCTCTAGTTTGATTCAGCTATTATATGCATCTTTTATATTATACGATATACGGTTATTTATTTCGCATAAAAGGCGTTTAAGTAGTGATGGTTCCCAACAATAGATTTTATTGTTTCTTGGCTCATACTATCAACGAATTGCTTCAGCCAATCTTTTAGGTCTTCTAAATTTTTATACGTTTTATTTTTAAACCTCTTTTTGATATAAGCCCAGACTTGCTCACAAGGGTTTAATTCAGGGGTATATGGTGGTATCCTAAGGAGTTTGATATTATCAGGTATTAGCATATCTTTTGTTGAATGAAACCCTGCATTATCTATTACTACTATCTTTAACTCACAAGGTTTATGCTCTGATAGTTGCTTTAAATAGTTATGGAAAATTTCTTTGTTCACATTTTCTACCTCTAAGACTATACTGTCCCATTTATTGGGGAGTACGCACCATAGAGGTAGGTGTTTTTAAATTTATGTTGAAACTTAACTTTAGGGGCAACAGACTTAGCTGTAATAACTGTACCTACCTGGGTTTTTAAGCCAAAACGAGCTTCATCTTGAAAGTAAAGGTTTATAGAACCGTAGATATCTTTATTTAGACTTAATCTTAATTCAGAAATTAGATTTGGTAAGTTTTAAAAAATCAGCCTGAGCTTCCGGATCCTTCTTAATATGGGATTTTCTTGGTTGTTTGATTTTAGAACCAAAAACATCAATCATATATTCACGTAGGGTATTGTATGGGTAGCTAATCCCGTATTGCTCTTTGACCCAATTTACTGCCTGAACGTAACTCTCAAAACCTTGATAGCTATCATTCAACCTTTTGGATAAACCAGTGTGAACAGCTTTGGTCACTTTACGCTCTTTAGCCTTCCTAGGCTTTGAACCAATTAACATAGCTTCAATACCTTCTTCTTTGTATGTTTTTAACCACAACTCCATTGTACGGACATTATAACCCAAATGCTTTGCTAAATCAGATTGCTTTTTAAAAGTCTTTTCTTTTATATAAAGCAAGGATTGTAACCGCAAAACATTCTTAGAATGTGATGCTTTACCAATCATAGAACGTAGTTGTGAAGAAGTCTCTAATACTTCAAATGATATGTGTTTTCCCATATCTAAATATACGAAATATTATCTCGTAAATCGTATTATGAATATATTAGTAATAAAGAACGGTTTGCCGTCACTTACATCTTTAGAGATATTGGAGTTATACGATTTACGGTTATTTATTTCGCATAAAAGGCATTTAAATAGTGATGGTTCCCAACAATAGATTTTATTGTTTCTTGGCTCATACTTTCAACGAATTGCTTCAACCAATCTTTTAGGTCTTCTAAATTTCTATACGTTTTATTTTTAAACCTCTTTTTTATATACCTACATTCAAGTTATAAATGCAACAGTTTGGGTTTTGTTGATAAAAGTTGCGTATACCTCATTGGGTGTTTTATACCCGAACCTTTTCCTAGGCCTATTGTTTAAAATGTTTTCTACTTTCTCTACCGCTTCCTTAGTTATCTCTGCAAAGCTACTACCTTTTGGGAAATACTGCCTTATCAGCCCGTTGAGGTTTTCATTGGCACCCCTTTGCCAGCTATGGTAGGGTTTTGCAAAGTAGAAATCAATGTCAAGCTCCTCTGCTATTTCCTGATGGTTTGCAAACTCCTTCCCGTTGTCACTGGTAATAGTTTTAATAAAGGGCTTCCAATCTTCCAGTAGTTCTTCCGTTTTCACCTGGACTTCCCGGGCTGATTTGTTTTCTATATGTCCCATCCTTAGCATCCCTGTAGCCCTATCGTTTATAGTGACAAGGGCACCTCTATGGTCTTTACCTATCACCAGGTCAATCTCAAGGTCACCTATCCTTTCTTTTTTGTCTACTACCCGGGGGCGTTCTGTTATGTCCCTTCTATTAGGGATGCACCCCCTACCTGCTTGCTTACCGCCTCTTTTCTGGTACTTCCTTCCCTTATTACGCAAACAAAGGTATGTTCTCCCGCCTGCTTTCTTATCCTGCCATATAAACTGGTAAATACGTTCATGCGATACACAAGGGGTCCCCTCTAGCATAGCCCTTCCTTTGATCTGTTCCGGGCTAAGGTGGTCTTGAAGCCCATCACAAACAAGCTTCTCCATGGAAGGGGTAAAAACCTTATGCTTTGTTTTATCCTTATGGCGTTTTTGGGCTTTTCTTTGGGCTAGCTCAGCATTGTACTTCCCACTTCGGTGATCAGCATTGCGTCCTACTTCCCTATATATAGTAGAGCGATCCCGACCCAACTGTTCTGCTATTTCCTTTTTAGGGGTTTTAAGTTCTAAAAGCGCTGATATTTTGTACCTTTCCTCCAGCGTTAAATGTTCCATATTCTTTAAGTTTTCCAACCCAAAGGTATGAGATTTTTCGCCGCCCCCACCATAGTTTTAGCCCTAGGGCTAAAACTATGGTGGGGGCTTTTTATCAACAGATAAACTGTTGCATTTATGTGTTGAATCTAAGATAAGCCCAGACTTGCTCACAAGGGTTTAATTCAGGGGTATATGGTGGTATCCTAAGGAGTTTGATATTATTAGGTATTAGCATATCTTTTGTTGAATGAAACCCTGCATTATCTATTACTACTATCTTTAACTCACAAGGTTTATGCTCTGATAGTTGCTTTAAATAGTTATGGAAAATTTCTTTGTTCACATTTTCTACCTCTAAGACTATACTGTCCCCATTTATTGGGGAGTACGCACCATAGAGGTAGGTGTTTTTAAATTTATATTGAAACTTAACTTTAGGGGCAACAGACTTAGCTGTAATAACTGTACCTACCTGGGTTTTTAAGCCAAAACGGGCTTCATCTTGAAAGTAAAGGTTTATAGAACCGTAGATATCTTTATTTAGGGTCTGCTGAGAAACTATTTATCTATTGTTTTATAAGGCATTATAGTTATATTTAGGCAATCAAGTGCAAGGTTATTATGACAAAACATTCAAAAAAGCGTGCACCTACTCCCAAATATGTAAGTCAAAACCAGTTGGTTTTAGAAGGTTTTGAGAGTCCTTTTGAGAGAGAATTGAACCCTGCTAACCGTTGGGTTCGTTTGGCTAAGCTACTTCCTTGGGATGAACTGTGTTCCATTTATCGCAAACATTTTCCGGAAAAATCGACAGGCCGTCCTGATTTAAGCCCAAGAGTTGTTTTGGGGTCAATCATCATCAAACATTTATGCAATTTAGATGATAGGGAGACGGTTGACCAGATTTCTGAGAACATCTATATGCAGTATTTCTAGGCTATTCTTCATTTAGTGATGCACCTGCGTTCGACCCTTCTCTTTTCGTAGAGTTCCGCAAGCGTCTTGGCCTGGAACAGATTAATGCTATTAACCAGCGAATTTTACAAATAAAACGAGAAGCAGAACAAATTAGAGAAAAAGGATCAAATGATGCAAGGGATGATGGTGAAGACCCACCTCACAAAGGGACTTTGATCGTTGATGCAACAGTTTGTCCACAAGATATAGCATATCCTACAGATCTAAATTTGCTCAATGATGCGCGCGAGAAATCCGAATCGTTGTTGGATATTGCCTATAAACTTTCCCCTTTAGAGACTAAACCGAGGAACTACAGGGAAAAAGCAAGGAAAGAATATCTAAAGACAGCGCAAAAGAAAAGAAAAACACATAAAGAGATACGGTCTGCTATAGGGAAGCAATTAAAGTATCTCCATAGGAATATACGTTCCATCGAAGGTATTTTGGATACCCTTGACCGGATCCCTTTCGATAGGCAAGAGTATAAATATTGGCTGGTCATCCAGGAACTCTACAGGCAACAAAAGTTGATGTACGATACTAAAACCAAAAGTGTAGACCATAGGATTGTGAGCATTCACCAACCTCATGTTCGTCCCATAGTGCGTGGGAAAACAAATGCAAAAGTGGAGTTTGGTGCCAAGATAAACATGGCACTGGTAGATGGTTTTTCATTTTTGGATGATACTAGTTGGGAAGCCTACAATGAGGGTACCAGATTGAAAGATTGTGTGGAGAAGTACCGAAAGCGGTTTGGTCATTATCCAAAGAACGTTTTGGTTGACAAAATATATGGTACCCGAGAGAACCGTAAGTACCTAAAAGAAAAAGGTATCAATCTCAGGGCCAAACCCCTTGGAAGGCCCTCCAAAAAGGCTTTGTCAAATCAAGTAAGCCTTGGGGAACGCAATCCAATTGAAGGAAAGTTTGGTCAAGCAAAGACAGCATATGGTTTAAACCGTATAAGGGCAAGGCTTGAAAACACCAGTGAGTCTTGGATTGCAAGTATCATATTAGTGCTCAACTTAGTCCATTTGGCTGAGGTGGCACTCTATTGGATAAAAGCAATCTTATTCAGTGAAAACTTTATTCAAAACCAAACCAATTCGATCATAAACTTGAAAATCAATGAAGGCTGAGTTTTTCAGCAGACCCTATTTAGACTTAATCTTAATTCAGAAATTAGATTTGGTAAGTTTTAAAAAATCAGCCTGAGCTTCTGGATCCTTTTTAATATGGGATTTTCTTGGTTGTTTGATCTTAGAACCAAAAACATCAATCATATATTCACGTAGGGTATTGTATGGGTAGCTAATTCCGTATTGCTCCTTGACCCAATTTACTGCCTGAACGTAACTCTCAAAACCTTGATAGCTATCATTCAACCTTTTGGATAAACCAGTGTGAACAGCTTTGGTAACTTTACGCTCTTTAGCCTTCCTAGGCTTTGAACCAATTAACATAGCTTCAATACCTTCTTCTTTATATGTTTTTAACCACAACTCCATTGTACGGACATTGTAACCCAAATGCTTTGCTAAATCAGATTGCTTTTTAAAAGTCTTTTCTTTTATATAAAGCAAGGATTGTAACCGCAAAACATTCTTAGAATGTGATGCTTTACCAATCATAGAACGTAGTTGTGAAGAAGTCTCTAATACTTCAAATGATATGTGTTTTCCCATATCTAAATATACGAAATATTATCTCGTAAATCGTATTACAACAAGCTTTAGAACAACTATCAACTACCAATTTATATATTCCCAAAAGCTAAGAGTCTAGGCGTTATTTGTCGGACAATAAATTAGGTTATTGCCCCCGACTGTAATCACAAGAAGTATGATAAGTTTGGCATCGATAAGGGTTCTCAACGTTATAAATGTAAATCTTGTAATCGAAGTTTTACTGAGTATACAGGGACTTGGATGGCAGGGTTGCAAAAGAAAGACAAGATAGACGGTTACCTAGCTTTAATGCACCAAGAAAAGAGCTTAAATAAGATAAAAGAAACCTTGTCAATTAATAAGAAAACAGCCTTTGATTGGCGTCATAAAATCTTAGCAGCTTTAAAAGAGGACGATGATGATGATTTTACAGGTATCACGGAAAGTGATGAGACATTCTTCTTTAATTCTGAAAAAGGATGCTTTGTTACTGATAGAGCCCCTAGAAAACGCGGCGGTAAGTCTAAGTCAAAAAGCATAAGTAAGGATCAGGTCGCTATTATTGTAACTCAAAAGAGAAAATCTTAATTAAGCCTTAGTGTAGCCACAATGTGAAGAATAAAGGAAATAGATATTGAAAACGCCATAGGTTCAAGTATACTCTGTAGCGATGCCTATGTAAGTTATAAAGGCTTTGCTATTGATAACAACCTTGAACACCACACTTTAAAAGGCATTATAAAACCACGTGTTAAAGATAACATATACCACATCCAGCATGTCAACTCAACACACAATAAGGTTAAGAAATGGATAAATAACACTTTTTGGAGTGTATTCACAAAATATTTAAGGCAATACTTGAACTGGTATTGAATAAAGGAAAAACTAAAGCATAGGAATGACAAGCTAAATGCATTTATCAATAAGGTAACAGAAGATATAAAGGCTCAACATAAATATCTAATAATAGAAGCCAAGTATAAGAAATTATTATCAACGTGATAGTAAACTAAAGCCAACCACAGCTACACCAATAGAAGTCGATGTATATCGAAAACAGTAAAACAGAAAAGGTTTTTAAAAGTTCAATAGAACGATAAAAAATGAATCACACTATTTAATTTGTGTTTTTTACTTTTAAAATGGCAAAACAATAAAGGGAAAAATTAATTTTTTGATAACATCTTTGGTTCACTTTTTTTTGTATATTTGAGCAGATTACCCCTCAAAAAGTAAAATTTTATTTCTTTTTTAACCGTTATGGTTCATTTAAATTAGAGATAAACCTTTTCCTATTTAATTTCTATTAATGAAGGCTTATATGTACCATTCTTCATAAGTCTATGCGGCAAGTATTGTTTTGTTAAATAGTTCGCGGTATTGCATTTTATATTTTAAAGTGTAGAGCCATTAGCATGTTTTCGGCTAAAAAAATGCCGTATAATTTTTTTGATATGATATTTCAGGTGTTACAAATTATTAGGGAAGAAGTAAATGCATATTTTGAAGATGACAATCCAGTTGCGCTAGCTAATATTGCTACAATTTCTTCAGGAGATAATGATGATGAGGATCCCGATATTGTTTTGACCTTAATAAATATAGATGAAGAGCCTACACTAAAGAATGTGCCGAACTATAAAATAGAAGGCACTACTGTCTCTTATAAAAACCCCAAAGTGAACATTAATTTATATCTCTTGTTTAGTGCGAATAATAATAGGTATACCGAATCACTAAAAAGTATTTCTAAAGTCATTGAGTTTTTTCAAGGCAAAAATGTGTTTACACAAGCTAACAGTAATTACGATAGAGAGGACGCAGATATGCAAGGTATTGGGGATTTTAAGTTCGTCACAGAGCTGTATACCCCTTCGTTTGAGCAGCTTAGTTATGTGTGGGGTATATTAGGAGGTAAACATTACCCGTCGGTTATCTATAAATTAAGGTTACTCGAGATTGAAAGAGATATTCTACAGGCACAAGGATCGGTGATCACACAAATAGATACTATAATAAACAAGAATTAATGAGTTTTAAGATAATATACAAACCTTTGATCGATGTCAAGATTAATCATGATTATTTTCTCGATGATGGCACTACCAAATTTGACGATTTATTAGAGGATCAGAAAAATGTAAGACTTGCTAATTATAACATTTCGGATAATCTTACAATTACACCCGTTTTAAAAACGCAATCAGATCTCAGAAATCATAAAATTGTTTTTAGACAAACCAATAGAGGTTTTTTGCTATTTGCAAATGTTGATGAGTATACCAGGGCTAATGATAGTGCACAAGTTTTTTGTTCTAAGATACAACCTACAAAAGATTTGATGCTTACCTTCAAACTTAGATTTAAGGATACCTATTTTAGAAATTATACAAACAATACCGATAGTGAAGAAAACAGATTCTTTTACTTTTCTAACGTAAGACCGGATGGTGAAAACAATTCGCTTTCTATTTTCTTCAAAAACACCAAAGTTCATACACGATTCTTGCTTCAACCAGAAACTAGTAGGTCGATTATGCATGAGATTCTTATAAACGAAATTGCTCCTATAGATCCTTTGGGTCTAGAGAATATAGTCCTGATCAATCCAGAAGATATTAATGAACCTCAAAACGTGGAGCTTTTAAACGAGTATATCGAAACGCAAAAACTCGATGGTTTAATAGGATATTTTCGTTTTGCGATAGATGGTCGAGGCAATAATGATATTTTAGTGGATACTACAGTCGAGATTGCAAATGGCCCTAATGAAACATTGCTAGGACTACCAGATGAGGTGCCAGGTCCTACTCTTAGATTCGAAAACAGAAAAACATTTTGGAGGTATATTGATATCAATGAAGATGAAGCCTTTACTACCAAACAGGAACAACCACTCACTCAAAATGGCTTTGTAGAATTAAGACCAAATGATTTAGATCCAAGATTAAAAGACGTTTTTCTTCTTAATCCCGGGAAAGAGAATATAAGAATAGAAGAAGACAACATGTATTCAGAAATATTTATTTAAACTTTTATACAAATTAAAATTTATAATTATGGCAACGTACAGTACACCAGGAGTTTACATCGAGGAGATCGCAAAGTTTCCTCCTTCGGTAGCTCAAGTAGAAACTGCTATTCCGGCTTTTCTAGGATATACCGAAAAAGCTACAAATAAAACAGAAGGAGATCTTAGCGAAATTCCGACGCGTATTTCTTCAATGCTAGAGTATGAAACCTATTTTGGGTTTGCTCTGGCAGAACAGGGTATGGTTGTCGATGTTAACGATGATGTGATCTCTGTACGATCTTTAACTTCTCCATCACCTTTTTTGATGTATTATTCTTTACAACTGTATTTCGCTAATGGAGGTGGACCTTGTTATATTGTATCTGTAGGACAGTATGGTGAAGGAACTTCTCCTGCAACTACAGTGGCCCTTGGATCAGATACAACTGAAGGTCTCGCTAAGGGGTTAAAGTTATTAGAAAAAGAAGATGAGCCTACATTAATTCTTTTCCCTGATGCTACTTCCCTAACCGGCGGTAGTACCGATTTCTATAGCCTTTATAATCTTGCCCTTACACAATGTAATAAACTACAAGATCGTTTTGCAATCATAGATACCTTTAGTTATGATAACAGTAATCCAGTAGATGCTAATATCGCAGGATTAAGAAATGGAATTAATCTTGGAAAAGATTTCGTAAAGTACGGAGCAGCGTATTATCCTTTTGTAGAAACAATTCTTGATTACAATTATAAAGACGCCGATGTCACTGTTAATGTAAGCGACTCTGCTGGTACAACTCCTGCACAACAAGTTCAGTCAATATCTGATGGTATTAATACCACTTCTCTTACACAGTTGATAACCGACATGGTGGGCTTAAGAAATGATGTAGATGCAGCAGCAGATGATACCGCGGCCCTAGCAATTAAGCCATCAGTAGAATCAAAACTACAAGAAATCATTTCTTTTGTTACTGCAACGCAACAAGCACTTAGCGATGCAGAAACTATTGGTACTGCAGATGCTGCAACCGAAGCTGCAGCGTTAGGAGCATGGTCTAACATCGATAGCCTTGATACAGATTTAAATACGAGGCTAACAAAGTTACAAGCAGATGATACGAAGACCAAGATTATGAATACCATTTCTGAAGCTACAAATACCGTTTATGATGACCTTGGAGTGAATGCTGCAACTCCTGCAGACTCAACTACAGTAACCGATCTGACTACATTAAAATCTTCTGGCGAATTGTCAGCTTTAATTACCGCGCTTGGTGCTGCATCAAGTAGTGTCACTACTTCAAATTTAGATGCGTTAGAAGGTACAGATAATGCACTATTTAATAGAGTAAAAGCAGAAATAGGACAAGTACCAGTAATTTTACCACCAAGTAGTGGTATGGCAGGAGTCTATGCACGTACCGATAATACTAGAGGGGTTTGGAAAGCACCTGCTAATGTCGGAATGAGTTATGTAATTAAACCAACAGTTCATATATCACATGAAGAGCAAGAAGACTTAAATATTCATGGTACAGGTAAATCCATAAATGCCATTAGAACTTTTGCAGGTAAAGGAACATTGGTTTGGGGAGCTCGTACGCTTGCTGGTAACGATAATGAGTGGCGTTATGTATCTGTTAGACGTTTCTTCAATTTTGCTGAAGAATCTATCAAAAAGGCTACAGAACAATTTGTATTTGAGCCAAATGATGCCAACACTTGGGTAAAAGTGAAAGCTATGATTACCAACTTCCTTAATTTACAGTGGAGAGCTGGTGCTTTGGCTGGACCAACTCCAGATAAAGCTTTTTATGTAAATGTTGGGCTAGGTGAAACTATGACAGCACAAGATATTCTTGAAGGAAATATGTTCGTAGAAATAGGAATGGCTGTGGTACGTCCCGCAGAATTTATCATTCTTAAGTTCTCTCACAAAATGCAAGAGGCATAATTAACAAATCATCTAATAATTTTTAAAGTATAAAAACATGGCTACCACATATCCATTACCAAAGTTTCATTTTAGAGTGTCTTTCGGAGATTCAGAATTCAATTGTACCGAAGTTTCTGGATTGGATTTTGAACGAGAAGTAATCGAATATAGAGCAGGTGCTGATACCGAATATCATAAAACTAAGCAACCTGGACTTTCTAAGTATAGTAACATCACTATAAAACGAGGAACGTTTTCAGACACCAACAAAGAGTTTTATGACCAATGGGTTAAAACTGTGTATTTCCAGGAAGGTGAAGAACAATATCGAGGAGATCTTACGATTAGCCTTCTGGATGAGAAGCACGAACCTGTTGTAACCTGGAAAGCCGAAAGAGCCTATGTAACCAAAATTCAGTCTACAGATCTTAAAGCAGACGGTAACGAAATCGCTATCGAAACGGCAGAGTTTGTTCATGAGAAATTATCATTATTATAATGGCTTCTTACTATCCACCGGTAGGCTTTCATTTTAAAGTTGAGTTTCAAGATTTAGAAAATAAAATTCAAATTAATGACTATCAATTTCAATCGGTTTCTGGTCTGTCAGTAGATCTGGAAACCGAAGAAATTGCCGAAGGAGGAGAAAATAGGTTTAAACATAAAATTCCTGCAAGAACCAAGTATCCTAATTTGGTCCTGAAACGAGGACTTTTAATCGATTCTGAATTAATAGAATGGTGCAGAAATGCTATTGAAAATTTTGAGATAAAACCTATTAATCTTACAGTGATGCTGCTTAACGAAAAACATGAAGCTTTGTTAACATGGAACGTTACACATGCCTATCCGGTAAAATGGGTTGTAGAGGATTTTCATGCCACAGAAAATAAATTGGTTATAGAATCACTAGAGCTTACTTATAATTATTTCCAAACTTTATAAAACATCTCTGATGCCGATAGAAATCAAAGAATTACATATCAAAATTAATGTCGATGAAGGAAAAGGTAAACGGCCGCCGGTAGAAGTAGATAGCAAAAAAGAAAAATCTGCCTTGGTTGAAGCTTGTGTAGAACAGGTGATGGAAATTCTTGAAAAACAACAAGAACGCTAAACTATTTGATCATGATTGAAGGTAAATTACAAAAACTGGTCATTCGATGTTTTAAAGATGAAAAGTTTAATGAAGAAATTCCAGACTTAAAATACACTGCATTACTGAATCCCGAAACCTATAGTTTTTCTCTTAAAAATGAAGTACAGGAAGATCAGGCACAAGGAACCAGTTCTAACGATATAAAATTCATAAGATCAATACCCGAAGATCTGGATTTTGAATTTCTTTTTGATCGCACCGGAGTTATAATTCACTATGGCAATGATCCAAGTTCAGCTAGCGACGATAAGGTGTATAAAGATCAAGGAGACGGAATTATCGATGACCTTGATGCTTTCAGAAAAGCGGTATACGAGTATAACGGTGATACTCATAAACCCAATTACCTGAAAATAGTTTGGGGAGCACTAACTTTTCCTTGTCTTTTGGTTTCAATGGATATAGAATATAAACTTTTTAAGCCAGATGGTACTCCATTAAGAGCAATGGTCAAAGCCAAGTTCAAGAAGTTTGTAGAGCAAGAACAACGAGTCAGAGAACAAAATGATCAATCTCCTGATCTTACACATTATAGAATAGTCAAGGCAGGTGATACTTTACCTTTGATGACACATCGCATTTATGGAGATCCAAAGTATTATCTGGAGGTTGCGCGAGCAAATAATATAAGCAACTTCAGAAAGCTTACTGTCGGACAAGAACTCTATTTTCCACCTTTACAAAAACAATCATAAATGAATAATAGTGGTATCATACAAACTACTCAAAGTCCTGATTTAATCACTTTCAAAATTCTGATAGGAGGTGACGAATTGCCCAAAGTATATCAGGTCAAAAGTATTATGGTACAAAAAGAGGTCAACAGGATACCTATAGCACAAATTGTACTTATTGACGGAGATCCTTCTGCCAGAGATTTCGAATTAAGCAATGAAGATCTTTTGATTCCAGGCAAAGAAATCGAGATTACCGCAGGGTATCACTCAGACGAGGAAACCATTTTTAAAGGTATCGTTATTAAGCATAATCTCAAAATTAGAACACATACCAGTCAGTTGATTATCGAGTGCAAAGATGAAGCTGTAAAGCTCACTATAGGAAAGAAAAGTAAGTATTTTTATGAAAGTACCGATAGCGATATTATTGAAGAGATTATAGGGACATATGGTCTTGAAAATGATATAGAGGCAACCAATGTTTCGCATTTGGAATTGGTTCAATACAATGCCTCAGATTGGGACTTTATCATTTCTAGAGCTCAAGCAAATGGTAAGCTATGCTTTATTGATGATGGATCTATTACTATTGCAAAACCAGACATTGGTCAATCTGAAATCGAAACTGTTACTTATGGAGCCACATTACTTGATTTTGACGCCGAAATTGATGCCCGACATCAAATCAGTAAGGTTTCATCGTATGCATGGAATTATGCTGATCAAGAGTTATTAGAAATTGAAGGAGCCGATCCTGGGGTTTCGTTAAATGGAAATTTAAGCCCTGAAGATTTAGCAGAGGCCATCGGACTTGAAAACTTAGAATTAAGGCATGGTGGTGCCGTTACCGATACCGAATTACAGGATTGGGCTGATGCAAAATGGTTGTTTCAACAATTATCCAAAGTACGTGGGCGTGTAAAATTTCAAGGAATAGCACAAGTAAAACCTAACACCATTCTAAAGTTAGAAGGAGTAGGGGATCGATTTAATGGTAATGTATATGTTACTGGAGTTAGACATAATCTTTCTGAGGGAAACTGGACTGTCGATGCCCAGTTTGGATTAAATCCAGAATGGTTTTCAGAAACCTTTGATATCACTTCTCCTCCAGCTTCTGGTTTAATGCCGGCAATACAAGGGTTACAAATAGGAATTGTTTCGCAATTACAAGATGATCCCGATGGTGAAGAACGTATTTTGGTTCAAATCCCTATTGTAAATAATGAAGAGCAGGGTATCTGGTGCCGGGTTGCTTCGTTAGATGCAGGAGAAAACAGAGGAGCATTTTTTAGACCCGAAATAGGAGACGAAGTTATTATAGGTTTTATCAATGAAGATCCAAACGATGCAGTGGTTCTGGGCATGTTACATAGTAGTGCAAAACCTGCACCCGTTACAGCAGCCGATGATAATCACGAGAAAGGATTCGTTACCCGAAGCGAAATGAAGGTGTTGTTTGACGATGACAAGAAAACAATCAATATTTCAACTCCGGCGGGAAAACACATCGCTTTGGATGAAGATGCAGGGACCATAATTATTGAAGATGAAAACTCGAATGTAGTGACAATCGATAGTGCTGGAATCTTAATGGAAAGTGCCGGTAATATCGAACTCAAAGCATCAGGAGATGTTACCATCGAAGGTACCAATGTAAATATTGCCGCAAGTGCGGCATTCAAAGCCGAAGGGTCTTCGGGAGCCGAAGTCTCTTCAGGGGCAACGGCTGTTTTAAAAGGCTCATTGGTACAAATAAATTAGTAAAAACATTATTAAATAAAAAAATATGCCACCAGCAGCAAGAGTAAACGACATGCATGTGTGTCCGATGGTAAATCCAGGAGGAGCACTTCACGTAGGAGGTCCTATTTTACCCGCAGGAGAGCCCACAGTATTGATTGCAGGAATGCCAGCAGCAAGAGTTGGAGATATGGCTACTTGTAGTGGTCCTCCAGATTCTATAGTCGCGGGATCAGGAACAGTAATGATTGGTGGAATGCCAGCCGCCAGAATGGGTGATTCTACCGCTCATGGAGGTACAATAGTGGCAGGAGAACCTACAGTAATGATAGGATAATATGGAAAATAAAAAGTCTTTTTTAGGAATAGGTTGGAGCTTCCCTCCAGAATTTAGTAAGAAATCAAATAGAGTGAAAATGATTTCTGACGAAGAAGATATTAAGAGTAGTCTAGAGATTTTATTATCCACTCGTTTGGGAGAGCGAATAATGTTCCCCGATTATGGATGTAATCTTGATGAATTACTGTTTGAAAGCTTAAACAGAACATTGATTACCTATGTTTCAGAGTTAATCAGAACAGCTATTCTTTATCATGAACCAAGAATCGATGTCGACCTTATAAATATTACCGAAAGTGACACACTACAAGGTGAACTTTTTATTAAGGTAGATTATACAGTAAGAACGACCAATTCACGAAACAATGTGGTGTTCCCATTTTATCTGGAAGAAGGAACCGATATAAAATCTTAAAACCAACAAATGAGTGAAAATTGCAGTTATATCGATAGTATCTTAAGAAGAAACGGAAGGGATCAGCAACAACGGTTTAACGAAATACTGAATCCTGATAGTTTAAAACTCCATGATCTAGGTGTAGAAGATTGGATGTTGTTTGCTTATAACTTCGCCAAACATGTAAATTATTTCAATACCGAAAATGAGAATTCACCCTTAGGAGATTGGCAAGATTTGTTTCGCTATTTTGATTTTAATGAGGATACTATACCGCTTAGAGGCGAAACGACATACCAAAAGTTAAAGGATGAAATCACAGCTACGCTTCAGGAGCAAGAATATAATGGAGAAGTTACACCGCATTTTACACTATTTGTGTGCTTTCTTCGATTGCTAGAATTATCACAAAATAGATTTAATACCTTAACCAAAAGGCACCTTGATTTTTATTTTTCTGAAATTTTACAAGTAGAGAAACTTTCTGCAAAAGCAGATAAAGTACACCTGCTTTTCGAAATTGCCAAAAAGAGTATAAGTGAAAGAATTCCTGAAGGAACTAAGCTTGATGGTGGAAAAGATGCTAACCGAAAAAAGCGTATTTATAAAACTTCAGAAGAATTAGTTGCCAACAAAGCGACTGTAGCCTTGCTTAAAAATGTATACAATCATCAAGAACGAGAATTAGATCCAGCAGATTGTGCAGAAAAAATCATTGATGCAGAAATAAAAACGGCAGATATTGCCAACTCTTTTGATGGTAAAGGCGAAGAATTTCCCGAAGGATTTGCTGATTGGTGGGCTTTTGGATATCCGTCTAACGAAGGAACATATCCTGATTTGGATAACGTGAAAACTGGATTTGGTCTGGCATCTCAAATGTTTTCACTTAAAGAAGGAGAGAGAACAGTTCAGATCACCATAAACCAAGTGCCAAAAAGGAACCCAAGTCGAGATGATACAGAACCTTGTGATCCTAAAGAAGCACAGCTAGAGCTTCCCCCCGAAACCTTTGCGTTTGATGATTTGTATGAAAACATAACTATTTACTGTAGTACCGAAGAAGGTTGGTATGGTCCTCTGAAACTTGAAGAATCAAAAACTATTGGTACTGCATCGTATGAAACTAGGATGCAAAGCAATAAACTTTCTTTGTTGTTTGAAATACCACAAGACGCACCTTCTATAACTGGATATAACAAAGAAGTTCATCTTGAACCCTATACTACCGATTTGCCTGTAGTACGCTTTTTAATTGATACTAACAAAAAAGAGATTGGGACTACACAAGATGGGGAAGCAACATACAGCTATGCCGGATATAATTTAAACCGAAGACTAGCATTAAATACCTTGAGTTCGATGCAGGCAAAGGTTCATGTAGATAGTATTGTTTCTTTAGAATTAGAAAATGATACAGGTATTATTAATGTAGATAAGCCTTTTTATCCTTTTACTACCGATCCGATAAACAAATCAAATTTTGACATTGGTTATCCCGAGGTTTTCTCTAAACCCTGGAAAAGTATCAATATTGATATTACCTGGAAAGATACCCCCGAAGTAAATTTCGCAGATCAATATACTAATTATGGTACTCTTCCTACGGTAAATGATAGTTATTTTAAAGCGACTTCTTCAGTATTTGAGAATAATAGAAAAAGATATATCATAGAAAAATCAGATGTTGTGTTATTCAAAAAATCCGGTGATCTTTATAAAACAGATTTCTCATTTTCTAGTTCGCAAAGTGCAGGGTATAAAAATGGCCCATTGCGGTTGTCATTGAATCAGTCTTTTTTACAGGAACGGTTTCCAAAAACCTATGCACTTGCAATCTCAAGAGCTATTTTAGATGCTAAAGAGGAGTCAAAGATACCTAAAGAGCCTTATATTCCTTTAATAGAAACCATCAGTATGAGTTATAATGCAGAGGCATCAACTAATCTGCAAGGAAATAAAGTAGCTTATGCCAACAATCAAATTAAATTGTTTCATGAAGATCCGTACGGGCAACATGAAGAACATAGATTCCTTAAAGAAAGTATACAAGAAATTATTACCGGGAGTACTCAAGAGCGAAATGATTTCTTAACTAATCACTTGGTTCCTAAACATTGTAGAGGAGGATCTTTATTTATCGGCTTAGAAAATGCCGAAATCAACCAACAGATATCGTTATTAATACAAGTTTTAGAAGGGAGCGAAAATCCAGATGACGAAGGTTTTCTGGGCAATCAGCGTGTTGAATGGGCGGTTTTAAGTAATAACCACTGGAAAGATTTACAAGATAACATCTTAATCAATAGTACGGATAATTTATTGACCTCCGGAATTATACGATTTACTATTCCAAAGCAAGCAACAACCAATAATACAAGACTTCCGGAAGGTTATATCTGGATACGTGCCAGAATTCATAAAAACTATGATGCCGTAAGCAAGATAAAATCAATTTTACCACAGGCGGTATTGACCACTTTTGAAGACCAGGATAACGATCTGTCACATTTGGAAACCAGTTTACCTGATGGCACTATAAGCAAACTAATTACCAGGGTACCACAAGTAAAGTCAATTACGCAACCATATAATTCTTTTGATGGTAGTCCGCAAGAGTCTGATGAAGCATATTACAGACGCATTAGCGAACGACTTCGGCATAAAAACAGGGCAGTTACTCTCTGGGATTATGAAAATCTGGTGTTACAAGAATTTCCTGAGATCTATCAGGTAAAATGTTTGAATCATACCAACATGAAAGCCTCTCAGGGTCCCTCTTTTTTAGCACCCGGATATGTGACTTTGGTGGTGATTCCGGATACTATTGATAAAAATGTATTTGATATTTTTCAACCTAGAGTTAGCAAGGCAACATTAAATAAAGTAATGCGGTATATAAATAAATTGAACACCATACAGGTCGAAACACAGGTGGTCAATCCAACTTACGAAGAAGTTGAAGTTTCGTTATCGGTCAAGTTTTATGATCAATACGATGAAAACTTTTATACCAAACAACTAAGCGAAGATATTACCAAATTTTTATCTCCATGGGCATTTAATACTTCAAGAACAATAGATTTTGGAGCAACACTGCATCGTAGTGTTTTAATAGACTATCTGGAAGAGTTGTTTTATGTGGACTATTTACAAGACGTAATTGTAAAAAGAGACGGAGAAATATTTAATAGCAGTGTCCAACCCTCTAATCCAGCATCAATACTTGTATCAGCGAAACAGCATCAGGTATCCACCAATATAGAAAAATGCAAAGAGAATAACGAAGAAAAAATAGAGACATGCGAAATTTAGATGCCGTTTTCAATATCCCAAAAGATGTCACTACTCGGGATGACCTGGATTTCTATTTTTTGAGGGAAAAAGGAATAGAATATATTTCTCAGTTAGGAGGTAGATTATGGACGGATTATAATTCTCATGACCCAGGGATCACTATTCTGGAAATGTTGTCTTATGCCATTTCAGACCTTGGTATGCGAATTAATATGCCAATAGAAAATCTATTGGCTTCAGATAATAAAGGTACTGGGATCGAAACTCAATTTTTTAAACCTGCAGAAATATTTCCTTCGAAACCTATTACTGCATTAGATTATAGGAAGCTGTTGATTGATATTCCCGGGATAAAAAATTGTTGGCTACATAAACATGAAAAGCAAGTATTCTTAAATTGTAAAAAGGATCTTTTATCCTATAATACTGTAGATGTAGCCGATGTGTCTGTCGATTTTAAAAGGGAGTTCACTTTGCAAGGGCTGTATAATATCACGCTTGAATATGATGAAGATTTTCTGGAAGAAGGTATAGACGATATCCCCGAAGAAGATCAGGAAGTTTTTATCAATGTAAAAAAAGAAAAACTTATTGAAGCCGCTCGAATGGCATATCATCAAAACCGAAATCTTTGTGAAGATTTGGTAGATATTGGTGAGATAGAGCTACAAGACATCTCAATATGTGCCAGTATAGAAGTAGAAAACGAAGCAGATGAGGAATTGATTCATGCCAAAATATTACTTGCCATAGACAATTACTTTTCGCCATCGGTTCCCTTCTACTCAATACAGCAGATGCTAGACAAGGGATATACTACCGATCAAATTTTTGAAGGTCCCATCCTTAAAAAGGGATTTATCGATAGACAGGAGTTAGAAAATGCTAATCTCAGAGAAGAAGTTCGGCTTTCAGATATTATAAAACTTATCATGGATATCGATGGAGTGAAATTCATCAAAGATATAACTATAGGCAATTGTGATGATAATATTGCAGATGCTAACGATTGGATTATTTGTATAGATGATGGTAAAAAGCCAGCACTTTGCAGTAAAAGTGTTATCAATTATAACAAGGGGTTTTTACCACTAAATATCAATCAAGATAAAGTAGATGCATTTATTGAAGAATTAAAACCACCCGTAGATCAGATTTTAGATCAAAGTTTAGTCTTTCCAAGGGGTCAATATTTTAAAAATGAAGAGTATACTACCATTCAAAATGATTTTCCAGATACCTACGGTATTGGAATTAATGGATTGTCGGCCAGAGTTACCACAGAAAGAAAAGCTAAAGCAAGACAATTAAAAGGATATCTATTGTTTTTTGATCAGATTTTAGCTAGTTATTTTCAGCATCTGGGCAAAGTAAAAGAATTGTTATCGGTAAGCGGAAGATCTTCAAATACCTATTTTACGCAAGCCATAAAAGATATTGCAGATTTTGATGACTTGGTAAGTGATTACATCACTAACAATGATGAGGTACTTACCAATGAGCTGTTTAAAGAAATGGATAACAGTGTCGACCGTAGAAATCAAATACTTGATCATTTATTGGCGCGTTTTGCAGAGCGTTTTAGTGAATATACTTTTTTGATGAAAACCTTGTATGGCGATAGTACAGATGAGATAGTGCTTCGCAATAAAGAGGCTTTTTTAAGAGATTATAAAGTGATTAGCGCAGAACGTGGTAATGCATTTAATTACTATAAACAACCTTTTTCTAATTTATGGAATACTGATAATATTTCCGGAACTCAAAAAAGATTAGCACGATTATTGGGAATAAAAAACTATAATCGCAGGAATATTTCGGATTCCTTTATTATGATAAATGAAAGTATCGATGATAACGATTCTACAGCCTATCGATGGGAAATAAAGGATAAAGAAGGAAAGCCAATTCTGAGAGCTACAGAGGGATATGGTTCTAAAGCAGGAGCGATCAACGAGCTAAACTTTACAGTTTTACAACTTATTGAAACCAGCACCTTTGAACTTGATGCAGCATTTTCCGAACCGTTAAAAGATGATACCGAAGTTAGTAATATCAAATTGAATATATCTGGTAAAAAAGGAGTGTATTCATTTAGCGTGATTAATCCAGAAATTCCAGCATCAAGTACAGATCATATTATAGCAATCCATTCTAGATTTTATGATACACAAGACAAATTGAAAAAGGGCATATTTGATACACTGGCTTTTATCGAAAATGATTTCACCGAAGAAGGCCTGTTTTTGGTAGAACACATTTTACTAAGACCCGGTTTTCAGAAAGATGGAGTAGATGTGTATCCAGAACCCAGTAAGTTTATACCCATATGCTCAGATACTTGCGAGAATTGCGAACCTATAGACCCGTATTCATATAGAGTGAGTATTATTTTACCCGGGTATACATTTAGATTTTCTGATTCCAATTTTAGAAACTATATGGAAAATGTAATCAGACAAGAGATTCCGGCACATGTAGTGGCACGTATCTGTTGGATTGGTCATAGACAAAGCGAAGTGCCGGATGAAGAAAATGGATTGTTCAGGTTCGAAAAGGCATATAAAGAATATTTAGAAGCAAAAACCAATAGTTTAGGGGAGGAAGAAATCAAACCAGAAGGAGAAAACTCAAAACTCGAAGAGATGCTCGACAAGCTATATAGTCTGCAAACGCTGTATCCGGCAGGTAGATTAATTGATTGTGATAATGATGATGATATCGAAGGACAAATCATACTTGGCAGAACAAGTTTAGGATCCCTTTAAAATAAAACGACAATAGAGATGTAATATAATTTTCATGTTTACACCAAAGACGGCACATACTGTTACCAAAGGAAACAATACGCCTTCTGTTTTTAAACCAAAAAACAGGAGTGATTTGTTTATCCAGCCTAAATTGAAGGTAGGCCAGTCGGGTGATAAATATGAGGTAGAGGCAGATCAAGTAGCCGATCAGGTGGTACATGAACATCAAAACGGTGCACAATCTACGATCTCCCCTACTCCGGTTTCGGTACAAACCATGATCGAAGAGGAAACCATCCAGGAAAAACCAATTGCAGAGCGTATACAGCCGTTAACCAACCTGTCAGACGCTTCTTCTGTACAACGTATGGAAGAAGAAGTTCAAACCATGCCCGAAGAAGAGGTGCAAATGCAAGAGGAGGAAGTACAGATGCAGGATGAAGAGGATGAGGTACAAATGCAAGAGGATGAAGAGGTTCAAACACAATCTGAAGATGAGGATGTACAACTTCAGGAAGATGAAGAAGTACAAGCCAGAGAAAACCCTGGTAGTTCTGGACTAAATGGAGTTAACATTGGCCAATCTCTAAGAAATACAAGAGGCCAGGGATCTCCCCTTTCGGGAAGTGAGCAAACCCAAATGGAATCTGGTTTTGGAGCTGATTTTAGTGGTGTAAGAATTCACACAGGAAGTGAGTCTGTAGCTATGAATCGGGCATTAGGAGCACGAGCCTTTACCAATGGGAATGATATTCATTTTAACCAAAATCGATTCAATCCGGCAACGACCGAAGGACAGACGCTCTTAGCACACGAGCTTACCCATACCATACAACAGGGAGCATCAGGACCAGCATCTCAAGAAGGTACTGCTACAACCGAGGGTGGAAGCAATGCTGCTCAATCTGAAACTGCGGTGCCCACAACGGGAGCAACACCCGAAACTCAGGTAGAACAAACTGAAGGAGAAGCTATTGGTACACCTCTATCAGGAGAAGCAGAAGCCCAAGTAGAGGCTCAACCAGGTTCAGAAAAAACAGGTGTAGCCGCAGAGCCTACAACACCACGTAGTCCAGAAGAAGATCCTAACTTCCAACAATTAGAAGAGCGTGTAGCGAATACTGCCGAAGGACAACAAGAACACGAGCCGGCAACATTAGTGACCGGAGGAGCACAGGCCGCTGCAGTATCACCATCCAATGAACGTGTTGGTGGTGCACAAGCAGCTCAGGTAGCTACAATGGAAGAGCAAGAGGTAGGAGAATTTAGTGCCGAAGCTTTCAAAGCGCAGCTTATGCAGCGCATCGAAAGTATGCAGCTTCCGGCTAATGAAGAAGAAGCTGTTGATTTCGAAAATAATAATAACATAGATGAGGTTCGTAATGCTGCAACACAAGATGTACAAAACGAACAAGCTACAGCAGCCGGTAATATTTCAGAAGCTACTGCTCAAGAACCAAATACTGAAGCAGTACCAGAGCGAGAAGTAACACCATTACCGCCGGCTCCAATAGGCAATACACCAAATAGCGTACGAGCACAAAATGCTATGCCTCCAGCCAGAGGTGAATCTGAGGTAAGCCGGCCATTACAGGATAATATGGCAGAGGTAGACCAACAAATGGCTGAAAACGAAATTACCGATGACCAATTAGCAAACTCTAACGAACCAGAATTTGTAGGGGCACTGGATTCTACCCATCAAGCACGAGAAAATACAGCCCAGGCACCAGGAGAATTTAGAACTGAAGAGCAAAGTACCTTACAAAATGTACAAACCAGTGCCGAGGGCAATAGTCAGGAGACCTTACAGGGTATGCATCAGGATCGCACCGGATTATTAAATCAGGTAGCAGGTGATCAAGTACAAACCGGTACCACAGATACTGCCGAACGTGAACGTATTGCAGGAGAGATCAATACGATCTATGAAAATACTAAAACCGATGTAGAAACCATTCTTAGTGATCTTGATACCAGGGTTAATGATATGTTTACGGCTGGAGCAGATCGAGCTAAACAAGCCTTTGAAGATCATATTGAGAAAGAAATGGACGATTATCTTGATAGAAGATATGGTGGAGTAAGTGGTTTCTTTAGAAGAGTAAGTGATGTCTTTACAGGATTACCTGATGAGGTGAACCAATTTTTTATAGATGGACGAGAGGTTTTTATCGAGCGTATGGATTCGGTAATTACCGATATCGCTAATGTGGTTGCCACAGAGTTAACTGCAGCCAAAGATCGTATTACTCAAGGTAAACAGGAAGTACAAGATTATGTAACGGCGCTACCAGGAAATCTACAGGAAATTGGTCGAGAAGCCGCAGAGCGTATCCAGGAGCAGTTTGATGAGCTAGAACAATCAGTTAACGATAAACAAGACGAATTAATCGATAGCCTTGCCAATAAGTATAACGAGAGCCTCGAAGCCGTAGATGCACGCATCGAAGAGATGAAAGCTGCCAATCGAGGATTGATAGATATGGCATTAGACGCTGTTGCCGGGGTGATTCGAACCATCATCAACATCAAAAATATGTTGATGGACCTTCTAAGCTCTGCACTAAGTGTGATTACCACAATTATTACGGATCCTATTGGTTTTTTAAGCATGTTGATCCAGGGAGTGGGTCAGGGACTAAACAACTTTGTGAGTAACATTGGGCAACATTTACAATCAGGGCTTGTAGGTTGGTTGACTGGATCGCTAGGTCCAATGGGGGTTCAGATACCAGATAATCTATTTAGCCTTTCTGGCATATTTGATCTCGTAGCTCAAATTTTGGGGATTACCTGGGATTTCATTCGCCGTAAAGCTGTAAAATTATTAGGAGAGCCTGTGGTTAAAGTTGTAGAAACCGGAGTAGAAATCTTCCAGGTGATACGTCGAGATGGAGCTGCAGGTCTTTGGGAATATATCAAAGAAGAATTTAATAACCTGAAAGAGATGGTCATTGATGCCATCAAAGAGATGGTGATTACCAAGGTGATTGAAGCGGGTATCAAATGGATGCTAGGATTATTAAGTCCCGCAGGTGCCTTTATAAAAGCAGCTATGGCGATCATTGACATCGTTAAATTCTTTATCGAGCGCGGTAGCCAAATTATAGAAATGGTACGTGGCTTTATCGATGCAGTAAAGGCGATTGCATCTGGCAATGTAAGTAGAGTGGCAGGAGCTATAGAAAATGCGTTAAAAATAGCAATCCCTGTGGTGATCGGATTCCTAGCATCATTATTAGGTATTTCTGGGCTCACCCAAAAAGTAACCAAGATCATTAAAAAGATTCGTAAAAAGATTGATAAAGCCATTACTAAGGTGATCATGAAGGTGAAGAAAGCCTTTAAAAAGCTCCTTAGAAAAGGAAAGGCGAAGGTGAAGGGAGTTGTAAAAGGAATAGTGCAGTGGTGGAAGGCGAAGAAGAAATTTAAAGCCAAAGACGGTAAGAATCATAAGTTATTCTTTAAGAAAAAAGGAAAATCATATGAACTTATGGTAGCTAGTACTCCTACTACTTATGAAAAGTTCATAAATGATATTAAGTTAACCGATAATAAATTACAGTCAAAAAAACAATCGGCACTTACTATTGCGAAAAAAATCGACTTATTGGTCAATGAAAGTATAACTAATGAAAACAAAGATAATGGTAAGAAGATACAAAAGGAGTTAGATAAATTGTCTCCATTAACGGCCGAGTTAATGTCAGGTTCTGGCACCTCAGGGCCATCTTCAAAACCTATATTTGGAGGACTGATTGGAGAATTTGGAAGCTCTATGAGAATTGACTATTTGACGGGTGAAACCACAGGAACGGCAGCAAGCGCTACTGGAAGCGGTGTATATAATACTTTAAATCAAAGAAGAGAAGGTAAAGGTTCTTATTATATAAGAGGTCATTTACTTAGTGAAAAACTACACGGAACTGGATCAGATTGGAAAAACCTAACTCCTCTTTCTAGAAGTGGTAATAGGAAACATGAATCTGATGTAGAATCACAAATTAAAAACGCAATTCCGCCTGAAGGGCAATCTGGAAACAGGGCCTTTAGATATATTGTAATTCCTAATTATGGTAGAAGTGTCAACTCTGGTCTTTTGGCTAATATAGATGCTTCTAGTGATTCACCTGCAGATAAGCAGACAAAGAAAGAAATTGTAAGAGCAGAACGCTTTGTGCCAACTGCATTAAAATGTACTATAGTAGAAATAGATCCTACGGATAAAACTAAAGAAGTAAAGGGCAGTTCTATTAAATCGCCGATTACAGTCGATAACGCTATCGATCAATCCGGGCCCGATAAATATCAATTGGTAGATGTTGCAAAACCTGATCCGATTAAAGTCAATAAGGCTAATCAAGTTCAATTAGCAAAAGGATTATCAATTTCCCTTGATTTAGCTACGCAAATAGTCACGGAAAGAGATAAAAATGGATCCTTTAGAACACGGGAAAGTTTAACAAGCAGGGTATCAGGTTTGAATTCGACGGAGGTAAACTCTTGGTATGATAATGGACTTATAACTTTTGCAAATTAAAAAAAATGTAAGGTAATGAATGGTAAATTCTATGAAATAGTAAAAAATATAATGGTTGAATTATTCACCCATGATAAGTTTGATTTGCATGAGTGTGATTCGCCGTCATCTCTAACAGAAAAAAAAGTTGAAAAAATAATTACCGAGAATAAAATTAAAGAGAATGGTTTTGAGGAGTACTTTAAATTATATAATGGATTAATAATTAATTGGAATGCAAAGGAGATTGATGGATTAGGTAAAATAAAAATTTTAAAGGTGGATAAAATTTTTTCAGATGGGAAAAACCTGGTTTATTTCGATGATACTCCAGAAGACTCACCTTTACGAGATTTTCATATTGTCGATTTTTTTGTTGATGAAGCTTGTGTTGGGATGTATAAAGATCATCCAGAGCTTCCAGGGATGCATTTTTTTGAATTTGAGAGTCAAACCTATCCATTGCATGTAGATTTTGAGGGTTACATGAAGCTGCTAGCCGAAACTAGAGGTTTTTTTTACTGGCAAAAAGTGATTCTGGATCATTTGGCAAAAACCCCAGGTCCAATAACTCAAAATTTTAAAAAAATAATGCCAGAGTTATTCCCGGACTTTGATTATGATCAATTTATTGAACTCTATGAATCTTTGAGAATAGATAAAAAATAGTAATTGAACAGATAGCACAGATTTGCAATCCGTGCCAACTGATCATAATACCAATACTGCAAAGTCATAGACGTTTGCAGCCTAGTATAAAACCGACCAACGGTTGAGAAAATTAAAGCAGCGCAGGTCAAAACCCGATCATCGGTACCTAAATAAAAGTCCGCATACCGCTGATCGATAAAAATAGTATGGTGACAAGTTTTTGTAGGACGGGGAGAGGTATATGTAGTCCGCGGGAAGGCAGTCAGATACCGCTGGGCGATATAAAGCTGTTTTGTAAGAAAAAAACAAAAAGTAAGAATAGATATATGATTATGTATTCAAAATACATGAAAAAGGTAAATAAAGACAATAAACATACAATAACAAAACACACATAAGGTTATGACAACGACATTAGAGGCAATAACCACCAACTTTAGACGGTTTACCAAAAACCAGGTACTTACCGAGGGGCACCTAAACCAGATCGTAGATTATTTTGATGATCAAATACGATTGTCCAGAACATGCCTTAGTGGCGTAGGGATCGTTTGCGGTTTTGAAGTAAGCTGTGATGAAAGCACCAGTGAGATTACCATCACCCAGGGAGTAGGAGTCAGCACAGACGGAGATTTAATGCATCTGTTTCGCCCCGCCGATAAGAGCAATTATACCATTGATTTTGAGTCTATCACCTATGGAGGGTATAGAACATATGATAATACTAATGCAGATTATAAGCCTTTCTTTTATAGAGAAGAAACACAAATTAATCTGCTCGAACTTGTTGAAGAATCAAGTGGCGAAGGGATTACGTCTTTAAGCAGCTTATCGGGCCTTAAAGACAGGATAGTTTTGTTGTATCGCGAGTCCTACATCGAAGATGCTGATTTATGTACTACCTTGGGATGTGACAACCAGGGAGAAAGTAGTGTGGTAAATCATCGTGTATTACTGGTTAGCAAAGCCGATGCCGAATATATTATTAGTCAGGATCCAACCATACAAAAAACGAACTATGCCAATGTATATTACAGCCTGCCAGAGGTGATTATGAATAAGGTCGTAGCGACCCCAGAAATTTTTGATACCTATACTGACCTAAAACAAAGCTTCCTGGATGTTATCATCGCAGATAATACGGTGCAAAAATTAGAAGAAGGATTTACTAAACTTTTAACCGCTCTAAAAGCTCCTAGTATACTAACTGTTGTACAGGATAAACTTACCGAACTATTCGGTTTTAATGCTTCTAGTATTCCCGATGATTTCCAGTATCGTTACGATGCCTTAAAAGATTTTGTAGATACCTATAACGAAATTAAAGATATATTATTAAGTGTCGAAACATCAGATTGTTGTGCGGGATATAAAGATTTTCCAAAACACCTTATGTTAGGCGAAGTAGAAAAATCTGGCCCTTGTTATGAATGTAGACATGGGTTTTATAAATCACCAATCCTGGCAGATCTAATAGCGACTACTTGCGATAGTTGTGATCCTATCGAGCTTACTTATGATATTGATACTGGAGGTGATGATGATTCACCCTGTGTAGATGGTGGTAGTACCGTCGATATCCATATCGTTTTCACTATTGATGGTTCTAGTTCTTTTGCGAATCAGAGAGATAATGTAAGAAATGCTTTAAATGGTTATTTGGATTCTGTAAGGAATTCAAATACTTATATTTCATTTATAATGATGACAGGCTCAGACAATGCTATGAATCCAAACAATTTAATATATGTAAGAGCTACAGATCCAGAACTTAGAACCTGGATATCAAACTTTCCAACATCACCGAGTTTTGACTGGTGGGAAACAGGATACAAGGTTGTGATTGAAAGTATTTTGGAAACCGATATTCCAAATCCTACAATAGTGATAACGTTAGCAGATGAATTGCCAACAGGAAATCAAGGGTTATCTGCTGAAAGATTTAAAAATATAAAAAAAGAAACACAAATATTCAATTATATTGTGGATTCCAGAAGTCCTGGTATTCTTGACTCACGTGCCTCTGGATCTATGCCAGCAAATGTTATAGCCAGTATTGATGGAGAAACAGATCTGGATAAAACTGATTATTTTTTGACGAGTAATTTCAATGATCTTGAAACGAAAATTATCAATTTAAATGAATCTCTTATTAATTCGGGTGTTTTATGTCCCGAAACTACAGAAGATGAGGTCGTGATTGATCAGGATAATAGCGAACTTACTGTTTGTTATAGTGCAGGAAAAAGCGAGCAAAGACTATTTACTTTGATAAAAAGAGCTGTTACACAGCTAGCAAACTACAATGCAGATTACCAATTTATAAAAGTAACACTTTCAAAAAATTTAGGTAAATTAAGTAAAAAGGCTATTCCGTTTTACTACAATGTCGGTGAAAAGTTAATCGAATACTGGGATTTTGATAAAACCATACAAGGAAGACATAAAACCAATCTAAGTTATCACGATAGTTTGTTGGCGATAAAAAAGCCATTAGAGTTTTGTATCGATAGTGATTTTTATAGAGTAGAGGGGCATTTGGGAAGAAATTATAAAGAAGTAGTTGGCAGAATTAACACTATCAAAAAATCAAATAGCCTAGGGTTTAATGTAGTTGCATTACCCATAGAAAACGATGATATCCTTGGCGAAAATTTTAAATCCTTTTATCTCAACCGTAATTTGGGATTAGAACACAAAGCAGGGGTGCCTCCAGGAGGGACTTTAGTGTTGTTTTATTTACAAACCTCGCAATCTAATGGAGATGGAGGAGCTACTTTAGTGAGCGAAAGAGACGAAATTGCTGCTCGCAAAAAAGATAAAGCAGTAGCTAGAGCAGCAAGAGTTTCAGATAGTGATAGTGGTTTAGAAGCATTTTCCTTTGAAATTGACCCTGCAATAGCAGATCCTGTAGTTGCAGATTTTTGCCTGCCTTATTTATGTTGTGATGAAAATGAAAATGAAATAAGCTTACCAGACGAGGTAATTTGTTTTGATGAAGATACGCAACCTATACCGTTCAATGTTGTACCTGCGACGGCTGTAGTTAGGGCCGATGTTCCTGCTGGTCTAGATGGAGGGGTTATTAGAAATTCAGATGGCACATATTCTTTTGATGCAAGAAGAGTAAGTAGACAATTACATGGTACCAGTATACGATTCATAGTCAACAATCAAAGCGCAAATTTTGGAGTACGAGTGTATGAAAAACCAGAAGCATCTGTTACCAGATCAATTTCATATAATGATACAAAGACTGTTGCTACTGTAAACTTTAGGGTTTCTGGTGTTGACCTCAATACAATTACCGAATTTACCTGGGATTTTGGAGACGGATCACCATTGTCGAATGAAAGGCCAAATGCATCAGGACAGGTACGCAGGTCTTATAATTTGCCGGTAAATGTTAGTAATACAGTGTTTCCAAGACTTACCATATCACGAGATTTTTGTGATACAGATATTGAAATAGAATCAATAACATTTGAATCTACATATTACTATTATTACGGTGGTGACAGTAGCCTTGAAGGAGATGACACATTATCTATGTCGGTTGGAGATTTATAAATAAAAAAAGAGATTAATGAGGATTATTTATAGTTTAAATACATACCCTATTGCCAATAATCGATGGAATATGGGAAATAGATTCGACAATACTATTTATATGACTGCAGGAAGTATTTTGTATACCCAAATGTGGTATAAAGATATTACTTTGTATGTAGATCCCATAGGTTATGAATACCTTTCAGGATTACCGTGTAGAGTTATTAAGGTTGATTTTAAACAGGATTTAGAACTATGGATGGAATCAAAATTATACGCAATAGAGGAGCAAAGAGAACCTTTTGTTCATTTAGATACCGATGTTTTTTTAAAAAAACCACTCGAGTTCGAATTTGAAAAAGTAATAGTAGAAAGAAAAGATATAGGATATTACTGCTACGAGCCTCTTATCAATTTTTTTGATGACTATTGTAAAGACTTACATTTATGGGACTCAACTATACCATATGCATGGAGTTGTGGGGTGATTGGGTTTAAAGATTTTGCTTTACGAGATGAATTCCTTTCTTTTTACCGGATACTAAAAAATACCTTAAGTGATAATAGAGGGGATTATGACAAATTTATAGAAGATTATCCCGGATATCTAGAAATAGCATTGCTGTTAGAACAATATAATCTAACAAGCATGCTAAAAGTTATTGGGATTGATCCCACGGTTTTAATACCAGGAAGTACTATTCAGGAACAGTCAGAATATGCTAATAATTTAGGGTATACACATTTGCTGGGAGCATCAAAGTACCATCCAAAAAACATTAATAAAATTAAAAGATTGTTACATAAGAAATTTCCTGATTATTATAGATCTATCCAAGATAGATTAGAAACAGCAGCTATCGGAACCCTTTAGGTTGTACAAGAAAAGAATATAAAATAGATGAACAAAATTGTTTATAGTTTCTGGACCGCACCTTTACTCAAAAGATGGGCCAAACATAAAAAAAATCATAATATTGAAGACATCTTGCAGTCCTCAATCAACTGCTTGTACCTTTCTGTTTTATTTGCTAAAAAATGGGGGTTTGAAGTAGAAATTGTAACAGATTTAGATAGTGTTAATCATTTTCGAGACCTTCCAATCGACAATCTTTCTATAGAGCTTACGTTTTTGGATTATAATAGAACATGGACCAAGGGTAAGATATTTGCTATTGCAAAACAAAATAGGCCATTTGTTCATATGGATTGGGATGTTATTCTTAGAAAAAAAGAAGTAGCCAATCAAGTACGACAATGCACGTCTGATGTCATCGTACAAAGCATAGACACCTTAGTTTTTGAAGATTACCTGGCTAAGAGTAATGATATTACATTCGAAGATGTAAAAAACATTAAATGGCTTGTTGATTTTAAACTACATGCTGTTGAAGAAATTATTAGAACCTACGATGCAGTTTGTAATACAGGAATTGTAGGGTTTAATGATATGAAGCTAAAAGATTCATATGTATCAAATTACTTAAAATGCCTTGAGGTTTCAGATACAACTACATGGGTAGATTCTTCTCGAGTGATAGATCAGTATTCTCTATATTGTTCTGTAAAGGCTAATAATTCTAATGTTGAGCAGATATTGCCTGATAAAGATACCCTTCAGGAAACGGCTAATGCCATTGGATACACCCATTTTTCGCACATTAGTAAATATACGAGAACAGTACAAGACAAAATCATAAATAAGATTAATGAAGAATTTCCCCAGTATGGTTATTTGGTAAATTCAAAGAGTACAATAGAAAATCCGATTAAATTAAGTCTATGCACGGTTGTAATGAATCGCTTTGATCATTTGGTGGCTACATTAGAAAATAATGTAAAGGTTGCGAGACAATTTAGAGGGCAAGTAGATGTAAATGTTTTGGATTATAATTCTACTGATGGATTAGAAGCCTACCTATTTAATCAAGATTGGTTCGTTCAAGGTGTAAAAGATGAAGTAGTGCATTACTACAAGAATACTACAGCAAAATATTATCACAGAACATTGCCCAAAAATGTGATCCACAATTTGGCAAAAGGAGAATATCTAATTAATGTAGATGCTGATAATTACGTAGGACTTAGTTTTTTGACATATTGTATCACTGTTGCCGAAAATGAAAAGAATTTCTTTCTAAGACCTACATTACCAAGCGCAAAAGGTAGTCTTGGTCGTATTATGGTGCATCGGGATGACTTTAAAAAACTGGGAGGATATAACCTTAAAATTTCAAATTATGGTTATGAGGATACAGAGTTTTCGTTGCGATTACGAAAATTAGGAGTAAAAAAAATAGATACCCCGCCTCATTTGTGTCAGGATACTATAGACCATGGGGATCATGAGAGAATTGCGAACGAAAAACCTAGAGACAAAGTACGTTTTGATGATGCGTTAGAAGATTCTGATTATGAAAATAAAATGATTGATTTTGAACTTTGTCCAAATACTGACCAATCGTCTGATATTGATTTGTATAAAATTGATCATACAAAAAAAAGAAATAAAGTATATGACACCAGTACACCTACTCTGGACAGAGCCATTTAAGAATAACCATAAAAAAATAGAATCGTGTATTCATATGTTCTTAAGTGCTACCAAGATCAAAGAGGTCTATGGCGGGGTTCATATTATTACAGATAGATATGGTGAGTATTTGGTAAGAAATCTGGGGTTACCCTATGATAAAGTGCATTTAGGACTAGATCAGGCAACACCTGATTTTACTTTTCCGGATGCAAAAGTTATAGCATACAAACTATTGTCTGATGCTATTCCGGGATATCTGTATTTCGATTTTGATGTGTTTATAACCAAACCGGTACCCCAAAAGGATATTATTGTTCAGTGTGATGAAGGTGCAACACCATATCCGTACCGAATTTATAAGTATTTACGGGATAAGGGAATTGAATTTTGTTTCGATTATGCACTCAAAGATTTGAGGTTTTTTAATATGGGATTGTTTCGATGTTTAGACAAAAGCATTATCTACGAGTATTACGAATCTTATTTTACCACAAAGTATAAAAATCAATACGTAAAGCTCGATGACGTTCTTATCCCACAGTATGTAATGTTTTTAGAACAAACCTATATTTATAAAGTGTTGCAAAAAAATGGATTATTAGATCAAGTATATGAACATTATCCACGACATATCAATCAATTTAATGATGTAGAATTGCATATCGAACTGGATAAGGCAAATGCAATTATGGACGCCTATCATAATACTGATTTAGATTTTGAAGGATATTATCACTCACCTTCTGATATTAATAATATAGAAAAAACAGGATATACACATTTAATGTATTTCAAAATCGAGGACAAAGTGCTAGAAGATGTAGCTGAATATGCCTTCAAGAATTATCCAAAAAAGTTCGCAAAATTAATGGTAAACATGAAATGCCTTTGCTAAATGATGAAAACGGAAAAATATATCATCAATAAAATGTATCTAGAAGTGAATACGACCTCTAAAGAACAAGGGTATCGTATTAAGGATAATCTGGATTCATTTTTGAAAGAAGAAGTTTTTCCTGCAATAGAAAAGAAGTTGAAAACCTTTGAAAAGCAAGTTGCGAACAAGATATTACGAATCGATAAGTTGGACTTCGAGATTGAGTTAAAAAATGATTTTAAATTAATAGATGTAAAACAAAAGGTAGTTACTGGCATACAAAATTCAATAAAAAAACAACTTCAAAAGTCTAAAAGCCAAAGTTTACAAGATGATATTAAATGGACTGAAGAAGAAAATTTAGAATTGTTTAATACCGATAGTAATGCCGCCAGAGCTCTGATGTATTTTCTCGAAAAAGGAACTTCTCCTTGGTGGGGCAATAAAGAACTATTTGCCTTTTTGTTTGATGAAAAGGCGCTAGAAGAAATACTTCAAACTAATAGTTTGGTAAGTGTTTTTTACGAAAAGTTGAAGCAAAAAAAGATTAGAAAACGATTTGTTCAACAATTCTCTGATATAGCCATAAAAAAGACGCTGAGTGAAGTTTTTAAAACACCGAAGACAACTATCCTTAATCCTCAGAAATTAAATGTTGAATTTGACGTATTTATAACTTCGGTTTCACTTGAGTTAAGACTTGAAATTTGGGATGAAATTATTCAATTTTTTCAAACTAATAACATTCAGAAGTTTTATAAAACACTGTCTAATCAAAAGGAGATTCTGATAAGAGCACTTTATCAAAATCAAGACCGTATACCCGATAGTAATAGTAATGTAAATGAAATAGATAAAAAGGGAAAAGGAGAGCTTTCCGCAATTGATAAACAGAAATTATATTGGTTAGAAACCGTAATTAAGTCAATTGAAAAAGAGTTTCCCAAGATTCGAAATAAAATTTCTAAAGACGCTAAAAATAGGGAGAATATTGTTAAAAAAATACCTGAAGAGTCTACAGAAACAAAGGAAGAAATTATCATCACAGAAGAGAATGTTAGCACAACACAATTCGATAAAACCAATAGGCATCAGGAAGAATTCGCTAAAAATGAAGATAATATCACAGAAGAAGCATATTATATACAGAATGCCGGTTTAATTCTGATTCACCCATTTCTAAAAAACTTCTTTGAGCATTGCCGATTAATTAATGATAAAAATAAAATAAGCGATCCAGAATTGGCAATTCATTTATTGCATTATTTAGCTACCAAAGAAGAAAAGCAACCCGAACATCAAATGATGTCCGAAAAGTTTTTATGTAATATTCCATTAAATCAATCAATAAATAGAAATATAGAGATTTCTCAAGAATTTAAAACGCAATCCGAGGAGTTACTTGAGGCCATGATCCAAAACTGGGGGGCACTTAAAAATGCATCTTCAGATTTAATGCGTAATGAGTTTCTGCAAAGACCAGGCAAACTTATCTTGAATGGTAAAAACCCTAAAATTATTGTAGAAAGAAAGACTCAGGACATTCTTTTAGATCAATTACCATGGAATATGAGTATTCTTAAACTACCATGGAAGGATAAACTAATCTTTGTTGATTGGTAGAGAATACATTTAGTACATATAGAAAGAAAATATAAAAAATATATACACAAATCATGATCACAAAATTAGACAAAATAGAGCCAGGTTTTAGAAGATTTTCGAGAAGTCAATTTTTGACAGACAGCCATCTTAACCAAATATTTGATCATTTTGATGATCAGATACGGCTATCCCGGGTCAATCTGAGCGGAGTTGGTATTGTCTGCGGCTTTGAGATAAGCAGCACTTTTGGCGTGATAACGATAAATCAAGGATTAGGAATTACTACAGATGGAGACTTACTGCATCTCTATAAAGATATTAAGGGTAATAAAACAATTGATTTTCCAAGTATTGATTACCGGTATTTTAAGATATATGATAATAGTAAATCTAATTATTTTCCATTTTTTTTTCATAATGAAGCTCAAATCGAGTTATACGAGTTACTTACCACAGATGAGGATAGTGAGACATCGAGTCTAATAAATTTCTCAAATGATGGAAGACCTGCCCTCGAGGATATGGTTGTATTAATTTATATAGAGAATTATGAACGAAATATTAACCAATGTAGTAGCTTAAACTGTGATGGAGAAGGTATTGATGTAGTTGCAAATTATCGAGTACTTCTAACAACAAAAGCTAATGCAGCATTAATTAATAGCCATGATAGTACTATTAATAGAATAAATTATCATAAACTGTATTACCAGCTTCCAGAAGTTTTACTTCCAAAAGTTATTGTTGAGCTTGAAGACTTTGAGGATTTTAATACGCTTATAGATAAATTAACTTCTCCTTTTTCAAATACAAAAGTATTAGATGATTTGCTGATCGGATATAAAACGATATTTGAAACGTTAAAATTGTCAGATCTTGGTACAGAATTTGAAAATCGCATAACTACGCTCTTCGATCCAGATTCAGGTCAACTAAGACGACCAGATATTCAATATAGGTATGATCTTCTAAAAGATATAGTGAATACCTATCAAGAAATAAAGAGGATAATGCTAAAGCTGTCTTCTAGAATTTGTTATGCTAACTTAAGTGATTTTCCAAAACATTTGATGTTAGGAGAGTTAGTCAATGAAAAGAATTGTTACGATTGTCGACATGGTTTTTATAAATCTGTGGCACATACCGCAAAGGCGGGTAAAGGATGTTTTAATTGTGATGATGCCAACAGCAATGGAGATGGTGGGCTTACGGTATGCTATGATATTCACGAACCTGAGCAAAAATTATTTAGCCTTTTATTAAGAACATTAAAACAATTAGAAGGCTATAATCTTGTATTTGGTGAGGTTAAAATTACGCCATCAAGACTGCTTGGGGATTTAAGTCAAAAGGCAATCCCTTTTTATTATAAAGTAGACGAAGAGCTAATCAAGCTATGGAATTTTGATAAATCAGCAAAAAAAATAGAAAAATCAAATGTTAGTTATCATAGAGATTTATTAGATTCGGATAACCCATTAACATTATGTGTTGATAAAGATTTCTACCGAATCGAAGGTCATCTGGGACAAGATTATAAACACGTCATTGAAGAACTCAAAAACCTTAAAACACAAAATGCTGTAAGTTTTAATATTGTGGCGTTACGTATTTCTAATCCCATAGGATTAATCGGTGGTGAAGTAAGAAGAGAAGCAGAAGGTACAGTTGCTACACGATTAACTGAGCTACGAGAACTTGCAGAAGATTACACCTCATATTATGTATCAAGAAGACCGGGTCTTGAACATAAAGCCGGGGTTACACCAAAAGGAACTTTTGTACTTGTTTTTCTGGATGATATTGCAGTGCTACCAGGAGGCGGTGAAGGAGAAGGAGGACTATCTCGCAGACGAGAGCTATCTTCACCGGCCGTTCGTATGGAACTTGCCACAAATCCTGTGATTGCAGATTTTATGGTGCCATATGTATGTTGTGACGAAAGTGTTTTAAAATTAGAATTACCAGTAAGTACACTTTGTTTTGGTAGCGATACAGAACCTATTCCTTTTAAAGCAAGTCCAACAAATGGTTTTGTAACAGCAGATATACCCAGAGGTCTTAATGGAGGAGTGATAAGAGATGATAAGGGAGATTCTTATTTCGATCCAAATATGGTTAGCCCAGAACTCATAAATACACCTATACGTTTTGAACTAAATAATCAAGATACAGAAGCCGTAATCACTATAAATCGTTTACCAGAACCCATAGTAAGTACTGCGGTGGTTTACGATAATCCATTTAGAACAGAAGTTACCGTTACCTATACGGTTTCTGGGTTGTTTTTAAATGAGATAGAAGAGTTTGAGTGGGACTTCTTAGGAGACGACACTTTTGTAAATGACGAACCAAAGGCTTCGGGCAATGTAGTGAGGCAGTATCAAAACTCTGTTGAATCGGCACCTAATACGATTATCCCTAAGTTAAGGGTAAGATCCAGGTTTTGTGAAAATGAAATCAGTATCGATCCAATTACTTTTGAAGATCCGATTGTTATAGAACTTGATTTTGATAGAAATAAATTATGTGTGAATCCAGCAGATTGTGATATATCAATTCATATTGCTCTCACAGTTGATGAGTCTGGATCAATAAGAGAAGAAGAGATTCCTAAAATTAAGAATGGACTTACCACTTTTGTAAATGATCAGGAAGGATCGAATAATTTTATTTCTTTAATAAATATGAACGATACTATTGGACAAGATGAACCGCCATCCAGGATTATTCCAGAAACCAAAATTACAACCTCTAATAAGGAGCTTTTCTTGCAATGGATCGCGGAGTATCGAACTACGGGGAATGTTGTTCCTAGCGGAGCTGCTAGTTGGGCAAACGCTCTCAATTATATAAATACAGGATTAAACACCATCCCGGATATTGTCATTGTTATTGCCAATGGTTCTGTAGGTGATTTTGATATATTAAGGAACAAGATACAACAGTTAAGGGCGAAAACTCACATTTTCTATTATTGCTTGTCTGAAGGATCTTATGTAACTCCTGGAAATACCAGTGAAAATTTAGTACCCTCCCTTACTCAATTATTAAATAGAACCCCTGTATTGAGTCAACCGGATTTTTCGGATATTGATAAAACCGATTACTTCTCGTTTACAAACTTTGGTCAGCTTGGAAACTTTTTAAATAATTTAAAACAGATTTTAGATACCGCCATAGGTTGTATAGAAACAGTAAATATTACAGCATTACAACCAGCAGATGGATTAGTGGCAACTGTGGGTAACACTCCGTATTCAGGCTTGCAAATTCAAGATCGAATAATAATAAACCCAAAAGAATTTACTGCTTTTGGAGAGAGTATTGAATTTACAGTAGATGGATTTGATACAGATGAAACTTTACTCGTAGAAAGAGCTCCAGTAAATGTAAATTTTGAAGCTACTACTATTACGTATAATGATGATAAAACAGAAGCAACGGTTACTTTTCAATTTAAAGGACAATTTTTACCAGATTCACCTAAAATAGAATGGGATTTTGGAGATGGAAGACCTACTCAGCAAGGAACATCATTTATACAACAATATACCTATACCAATTTATCAATTCTAAAAGATAGAACTGCGATAGTAAATGCTACAATCGACAACCAAGTTTGTATGATAATTTCGGAGACCGTTCGGGTGGTTTTTGATAAGGTCAAGGAAGTTTTCCTATCAATTGTGTCGTCATTGTGTTTAGACGGCAGCGAGGATACAGGTATATCAATACCATTCAGTGTAATCCCTGCGGATGGTAAAGTAAGTGCTGTAAGACGCATGAATGGGATGCGCATAGGAACTAATGAAATTACTTTTATACCAACTAATTTTGTCAATTATGATATCCCAATTGCATTTACTGTAGATGATCAGCCTGTAATGGTAACTATTACCGTTGCCAAAAAGCCATCTCTTACCATTGTAGCCAAAATAGCACCTATACCGATTGGGGATGAAGATATTGATGCTACCAAAGGAGATGTTTTAGGTTCGGAAGGGAATTTTATTGAAAGAGAATTATATGTTTTTAATATAGAAAATTTAAATCAGTTTAATGAAGAAAAATTCACTTATTTATGGAGTTTTGGAGACAATGATACCTCAACAGAAAAAACTCCAACCCATCTCTATAGATATAGAAATAATGTGACCGTTGAGGTTATTTTAAAAGTGTCTGATGGTATTTGCGATGCTGAAATTAAACAAAAAATAAACCTTTCTATTAGCGCTTAAAAAAAAGGATCAACCACTTCATTGTTGTATAAAATTAAAAGGATATAAATGAGAACAATACGATACCGCTCTAGAGGACAAGAAGTACATTATCTCGAGGAGATTTTAACAAAGTTAGGCTATACCGTATATGTGTCGAATTATTTTGGTAAAGATACCAACAAGGCTGTAAAAGATTTTCAGTCTAAAAATAATTTAGTTGTAGACGGCATAGTAGGTCTTAAATCTTGGTCAAAACTTATCGAAGCAGAAAAAAAACTAACCGCATTTAATGATAAATTTTTATCGGAACAAGATATTCAAGATTTTGCAGGTCAGTCTGGATTGGAACTTGCGATGGTAAAAGCCGTGAATGAAGTGGAAAGCAGAGGCAAGGGCTTTTTATTATACGGTAGACCTGTGATTTTGTTCGAAGGACATGTATTTTGGCGAGAACTGGAAAAAAGAGGTGTTAATCCAGCTCAATATGTGTCTCAACATACCGCAGACGTGTTGTACAAAACATGGAAAAGAACACATTATAGAGGAGGAGCTGGTGAATATGACAGACTGGAAAAAGCTTCGGGGATCTCGGATTTACCGGTATTTCATGATGCAGCCTATTGTTCTTCCTCTTGGGGGGCTTTTCAGATCATGGGGTTTCATTATAAACATTTAGGATATGCATCTGTAGATCATTTCGTTTCTGAGATGTATCAACATGAACGAGAACATCTTAAAGCTTTTGGCAAATTTATCGAAAAAACATCTTTTAAAGGCAAAAAATTAATTAATTGGATCAAGGAAAAGAATTGGGCCAGATTTGCTGAAGGTTATAATGGTCCAGGCTACAAGAAAAATAAATATGATCTAAAATTAAAGAATGCTTATGTCAAGTACAGTAATGGTTAATACCATCCATAAAGCTGAAGTACAAACCTTATTTCAATATCTTGAAGGCTACCTTAAATATAGATTGGGGGTAGATTTAAAAAAAGAAAATGAAAAAGCACCTCAATTGCATTTAGGTTCTAAGGAATCCCCTTTGGGATCCTTTATTAGTAATCATGAATTGTCCGAGGTGGAAGTACTACTATTGTTACTGGCACTGGCTCCACATATCACACCTTCTTTATTACAACAAATAGTTTCATCCTATTTTCCAGAGGGCGGGCAATTTGTGAAATTTGGTGGAGTCACAGGGAAAAACTATAGAGGTATTATCCCTACTGGAGAAACAGCATTGTATATGATGGCAGGTGATGATGTAAATGAACGATTAGAACTGATAAAATATATAAGTACTGGATCCAGGTTATTTAATGAAAAAATACTTTATATAGAAAGTGTTCCCATAGGAGAACCTAAAATGAGCGGTAAATTATGTATTGATGAAGAGTATTTATCATTGTTTCTTTTGGGAAAAGTTTCAAAACCAACACTTAGTCAAAATTTTCCGGCTAGTTTAATTGATACCAGATTAGAGTGGGAAGATCTGGTACTTCAGGAAAAAACATTAGATCAAATTCGTGAAATAGAAATTTGGTTAAAGTATAATGAAGTATTAATGGATCAATGGAATATGAAAAGTAAAATAAAACCTGGGTATAGAGTATTGTTTTATGGTCCCCCAGGTACGGGAAAAACGCTGACAGCAAGCTTACTGGGTAAATATACCAATAGAGATGTATACAGAATAGATTTGTCTATGGTCATCTCAAAATATATAGGTGAAACAGAAAAAAACTTATCTTCTCTTTTTGATAAGGCTGCAAATAAGGATTGGATCTTATTTTTTGATGAAGCCGACGCCATTTTTGGTAAAAGAACCAATGTTAGAGATGCGCATGATAAATATGCTAATCAAGAAGTCTCCTATTTATTGCAGCGTATTGAAGCACATCCTGGATTAGTAATTTTAGCATCTAATTTTAAAACAAATATTGATGGGGCATTTACCAGAAGGTTTCAAACTATTATAGAATTTCAGTTACCCGGAGCGGATGAACGACTCAGATTATGGAAAAATATACTTCCAAATACGATCCAATTAGAAAATGAAGTTTCTTTGGAAGAAATTGCAAAAAAATATGCAATCACCGGTGCAAATATTGTAAATATTGTACAGTTTTCGTGCCTTAAAACAATAGCAGGCAAAGATAAAACAATCAATTTAACTTATCTACATGAAGGATTGAAAAAAGAATATAATAAAGAAGGAAAAACAATTTCGATTTCTCCTTTAAAGTAAGGTTGCTATAATTAGTTAAAAGAAATGTAGAGCAGGGTTTTACCTATATTTGCCTAGTTTTTTCATTGCTAAAATTTCTAAAACCCCAGTAAATGGGTGCTATAAGAGGCAACCTGTGGGAGTAGTTAACCCGGGGATCGCTTTTTTATAGAAGTTTGTAAAAAAATAATAAAATGCCTAATCTCAGCTCAATTATTTTAAAATTCTGGATAACACCAGTTCCTTAGGAATTTGAAATCCTATAAAGTCCCCTTCTACAAAGGTGACAGGCGAATGAATAAATAAAATCTTCTTATCAAAAACAGCTTCAATCAGGTAGTGGCTACCATTAAAATAGGAATTTCTAACTTTGGCTTTATAAACACTCTTGGGCTGTAAAATAATTTCATGCGGATAGATTAAGGCAATTACATCTTTACTAATTTCAGTATATAAAAGATGTGCATTTATCTTATTTACTTCACCAAATAAAGAAGCAATATAGTAACTACCAGGATTTTGATACAACTGTTTGGTATTTTTTTGGATTATTAATTCTCCACTTTGTAATACCAGTGTTTGCGAAGCAAAAGATAAAATATCTGTTTGGTCGTGGGTAGCGGTAATGCTGGTAATTTGATTTCGGGTTAAGTAGGCATACAAATTTCGTCGTAAAGAACTCCTTCTAAAATTATCAATATTACCGAAAGGTTCGTCTAGTAACAGTAATTCCGGTTTTTTAGCTAATGCTTTTGCTAGAGCTACCCGTTGTTTCTGTCCTCCACTCAATTGTTCAATTCGAGTGTTGCCATATTCTTGTAATTCGACAATGTCTAATAGTTCACTAACCCTTCCTCTTTTTAATTTTATATCTGTATTTGAAAGATAATACCCTATATTTTCCGCAACGGTCCTATAGGGTAAAAGTTCAAATCCTTGGGATAGGTATTTCATACTTTCTTCTCCCGGGATTAAGTGATACCGGGGGCCTAAAATAGGTTTGTTATTCCAGGACAGCTTACCTTCTGCGGGGTCTAATATTCCATAAATCAGTTGGAGTAACGTACTTTTACCACATCCACTTTCTCCAATCAGTGCAATGTGATCTCCTTTTTTGATGGAAAAACTAATATGCTTTAACACCTTAGTCTCTTTATAAGCAAAAGAAAGGTTATGTACCTGTAACATATATAATAATAGTTATAACTATTGTCCCTGTGATAATTTTTGAGTAATAACCGGTAATTCTTTAAACCCCATATTATATAAAGTAAACCCAAAGATATCGGCGTATTGTTCAATTGTTTTTGAAGTAGGGGTACCTGCTCCATGACCGGCATCGGTTTCTATTCTGATGAGTACAGGAGCTTCTCCGGTCTGGTGTTCTTGTAATGTAGCGGCAAACTTAAACGAATGTGCCGGAACTACCCGGTCATCATGGTCACCAGTGGTTACCAGGGTTGCCGGATACGCTGTTTTTTTAACCGCATGAACGGGTGAATACTTTTTTAAATAGTCAAACATTTCTTTACTGTCTTCTGCAGTTCCGTAATCATAAGCCCATCCTGCTCCGGCGGTAAAAGTATGATAGCGCAACATATCCAAAACACCTACGGCGGGAAGTGCTACCTGCATTAGATCCGGGCGCTGGGTCATTACGGCTCCTACTAACAAGCCACCATTAGAACCACCCCGAATAGCCAAAAATTCTTTGGAAGTATATTTTTCTTGAATAAGGTATTCACCTGCGGCAATAAAATCGTCAAAAACATTTTGTTTCTTCATTTTAGTACCGGCAAGATGCCATTTTTTTCCGTATTCCCCACCCCCTCTAAGATTTGGAACTGCCAGAATACCTCCCTGCTCCATCCATAGGGAGTTGGATATACTAAATGCCGGGGTTAAACTAATATTAAAACCTCCATAACCATAAAGCATCGTTGGGTTTTTACCATTTAATTCAATCCCTTTTTTATGAGTAATTATCATCGGTATTTTAGTACCGTCTTTTGAAGTATAGAATACCTGTTTACTAGTATACTGATCACTGTCAAATTTAGATTTGGACTTACGGTATAATTTGGTTTTTTGAGTTTTTAAATTGTAAGAGTAAATAGAAGAAGGCGTATAGTAGTTAGTAAAATTGTAATACATAATCGTATCTTCTTTTGTACCTCCAAAACCACTGACACTTCCAATACCAGGCAATTCAATTTCTTTAATTAATTTACCCTGATGATCATATTGGAAAACTTTGGAAATGGCATCATACATGTACTCCGCAAACATAAAGCCACCCCCGATGCTTATGGTTAGTTTTTGTTCTTTTTCCGGAATTACATCTATCCAATTTTCTACTGAAGGGTTTTTAATATCTGTCTTAACCACTTTATAATTCGGACTATTCAAATTTGTCATTAAATATAAGGTAGAACCTTCTGAAGTAATTACGTAGGTATCACTATTTTCAGTAGGTAGGATAGGAACAAAATCAGATTTGTCATTATTTAATTCTTTAATATACAGTTTATTACCCGAAGTATTATTTGTCAAACTAAGTACTAAATATTGTTGATCCTCAGTAACATAACCTCCTACATACCTGTGCTTTTCATCCGGGGTACTTCCGTAAAGAACCTGATCTTCTTTTTGAGAAGTACCTAGTTTATGAAAATATAATTTATGCTGATCGGTCTTCGCCGAAAGTTCGCTTCCTTCCGGTTTATCGTAACTAGAATAGTAAAAACCTTCATTTCCTTTCCAGGAAGTACCGGAAAATTTAACATTAGTTAGCGTATCTCCAATAATTTTACGGGTTTTAGTATCCATAACCAAAACTTTACGCCAGTCACTTCCTCCTTCTGAAATGGTATAGGCTGCAAGGCTTCCGTCTTTAGTAAATTCCAGCGAACCTAAAGAAACCGTTCCGTCTTTACTAAAAGCATTAGGATCTAGAAAAAGTTCAGGAGTAGCTCCGGGTTCTTTAAAACGAAAAATTACATACTGATTTTGAAGCCCGGTGTTTTTTCTGAAATAATAATAATCTCCTTCTTTTACAGGAGCAGAAACCGTTTCATAATTCCAGATTTCGGTTAATCTATTTTTTAAAGCATCCCGGTACGGTATTTTTTGCAGATAAGATTGGGTAAACTGATTCTGTTGTTTGACCCAGGCTTCGGTTTCAGGACTACGATCGTCTTCTAACCAACGGTAGGGGTCTTCAACCTCTGTATTAAAGTAAGTATCAACTACGTTTCCTTTTTTGGTTTCGGGATAAGATAAAGACTTGTTCTGTTGGGCATTCATAACAAACGATAAAAATAGAATAAGACTAAAAGTAAAGAATGAATTTTTCATGATTTTGAGTGATGATTTAGCTATAAAAAGCATGTTTACATAATCCGTTAATTTCTTACAGGGAATATAAGAAGTTTCTGGGGTTGTAACTAATATGAATTGAATAAAATTACTTAGTAAAGATCAAAGACCCGCTTGCGGACGGGCAGGTCGCTATCGCTTCTAGAATCAAGACTAACTTTTACAATATTGAAAATCAATATTATAAAATCATTCACGTTAAAAACACAAATTACTTTTAAAAAACAGCTTCTAAATAATGTACAGTTTTATCCATTTTAACTAGGCACTAATGTAAAACTATAATAAAAAACCCGAATTCTGTATTCTAAAGAATTCAGGTGATTTATAGTTATGGGTTTAAAACGAATCTTACTATTTTAACTCTCTTCAAGCTAGAGATGGATATTTTAACTTTGGTAGATATCCTACCCCGACCCTCCCTTTCAAGCGAACGAGTTACTTACTATTACATAGGAAATTTATTAGATATCTGTCTCTACACAGTAACCGCAGGTATTAATTTATTTTCATACAAATATTCTGCTATTTGTACCGCATTGGTAGCAGCTCCCTTACGTAAGTTATCTGATACAATCCACATATTTAATGCATTTTCACGTGAATGATCTCTTCGAATTCGACCTACAAAAACCTCATTCTTCCCTTCGGCATAAATGGGCATTGGGTACGTATTGGTTTGCGGATTGTCCTGTACAATGATTCCGGGAGTATCGTTTAGAATTGTACGTACCTCATTTTCATCAAAATCTTTTTCAAACTCAATATTCACACTTTCGCTATGTCCGCCTACTACTGGAATACGAATAGCCGTAGCTGTTACTGCAATCGTCCGGTCGTCCAGGATTTTTTGAGTTTCGTTGACGAGTTTCATTTCTTCTTTAGTATATCCGTTTTCTTGAAATACATCGCAATGCGGAATGGCATTTTTATGAATAGGATAGGGATACGCCATTTCACCTTTTACATCTTTATACTCATTTTCTAACTGTTGTACGGCTTTTACTCCAGTGCCAGTAATCGATTGATAGGTAGATATTACAATCCTTTTAATCTTATATTTTTTATGTAAAGGAGCTAGTGCCATTACTAACTGTATTGTAGAGCAATTAGGGTTTGCAATAATCTTATCATCCGTGGTAAGTGCATCCGCATTAATTTCAGGAACCACTAATTTTTTAGTAGGGTCCATCCGCCAGGCAGATGAATTATCAATTACTATAGTTCCTGTTTCAGCAAATTGAGGGGCCCACTCTTCAGAAGTACTTCCTCCGGCAGAAAATAAGGCAATATCCGGTTGCATGCTTACTGCTGTAGCCAATCCTACTACTTCGTATTCTTTATCTTTATACGTGATTTTTTTTCCAACCGACCTTTCAGAAGCTACGGGAATTAATTCTGAAATGGGAAGGTTTCTTTCTTCCAATACCTTTAACATAATGGTACCTACCATACCGGTGACACCTACCACTGCTACTTTCATATACTATATTTAGCTATTTATTTTATTTAGAATACAAAAATCCGTAATTAATTGTGAATGACCATAAAAAGTTTAAAAATCATCAATTTTAAACACTTTGTTATATATTTAACAAGAATGATTGTGTAAAAAAGATCCCGCACTAGGCGGGATTTAATGAATAAAAAGTGTAATATAGCGGTGAAGCCACGTTTTTTACATATTCTTTTTCTTTAATTCGTCTCTAATTTCAATAAGAAGTTCTTCTTGAGTAGGTCCTTTTGGTGCTGCCGGAGCTGCTTCTTCCTTCTTCTTGGTTTTTTCATAGCCTTTTAATAACAAATATATGACAAAACCAATAATAATAAAGTCGATAATGGCCTGTAGAAAATTACCATAGGTCAATATTGCAGCATTTGCTTCTTTTGCTGCTTCTAGCGTTGCATGTTCGCTACCATCTAGTGTAAAGAATAGGTTATTAACATTTTGCCCTCCCATAAATAATCCTATAATAGGCATAATAACATCTGCTACTAAGGAACCAACAATTTTGTTAAATGCCCCTCCAATAATAACCGCAGTGGCCAAAGCAACGATGTCACCTTTTAATAAAAACTTTTTAAAATCTGCGAAAAAACCCATTGTGAAATAATTTTAGTGATTAATTAGTGCGCTAATTTACTAATTTTTTTAAATAGTTAACTTTATGCCAATAATTTGTGCTTTTTACCTATTTATTATCTTTCTTTTAACCCTGGGTGAGATTGCCGTAAGCAATTCATAAGAAATAGTACCGGATATTTCAGCTACACTTGCTGCGGTGTGATGAGCATTAAAAATAATGACTTCGTCACCTACAGAACAAAGAATAGCTGTTACATCAACCATCAACATATCCATACAGACATTACCCAAAATAGGAGCTTTTTTACCGTGTATCCAAACAAAGCCTTTTTGATTTCCAAAAATTCTGCCAATACCATCTGCGTGACCCAGGGCAATGGTTGCTGAAATTGTTTTTTTATTAGCAACAAATGCCCGGTTATAGCCTACACTTTCTCCTTTTTTAATAGTATTTATCTGGGTAATGACCGACTTTAAGGAAGTTACGGGTTTTAGGTTTTTATCAAACTTAACATCGTTCCCAAATCCGTAAAGGCCAATCCCGCTTCGGACCATGGTAAAATGGGCTTCCGGATAATTTAAAATACCGGAAGTATTTGATTGATGCACCAAAGGGATAGTACCAAAAAGGGATGGCGCTTTTGACACGATTGTTTGAAAACTTTTAATTTGTCCTAATGTGAATTCTTTTTCTTTTAAATCTTCACTGGCGGCTAAATGTGATAAGATCCCTTCTACTATTACAGCTTTTGTGTTCCTGATTAGTCCATAACATGCATCAATATCATCCATAGAAAAACCAATCCTGTTTAATCCGGTATTGAATTTAAGGTGTACCGGGTATTGAGTAATACCCTCAGATGTACAGAATTGAATAAATTCCTTTAGGACATACAGATTGTACAAACTGGGTATCAATCGATGTGTAACCAGTTCTTTAAAATGTGTGGGTTGTGGGTGTAGTACCAGGATAGGAGTAGTAATACCTTTTTGCACCAGTTCTACACCTTCAGACGTGTAGGCAACAGCAAAATAATCAACGCCAAGGCTTTGCAAGTGTTTTGCAACAGGCGCTGCTTCGCTTCCGTAGCCCGCAGCTTTCACCACGGCCATAAATTTAGTTTCGGCTGAGATTTTACTCTTTAAATACTTAAAATTATGGGTAAGATGCGGTAAGTGAATTTCCAGAACGGTTTCATGGTACATGTTTGTCATTTCTTTTTCTTTTGTACCAACTCCGCATCCCGGACTTTAATATCTTTTACCTTTTCTCTCAGCATGGCTTTGTAATACGCAGCTCGGCTTAAAGGTTCGTAGGTTTCGGTTTCTCCTAATAAAACCAGGTCGTCTTTTTGATTTTTTCTAAAGCTATACTGCGCCAGGTTACCGGTTCGGGTACAAACCGCATGTACTTTGGTCACATACTCGGCAGTAGCCATTAATCCGGGCATAGGTCCAAATGGATTTCCTTTAAAATCCATATCCAGACCAGCAACAATCACTCGGATACCACTATTAGCTAGGTCATTACAGACTTTAATAATTTCGTTATCAAAAAACTGGGCTTCATCAATTCCTACCACATCACAAGCATCTGCCAATATAGGTATATTTGCAGCAGCGGGTACCGGGGTTGACCGGATTTCATTGGCATCATGAGATATGACCATTTCTTCATCGTAACGCGTATCTATGGCAGGTTTGAAGATTTCTACTTTTTGCCTGGCAAACTTTGCCCGTTTTAGACGTCGTATTAATTCTTCGGTTTTACCAGAAAACATAGATCCGCAAATGACTTCTATCCATCCGAATTGTTCTTTATGATTTACGGTGTTTTCTAAAAACATAGATTTTTACAGAGAGTTTAACTAATTAATTTAAAACAAAAAGTACAATACTTAAAATTCGTACCCTAATAATTTGCTGAAATTTTTAAGTTGCGGTAAATTTATTAAAAATCCAAAATCGTACCCCAAACCTTATAAAGATTATGAAAAAAAAGCTGGAAGCTGAATTAGTTAGTATTGCACATCGCCTATTACAGATAAAAGATAAGTCGGATACGGAAAGCTTATTAGCAGAAACCCGAAAGCTATACGAAACCTTGACCATTCTGCATTTTAGCGAACAACATTTTAAAGGTCCGCAACCTACCCTGGGAAGTGTTTACGAAGCTTTGGAACATAAAAACCAGGAAACGATAGCAACTATTTCTGAAACTACCGAGGTGGATACTATAATTGTTGAGACTTCAGAAGAACCCGAAACCCCATATACAAAAGCAGAAACAGAACCTATACTTGAATTAAGTAGGGAAGAAAAAAAGGTTGAAGTTGAGTCCAAACCTATTGAAGAGCTACTCGAAGATACATCAAAAGAAACCATAAAAGAAAGTATTACAATAGAGGATGCTCACGATAAACCCGAAGTGAAAACAGAAGAAATTCCGGAAGAAAAAGAAACCCGACCCGAATTTGTCATTGAAAATATCAATGAAAAGATAAGCGAAGACTTATTTGTACCGGCTACTGCTGTTTTTAATAAAAACGATGCTCTTACCACTACCGGATTTATAAAAAATGATATGCAGGATATCGGCGGATATACTAATGCGACAGCTACCAATAAACCAAAATCTTTAAACGATCAGCTAAAAAAAAGTATCCAAATCGGCTTAAACGATCGATTAGCTTTTATTAAACATTTATTTGATAATAGCACCTCGGATTATAATCGAGTGCTATCACAGCTAAATACTAAACATAGTAAGGGAGAAGCTTTTGCATTTGTTAATGAAATGGTCAAACCGGATTACAGACAATGGAAAGGTAAAGAAGAATATGAACAGCGGTTTATGGATATTATTGCCAATCGATTTGAAGCATAACCGATGTCCAAATTATATATAGTGCCGACTCCCATCGGAAATCTGGAAGATATCACTTTACGTGCGCTTAGTGTTTTGAAGAATGCGGATCGTATCCTGGCAGAAGATACCCGTACCAGCGGTAAACTTCTAAAACATTTTGAGATTACCACGTCCATGCAAAGTTATCATATGCATAATGAGCATCAGGTAACAGCAGGTATTGTCAACCGTATCAAGCAAGGGGAGACTGTGGCTATGATTAGTGATGCCGGAACTCCCGCCATTAGTGATCCTGGGTTTTTACTGGTCAGGGCTTGTATTCAACAAGGGGTAGAGGTGGACTGCTTACCGGGAGCCACTGCTTTTGTTCCCGCCTTGGTAAATAGTGGGTTACCTAATGATAAATTCGTTTTTGAAGGCTTTTTACCGGTAAAAAAAGGCCGGCAAACCCGGTTACAGATGTTGAGTGAAGAAACAAGAACGATAATCTTTTATGAATCCCCGCATAAATTACTTAAAACCCTAACCCATCTATCAGAATTTTTAGGAAAAGATCGGCAAACCTCAGTTTCGCGTGAAATTAGTAAAATTTACGAAGAAACTATTCGGGGTACTTTAGAAGAAATGATAGCTCATTTTAAAGAAAAAGCACCAAAAGGCGAAATTGTACTTGTGGTTGCAGGGAAGAAGTGAAATAAGAATTTTTTATATCTTCTTATCTAATGAAAAGTCAAATCTTGAAATAGAAAAGTTAATAAAACTTCCTAATTGAAACAATTAAAACAGTAAATATATTGTATATTTATAGTATAAATGCTAGTTGCGATCTATGGAAAAGTTAGATATACAAAATAGCTTAAAAAGAGCTGATAGGAATTCAAGAGATAAAAAAAAGTCACTTTTTTATTTAACTATTGACAATAAGAATTTCAGTTGGTCAGGGTATGAAGATAAAATTCAAATTATCAGAAAAGGATTACCCTACGGAGCTATTGAAGCCCTAAGCAAACGTTCTAATATCCCGGTAAAACACTATTTGAATGCATTGCAAATTGTCCAGACCACTTATAATAAAAAGAAAAAGGCTAAAAGTATATTGAGTAAAAAGGACAGTGAATTCATACTAACCTTAACTGAATTATTTGATTACGGATGTATCGTTTTTAATAATGAAATTGAAAAATTTCAAAGGTGGTTACAAAAACCTAATATTTCGTTAGGAGGTGTTTCTCCGGATTCGCTTTTTGACTCGTTACTAGGTATTCAACAGGTTAAAAACAGTCTAGATCGTCTGGAATACGGCAATTTTGCTTAATATGCTGGTCTATCGAATTGAAAGAACCAAATATTTAGAAACAGCATTAACAGGTATAGGGGCAGCTTCTTCCGGTGGATTTCGATGGAATAGTAAAAACACTTTTATGGTTTACACTTCGGAGTCTCGGGCGCTTTCACTTTTAGAAGTTACAATGCACTTAGATACCAGTGAAGATTTACCTTCAGATCGAAACTACCTTACTATTGAAATCCCGGATACGGTAAGCATCGCAGAAATCAAATTGGAAGATTTGCCTGAAAACTGGGATGCCAAACCCCCCGGACTGGGTACAAAGTTTATTGGAGATGATTTTATTTTATACAAAAAAGCAGCAGTATTAAAAGTACCCAGTTGTATTGTACCTTCAGAATATAATTATCTTATCAACCCAAATCATAGTGAAAGTGGCAATATTAAAATTTTAGAAACGCAAGCTTTACAATTTGACCAAAGACTTAAAAAACAGCACTAATTTATTTTTATTAGAAGCACATGGTATATAAATAAGATTTACTTTGCAATGAATAGTTCATACAGGTGCTTGAAAGTCACTGTTGAAGTCTGCTAAAACTGAATTTTAAATTTACCGAATATTCAAAAACTATTATCTGAAATAAGATCCTGTACCCTATGTTCCGAGCATCTGCCGCTGGGTCCTAATCCTATTATTTCTGCATCAAAGAGTACTAAAATCGCCTTAGTAAGTCAAGCTCCAGGAAGCATTGCTCATAAATCAGGAATTCCCTGGGATGATCCGGGAGGTCGTGAATTAAAACGCTGGTTACAGGTTACCGAAGATGTTTTTTATAATCCTGACAATTTTGGGATTATACCTATTGGGTTTTGCTATCCGGGAAAAGGAAAAAGTGGCGATTTACCTCCCCGACCGGAATGCGCCCCTTTATGGCATTCATCCGTTTTTTCTGAGCTTAATCATTTAAAAATTAGGTTTTTGATTGGACAATATTCACAAAAATATTATTTAGGAAAAAAAGCAAAACGAACACTTACCGAAACGGTCAAAAATTTTAAAGAGTATCTACCGGACTATTTTCCTTTACCACATCCTTCTCCTCGTAACCGAATCTGGCGGGCAAAAAACCCCTGGTTTGAACAAGAAGTACTTCCGGAGTTAAGGGTTTTAGTGAAAGAAATTCTAAAGGTTTAAGTTAGAAGTTTTTTAATTTTAATCATCAGTATCTGGTTAAAATAAATAAAAGTTTAGAAGGCATAGTAAAATAAGGTAATTCCAAACTTTGAACTGTTTGGAGGTTGCTTTTTTACTTTTTAAAAGTAATTTGCTCTTTAACGTAAATATTTATTTTCAATACTATAATGATTAGTCTTGATTCTTGTTTCTAGAAGCGATAGCGACCTGCCCGTCCGCAGGCGGGTCTTGAATCTTTACCGGACACTAATAAGTTTTAATAAAAGTCCTGGTTCTTGATTATAAAAGCAATAGCGATCTAAACTCTTTTACTTCATATCATACATGCTTCCCTACTTCAAAACCGTGTTTCCCTAAATATTGATTCCCACTTGCTATAGCATCTTTTTCCAAGGTAGTTCCCATAGAATCATTCCATCGGTTTAGGTATCCAAAGAGGGAAATGACACCTAGCATTTCCACGATTTCGCCTTCATCCCAGTATTTATAAAGCTCTTCTTTAATTTGCGCATCAACGGCATTAGGTACCTGGCTAGCCGCTAGCGAAAAGTCCAGTGCAGCTCGTTCCGCATCACTAAAAGCAGGATGTGTTTTGTATTCCCAGATATTATCCAATTGCTCCTGTTCTGCCCCGTAACGTTCTGCTGCCCGGATCGCATGAGCCTGGCAATACCGGCAACCCGTGGCATTACTACTCACCCAGGCAATCATTCTTTTTAACGCTGAAGTTACCCGCCCTTCATTAGCCATTACCGCCATGTTTAAATTAATAAAAGCTTTAGATATTGCAGGTCGATATTGCATTGTCAATATAGAATTCGGGCAAAAACCTAGCGTCTCGTTAAAGAATTCGGCTAATTTTTTAGTTTCGGGGCTATGTTCAGGGGATAAAGGAGCTACTAAAGGCATAAAATGAGTTCTAAAATTTGCTATGAAAGTACAAAATAATTCATTGTTTAGTTATAAGCTTCTTAGATTTAAAGATGATCATGCAACTTTAAGCTTAGTTACCTGAATATTCCTAATTTTGTAAAATAGTTTTTATTGAGTGTACGACAAATTTCCGGTTTTGCTGATAACTTGATTTTTTCAGAAACAAAAACTTAATAAAATCAAGCAATTTTAGAAATTGAAAAATTATAAAAATCTCTATTTACGGAAATTTGTCGACACTCTTTTTATTTGTAAAGTATTCAGAAAAATTAATTTTTTCCGTCAATTCGAACGAAATAGAAAAAATAATAACTTGATTTTCAATATTATAATAACCAGTCTTGACTCCTGATTCTTAAAGTGATAATGACCTGCCCGTCCGCAGGTGGGTCTTGAATCTTTACCAGTACTAATTAACTTCTAATAAAAGTTAATAATACCTTAAATTCTAAGAAAAACGGTAATTTTGTATCGCAATCATACTAATATTTTATCCTGTTCTATGAGGTGGACTATAAAACCACAACCCAATCTTAATGAGGTACAACATCTTTCTAAAGCCCTGGGAGTTCCGGATCAGATCAGCCGTTTATTAGTGCAACGTGACATCAAAACTTTTGAAGAAGCTAAAGCCTTTTTTCGTCCGGACTTAAAAGATCTGCACGATCCTTTTTTAATGAAGGATATGCAAAAAGCAGTAGATCGTATCGTGGAAGCTTTGCAAAATAAAGAAAGAATATTAGTATACGGTGATTATGATGTAGATGGAACTACCTCAGTAGCCCTGCTGTCTTCATTTTTAGAAACCAAATCTTCTTTAATTACCACCTATATACCAGACCGGTATCAGGAAGGTTACGGAGTTTCTTATCAGGGGATCGATTATGCTTCGGATAATGATATAAGCCTAATTATTACTTTAGACTGCGGGATTAAAGCTATTGACAAAGTAATTTACGCAAAAGAAAAAGACATTGACTTTATTATTTGTGACCATCATCGTCCCGGCGCTAAAATTCCTGATGCTATTGCTGTGTTAGATCCTAAAAGAGAAGATTGTCCGTACCCCTATAAAGAATTATGTGGTTGCGGAGTAGGTTTTAAGCTGATTCAGGCCATCACCTTTTATTTACAAGAACCTTTTTCAAATTTGATTCCTTACCTGGATTTGGTTGCAACTGCTATTGCTGCGGATATTGTACCTATGACCGGTGAAAATAGGATTTTGACCTATCATGGATTAAGGTTACTAAATACAAAACCCAGAATAGGCTTTAAAGCACTTTTAAGTTCGGTAAAGAAAGAAGAACTCACTATTACTGATGTGGTTTTTATCATTGCCCCACGAATTAATGCTGCCGGACGTATGAAACACGGTCAGCATGCAGTCATGCTTTTAAAAGAAGAACATCCGGAAACTGCAAGGCAGTATGCACAAGAAATCGAACATTTTAATAGTGACCGGCGTGTTACGGATCAGCACACGACTGTAGAGGCTTTGACCCAAATTATAGAAAATAATGAAGAAGCAAATGCATCCACCGTAGTGTATCACAAAGCATGGCATAAGGGGGTTATTGGTATTGTAGCTTCCCGATTAACAGAAACCTACTATCGACCTACGGTTGTTTTTACTAAAAGCGGAGATAAACTAGCAGCTTCAGTACGGTCAGTTAAAGGTTTTGATGTCTACAAAGCTTTACAACAATGTGCAGATCATTTGGAACAATTCGGAGGACATAAATATGCCGCGGGATTAACTCTATATGAACACCAATATCAAGATTTTAAAAATAAATTTGAAGAAGTAGTTTTAAATACGTTATCTACTAACCTAAAAGAACCTGAAATTATCATTGATAATACATTAGAATTTTCTGAAATCACGCCTAAACTACACCGTATTCTAAAGCAATTTGCACCATTTGGCCCCGGTAATATGATGCCGGTTTTTATGACGGAGGGTGTTAAAGATACCGGATATGGTAAATGTGTGGGATCTGATTCAAAACATTTAAAAGCAACATTTGTAAAAAGAAATAGTCGTTTTAATGCAATCGGGTTTAATTTAGGGTCGAAATGCGATTTTATAGAAAATCAATGTTCATGTTCTATTGCTTATACCATTGATGAAAATGAATGGAACGATGAGATTACCCTTCAACTAAAAGTAAAAGATATTAAGTCAATTTTATAATTCATTTATTTAGACTAAATCTAAATAAAATGTATATTTGAACAAATACTTTTCAAATGGAAGAAATTGATCTTATTTATAAAAATAATATTGGAATGGCTTTTTATTGGAAGGCTTGTACAAACAAAAGTAAAATTCAGGTGATTTTTAAAGACGTAGGTTTTTTACTAAATACTTCTGAATTGTTTTTATTTTCATCTCAATGCCAACAGTCTTTGTTGTCTTCAACATGTAGTGAATGTGGTAACGATAATTGTAAATCTTATCTACTTAAGACCCCATCTTCTAAAATTGATTTGGCAGTCAGTAAAAACGAGTTGAAAGACATTGATGATTTACTGGTTCATACTGTTGATAAAGTAACCATTTCACAACTTCTTAGGAATATTCATACTAACTAAAACTATAAGAAGTTTAAAATTTTATAGGTAATTTCCCGGGGTTTTGTTTCTGGTATAAAATGTCTTTCATCTATCAAGAATACATCTGATTTGTTTAAGTTGAAAGCATCCATGATTGAAAATTGTTGTGGCGACCACTGGGTCACAATATCATGGGTTCCCCAAATTGCGATGGTAGGAATATTTAAGGAAGTAAGCGTTTCTGTATAATCAGGTAGATTACTACAGGTTTTTGTATAGTAATAGTACATAGCCCTTGTTTTTCTTTTTAACAAAGGTTGAGCATACCCCTTTAAATCCGTTTCATTAAGATTATTAACCTGCAAGCCTCTATCAAATAACTTTTTTAAGAATGCATTGGTTTGTATACCATTACTTAAAGCCCACATTTTAGATCTAGCCGTACTTCCGGGTTTGTAACATAAAAAAGGATAATATCCCTTATCATATATCACAGAATTCAATAACACCAATTTATCAATTTTTTCCGGAGCTTGTTTTAAAAGTTCACAGGTCCACAAACCTCCCGTACCATGTACTACCTGGTTCCAACTATCAATTTCCAGATGTTCCATTAGTGCTATTAAGCGTTTGGCATGATGTACTTCGTCGTATATTTCATAACCTTCCGGGGAGTCGCTATTACCAAAACCTAACATATCCGGAATGATAACCCGGTTTCCCCCGGCAATTAACGGATACATCATTTTTCTGAATAGCCAACCGGAAGTAGGTACGCCATGCAATAAAACTACAACCGGTCCTTCTCCTTTATCAATATATTTAATAACTCCATCCTTAGTTCTGTAAAATTGTTGATCAGCAGTAAATTGTTCGTAAGTAATCTGATCTCTTCTAGGTTCTACCTTCGGAGCGGTAGTTTTACAACTTACCCATAGAAATACAGATGAAAATGGAATTATAAATTTTAACATAGTGAGTTTGCTTATGGAATGCAAAAGTATTTAAAACCATCTTTTTATACTAAAGTAATTGCAAGAAAACCGTTTATATACAATGTGAAATTAATAAACATTCGTAATCTTAATCCGTTGATTTCTAAACTGAATAGTAGCTCCCGCTTCTTGACCCAGAAAAACCTTTCCTAAAGGCGAGTCACAGGTTAATGTAAAGTAGGTAGTCGTGTTAGTATTAATTGCGCCTGCTGAGATCTATTTTTGAACAAAAATTCTTTAAATTGTGCTGTAACTAGTATTTTTTCCTTAGTAGGACTATCTCCTGTTGTAACTTTGGAAGCTCTCTAATTATAATCGTCCAAATAATTTCATCAGAAATTGCATCGTACTCATGAGCTATTCTATTTCTGGTTCCAATTATCTTTTCGGCATTACCAATTTGTATATTGCAATATTTATATTTTGAAATTCTGTTAATTGCCTCGCCAATTATTTCAAGATTTCTTTCAACCGCTTTTTTCGTTTTTAAATCATCTTTGTAAACTAAAAAATTGCATTCTTCCGGTAGAAAATCGAAAATCTCGTTGATACACCTGTCAATATCTTCAAGCCAGGTATGGATCTTATTGTCCATATAGCAAGATCTTAGTTTCTTCAAGTTCTTTTTTAAAGAACTTATTTTGTATTGCTCTGATTTCTATTAAATCAATCTTTCGTTTGAGTAAATCTTCAAGTTGATCCTTTAGGTCAAAATATAAGTCGGCATATTTAAATGGGTCATTTTCATTAAAATCTACGATAAAATCTATATCTGATTCATTGTTAAAATCTTCTCTTGTAGCAGAACCAAAAAGCGAGAGTGTTTTTACTTTGTAGTTTTTACAAAGGTTTTTTATCAGACGTATATTTTGATCATCAATCCTCATGTTTCAAAAATATCACTTTTTTAATTATTCTTTAGAATCTTACTGTATGAAGCAAGAAGGTAAGATTAGCTTCAGTCATGTCCTGTCGCTACTATTCCAAATTCAACACTGCTTTTGTTTTATGTTTATCTCCAATAAATCTTTAATTTCCAGTAATACATATCTTTTGACCAAGATTACAAATTATCACTGGCAAACCATTCTGCAAAAGAGGTTTCAGTTTCCTGTAACTTTAGAGAAAATAACGTTATATTCTTAGGAAGGCGTGCTTTTATTTTATTCGCAAAATCAATGACCATATTTTCGCTGGTTGGCTGGTAATCAACCAGAATTACGTTATGTCCTCTATCTGCAAGTTCTTTAGCCAACTCCACATGAGGGGTATTTTTATTAAATACGGTAGCATGGTCAAATACGCTTTCGATTTCTTCTTTTACGATTTTTTTTAAATCCCCGAAGTCAATAACCATTCCTAGTTTAACATGATTAGTGTCGGTAATAGGCGTTCCAATTACTGTAACGGCTAGTTTATAACTATGTCCATGTACATTTTTACATTTACCATCATATCCATAAAGGGCATGTCCGGTTTCAAATGAAAACTGCTTGGTAATCCTAATCTTACTCATCGTATGACTTAACTTTTAACAAAAGTAACGAAGATTAGCGTCGTTTTCTTTTATTAATAAAATAAATAACAACCAATACGATTCCTAAAATTAAGAAAAGACCGTTTCCTCCTAAAAAATTTAATATGTCCATATTTTTTATTTAAAATAACGAAATTAGTACGCAGTTTCTTACGGTTATTTACTTTTTAAAAGATTTCAACTTTTCTTTTGTAAACTCAGAAAGCACTAAGGCTCCGGAGATTTTTGCCCGTTCTTGTAAAAGGGTATCCCAATGATCCGTACCTTGCCAGGTAATTTTCTTTAATGCTTTGACAGCATTTGAGTGGTAGCTTGCAATTTTTTCCGCTAAAAATTGAACTTCTTTATCTACTTCTGAAATTTTTTCAAAAACCTGAGCGTACAATCCTTTTTCTTTGGCCCAATAGGCGTTTTGCCAATCTGTGGCTTTCCAAGATAAGGCTTCAAAAGCGGCTAATCCGATTTTTCGGGAAACGGCAGGTTCAATAACAAAGGGTCCAATGCCAATAGTTAATTCACTTAGTTTAATAGCAGCAGCTTCTGTAGCCAGACAATAATCGCAGGCAGCAGCTAATCCAACGCCACCACCCACAGTTTTTCCCTGGATTCTTCCGATAATGGGTTTTGTACAAGTTCGCATTGCATTAATAACCTTTGCAAAACCTGAAAAAAACAGGGTTCCTTCTTCTTGGTTACTTATGCTCATAAGTTCGTCAAAAGATGCTCCGGCACAGAAAGCACGTTCCCCTTCGGATTTGAGGATAATAACACGCACCTGATCATTTCTAGACAATTCACGGAAAGTATCTGCCATTCTATTTAGGAGTTCGCCAGGTAAAGCATTACTGGCCGGATGTCCAAACTCTATAGTTGCAATTCGGTTTTCAATATGTGTGTATAAACTTCCGTTAGTTCTTTGTATTGTCATGAGTTTAGGATTCAGTAGGGAGTAAAGGTAAAAAAGTTCTTCTGAACTTAATGGTTAAAGCAACTCCTCTAAAGATAGCCCAAACGACAAAGGCAATCCAGATTCCGTATAATTTTAACCCAAAATAGTCACAGATCAATAAGGTAGGGATAAATCCTAAAAAAGTAGCTCCCATTAAGACATTTCGTAAATATTTCATAAACCCCAAACCTTTAAAGATCCCATCAAATACAAAAGCAAAGCCGTTAATGGGTTGTGCCAAAAGGACGATAAAAAAGACAGCATAAAATTGGTGCAATACCTCTTCCTCCTGGGTAAACAACGTACCTGTGGAATAATAAAAAATGAAACCGATCAGGGCTAATCCTAAACTCACCAAAATACTATATAACGAAACTTTTTTGCTAAGTTCCCAGAGTTCTTGATACTTTTTTGCACCGTATAACCGTCCGCCCATAATATTTCCTGCGGCTCCGTACCCATCGATAAAAAAAGCAGCAAACAACCAGATGTTCATGGCAATCGTATAGGCGGCGATATATTCAGGCCCGTAATCCGTAGCATACGCAGTAGCAAGGTATAATGCGATATTGAGGGCAATAGAACGTAAAAAGAGGTTTAGACTCATAAAGATCAACGTGCGTAGTTCTTTATGAAAAGGAAGGGTCAATCGTAAGGAAATCGAGGTTTTTACCACCAGAAGTACTCCGGCGATGATTGCCATCAGCAGTTGTGATAAAAGACTGGCCCAGGCGGCACCGGCAATACCCATAGGAGAAATAAAGTCTTCAACTCCGTACACTAATAAAATATCCAAAACAATATTAAGTAAAGCCCCAAAAATTGCTACGACCATAGGCCAAAACGTATTTTGTAAACCCCTAAAAATTCCAAAAACGGCAAATGTGAATAAGGTCAATGGAAACCCCCATACCCGAATGCCGTAATACAGTTTACAGAACTCCAATATTTTATCAGAAGCGTTATATAGGGTAAAAATGGTTTCAGCAAAAGACAAGGTGGTGCCAAGCAAAAAGACACTTAATACCAGGTTTAAAAATATGGCTTGCGCTGGCAAGGTCCTTACTTCTTCTATTTTATCAGCACCCAGGTATTGAGATATAATGGTTGAAATAGCGCTTCGGGTCTGACCCAAAATCCAAATAAGTGCGGATAAAAAAGAACCTACGATACCTACAGCTGCCAGGGATTCTGTTCCGAATTCTTTTATATTACCCACAATTGCCGTATCTGTTATGGAAAGCAAAGGTTCAGCGATCCCGGCGATAATGGCAGGAACGGCCAGTTTGTTGATCTGTTTAAAAGAAATATTCGTTTTCAAAATACCAGTTCGTAGCAGTAAAATGGAAATTCACTTTGTTTTGGAAAAAAAATATTTCCTAATCGTTGATACCCGCGATTTTCATAAAATGTATGGTTTCGCTTGTTTTTACTAAAGGTATCTAAGCGGACAGATGGATAGTTTTGTTCCTGAGCGTAGGTTTCGGCAAAGTCCATGAGTTTTCGGGCGTATCCGTTATGCCAATACTCGGGGTGTACTGCCAATCGATGAATATATATATTTTCATCCGAAGAAGTCAACCACTGTATGGGAATATACTCCTCATCCATGGTGGGAGTAATGACGATAATTCCTTTAATCATATGGTTTTCTTCCAGAAGGTACAGTTCTCCTAAAGCTATATCTTTTTCAAATCGGGATCGGGTAGGGTAATGCTCGTTCCACTGATAAATACCCTTTGCAATCATTGCTTTCGCACAAGATTGCGTTAATCGGTGGATCATATCAATATCAGATTCGATTGCTTTTCTAATCATGGCTCAAAGATATAGCTAAATCAACATCAAATAATAGGATTTTTCATAGAAAAAACCTGAATCTCTGCGTTAAAAAGCCTCGCCTTAGCTATGACTATGCCTGCGTTTTTTGCCTTGATCTTCAATTTTTTTCTTTATAAATCTTCTATGCCATTCAATATTCATTTAGCTATAAAAAATGCTAAAGGAACAGATAGATTTTGTAAAGAATTTAGCAGTTGTTAATAATATTCTTGTATTTTTGACCGGAAATTAAAAAAGCTTTATCCCTGGGGGCATTAGCTCAGCTGGCTAGAGCGCTACGCTGGCAGCGTAGAGGTCATCGGTTCGACTCCGATATGCTCCACAAAAACCACCTGAAAGGGTGGTTTTTTATTTTATACGAGTATAAAAATAGGATTTTGTAATGCCCACGAGTTTATTATAACTACAATCAACTCGTCATTTATATTATTCTAACAGATTAAGCTAGGCTTGTGTATGATACTTCTCTAATTGTAAAGTTTGACCATCAAAACTTGCATACGTATAATGTATAATCCAGTCACCTAAATTAGTATATACAGCGTTTTGCCCAAGTGGTATCTGTAGCGGTAGATGCCGATGACCAAAAATAAAGTGATCCCTTTTTTTCTGTTGTAGTTTTTTCTTGCAGTATTGTACCAACCACTCGTTATCTTCCCCTAAGAATGTAATGTCTTCATCTCCGGAAATAAGCTTATTTTTTACCGATAAATATTGAGCCAGTTTTACCCCCAGATCGGGATGCAACCATCCGAAAAACCATTTGGCTATCGGATTGGTAAACACCTTTTTCATTCGTTTATAACCTTTATCACCAGGTCCAAGACCATCTCCATGACCTATAAAAAAAGTAGTGCCGTTAAAAGTAAATTCTTTAGGTTGGTGATAAACAGGAATTCCTAATTCTTCTTCAAAGTAGCCACTCATCCATAAATCGTGATTTCCTACAAAATAATGTACCGGGATCCCCTGATCTGTAAATTCTGCTAATTTTCCTAAAGTCCGGGTAAATCCTTTAGGGACTACGGTTTGGTATTCAAACCAAAAGTCAAAAAGATCACCCAATAGAAAAAGTACCGCAGTATCTGCTTTTATTTGATCCAGCCAATTGATAAAGTGACGTTCCCGAATCCTGCTTTCTTCTTTAGTAGGTGCACCCAAGTGTTGATCAGAGGCAAAATATATTTTTTTACCCGGCGGTATATGCATAAAACATAAATTATGGGTTAAAGATACTAATTCTGAAAATGGCTTTTTACAAGTATAACCACGTATCTGATGCATATACGTACGCTAGAATTCTATAGAATCCTTTATATTTGCAACTTAACTACGCAAACCGTAACTTTTTGAAACCTGAAAACCCCTACCTTTTTTTAGAAAAGGCTTGTCTACGTACTCCAGTTTTTCCGATTAGCCTTTATATAGAGTTTTTTGAAAATGAAGGTGTCAACAGAGATTTTCTTGCTGAATTTTGGAATAATACCATTTTTAAAGAGGCACTGTTTATTGCTTCTCCTGCCTTGTATGAACAATGGAAAAGATGGAACGATGCTACTACTACCTTTTCTAAAAAGGAATCAGATAAATTGCGCTATGCCATTTTAAAATATATCACCCGGAGTACTTCACGTTGTACTCCCTTCGGGCTTTTTGCGGGATGTAGTATGATTTCTTTTGATAAAAGTACCCAAATGGAGTTGGGTTTTAGTAAGGAATATCGGCGGCAAACCCGTCTGGACATGAACCTTTTGGTCAGCTTATCGCAAAAATTAGCGGAAGACGTAGCTATTAAAAAACGGTTACAATGGTTCCCAAACTCCAGTTTATACCGGATTGGTTCCCAATATCGCTACGTAGAATACTCTTATAATGAGAAGGCGGATCGAGAACATGCTATTGAAGCTATTTATGACTCAGAATATGTATCCAAGATTTTAGATGTTGCTAAAAAAGGAACAAGTTTACAAACTCTAGTTAAACTATTATGTAAAGATCCTGATATTTCAGAAGAAGTAGCCACAGAATTTATAGATCAGTTAATTAGTAATCAGATTTTAGTTAGCGAATTGGAGCCTGCTTTAACGGGTTCGGATTTATTAACTGGTGTAAAGAATATACTTCAAGATATTGTCCCTGCTAATTTGATAACGAAAACATTAAGCAGATTTATCCAGGAACTTTCTAAAATCGATCATGTTGTAAGTAATTCAGTAGCGATTTATTCGGATTTACTCAATCTCATTGATACCCTACAAATAAAAACGGATCATAAATATAAACTGCAAACCGACCTTTATCCAGTAGTAACTAAAAAGTCAATAGCTAAAAAATGGGGGTATAAAACCGCCAAATTACTAGCCTTTTTTAGTAAAATTACCCCGGCACCTAGAGAAACCAATCTGGATATTTTTAGAAATGCGTTTGTGAAGCGATACGAAACGCGGGAAGTTCCATTGACTACTGCTTTAGATACGGAGGTAGGTATTGGTTATTTACAAAACCAGGAAGCTTCAGATACTACCCCTTTTTTAGATGATCTTAACATTCCCATACGTTATTCAGAACAAAAAAGCTATACAAAAAGTACTTTCCAGGAAATTCTTGAGAAAAAACTAAAAGAAAGTAAAAATACCTATCAGATCGAAATTTTAGCTGAAGATATTGCTTCTTTTCCTGAGCATTATGATGATCTGCCGGACACCATGTCTGCCATGGGTACTTTGTTAAAGATTAACGGGGAAGAACGTATGTTTTTATCTTCGATCGGGGGGAGTTCGGCTGCAAATTTATTGGGAAGGTTTACTACCGGTCATCCTGAAATTAGGGAACAAGTAAATAAGATTGTAAGTATCGAAGAAAATAATGATAAAGAATGTATTCTAGCCGAAATTATCCATTTACCGCAATCCCGAACCGGGAATATTTTAAAAAGGGAAGTAAACCGAGATTATGAAATCCCTTATCTCGCGAAGTCTAGTTTACCCGTGGATCAACAGATACTTGTCGAGGATCTGCTAATTTCTGTAAAGAACAATCGTATTGTATTACGTTCCAAAAAATTAAACAAAGAGGTAAAACCCAGGTTAAGTAACGCCCATAATTACAGCTACAATGCATTGCCCATTTATCAGTTTGTTTGTGACTTGCAAAATCAAAACAAACGTTCTTCGGTAGGTTTTAATTGGGGGTCATTTTTAGAAGAAAATACGTTTCTCCCACGTGTTTGTTACCGTGACTTTATTATTTCGAAAGCACAATGGAAATTTCGAGTGAAGGATATAAAACCAAATTTTACTAAAATAAACGAAGATCAGCAGGCTTTTACTGAATGGAAAAAGCAATGGCAAATTCCTCAATATTTCTCGCTGGTAGATGGAGATAATACGTTGTTAATAGATTCGGATAATTCGACTTGTTTACATATGCTTTGGGATACTGTTAAAAACAGGAATACTTGTTATTTTGAAGAATTTCTGTCCCTTCCGGAACATTGTGTGGTGCAAAATAAAGAGAAAAAACCTTTTACCAATCAGATTATTATTTCGCTTTATAAAAATATGGATCATACCAGTAACAATTAAATAGTAATGACAAACGAAATACAACGAACTTTTATTCCTGGGGATTCATGGCTTTATTATAAAATCTATTGCGGTGCGAGGTCATCTGATATGATTTTAAATGAAATGGTTTCGGTTATTAGTGATCAAGCTTTGGCACAAGATTGGATCGATCGCTGGTTTTTTATCCGGTACGCTGACCCGGATACGCATATTCGCGTTCGATTTCGTTTAACGAACAATAATTTTTTAGAAAAAGTAATGACGACTGTACAGTCGCTGATACTATCTTATGTAGAACATGAGATAGTACATAAAATCCAAATAGATACCTATCAACGAGAGTTAGAACGCTACTCAAAATTTAATATCGAAGCATCTGAGTTGCTTTTTTATAAAGAAAGCGAAGTAATATTAAAGGCAATTCGCGAAATTAATAATGAAGAAGATTATTTTTTTCTGGTAATTAAGTTAATCAATAGTTTACTTAATCTTTTTACCTATTCTCCGGATAAGAAATTAAAACTTTGTACTCAAAATGTAGCGGGTTATAAAAAAGAATTTCAGGCTGATAAAAGGTTAACCAAACAATTAGATACTAAATACCGAAAATTAAAAACAAAATGTAAAGCTATTCTCCATGACAAAGCTACTTCAGTGGAAGAAGAGCTACTTTGTACTATAAATGCTGAATACATTAAAGAAATGAAGCCGATAGTTTATCAAATTGAAGAAAATTTAAAAAACCATCCTGAAGAAGTTTTAAAAAATTCCCTAATTTCCAGTTATATACACATGTTAGTAAACCGGGCCTTTCGTTCCAAACAGCGATTTTACGAATTGGTTTGTTATGATTTCCTAGAGAAATTTTATAAGGAAGAAAAATTTAGAAAGTAAACTTACTTCTTTTTATCCGGATTTAGTAGAATGGCATATACTTCAATTCCAAAGCCAATTAAAACAATGGTAGGTGCCAATCGAATTCTTCTAAAATTGTAGATTGCCGGATTAAACACATTAGGATCGTCACTACCGCCCCCGGCCATTAAAATAAAACCAAAAGCAATTACCGCAAGACCTATCCCCATCACTACATAGTTCTTTTTTCCAAAAATAAATTCGGGTTTGGTTTGAACGGGTTTTGATTGTTTTTTCATAGCTCAATTCTTTCTATTGGACACACTAGTTTGCAAATATCTTAAAAATTATTAACTCTAGCAGGTATATCTATAAACTTGATTGGTTTAGGTATGTGGCAGGGAGCTATTATTTGTTTTTATTATTTAAAGATTTCAAGAAGAGTATTATTTACTTCTTTGACTTCTTTGGATGTAAAAGTTTCCAAATAGTCTTTAATTCTTCTTTTATCAATGCAACGTATTTGATCTAAAGCTACCTGACCGGACTTATTTTTTATAGTAACATTTACTCTAGTTGGCCATTTTTTAATAGTGCTGTTTAAAGGAGCAGTAATCACAATTTTTCTACCATCCGTATGAACGTGTACCTTTTCATTAATTTCTGCTATTTTTCGCATATGAGCAGGTAAAATAATACCATAAGAATTTCCTATTTTTCCTATTTTAGTTTCCATTAAGCTTTATGTTTATTACATAAAGTTAGTACTATGTTATAACATTTTAAAGGTAATTTTAAGATTGTCTCGTCATTACTCTTTCAACATTTCCTTTGCCATCACAAATGCGTTATAAGCATTTACAACATTACCTGATTTGGATAAAGAAGAAAATGGGACTCTTTCTTCTTGTTCACCCCCCGGAGGTCTTACTAGTAGATCATAAGTGATACCTGATGAAAGTAAAATTTGTTTTGTCTGGGCAGCGGACAATGCAGGATATTGACTGCGAAGGATCGCTGCGATACCAGCGACAACAGGTGCTGCAAATGAAGTGCCACTATCCGTAGAATAAGCGTTATCAGGTAATGCTAAATTTAAAAAATGTCCGGGTGCAAAAATATCTACATCTCCTTTACCATAATTTGAAAAATAAGCGGATAATTTTTCGTTTAATTTATAATGAATCGCACCTACATTTACGAAATTATCGACAAACTCATTCTTTTTAGAGTTTCGACCTTCATTTGAATAATCTAGAGGATAGAAAGTAATAGTGTCTACATTATTACTATCATTTCCTGCCGCATGTACTAATAGCACATCTTTTGTAGAAGCATACGTAATTGCTTCTTTTAACATTTGAGGATAAGAGGAGTAGCTTTTCCCAAAACTCATATTGATTATTCTTGCTCCGTTATCAACTGCATATCTAATGGCTAGCGCTATGTCCTTATCATATTCATCTCCAGAAGGAACGGCTCTTAAAACCATTAATTTGACGTTATTTAAAACACCGTTCATTCCGATGTCATTATTCCTACGGGCGGCAATTAAACTAGCAACCGCAGTACCATGTAATTCTTTACGATTTTTAGGGGTTATGATTGGGTTACCATAGTTTCTATCATTTATGTCCGAAATATCATCGCCAATATCTTTTCTGTCTTGAAATTTAGGATTGAGTTTGTAATCTTCTATGACCTGAAGGTATTCTTTATAATCAGACATCCATTCAAGGGTCGCATCATAAGTAAGGTAATAATCCAGTTTTCTAACCGAATAAGATAATTCAGGATGCTTTATGGTGTCAATATCTTTTAAAGCTTCCATGTTATATCTTTGGTTGGGGAAGTACGATTTTAAATCTTTTCTAATTTTTTTATAGTCGTTTTCAATGTCAGTGACATAGTCCCAGTCTTCCTTTAGGGTTTTTACTTGTTTTTCATAATTTTGAGCCATTTCTACTGAGGTAGTATCAGCTTTAGCTAGGAATTTCTCTTTATTTTTAAAATACCTTTTGTTTTTTAGTATCCTGACTAATTCTTTCCTCGCATAAAGTGTTTGCTGTCCGTTTTTAGTACCTAGAAAATTCCATCCGTGTATATCATCAATATATCCGTTTTGATCATCATCAATACCGTTACCAGCAATTTCTTTTGTATTGACCCAAAACTGCCCTTTTAAATCTTCATGTTCTATATCGATACCACTATCAATAATAGCTACAATGATCGAATCTTTTAGGTTTAAATCAAATTCCCGGTATAGTCTGTCTATACTGGTACCGGGAATGGTATCTAAAACAATATCCTTATGTTGCCAATTTCTTAATTGTTTTTCAATAAAATTTTGTTCTGTATAATCATAAATTTTTACAGATTGAGTGATCACCTTAGTTTGTTGGGCAAAACCCAACGAAAAGATAAAAATGCTTAGAGCACTTAGGATATAGTTTTTCATAAGAGTGTTATCTTAGTAGTCATCTTTATTTTTAATTTTTGGGTTTGATTGTAGCTTGAGGATTTAGATATGCGTATTATGACCTCTATTTTACTTCAGATTGTATTATTTAACGATTTGTATTTTTTCGTCTTTAGAATTATACATCTAACCTTCCAATTTTATGAATTATAATAAAAAATTAACCTCTATTTAAACCGCCTGAACATCACGTTTCCTAAATACCTGATTATAAAACAAAAAGAACACGCCTACTAGGATAAAAGGGATACTTAACCATTGTCCCATAATCGAACTTGTAAATACACTAAATTACGTATAGTATTGTTTTTAAATGATTTATGTTATGTAAAAGTTCATTAAAATTCATTTACAATCGTTTTGTACACGTATTTGTTTAACCTATGTTTAACCTTTTTGTATTATATTTGTGGAGAGAATTGGTATAGCTATATATAATGATTACGACGAAAATACTACTTTATAAAAGTAAGAAGAAAGCTGATGATACTTTTCCTATTGTACTTCGTATTACTTATGATCGAAAACCTAAGTATATATTTCTCGCCTATATTAAAGAAAAAGATTGGAATTTTAAAACTTTGAGGGTAAAAAATTCGCATCCGCAAAATCAAAGTATCAATAATTTAATTATTAATAAGCTAGCATTAGCCGAAAATTTGATCTTAGAAAGTAGGAGAAAAAATGAGCATATTGATATAAAACAGATCATCCGAAAGATTAAACTGGATAGGGTAGGTCAGCAAACCTTTTATGAATTAACTGAAACCCATTTAAAAGAGTTAAAGCAACTTAAAAAATATGCCAGCTATCGTAATTATGTTAGAAGCTTTAATTCCTTTAAAAAATTCAATAAAAATGAGGATTTATATTTTGAACAAATTACGCTAGCCCTTCTAAAGAAATTGGAAATTTATCTGGTTGCAAAAAACTTGGGTCAGGATTCTCTCTACAATATGTTTTCCTTTATACGCGTAATGTATAATAAAGCCATACGATTAAATGAAGTAGAACAGAAGCACTATCCATTTGGCAGGGGTAAGTTTACCTTAAAAACGCCTAACGCTGAAAAAATAGGTCTAAACATAGAAGAAATAAAAGACCTGGAAGAATTAGAACTACCAGAAGATTCTTCTTTAAATCATACCCGTAATGCTTTTTTATTTTCATTTTATTTGGCGGGAATTCGCTTTAGCGATGTATTGACTATGCGATGGGATGCGATACGAGATGGAAGGTTATATTATGCCATGCGTAAAAATCAAAAATTAGATTCATTAGAACTTCCTATCAAGGTGATTGCTATTCTAGAAAAATATGAGCTATACAAAGAAGATAATAAGGGTTTAATTTTTCCATTTTTAAGAAAATGTGATTTTGATAACGACGAAGCTATTCATAGGGCTTTACATAATCACAATACATACGTTAATAAAAACCTTAAAAAGATTGCAAAGCTAGCTAAAATTGAGAAAAAACTTACCTTCCATATCGCACGTCATAGTTTTGGTAATATTTCAGGTTCTAAAATACCCGTACAAATGTTGCAAAAATTATATCGTCATTCTGATATAGCTACTACCGTAAGATATCAAAGTAATTTTGACCATACCCTAACGGATAAAGCTTTAAATGATGTTCTGAATTTTTAGTATTTGTCTTAAGTCATATTATTTTTCCGGAACTTACTGTAGTTTAATTGATCTTAGGCTTGAATATTTTAATTTGTTAAAATTAAAAATGGCTTATATACCTTTTTGCTAGCAACTACCTAGATCTTACTGCAAAGATTTGCAGATAGAAACACCTACCTGCATATTTAGGTTTTAAGTATGAGAGCATTTAGTTTCTTTGTTTCTATAAGCATTAAAATGTATTATTATGGAAGTAATTGTTTTTGAAAAAGCTACGTTCTACAAATTAATTGATGAATTGACTCATAAGATTTATGAGCAATTTAAAGTAACCGAAAGTGAAGGTGCATCTGATTGGATTGACACCAATGAAGCCAAAAAATTATTAGGAGTTAAAAGCCGGGTTAAAATGCAGCAGCTACGGGATGTCGATGCTATTCAATTTACTAAAATCGGTAAAACCTATCAGTACTCAAAAAATAGCATTTTAGATTTTCTCAATCAAAACTCTAACAGGTATGCTACTACAAAAACAATAAAAGCATGAGTACAATTACAATAGAAACCGAAGCTCTTTTCCAGTTAATTGATGAAGTACTGGATTATGCCGAAGAAAAATTAGGCAATACCAATAAGAACGAAGCCGAATGGATTGGCACCCAAGAAGCAAAACAATTGTTAGGCTTTACAAGTCGAACAAAAATGCAACAACTACGGGATGCTCATATTATTAAATATACTCGCATCGGAAGGAACTTTAAATACCACCGTAAAAGTATATTACAAGCTAGAAAGATGTATGGAAATTTTTAGCATTAGAAATTTTTAATGCTAGTCATGCACATTGGATGGTGACATAATTTATAAACCGATACAGTAACGTATCGGTTTTTTTTAGATTTTGAAACGAATGAAAATTATATTGAACTGGATTTTAATCGTCTTAGTGAATTATTTCTTTTATTAAATCAAAAAGGTATGTCATCGTTTTCAAGATTATGAAAGCTACTACCAAATACAAATTCTTGTTTAGTTCCTATATCGGAAAAAGGATCATCGCTCATATTATCAAATTTAGAAGATATCTTTTTACTAAGACTATCAAATTTCCCTGTCATTGAATTAAACGATAATTTTATATTATGGAATTCACCAACATTGTGTTTTTTTATACATAATTCTGCTTCACCAGATGTTGAACTAGATTCATCATCATCCCATTCTGCTATTCTATACTGCTCAGGTCTATATATAAAAGCTACAATATCTGCTTCATTTTCAATTTGACCTGAATCTCTGAGATCTGATAATAGAGGTCTTTTGGAACCACCACGTCCCTCTACTGATCTATTTAAATCAGAAAATAATATGATCGGGATATTTAATTTCAATGCTGTTTGCTTTAATTTAATTACTACCTTATTTATTTCTTGCTCTCTATTATTAAATTTATAATCTGAAGGTAACGGCTCAATTAGTTGCAATTTGTCTATTAAAATGCATTTCACTTGCTTTTTTTCTACTAACTCATTACAAGTCATTATAATTTCGTTAATATTCATACAGTGCGAGTGTTGTAGATAAATAGGCGCTTCCTTAATATTTTTAGTGCGAGTATGTAATATTTCCCATTCATGCTTCTCTAATTCACCTTTTTTCAATTTTAAAGCACTGAAACCTGTTTCTTGAGAAATCATTCTAGATACAAACTGATAAACCGGCATTTGTAAAGAAAAAATTCCAAGTGTATCCTTACTGTTAGCTCCTATTTTTATAGCTAATGAAACAGCTAATGATGTTTTACCCATTGAAGGTCTGCCGCCTATAACAATAAGTTCTGAATTTTGAAATCCATTGGTTATCTGATCTAATTTGTCAAAACCACTTAAAACACCATTTACCACTCCATTACTTGAATTTTCAATGGATTGAATTGAAGAATTATAAATTGAACTTATTTTATCCATCATTTTATTGAACTTTTATCGGTATCGGTTATGAATAGCTACATGTTTTTATTGTTTACTTTGCAAGTACAAAACTAACCGAAAACGTTCATAGATATTAGAAGTAGACTAGAACGAGATATTCCTTATAGTAGCCAATTTCAGTAGCAGTTATTTAATGTCCTTTTGGAACGATTTTTACTTTTACCTTCATATTTAACGTGTCATTATTTAGATCATTTTCAATTCCTTTTGGATTATTTATATACCCATCAGGGTCATAAACAAAGCAGTATAAGGTTTTACAATTCGGATGTGTTTTGTATTTAGCAATATCTATTATTAATTGTTCCCCAATTTGTTTTGCTTTTAAATTAGGTCTTGTTTTTTTAACTTCAATTACTATACTTTCTTTTTTTAGAAGGAAGTCAGACCTTGTTGACGAACCTGCATAGCTTGGATTCCATTCTTCAGTTCTGATATCTTCAAAATAAATTCTCAGAAGTGAATGTAATAAGTCTTGAGTGTCATATTCATCTCTAACATCAAGTGTTTCTCTGTCATCATATCTTTGACGAATTTGTTTTACTACCAAATGGAATTTATCAAAAATTGTTTCTAAAAGTAATAGGTTGTCTCTATCAATTTTAGTAATATTTTTCGCTATTTTTTCTATTTTTGATTTCCAAGGAAAGTCTTTTCCACAATGTTTACATATTTCTGGGACGGATACAATTCCACTAGAAAGGTCAACTATATTTTCATAGTGTATTTTTCCTTCAATATCTTTTCCACAATTTGGACAGTCTTTTTTGGTTTTTGCTCCACAAATTGTACAAAAGGCTTGATTAAATTCTGGACTCGTGAAATAGGAACTATTTATTCCGTGTCCATTTTTACACACTAAATATGCATCATATTTTCCTGCCATTTTATTATCGTTTTATTGAACTCTTGCTAACGGTTCAGCTAAAAAGCATTGCTGTCTTAAAGAGCAGCTATAATTTTTAGCATCTATGTAAAAGAGTTTTATTCCTTGATGAACTTGATATTAACATAATTGTCAATAAAACCTTGTTGCAATTCATTCGTTGTTTTAATCAATTCAGATATATTATCATTCCAATATTTTTGATCTGTTTCATCTAATCCCGAAAATGGACAACCCTTTTCCAATTGAGTCTTAAAATCAGTATAATAACTACTGAAAGAATTGGAAATTCTTTCATACTCTTTAATTAAGTCTTCTGTATCTGAGAAAAAGACATCTAATTTTTTTATGTGATTTGTAATTTGACTTACACTAAATGTGGATTTATCACCTAATAAGCTTACAAATGATGAATCAATTTCACTATTAAATTGTTGATGAGATTCATTCTTTACTATCTCTTGGAGATGAAAGTTATCAATTAATATATTTTCAAATGCAAGGTATTCTTTGAGTTTATTATTAACCCTGTGATTAAAGTCGTCAGTTTTATCATAGATGGAAAGAATATTAAGATTTAAAGCAAGGGTATTGTGATTTTGAGATTCAATTTCCTTAAAAAATTTATTCGATTTAGTGTAAAGTAGAATGCCTTCTTTTCGTTTTTTACGTAGCTTACTCTTCTTCACTCCCAGAGTAATTAATCTCTCAGTGCTAAACCCCTTTGTTATTAACCCTTTAAATCCATTCACTAACTTGCTTACAGCTCCACCAGTGAATATATCTCCAATACCTTTTACTATCTCTATTGGAGTTTTCAACTGATTATAAAAATTATTTATTCTACCTTCAATCTCATCATTAAAATATAGAGTGTCAATTGATTCTAGATTTTTGAATAGTTGAGTCTTGAATTCTTTAAATCTATTGTAATTAAGAGGATTAGATAATTGATTGTAGTTCCCTAATGTAGATGCTGTACCAGAAATTAATTTGATGGCGACACTTTTTCTTGAAAGCATAGTTAGGGCTTTAACTCGCTTTTTATAATCCTCTTTATAAGTTCTAATTAACTCATTAGCATCATTAAAAGACTTGTTATTTATAAATTTTTTTATCTCATCCTCTCGAACAACTTGAGCTTCTTTTAGTTGTTTCTCATAATTTATCTTTTGTTTTGCCTCATTTGATATTTTATTGAATATTATACTTTCTATTGCAATTGGAGAGGCTTCTCCAGTAGAAATAAATTCTAGCTTTAAGAATAAGTTTTCTATTTTATTAAAATCTAAAGTTGTAGTAGAGTAGTTATCTAATAATTTATTGACATTAGTTCTATTTACTTCTTTCCAATCATTAAATACAGAATTCTTTTCTAAGTAAACAATCACCTCCCAATCATTTAATCCTGTGATTAAAGATTTTAATTCAATTTTACCAATTCCTTTTTTAGGAGTATTGTGAATTAGGCTAAATGAATTTTTGAATCTTAACTCTTTAGATTCACGAAAATTCTTTTCAAGAAAATAATCTCCTTCTATTGTCCAATTATTTTCTAAATCACTCCGAGATGAATAATTCTCAAATTTTTCGTTTAGGACCTGACTGTAAGTAGTTGATGATGTTATCCCAATTATAATTATTATGTATAATTTAATATTGTTCATTGTTTTAATTCTTATAATTAATGACCTTCGGATTAAAATCAAATTATAAATGTCCTCAAAGTTACCCTGAAATATACTCTAACAACTCAGAATTGGCCGCATTCATCATAATTCTTGCCCTTACGGGTCCCACATTATATATCTTCTCAATTAGTACTTTTTCTTTTAAGCCATATAAATCTTTAATGGTTTGAAATCCTGAATGTTTCAATCTTTCCTTTTGCCATTTTGTTAGAGACAAAACATCAATAGATTTATTAAGCATACTTTCAAGGGACTCTATATACTGCTCATCTTCAAGAATAGATGCAGAAAGATTTTCAATTTTTTCATACTCCTTTTTATTACTGCTAAATTCATTGAAACGTCTAATATCTCGAATCTCAAATAATTCTTTTGAATAAGAATGAGGATTGGGCTTTAAAGCTATTATACATCCATATTTTACCTCGTATCTATTACCTAATTCTCCATGTGAACGAATACCTATATCAAGCTTTCTTATAATTCCTGTATAAGTCAATAGTCTAAGAGATTCCTTAACTGTCTCGGGGACATTTTTACTGATCCAAAAATAGATACTAGATTTTTCATTTTTTAAAATAGCTGGTATAACAGTTTTTTCGAGAAAATCTCTACCCCAGTCAATCAAGGATTGATGACCCTTATATTTCTCTCCCAATTCAGTATGTTCCGACCAAATTTTAACTCGGTAAAAATCCTTAATAATTCTATTGGCTTCATTCGTATTAAACTTTTGCATTTCTTGAATAGTCTTCAATAAAATTCTGGGGTTACCTCCAGATGATAGCGCAAGAGTATTAAATAGTTCAACTTGAGTGTTTAATGCTTTTGTCAAACCTGTGTCAGCTTGTTTCGATACCAATTTTTTAAAATATTCTAAATAGTCACTGTCTGCTATATTTCTTTCAAGCACTTCATATATACAATCATGAATTGGTTCAAAAGAATCTCCGAAATGTGTAACCCCAGGATATATTGCAGCATTACAAGTAATATATGGAGATCTCAAATCTTTAAATAGATTAAAAAATTGTCTTTGTTGTTCTGGTCTGAAAACGTGAGCAGCCTCATCAAAGAAAAAATAAATTCTATCTAGGTTGTTTTTAGTACAGATTTCTTGAATTGCCTCCTTAACGTCTTCTATGTCAGGAAGTTTTTCCACATTAACATTTGTGCATTGCTGACTGTATGAATTTTCAAAAAGTCTTACAATCTCTTTCAAATTTTTCTCAATAGTTTTGTCATTTTCTGATGAATCATTACTTAATAAAGTTTTTGAATAATTTGAAATGGATAATCCTTTTTTTCTTAATTTATTCATTAATGCTCTAAGCGTTTTTGCCAACATCCAATGATAAAATTGTAAATTATCTCTGGTATTTATTAAAGAGCTTATGTTGAATGATATAAATATAGATAAAGCTAATTCTTTCTTTTCCAATTTTATTTGTGCAATCTTCATAAGAAAAGATTTTCCAGTACCCCTAGAACCTTCTAACAAGCATGGTTCTGATGAAAGTAAAGATTTAATTATTTTTTTATCATTCTTATTTTTTACAGCAAGCAATGTTATGTCGTCATCTTTGATGCTTTCAGTTCTAAGTTTAAATTCTGTCATATTATAGTTCTTTTGCACCCCCCAAATATTCTCTTACAGGAGATATATGTCTCAATTCTTCTAGAAGAAATTCAGATATAGATTCTTTATTTTCTTGAGTTAGTGATTTTAAATATCGACAACAAAGCATAAATATTAATATTTTAGAAATATCACTATTGAGTTCAAAATAGTCTTTCTTAAGCTGTGGATCAAATTTCAATTTAAGGCCACTTTTACTCCAAGTTTCATAATTTCCGTGCACAAATTCTGACATTCTTCTATAAGCATTTCTAGATTTATCATTGTAGTCCTCGATATACTCTGATGCTTCCGGAAAAAAAGCATTACAGAAGCGTTTTGATAAAACTCCATTTTCATTATCTATCAATTTAGACCATTTAATATCATTTTCACCTTTCATCCACTCATTTTGCTCCAATTTATGTATAGAAAAATGAATAGCTCCAAGCCCAAGTTCAAAAGCCAGTCTTAATGAAGAAAATGCTTCTCGGTACATTCCATAAATTAAATTGAAACTAGCCGATTCAAGTTGGATTGCCACTGTAAGAATCATTCTTTCTTCATTCTTATCAAAAACATAATTCGAAAATTCACCAATAAACGAAGAATAGTGATGTGCTCTTCCTAAGTTTTCCGTGTCATGAATTGATTTATTAAAAATTTCTTGCGAATTATTATTTAGTCTTTTTAAATAGTCCTTTATATTCATTAATTCGGTTTATGAATGGTATAAATCAATTTATATAATTGAACTCTTCTAGTTTGTTACCTAATCAATGAAAATTCTAAGTTTTTGAATCTCTTTCTTAAGCCCGCTTACCTCATTCTCAAATAGTTCTATTCTATTAGTTGTTTCTTCATTATTATGATCACTCATATTACTTTAATTTATCGCTTATATAGATTTTTTAATTTTTTTGAGTTGCTTTTTTGACAAAAATTTACAGATATTATTAATATTTATTCCGACTCCTGCTATGTCGGGTTCTAAGATTATAGTATCATTTAGAATTTTTCCAATTCCTTCACTCAGTTCACTTTTTACTTGAAAATCACAAATTTTTTTATGGTTTTGAATATCACTGAAAATCTTTTCAATAAGTTTTAAAACATCTCGAGGAGTTTTACAAACTTTTGCGATCTTTATGAAAACTAATTTGTCCTCTGAATTTTTTTCTTTTTTTACATCCTTATCATTTCTTTCTAAAAAATATTTTGGATGTATCGTAGTGATCATCAAAGCAGGTAATAATTCTTTTGGATCGATACCATTAATTGATTCCCAAGACCAAAGTTCGGAATAAAAATGGCTTTCGGGAATACCTTGGATCGCTATTGAATTATTTTCAGAAGCGAATTTTGCAATTTTATCAAAACTGTTTCTTAGAGTATTCCCTATAGGTTCATCCCAATTGTAGTAATCTAATATATATAAATAATCTCTATTTACATTTTCAGGTATAGCAGCTATTGTACTTATTTTTAACCCCATGATTTAATAAATAACCCTACACCTGAAGTAAACCTCAAACATGGGGTGGTTCATAATTTTACTGCTTCTAATTTAGCAAAATAACATTAAGATACCACTTTTTCCCTCGGTTTTTTTATGTGTTTTCTGCAATATGCATTATTTACATCTTGATTCTTATCCCAAAAAGTAGCTTTACAAATCATACAGTTCCTACGACCACAATGCGCTAAATATTTGTATAAAGTGGCTTTGGAATTAATATCGACTAGTTTCATTATTTCAGTAATAGAGAGCTGGTTTTTTTCATCCCGGTAATAATTTTCTGCCAGGATTGCTTTTGCTTCAGCCATTTTACTTAAACCTTTTCTCCTACCAATCTTAGCGCCTCTTTTCCTGGCACTTTCCTGTCTGGCTAATATTCGTTCTACGATTATATTACGCTCCATTTCCGCAACGGCACTAAAAATGGTCAACACAAATTTTCCGTGTGCGGAAGTTGTATCTGTAAAAGGTTCTTGTAAACTTCTAAAGCCTACATCCAATTGTTCAAATTCATCGACGAGTTTTAGCATATGTCCTACACTTCTTGCGATTCGATTCATCTTCCAAACAATGACTACATCCTCTTCACGCAATTTACTTAATTGCAAATCCAATTTTTTCCGATTTGCTTTTGCTCCAGAGGAAACATCTTTATAAATATTCTTTTCTTTTACTCCTGCTTTTAACAAAGCATCGATTTGTAAATCAAATTTCTAAGACGCGGTACTTATACGTGCATATCCAAATAACATATCAGTTCATTTAAGTGTTAAATTATAAACTTAAAAAATGAACCGATTTATCGAACTTAATAGACTTTGTGTTAGAATTTAGGAGATCCCGCCTTGGTGGCGGAATTAGCTCAACTATCTATTTTGATTGTGCTGCTACGCAGCTTTTCAAAATAGTGTTTCGCTAAAACCACAAAAAACAATAATACAAATAAATGGTCAGTGCTTTATCTTTAACTCTTTCCCTTACGAAACACTGCCTAACCATCACTATATACCTTCAAACTACAAACAAATTCAAGATCTTTACTAACTCAAAGTAAACTATGAATGTATTAAAATGGACTCAGAATTAGTTCTTCTGGTTATTCTGTCAATAAGTATTCAACTTTCTTAAGTTGGAAAGTGTCTAAAACTATTTGGCTTGAACCACCATTAAAGGTTTTATCATAAGTATGCAAACAACTCCCATTAGCTTCAATCTCTAAACAAGCATTGATAGCATCATTTGCATAACTAGTAGAAACTTCTATACCATCGTCATATCTGAGAGTTAAGTAAGGAAAACCGATTGCTTTAAAATTATTATTATTATTTAATTCAATTTGAAATTGTAACCTATCGGTTTTAGCAACGGTATCTTGTGTAAACTCAAATTGAATTACGTTATAAGAAAAGTTTTCGAGAGATGGGATGGTAATAATATCATTTTCTTCCGGCTCTTCAAAATCGCAGGGTACTTCTAATTTTCGTTCAGGTTGAATGGTACCACCTACTTGATATCCGGGAAACGTTATGATTTTCATACAATCTTCTTCGTCATCGTTTGAAGAACAGGTGATAAATAATAAGGAGATAGTGAAAACAAAGAGTTTTTCAAGGATTTTTACGCTAAGCTTTGTTATTTGTTATAATATTTTTTCTAAAACTATCTTTTTGATAGCTGTTCTGCCATTAATAATGCATTATAAGCATTAATGATTTTTCCTGATTTGGAAAGAGAAGAGAAAAGAACTAGTTTTTTTGATCCGTCTTTTTGGGTGATTTCTACTTTAATATCGTAAGAAGTACCGGAATCTATAAGAATTCTTTTAATTTCATGAGCTGTCAAAGATGGGTAATAAGAACGGATCAATGCATATATTCCTGTAACTATCGCTGCTGCAAAAGAGGTTCCGTCTGATAAGTTAGAACTATTATTAGGAGTTAAAGTATTTATAGCCTGTCCCGGAGCAAATACATCAACATTTTTTTTCCCGTAATTTGAAATCTCCGGTAGTGTAAATTAAACTCTGTCTGAGTTATTTTTTCTTATCCATTTCAAAATTAGTCGAAACTTGTTTTCGACTGATTTTGGAATGCGACCTAGCGTCAGCGACACGTTTTGATTGGTTTTTACCAATATCCAGGTCTATCCTATCCTCAAAGATAATATAAAGTTGCTGTATGGTAGAGCTCCAGTTGTGGAGAGGGCTTGTCCACTTTTTCTGGATGTTCATCGTAGCAAGGTAAACGAGCTTGAGCAGTGCCATATCATTTGTAAAGGCACCCTTGGTCTTGGTTACTTTGCGTACCTGGCGATGGTACCCCTCTACAGCGTTGGTGGTATAGATGATTTTTCTAATAGGTGCTGTATACTTAAAGTACTGTGATAGATGCTCCCAGTTGTTTTGCCAACTTTGAATGACTACCGGATATTTTTCTTCCCACTTGCCCGATAGCTTTTCCAGTTCATCCTCTGCCACTTGTTTATTTGTTGCCCGATAGACTTTTTTAAGGTCCCTCATAAATTCCTTTTGATCCTTTGAAGCTATATACTTTAAGGAGTTACGTATTTGGTGAACGATACAAAGTTGAACCTCAGCTTTGGGGAAAACACCGAGTATCGCATTAGTAAATCCTTTTAGGTTATCGGTACAGGCTATCAAAATATCTTCAAGCCCCCTATTGTTAAGGTCGGTGAGTACCTGCAACCAGAAGTTAGCACCTTCGCTCTCAGATAAGTATATCCCTAGTATTTCTTTTTGCCCCTCTTTGTTAATTCCCAAGATGTTGTAAAGTGCCTTGTGAACGATCTTCCCTTCTACTTTAACCTTGTAGTGCATAGCATCTAACCAGACGATGCAGTATAAAGGTTCTAGAGGACGGTTCTGCCATGCTTTTACATCCGGAATGATCTTATCTGTAATCTGGCTTAGCACGGTATGGGAGATCTCTGTGTCGTACATCTCTTTGATGTGTGAAGAGATATCACGGTAGCTCATCCCTAGGCCATAGAGACCGATTATTTTATCTGAAAGGTTGTCTGCCAGGATACTTTGCCGCTTTTTGACCAGCTCTGGTTCAAAGCTACTGAGACGATCTTGAGGGGTTTCAATATCAAAAGTCCCAAAACCGCTCTTGATGGTCTTCTTGCCCTTGCCATTACGTTTGTTTCCTTTGGAACGTTCAACATCGTCCAGGTGACCTTCCATCTCAGACGCTAAAGCCTTCTCAATAAAACTTTTAAGCATTGGTGCAAAAGCACCATCTTTACTAAAAAGACTCTTACCAGACATAAATTGCTCTAGTGCCTTCTTCTCTAATTCTTGTTGTTCTTGTGTTGTCATAATATCTCATTAAAATTAAACTAAAATTTTAATCAGACAGAGTACAGTTTACACTCTCGAATCTCCTTCTCTTAAATTTTTATTTATTGATTTAGTACTACCACCAACAACTATAAAATTATTTACAATTTCTTTATCCTTATTATTTACATCATTAGGATATTTTATGATATCGTCCGCATTCTCATTTTCATTTCCTGCAGAATTGACTATCAAAACATCATGTGTTTCAGCATACTTTAAAGCATCATCTACAAAATCTTCTTGAATTGAAAATTTTTTACCCTGACTTATATTAATAATTTTAGCACCATTATCAACAGCATATCTTATTCCTAAAGAAAGATTTTTGTCGGTAAAATCACCAATACCTGTTATAGTTATAGGCATTATTTTTATTAAGGTGTTTCCATTATTTTTTTGAAATTGAAGTATAGAAGATATAACTCCAGATATTGCCGTGCCATGCTCAAGAAATCTACTGTTCTGATTAAAATATGAATTACCGTAATTAATATTTAAAAAATTAGTATAATTATCTCCTACCAATTCACGATTATCATAATTTAAATTCATACAGATTTCTAAACATTTTTCCGAGATTTTTAAATCATGTAGTACATCAGTATAATTGTAACTTTCATCAAATAAATACGATAAATATTCAACCCATTGCTGCAAAGATTCGTTTTCTATATTATCAGAATTAATTGTGGAAAAATCTATTACCGAATCATTAGGTTTAAGCTCCAACATTTCTATGGTTTTAGAATACCCTTGAATAATTTGATTATTATATTCAATATCTTGTTTTATTTCTGAAATAATGGAATCATATGATTTTTTGACTTCTTCAAAAGTGAAAGGTAAACCTTTCTCTTCCTTGAGATTACCAAAAGCTTCTTCAGAATATTTCGATAGTATTCGTGTTTCATCCATTAATGTAAAGGTTAGCGCTTTTTTTTGACCTTTGATGCCTAAAAAATTCCAACCATATTTATCATCTACATATCCATTACTGTCATCATCCAAAGAATTATTTGAAATTTCATTTTGATTTACCCAAAAATATTCTTTTAAATCTTTATGCTTTGTGTCAAAATCTGAATCCAATACCGCTATTATAATAGTATCGGTATTCTGTTTAGGTAAATTATTATTATGAAAGGCTGCATTTAAACTAATGCCTGGAAGACTATCTTTATTCCAAGTCCTCATCCACCATTCATTTTTAAGTAAATTGGAATCATTAGATTTTTTAGCAACTAGTGTATTTACCAGAAGGATTATTAATAAAACACGTAAAATCAAGATTAAATTTTTGAGAAAACTGCTATTACTTTTCTTTAATAGCAGTTTTTAGAATTTATAAAATATACAAGGTAAACCTATAACTATTTTTCACCGGAACTAATTATAGGATTTGGTAAAGCCGGAGGTTTAGAATTACTTCCTCCTGATCCCTTTTCACCTTTTTTCTATTTTTCTCCATCATTAATTGGTGATTCACCACCTACAATTTTTAAGTTCAAATTTGTTAAAAGCCTTAATCTGTTTTCTGACATTGCAGCCTTCCCAAAAAATTTCGTTTTATCCAATTTTTAATGGTAGAAATAAAATTAATTATTAGATAGTTGTCTTTTTGAAATTTTTTCCGCCATTTTAATGGCGTTGTAGGCGTTGACAATTTTTCCTGATTTTGAAAGGGATGAGAAGGGAACCATTTCTTTAGAACCATCTTCTCGAGTAATTTCTACATTTATATCATACGGAGTACCAGATTTCATAATAATTTCTTTAACCTCAGGTGCGGTAAGTGTAGGATAATATGATCGAATCAATAAAGCAAGAGTAGCAATTATTGGTGCAGCATATGATGTTCCTCCGTCCTCTATAGAAAGTTTATCATTGGGCAAAAAAGTTTTTACTTCATCAGTTGGAACAAAAATATCAACATAATCCTTCCCGTAGTTTGAACTAGAATCTAAAAGCGTGCTATCTAAATTTTTAGTAGATGATCCTACAACAATCATGTTATTGTAAAGTTCTTTATTATTATTATCAATATCATTGGGGTATCTAATTTTTTTATCTAGGTTTATAGATTCATTACCGGCGGATTTAACAATAAGAACATCTTTTTTTTCTGCGTAGGCAAGTGCATTATCGATGAAATTCTCAGTTATTGAGAAGGTCTTGGTTTGACTTAGATTAATTACTTTAACACCTTGATTTACTGCATATCGTATAGCGAGTGCAATATCTTTATCAGTAGGATCACCATTACCCGTTATTATGATAGGCATAATTTGTAGTTTTTCTGATAAAAATAAAGAACTATCACCATTCGTAAGTAATGACGCTATGACCCCAGCAATTTCTGTTCCGTGGCTTATTTTATCAGTTATCAAATTAAATTTAGGACTTCCATATGTTTTATCATTAATATTTGCGACTTGATCACCTATTAAATCCCTATTATCATAATTTAGATTTAAAGCAAATTGTAAAACTTTTTTATTGAAATTTAGTTCTTTTATAAATTGTTTATATGGAAATCCGGTATCGTAATAGTGTTTTGCAAAGTTCAGGTAATTTTGAATAGTATCATTATTAGTTTTATAATTAATGAGGTCAAATCGATTTATATCTTCTTTATTCATTAGAATTTTTAAAGTATCTATAACTAAGGTATAATTACCTTCCTGTTCTCCATAAATATCAACAGTCTCTTTTGCTGCGTTAAACAGTGATTCAAATGATTTTTTAACATCTTCATATTGATATGGAATTGTATTATTTGAAAAAAGACTATCAACATAGTTCTTACTATATTTTCTAAGAATACGAGTTTCTTCCATAGAAGTAAATACTAAACTTTCACCATTGCATTTTTGCCCAATAAAATTCCATCCGTTTAAATCATCAATATATCCATTTTGATCATTATCAATACCATCAATGACTTCTTGCGGATTTTTCCATATAAAAGGTTTTAATCCTTTATGATTAATATCCATATCACTATCAAGTACGGCGACTACACTAGGGGTTGCCTTAATAACAAGACAGTCTTTAATGAAAATTATACATTCTTTGAACTTAATATCATTTACTAGTTGTTTAGAAAGATAATGATCTTTATTCTTTAATGTTTGACCATGTGTAACTAAGGAAAACAAGATTAGAAGTATACTAAATTTTCTCATATGATAATTTGAGCAAGTATATTACATACTCGCTCAATTTTATAATATTATTTTTAATCACTAGATATTATTGGAGTAGGTGTAGATGGTGGTTTGGGATTTGAAGGTTTAGGTTTATCCTTGTCTTTGCCTTTTTTATCACCAGGCCCAACATCACCATCACCCCCTACTATATAGTGTAGATTGGTTAGTTCAAGGTTTTTTAACTGTTTTAAAGTTTTCATACTCAAATAATTTAAATTTCTCAAACAAAGAAAAACAAGATTAGGATATAAACAACTATAAAAATTGACTTTATAACCCTATTTTTAAAAAAAAGGGTTAAAATCTAAAAGATAAGCTCTATTTCGAAATTTTTTTTAAAAAATCAGAAGGATTTATACCTACCTTATTTTTAAAAGCTTTGGTAAAAGGATCAGTATTTTTAAAACCTACTTCTTTAGCTATTGCAGATATAGAATAATTTCGAAATTTTAAATTATTACGAATTTGATCTAAAGCAAAGTCTATTCGTAAATCATTTACATATTGTCTAAAACTTTTATGATGGTGAAACTTTACAATACGTCCTAAATAATTTGCATTAGTGTTAAATTGTTTCGCTAATATGGTAGCAGTTAGTTCAGAATTTATGTAATCTTGATTTTCTTCAAACCGCTTAAGTTGCTTTAAAATATCAGATACTACTGGTTTTGAAATTTCTAAATTATCAGTATAATTTTCATCTTCTATATTAGTGGATTTATAAGAATAAGATTTCTTGGTTTTTCCTACCAGATCATCAAACCTTTTTTGAAATTTTATTTCTAGTAATTCTTTTTCTTTTTCTTTTTTTAATAATAATTTCTTCCTTCTTACAATTTCAAATAACAATATTATAATTACAAATAGTGCTGTAAAAACCCAATATCGAACTTTTTTATTTTTACCTTTTAATTGCTTAGTTAATTCTTCTTTTTGCTTTAATAGTTCGGGTTTTTCCAGATTATTTACTAAGTGTTCATATATAAATGTATAGTTATCATGTGCAATACTGTCAAAATGTAATAGTTGATTAACAAAATATAATTGTTTTTCTATATATTTTTTCTTTTTAAAATATGAAATTAAATTCTCATAACCTGATCTAACAGGGGGGTATATGCTTCCTAATTTTGAGTATATACTATCCATTTTAATTAAATAATCTATACCGATATCTTTGTAGCCTAATTTAAAATGTGACATGCCTATTATATAATAGCAAGCAGCAACGCTTTTCTCATCTTCATCTTCGATAAAATGAGAAATAGCAAACGTCCCGTTTTTAATTGCATTCTTGTATTTTCTCGAATCATAATCAATTTCTGCTTCATTTAATTTAATTTTATTCAGACTTCTAAAAGCCCATTCAAATTTTTGATATTGTTTCGCTTCATTAATTATAATTTTGGCAGAATCTAACTTTTTATTTAAGCGATATGAATTGCTTAAGATATGTAAATTATTGAGATAAGACTGTTGTAGACTTTCATCAATACTATCAGTTTTCTCTATTTTCTCTTTTAAAAATATTGTACTTAATTTAAAATTCTGTAAAGATTCTTCATACCTACCGATTCGCTCTTTTAAAATACCTAGACTTAGTAGAGAACTGATTTGATAATCCTTAAGTCCATACTCCTTTGCTATATTATAAGCTTTAACATGATTAATTAATGCTAATTGAAAGTTTCTTTTATCATTATATATAACTCCTTTATTGTCGTAACCTTGCCAGGACCATTGATAAGATTTTAACATATTAGCGTACTTAATCAGGCTATCATTAAATTGAAGGTTACTATTTAAATTCTTGTATGTTAATACATAATAGCCAATAGTAATTCTGGCTGTATCTTTTTCTTCATATGCTTTTCTTATGAAAGCTTTGGCATAAAAGTTATAAAGACTATCAATTTCATAGTTATCATAATGAAGTTTGTAAATTTCGTCATATGATTTTGTTAGTAGTGTATCTTTTTTAGTGCCAAAAAGATTCGATTCAATGTCTTGGGAATAGAGGTAACAGTGAGATACAAAATAGAGGAAAGCGAATCTAGTAATAAAGATCATTATAAGGCAAACTATAAATTAAATAGCTAAAGTTTATTTAAAGATACTATACCTGGCTAAACCATAAAATCAAAAGAGTTTTTAGTTCAAAAATCTAGATCTTTAATTCACTATTATCAAAATTTTCTAAAACGTAAACAGTTGAGATATCTTTAGTGTTCAAGTTATTATATCTAATTACTATAATTAAACTGAAAGCTTAGTAATAACATAAAACATCTCCATTATTTTTAAAAATAAGGTTGGTATTTTTAAAAAACAGGGAATGATCTGTTGTACAATAATTAAATACCCCACATCTTTGCTTCAATCAAAAAACGAACGGTTTCTTAAAATGTTATTTAGATGTTTTTTCCATATTACAATTTTGCAAAGATATGATAGAACAGATGAATATTTTCTGTATGAATTGTCTAAGTAACTTTTTATAAAATGAATACAAAACATCATTGCGCAATGACCAGGCGGAATCCGAAAAGCCTTTTTTAATAGAGTAGGAAACAAATTAATAAATTTATAATAAAATGAAAAAATTATTTTTAACACTTATTGCATTTCTTACTTTTGCTGGAACAACTTTTGCTGGAACAACTTTTGCAGTTGAGAATGACTCAAATCACAGAACAAACTTTGTTATAACATCTAGTTGCGAAAATGAAACAACAGTTATTAATCTTGATATTTCTTCTAAAGATGAATTTAATAACTTTGAAGAAATTCAACTTTTGTTAGAGGATTTTTGTACAGTTGATGTATCAGTTACAGTAAGTGTAGGTGTGTCTTCCACGAGTGCCTCCGTTACTTTAACAGCAAAAGATATTCCTTGCGATAGCGTTGCTTCAACAATTAGGGAGTTAACACGACAGGCGAGGATATCTCTTAGTGACGCGATAAATTAAACAAAAAAATGAAGAGCTTTAATAATTATTAAAGCTCTTCTTAAACAATTATGAAAAATTTAATCAACACAGTAATAGTATTAATTTCTTGTTATTACGCATATTCGCAAGAAATCCAAACTAATTGCAAAATTGTCTATGATTTTAATATTAGTCTTGATGGCACCCCAAAAAACTATAAATCAACATTGTTTTCTAATCAAAAACAATCAATTTTCTTTTGGAATGATCAAATGAGCGAAAAAAATACCGAAGAAAGCGGTGAATTAGGAAATGTAAGTATTAAAGTAAATATTAATGACTCAATAGGTACTATTAATAAAACTGATTTTGAGAAAGATTCTTTATTCACGAGAACTGTGTGGATAAAAGGGGAAACGTATATAATCAAAGAAAAAAAACCCAAGCTTAATTGGACATTACATGAACAGCAAAAGTATATTGGTGATTTATTGAGTACCAAAGCAACTTGTGAATTTCGTGGTCGTTCCTACACCGCCTGGTACGCTACTAGCATTCCAATTCCTTTTGGTCCCTGGAAACTCCACGGGCTTCCAGGAGTTATTCTAGAAGCACGAGATAGTAAAGGAGAGGTTGAATTTTTAGTTGAGTCAATTAATATTCCACATAGTCAGAATATTCAGGATTTATCACGTTCTGGAAAAACAATAAGTCTTAAAAATTATGTTGAAAAGAGAGGTAAACTGGTAAACTCAATTGTTAAGTCAATTAAGGGTAAGCTACCTAGAGGCGCAACGGTTGAAGTTAATGAAACAGAAGTAAATCATTTAGAATTTTTTCCGAATAAATAGTTTACTTATTGTTGTTAGGTCTATATAATATTAATCATCAATCTTTAATATTCGTTCCCCAAGTTTTTGTTTTATATAGGAAACCCCTTTTATTCAGCAATAAATTATAATTACATTTTTAATATTGAACACTACTTAGATAAGTAATTGTCGATAAACATTTATCTAAAATTCGACTTTATACAGTAAACATGATTATGATAAGGTCAAATTATATAAAACCAAAATCGAACAAAAACATTTTTTTACTTTTTGTTCTAATAATTACAAATTCAGGTTTTGGACAGACTTTCCTTCAAGGAAGTATAAAGGACACAATAAATCAATCGGTTTCATTTGCCAATGTAGTCCTTTTTACTGCTGACACTACAAAAACGGTTACATATACTTACAGTAATTTAGATGGATTTTATAAGATGCAAATTGATTCGTTAGGAAGTTATGTAATCAAAGTAAGTGGATTATCATACGCTGACGTTTTTATCCCTTTGAAGTTAGAGAATCATAATAAACCAATTGAAAAAAATATAGTTTTGAAAAATGATTCTTTTACCCTGGATCAGGTAATTATAAATGCTAATGCCGCTATCACCGTAAAAAAAGATACTATAATTTTCAAAGCAAATCGTTTTGCTGATGGCAGTGAAGAAATTGCTGAAGATATCCTTAAAAAATTACCTGGGGTAGAGGTAGATAATGACGGACAAATCAAAGTGCAAGGTAAAGCTGTGGAAAAGGTAATGATAGAAGGAGATGATTTATTTGAAAAAGGATATAGCTTATTAACCAAGAACTTAAATTCTAATAGTATTGATAAAGTTGAAATCCTCCAACGATTTTCTGATAATCCACTATTGAAAGGGATTGAAAATAGTGATAAAGTAGCTATCAATTTAACCTTAAAACAAGGTCAAAAAACCTCACTATTCGGAAATGCTTCACTTGGATATGGAACCGATAACTTTTATGAGAATCGTCTTAATCTTATTTCGTTTAATAAAGACACCAAATTTTATGTTTTTAGTAATGTAAATAATACTGGAATAGATGCAATTGGAGATATTTATAAAATTATTAATCCAAATGTTTTTTCTGATATAACATATGTTGGTGACGATATTGGAGCCATAGATATTATAAATATTGAAGGTTTGCAACCTGATCTTAAAAAAGAGCGTATCAATTTAAATAATTCTGAGTTTGCTTCTTTAAATACAGTATACAATCCATTAGAAAAATTAAAGATTAAAGGGATTGCTTTTTTCAATACCGATGAAATCAGTTTTTTTAATACTAACACCATACAGTATTTAATTGGAGAAGATAGTTTTACTAACAACGAAGAAGGGAGAATAAGAAAAAAACTATTCACCGGATTTGGAAAATTAGATGGAATCTATTCTATTAATGATGATAGTAGGATAGAATATGTAAGTAAATATAACATTGGTAAGCAAAATAGTAGAGAGGCTTTAACCTTCAATGATGAATCTATAAATAAACAATTAGACACCGATAACGTATTCATTGATCAAAGAATCACGTATACTAAAAGGCAAAAAGATAAAAGTGCCCTATTGATAACTGGAAGATATACTTACGATGAAAAGCCTCAAAATTTTTCAGTTGATCAATTTCTTTTTGAAAACTTGTTTCCTGAAGAAGAAGAGATAGAATCTATTTTACAAAACGTGGATTATAAGTTTAATTATTTGGCATTAGAGGGAAATTATATTACTAAAATCAACAAGAATAATTTAGATATTAAATTGGGATATCAAAATACAAACTCAAAGCTTAAGAGTTCTTTGTCATTTAAAAATAATAATCAAACCAGTTTTCCGGACGATAATTTATTTTCCAATAATCTTAATTATCTTTTTAGTGATTTATATTTAAAATCAAAATATAGCTGGGAAATAGGAAAAGTGGTTATACGACCGTCATTTCAAATACATCAATTATTTGTTACCGTAAATCAAAATAGTTCTGATAATTCGGAATCTATATTTTACGTAGTTCCTGGGATTGGTCTCAATTACTCTATTAATAAAAAAAATAAGTTATCATTCGCTTATGAATATGAAACAAAGAATTTTTCTTTTTCAGATGTACAAAGCGGATATATATTAACTAATTTTAGAAATTTTAACAGAGGTCTTGGTAATTTTGAACAATTAAATAATTCTTTTTTCTTTGCAAATTATGTTTATGGTAACTGGAGTGATGAATTTCTTATCAATTCTACATTTCTTTATTTAAAGAACGATCAATATAAAAGTTCCAGAAGCGAAATTGTGCCCAATTATAGTTTATCAGAGACTTTTATTCTTGATGATAAAGAACAATATACCTGGAATACAAGTATAGATAAATTTGTAGAACAACTATCGATTAATTTTAAGGTCAAAGGAGGCATTTCTGAAACAAATTTCCAAAATATTGTAAATAATTCTGAACTTAGAGACATTAGGAGTAGATCTTTTAATTACGGAGTAGAAATACGGTCAATTTATAATGGAGTATTTAATTTTCATATTGGTAGTAAGTCAATTACTTCGGAAGTTTCTGTCAATTCAAATGTTTCAAATATAAATAATACGTCATTTTTAGATTTGAATTTTGAAGTCAGTGAAAAACTTCATTTTAAACTATCAAACGAACGCTATTTTTTTGGAAATTCTAATCGAGATAACACATATTATTTTACTGACTTTGACGCTAAATACGTTATTAAAAAAAATGCCCTTACCCTTAAGTTTCTAGCCCGAAATATTTGGAATACGGATACTTTTGCTACGTACTACGTGGGAGACACAAACCAGTTAATTTCAGAAAATAAAATTTTGCCTCAATACTTTCTGCTTAAATTGGATTTTAAGTTTTAAAAGTTGTTAGTTTATATACATATCTAAAACCGGTAGAGTTTGGAGCCAAAGTAAACAAACTTCAAATTGACGGGATTAATTTTATTGAGCATATCAGCTTTGATGCTTTTAATGAAGGCACACGATTACAATCCACTATCTACAAAATACAAAATCTGACCCATAGAAAAACCAGGATTATTGGAGCAAATGCTATCTATGCTACCAACAAAAACAGAAACTTTGTAACCAAGCATCAAATTAAAACTGACTTCAAAAGAAAAGGAAAACTACCTAAAAATTATAGAGACGAAAAAAAACTAAAAGCACTAATTACAAAAAAGAGAGCCACTCGGTTAGAGGGAAGCTTACATACAAACTGCCAATGCCCAAGAAATAGGAAGGAGGATTCAGAGAACCGCACAACTAGCAGCAGCCTGATAAACACAAAATAATCAGTAATAGGGAACGTGCGTTTTATTACTATTAAAAATATATGCTCTAGTTTATAATTGCGTTGATATTAGTTTTTGATATTGTGCTTCAATATTTTTGTAATTCTTTATAGCGTTAACATTTAAGACGGTTTATTGCACAAATAGCAACGCTTTATCCTTATTGTTTTTGAGCTGCTCTTTGAGTTTAAACCAATTTAGGTACTGTTGCAGGTATTTAGTGGCTAAACCCCAAAAAGCATTATCAATCCATTTTTTTATTCTGTTGTGGGTAGAATTAACATGTTGTATATGGTATATTTTATCTTTTACCTGTTGTTTTATACTCCCTTTTAATGGATAGTGTTCTATGTTTTGGTCTATAGCAAAGCCTTTATAACTCACATGGGCATCACTACAAAGAATCGTCTGGTTCTTGTTAATTCGGTCTCCGATAGCTTTTTGTATATCACTTTTCTTGATACGCCCCATAGTTGCAACTGTCAAATCCAAACCTGACCTCCTGTCTTGTGTAACAATGACCGCTACATGATCTTTGTTAATACCTCTTTTACTAGAGGTGCCACCACGTTTCCTAGATTCACGCCCTTCAGGAGTTTTTCCTTTTTCCGAGTTTAAAAAGAAGGTTTCATCACTTTCAGTAATTCCAGTAAAATCATCCCGATTTGTATCCGTTAAGGAAGCTAATATTTTATGACGCCAATCAAATGCAGTCTTTTTATTGATTTTCAAAGATTCCTTGATCTTATCCAAACTCTTTTCTTCTAACATTAAGGCTAAATAGGCATCTACTTTATCTTTCTTATGTAAACCAGCCATCCAAGTGCCTGTATATTCTGTAAAGCTCCTGCGACAGGACTTACATTTGTAGCGCTGTGCTCCTCTATCTATACCAAAACGAACATATTTTGGGTGATTACAATGAGGGCAACACCCTTGTTTATTGTCCAAAATATGACGACGAGATGCTTGCACTTGAATTGAAGAGCTTTCCTTAGTGATGAGCTTCTCTAACTCTACAGCCAATAAAGCCTGATCTTCAACAGATAACTTACTTATCCCAACTTTTATCTTTTCTAAATCCATAAATTAAAGATACAAATAATAGCAATTATAAACTAGAGCGAAAATATATTATTTTCCCATTAAACTAACAAAAAACAAAATCTAAGATCTTAAACAAATAAAATCTTGGATCTTATTTCATCTGTTTTTAAAAATCTAAGCTATTTTCTGAATGTGCTATTATAAAATTGGGTTTTACTTTATACTAAAGATTCACCTAGAGATTAGAAAAATTGTAAATAATCGATATAATTGTTTAACCTATGTTTAAGTAAATTCAGCTGTATTTTTCCCAAACACCTGATTATAAAATAAAAAGAACACGCCAATGACGATAAAAGGTATACTTAACCATTGTCCCATATTTAAGGTCATATTATCTTCAAAGGCAACTTGGTTTTCTTTAAAAAATTCAACTAGAAAGCGGGAAACAAACATGCCAATTAAAAAGATCCCAAAAAGAACGCCGTCGTATTTAGGGCGAAGCTTTTGGTAATAAAAGTATACTGTTATAAAAACTAGCAAATATAAAAAAGCTTCGTACAATTGTGTTGGATGTCTGGGGATCAAATCATCCCGCATAAAAACCACTCCATAATCCCCGTTTGTAGGTTTCCCGTAAATTTCAGAATTCATAAAATTACCTAAACGAATAAAAATACAACCTACCGGAATCCCGATACTCAAGTAATCCATAATTTTTAAGAACGGCATTTTATATTTTATACAGTAGATAGTGATGGCAACTAAAATGCCAATGGCTCCACCGTGACTGGCCAATCCGGTAAAGCCGGTAAATTGCCAACTACCCTTCACTTCTCGAAAAGGAATAAACATTTCCAGAATATGATCAGCATAATAGTCAAAATCATAAAACAAACAATGTCCCAACCTTGCCCCGATAATTGTTCCTAGAAACAAATACGACGCCAAGGTTTCTAAATATGCCACAGGAACCCCTTCGGATTTATATACTTTTTTGACCACCTGTACCCCTAACAGTAAGCCTGTTACAAAAAACAACCCGTAATAGCGTATAGGAAGTATCCCAAATAAACGGGTAATTTCAGGATCAGGATTCCAATTGATAAGCATAATTTAAATTTTAATAGTACAATTCATCCGTTCGGAGGTTTAAAAAGCGCTGAGTAGCAAAAAAGGTGCTGATCCAGGTAATAATCACCCCCATCCCAAAAACACCTAAAAATAATCCTACCAATAGAGGAATATCCTTTAATAAAGACAATTCCGGAAAAGTCTTATCCAGGTAAAAAAGCACCACACCTACGCCAATGATGGCGACAATAGCCCCTACGATACCTAACCGGATAGATTTCCAGATAAAAGGTTTCCGGATAAAAGATTTAGTAGCCCCTACCATTTGCATGGTTTTAATAATAAAACGTTTAGAATAAACAGAAAGCCGAATCGAACTATTAATCAAAAGCACGGCTATAAACGTAAAAATGCCGCTAATTAATAAGACCCAAAAACTGATCTTTTTAATGTTATCATTTAATAGCGAAATAAGTGGCTTACTTACATCAACTTCATCTACAAAATTCTTTTGTTGTAAAGAGCTTACAATTTCTTCAATTTTAACCTCATCTACAAAATCCGCTTTTAAATACACATCAATCGCATTTTGTAGCGGATTATACCCTAAAAAATCCATATAATCCTCTCCGATTTCCTTACTTAGCGATTCCGCAGCCTCTTCCTTAGAAATAAATTGGGTGGATTTTGTATAATCTGCCAGTGCTAGGCTTTTTTCAAGCTGTTTGATTTCAACCTCCTTTGCCGTATCCTTTAAATAAATAGAAACCGGAATTTTTTCTTTAAAATGATCCGCCACCTTTTTAGTATTTAAAATCAACAAACCCAGGAGGCCTAATAAAAAAAGTACCAAGGAAATACTAATAACCACCGAAAAATAAGAAGAAATTAATCTTCTTTTTTGATATTTCTCAAAAGAAGAACTCATAAAAGCAAATTTGAAACGTAAAAGTACTAAAGTTAGGATTACTTACTCCATTTCATTTAAAATGATAGCGTACTATTTACTTCATTTTTAAAATTAAGGGATGCTATACTACTTGTAAAAGGTTTATTCCGGAGAGTTCCTCGCCAATTTGATGTATACCACTAAGTATTTTTTCAGTTTGTTTTGCCGATGGTTTTTTATGCCCCTGAACATATTGTGATAACAAAGATGCATTCATACCTATTTTTTCTGCTAAGAACTTTGCATTAATTACTTTAAAATATTTAAAAAATTGTTCAAAATCAATTTCAAACTTGATTTGGATTGATTCCGGATTTATTTTTTCTTCTTCAAAATAGAAATTGGTAGCCTCATAAGCATTATTGATAAGCTCAGGTACGGATGTAGCTGTTGTTAAAATCGGATAATCTTTTGAAAATGCAGAAAATCCTGTATTTGTTTTTTCTACTGTCAGTAGTATTGTTTTTTTCTTTAACATCATTTTATTTTTTTAATCCTGGCATCCTTTAAAATTTTCTTCTCTAAACCCTTACCCATTTCCTGACTACCATGATGGGAAATATAGTGGTATTATTTTTGGTTTTATGCCTCATTTTAACGTGCGAATCTTTTTGAGATATAGCATACCAACCGTCTTTCGTCAAAATACGATAGAGCTCGGAACATTTCATCTAAATTAATCTAACTACATTATTAAAAGTAAATAATTATTTACTTTTAAACAAACAAGAATCTTATATTTTCATTTTACATACTTTTATAAAACACAATAAAGTCCTGATTCTTGATTCTTGCAGCGTTAGCGACCTGCAAGTCCGCAGACTGGTAAATGCTTTTTTCGCAACACATAACAGGTTCTTTATATTTTCATTTTATATATTTTAAAAAAATACAATAAAGTCTTGGTTCTAGATTCTAGAAGCGTTAGCGGTCTTGAATCTTTTACCAACTTATCATATTTTTGTCCGAAATTTAGATCAGATGCACATAGCAGTTATCGGTGCCGGGGGTGTAGGCGCTTATTTTGGAGGAAAACTGGCACATTCCGGTCAGAAAGTTACCTTTATCGCCAGGGGCGAAAGTTGTAAAGTTTTACAAACAAACGGGTTACAGGTAAAGAGTATTGCTGAAGAAACTTATATAACTAAAAACTTTAAAGTATTTCCAAACATCAGTGATTTACAACATCCGGATATCGTCTTGATCTGTACTAAATCCTGGCAGGTCGCCGAAGTGGCAAAAGAACTGGCAACAGTTATTCATCCCAATACGGTAGTGATTCCCTTACAAAACGGGGCAGATAATGTTGACAAGCTATTACAACACCTGGACAAACAGAACATAATGGGCGGGCTTTGCAAATTGTACAGTAAACTGGAACAACCCGGGGTGGTGAACCATTTTGGGCATACTCCCGAACTTATATTTGGAGAGATAGAACGAGGGCTTATTTCAGAAAGAGCAAAAACGATCCATACTATTTTAAACAGTGGCGGATTTAAATGCACACTATCTAAAGACATTTGGGTGGATATCTGGACTAAATTTATGTTTATCGCCACCGTAAGCGGACTAGGAGGCTTAACCCGAACGCCCATTCAGCAAATGTATCAAAACGTAAAATTACGTACCTTATTAAAACAAACCGCCGAAGAAATTTATGAAATTAGCCAGGCAAAAGACATCGGTTTACCTTCAAATATAGTTGCAACTACCATGAATTTTATCAGTAAACAACCCGAAGGAGCCACGGCTTCTACCCAGCGGGACTTAATGCAGGGCAAACCTTCAGAATTAGATAATTTTAATGGGTATATCGTACGTGAAGGAGAACGTCTACATATTGCAACCCCGGTCAATAATTTTATCTACCACTGCCTAAAACCTATGGAAGAAAAAGCAAGAAAAGTCTAGTATAATTTTAATAGTCTCAATTTTCAAAACTTTGCTCAAAACGAGTCATGACTCCTGTTTCTTGAGTCTAGAAGCGTCAGCGATCCCGTTTCCTCGCACCTGAGTCCAAAAGCGCAGCAATCCTGTTTCCTGACTCTCAAATCTCCACCCTAAAAACAGAATTATATAAATATAACCCTCATAAGAATAACCAAAACCCACCTTTACAAACCAAACGCAAAACCTTCAATATCCCTTTCAGTTTTAGTACATTTGCCTTCTTAAAAAACAGGAATGACAGGCATGAGTTACGATTTTAGGGAGATAGAATCCAAATGGCAAAAATACTGGGCAAAACACCAAATCTTTAAAGCTGAAAATCAAAGCGAAAAAGAAAAATTCTACGTACTAGATATGTTTCCGTATCCTTCCGGGGCAGGATTGCACGTTGGGCATCCCTTAGGGTACATTGCCAGTGATATCTACGCTCGTTACAAACGCCACCAGGGGTTTAATGTCTTACACCCGCAAGGCTACGATTCCTTCGGTTTACCGGCGGAGCAATACGCTATCCAAACCGGGCAACATCCTGCCGTAACTACTCGAGAAAACATTGCCCGGTACCGTGAACAATTAGATAAAATCGGATTTTCATTTGACTGGAGTCGCGAGGTAAAAACCAGTGATCCGGAGTATTATAAATGGACCCAATGGATCTTTATTCAACTCTTCGATTCCTGGTATGATAATACAACCGATAAAGCCCGGCCTATTGCCGAATTAATCACCGTTTTTAAAAAGGAAGGAAATACCACTGTAAATGCGGTTTGCGATGAAAATATTTCAAAATTCCCCGCCGAAGAATGGAATCAATACACCGAAAAAGAACAACAACAACTATTATTAAAATATAGGCTCACCTATCTAGCCGAAACTGAAGTAAACTGGTGTCCGCAACTGGGTACCGTACTAGCCAACGATGAAATTGTCAACGGAGTTTCGGAACGCGGGGGCTATCCGGTGGTAAGAAAAAAGATGACCCAGTGGAGTATGCGCATTACCGCCTATGCCGAACGCCTGTTACAAGACCTTCAAACCATCGACTGGCCACAACCCCTAAAAGATTCCCAAACCAACTGGATCGGTAAGTCTGTGGGAGCGCTGGTTAAGTTCAGAGTTATGAGTGATGAGTTAAGTAACTCTGAACTCTTAACTCCTCACTCTAAACTTGAGATAGAAGTTTTCACCACCCGCCCGGATACCATTTTTGGAGTGACGTTTATGACTTTGGCTCCGGAACATGAACTGGTGGCTAAAATCACTACACCTGAACAAAAAGAAGCCGTAGAAGCTTATGTGGAAGCTACAGCAAAACGTAGCGAACGCGAACGAATGGCAGATGTAAAAACAATCAGTGGGGTATTTACCGGGGCTTATGCCGAGCATCCTTTTACTAAAAAACCCGTTCCGATTTGGATTGGAGATTATGTATTAGCAGGATACGGAACCGGGGCAGTAATGGCGGTACCTTGCGGAGATCAACGGGATTATGACTTTGCCAATCATTTTAAAAACCAACCGGGGATGCCACCTATCTTTAATATTTTTAAAGATGTTGATATTTCCAAAGAAGCCTATACCGATAAACAAAACACCATCATCACTAACTCCGATTTCCTAGATGATCTTGATTATAAAGAAGCCAATCGGGTGGCTATTGAAACTTTAAAAGTATTAGGACAGGGCGAACGCCAAATCAATTATCGACTACGGGATGCAGTTTTTAGCCGACAACGCTATTGGGGCGAACCTTTCCCGGTTTATTATGTAGACGGAATGCCACAAATGATTGCCAAAGAGCATTTACCCATAAAACTACCGGAAATTGAAAAATACCTCCCCACCGAAACCGGGGAACCCCCTTTAGGCAGGGCAAAAGAATGGTATTGGTTAGAAAAAGACGGAACCGGTAAAATAGTAAGTAAAAAAGAATTTGAAAATATCTCTTCTCCAGATAGAAAAGGTGGGGCTTTAGAATTAAACACCATGCCAGGTTGGGCAGGAAGCTCCTGGTACCTGTTTAGATATATGGATCCAAAAAATGTCAACGAAATTGCATCCAAAGAAGCCTTGGATTATTGGCAAAACGTCGATTTATATATTGGTGGAAGCGAACATGCCACCGGGCATTTATTATACTCACGGTTTTGGACTAAATTTTTATACGATCGCGAAATCGTTCCGGTTCGTGAACCTTTTAAAAAGTTGATTAATCAGGGGATGATTTTGGGGGAGAGTGCTTTTATTCATCAAATAGGAGTTAATTTTGGAGGTTTTATCAATCCAGAATTAAAACTTTCAACTGAAGACAACAAAAAGTTAGAAACTTTAAGAAATAAATATAACATCATAGAAAATAGGCTTTACTCCTATGATTTAATGAAGATCTTCAGAAAACACTATAATAAACCTCGAAATAAAGAAGAGATACAACATAATTATATTCGTGAAAAACTAACTACTAAAGTTCAAAATTTAGTTTCGAAGGAAGTTAAAGAAATGAACTTAAAGGGGAAAATCATGATAACTTCTTTCAAGTATTATAAGATTCATGTTGATACGTCCTTATTAAAAGGAACTACAAACGCACTTGATATTGAGGCTTTTAGATTGTGGCGTCCAGAGTTTAAAAATGCCGAATTTATTCTAGATAATGGTGAGATCTATAAAGAAATAGACTCCTCTCCTTCGGGGAGGCCGGGAGGGGATTTTATAGTATCCCGCGAAGTCGAAAAAATGTCCAAATCCAAATATAACGTCGTTAACCCCGATGATATTTGCGAGCAATACGGTGCGGATACCTTACGTTTATATGAAATGTTTCTAGGACCGCTAGAACAAGCCAAACCCTGGAATACCGCCGGAATTACGGGCGTACATAATTTCCTGAAAAAACTATGGAAACTCTACCATTCCGGTGAAAAAGGAAGCTTTTATACCATAGATACAACAATTGCCGAGGAAAAAGAGGGGGCTAAAATATTACATAAAACCATTAAAAAAGTACAGGATGATATTGAGAACTTCTCTTTCAATACTTCCGTAAGTACCTTTATGATTGCGGTAAACGAATTAACGGCAGCTAAATGTTATTCCAAATCTGTTTTAGAACCCCTTTTAATTCTTTTATCACCCTATGCCCCGCATATTAGTGAAGAATTATGGAGTAAATTCGGACATCAACAATCCATTGCGACCGCTCCGTTTCCGATATATGACGCAAAATTTGTACAGGAAAGTACTAAAACCTATCCGGTTTCCTTTAACGGTAAAAAACGTTTTGAGATGGAATTATCACTGGATTTAACCAAAGATCAAATAGAAGCAGCGGTAATGCAACATGAAAAAACCCAACAACAACTTTCCGGTCGAGCCCCTAAAAAAGTAATTATTGTTCCCGGAAAAATTGTAAATATTGTAGGATAAAGTCTTTGTATAATTCTAAGGTCTTTTATAGTTAAATCAAAATACATGTAAACACGAAACACAGCACAACCTCACATTTTTACAAATCATTAACGCATTCGTGATAGTATTACTATTATTTTTAGTTTCTTGCAAAGAAATGATACATCTTGCTAATATTTAATATCATTTTTTACTAAAAATTAAATAAAATGTTTAAACACTTAAAAAGTGATATTCCGGCAAGTATTGTGGTCTTTTTTGTCGCATTGCCTTTATGTCTGGGTATTGCCCTTGCCAGTGGCGCCCCTTTATTTTCAGGATTAATTGCGGGTATTATTGGAGGTATTGTGGTAGGTGCTTTGAGTGGATCACAAATTGGGGTCAGTGGTCCGGCTGCCGGATTAGCCGCTATTGTATTAACGGCAATAGGTACTTTGGGAGGCTATCAGAATTTTCTGGTGGCCGTGGTACTTGGAGGCATTATTCAAATATTATTTGGAGTTTTAAAAGCAGGGATCATCGGATATTATTTTCCCTCTTCGGTAATTAAAGGAATGCTAACCGGGATTGGGATTATCATTATTTTAAAACAAATCCCTCATTTCTTTGGCTATGATAAGGATCCGGAAGGAGATTTTTCGTTTCTTCAGGTAGATGGTCAAAATACCTTTTCAGAAATATTAAATTCGGTCAATTATATTAGCCCGGGAGCAACCTTAATTGCGTTGATCTCTCTGGGAATATTGTTATTATGGTCTAACGTACTGGTAAAAAAAGGCAGGATTTTTCAGTTAATTCAAGGTCCGCTGGTAGCCGTAGTCGTTGGTATTATTTTTTATTTAACTACGCAATCCTCGGACACCTGGGGGATTTCACCCGAGCATTTAGTAAGCGTTCCTATTCCGGATAACCTTAGTTCTTTTTTAGGACAGTTCAGTTTTCCCAATTTTTCGGCAATTACAAACCCTCAAATTTGGGTAACCGGATTTACCATTGCGTTAGTTGCCAGTCTGGAAACCTTACTTTGCGTAGAAGCAACAGATAAACTAGACCCTGAAAAAGGAGTGACCCCTACTAACCGGGAGTTACTTGCCCAGGGAACCGGTAATATTTTATCCGGATTAATAGGTGGATTGCCGGTAACTCAGGTGATTGTTCGTAGTTCAGCCAACATTCAATCCGGCGGAAAAACTAAAATGGCGGCTATCCTTCACGGTTTTTTATTATTAATTTCAGTAATCTTAATACCCGGATTATTAAATAAAATCCCACTTTCCGTATTAGCAGCTATCTTATTTATTGTAGGGTATAAATTAGCAAAACCTGCCTTATTTAAAACTATGTATCAACTGGGTTGGAAACAGTTTGTTCCATTTATTGTAACCGTAGTAGGGATTGTTTTTACAGATTTGTTAGTAGGAATTGGATTGGGCTTGCTAGTAGGTATTGTGGTTATTCTTATCAAAAGTTACCAAAATTCTCACTTTCTTCATATTCAGGATAAAAGTGACGGCGTACATAGGATCAATATGACCCTGGCAGAACAGGTTACTTTTTTTAATAAAGGCGCTATTTTGAAGGAATTGGATACATTGCCTGAAAATACTGTTTTAACTTTGGACGTGCGGAAAACGAAGTTCCTGGACTACGATATTATCGAGATTCTGGAAGATTTCTCTGAAAAAGCTAAAAGTAGAAATATTACCATTCATTTAATATCCGAACGAGGAGAAGTAAAAAACCCAGATAGTTATATTGAATTTTTTATGAAACCTAAATTAACAGAACCCATCTAATGAGAAAAGCATATACTAAGGAAGTTCAGGCTTCTATATCACCGGATAAAGCCTTGACCTTATTAAAAGAAGGAAACCAACGTTTTGTTGAAAATAAAAAAGAAGATAAAGACCTCTTAGATCAAATGAAAGATACGAGCAGAGGACAATATCCGTTTGCTACCGTACTCAGTTGTATCGATTCCCGGGTATCTTCAGAACTTATTTTTGACCAGGGAATCGGGGATATTTTTAGTGCCAGGGTGGCGGGTAATATTGTAAACGAAGATATGCTGGGTAGTATGGAGTTTGCCTGTAAATTGGCTGGAACTAAAATTATCGTGGTGCTAGGTCATACCAGTTGTGGAGCGGTAAAAGGAGCCTGCGATAACGCACAGATGGGAAATTTAACCGCCTTACTTTCTAAAATTAAACCAGCTGTAGTTGCAGTAAAAGAACCTTCTGAAGCTTCACAAAGAAACTCGGGCAACCTGAAATTTGTCGATGAAGTGGCAAAAAAGAATGTTCAACTCACATTAGATAATATCCGAACGAGAAGTCAGGTTTTAAAAGAAATGGAAGAACATAACGAAATCCTATTAATTGGAGGAATGTACGATATCAGTTCGGGTAAGGTTACCTTTTTTGAAGCGTAGTACTTTCTTTGATTGAGTACATACATAGAAAGAAAGCTTTCTATTTTAGTTATCAACTAATTCATAACTATAACATAATTAGAAAAAAGCGTCAATTCGAGTGTTTTTTCGTAATAAAATGAGGAAAAAACAACTTGTCCTTGACTCGATCGAGGATATCGAGAATAGTTTTTTGACTAAAACCCTTGTTCTCGATAGTTCTGCTGAACTGGTTGAAGCACACTTCTTCCTTCGGTCGAAGCACTCGAACTGACGGATTTTACAATAGTAAATTTACAAACTATCAAAGGCTAACTAACCATTTATGAAAGGTTTATTTTCTAATTTAAAAGGAGATTTTTTTGGAGGTTTGACTGCCGGAATCGTAGCACTACCGCTAGCCTTGGCTTTTGGAGTTTCTTCAGGATTGGGTCCCTCTGCAGGGTTGTACGGAGCTATTTTTATTGGCTTGTTTGCCGCTATTTTTGGGGGAACAGCCACGCAAATATCCGGGCCTACTGCTCCGATGACTGCCGTAAGTACACTGGTAATTGCCGGAATTATTGCAGCAAATGAAGGAGATATAGAAAAAGCGTTACCTGCTATTTTAACGATTTTCTTAGTGGCAGGCTTGATCCAGATTGGATTAGGTGCGGTTGGTATCGGTAAATATATTAAATTTATGCCCCAACCCGTAGTTTCCGGGTTTATGACGGCAATTGGGATTATGATTTTAATTACCCAAATACTACCGGCAATAGGATATTACCCAAAGGAAGATACTGAACTTATTAATAACTACTTACCACAAGGAGAAGAGCGTATTCTTAACCGAACCATAAAAGAAGAAAACATAGATAATATTTTTGTAGTAGAAGATCTAAGAAAAACCTTATCTCAAACAGAAAATATAAACCCAGATGAAATTCTAAAAGAAGCTAAATCTGTCGCAGCAGCTAAAACTTCCGGGGTGTTAGGTACCCTGAAAATATTGCCTAGGTCAATCCAATATATCAACTGGTTAGAACTTATATTATGTCTGGCAACCATATTGATTATTTATGGATTTAAGAGGGTTACTACGGCCATACCCAGTACGTTAGTAGCATTGATCCTGGTATCTGGGGTTGCTTATTTTATGAATTTAGAATACCGTCCGATCCAGGAAATACCAGGAGGGTTTCCAGTACCTAATGTATCCATTTTCACCAATTTCGATTTTGGATTAATTTCGCCTTATTTATTAACCTCCTTATCCCTTGCTTTTCTAGGAAGTATAGATTCTTTATTAACCTCAGTAATTGCCGATAATATGACCAAAACCAGGCATCAACCAAATAGAGAATTGGTAGGACAAGGTATTGGAAATAGTGTCGCTGCGTTGTTCGGAGGAATTCCAGGGGCAGGAGCTACTATTCGAACCGTAGTTAATATAAATGCTGGGGGTAGGACAAAGTTGTCTGGGATTATAGCAGGGTTGCTTTTACTGGTTATTTTACTTGCCTTAGGACCGGTAGCTTCTCAAATTCCGGCTGCGGTACTAGCAGGCATCTTAATAACCGTAGGCTTTGGCGTAATGGATTATAAAGGTCTAAAAGCAATTCCGCATATGCCTAAAATCGAAGTTGCTATTATGCTGATTGTCCTTATACTTTCCGTTTTTTGGAACTTGGTATATGCCGTAGGCGTTGGCTTGGTACTAGCAGCTTTGGTTTTTATGAAAAAGATGGGCGACTATACCGCAACGGCTTCTAAAATAAACCGGTTACATGACTTAAATGAAGATTTATGGACAGACGAAAAAAGTTTGCCGAATCATCTTAGGGAAGATATTGTGATAAAGCACTTAAACGGTCCCTTATTTTTTGGCGCCAGCAAGGAAATTCAGGTACTGGCTTCTCAAATTCCTGAAAAAGTTGCTGCTGTAATTATACGAATGGACAACGTTCCTTATATGGACCAGTCCGGGTTATACGTGCTGGAAGAAATTCTTTTTTCACTAAAACAAAAAGAAGTACTGACGTATATTATTGGTTTACAACAACAACCTAGGTATATGATGACTTCTATTGATATTATTCCGGATTTGGTATCAGACGAACGTATTTTTCAAAACTTTGATGAATGCCTGAGTACTATTCAACTCCAGGTACAGTCAGTTAAATAAGATTTGATTCCTCTACATTTTCACGATCTGATTTTCTCATGATCTTCGGTAGAATCATAGGGGCAATTTTACGTACGGGTTCATAAAGATAAGATTCGTCCAGGGTTTCTTGTTTAAAAAATTGTAAAGACCGGTTTCCCGCATCTACCAGCATTAAAATGGCACTAGCAATAAAAGCCATTTTTAAAATTCCGAAGGCGGCACCCAGAAGTTTATTTACAATTCCTAAAGAAGCAAAATCCGCTATCTTAGTCAAAATTTTTCCGGCTAAAGTGACCAAAATAATAACAATGACAAAAGTGATAGCAAAGGATGCTAATTTTATGGCAGTATGATTATCCTCTGCTGTATTTGGAAAAAAGTAAGAACCAACTACTTCAGAAAAGTGTACGGCAATGTATAAACCTACCACAAGCGCGATCAGCGAAGCTAAAGAAGAAAACAATCCTTTACTAAACCCCCGAATTAATCCCCAAAGCAAAAGTACCGCAAGGATAATATCTATATAATTCATAAAGACAATTCATTTGGCTCGCAATATAAGAATTGTTCAATCGTAAGATGTTATTAATTTTAATGGGTTACCCATTAAAATTTTTAAATTTCCATGATTTAGTAAATACTCCCTCCATTAGGGGGGCAGGGGGTGGGACTCAAACTAAAAAAGGATTAGATTTTATATCTCCACTAAACATAAGTATATATACTAAAGATTGTATTTTTGCATTCTGAACAGAAGTCCATATGGTTGGAGATGAAAAATTAAAAGAACGCTGGGAAGTTTTACTAAAAAAACTGTCTTCGCAATTCGCTGATGGTGACGAAATAGACCTGGATACCATCATTTACCTGGTTGGTGTTCAGGAATTGGGACAAATACATCGCAAATTTAAGAAAGATGAAAAACTGGATTTGATGCATATTGCCATCTGTAGGTTGTTAGAACCTTATGGATATTATGAGTTTGATTTTTATGATGATGATGGTTGGCCTCATTATAAAGTTTTAGAACAATTACCACATTTAAAAGCTGGCGAACAGTCAGTTTTAATGAAAGAAGCCATTGTTCAATATTTTGTCAAACAAGAATACATCCGTTAGAAAAATGTATTTTTGCCAGTAGCTGAAACCAAAACCTGTTGAAAAGATAAAACAGATGATAGATAAGATCAAGGAATATATTGCCGAAGTTGAAGATTTTCAAGCTAAATCCAAAGAAGAAATTGAAGCTTTTCGGATTAAGTTCTCTGGAAAGAAAGGGATTATCAACGATTTTTTCTCAGAATTCAGAAACGTTGCCGTAGAACAAAAAAAGGAGTTCGGGCAAGCGATTAATACCCTTAAAAATATAGCTGAAGAAAAGGTAAAGCTTTTAAAAGAAGAAGCAGATACCAGTACACAGTACCAGAGTAAAGGTGAGGATATTACACGACCGGGAGAACCTATTAGTATAGGTTCGCGACACCCAATATCCTTAGTAAAAAATAATATTATCGACATCTTTTCTCGTATTGGGTTTAATGTAAGTGAAGGTCCTGAAATTGAAGATGACTGGCATAATTTTACTGCCTTGAATTTACCCGAATATCATCCGGCGCGAGATATGCAGGATACCTTTTTTATACAAACGGATCCGGATATTTTATTGCGAACACATACCTCATCAGTACAGGTACGGTATATGGAAAATAACAAACCGCCTATTCGTACCATTTCGCCAGGTAGGGTATATCGTAACGAAGCGATTTCTGCCCGGTCCCATTGTTTTTTCCATCAGGTAGAGGGTTTATATATCGATAAAGATGTCTCTTTTGCCGATTTAAAACAAACTTTGCAATACTTTACCCAGGAAATGTTCGGAAAGTCAAAAATCCGGTTGCGTCCTTCTTACTTTCCGTTTACAGAGCCTAGTGCTGAGGTAGATGTATATTGGGGCCTGGAAACCGAAACCGATTATAAAATGACTAAAGGAACGGGTTGGTTAGAGATCATGGGTTGCGGGATGGTAGACCCTAATGTTTTAAAAAATTGTAATATCGACCCGGATGAATACAGCGGATTTGCCTTTGGAATGGGAATCGATCGGATTGCTTTATTGCAATACGGGATTTTAGATATCAGGTTATTAAGCGAAAATGACAAACGGTTTTTAGACCAGTTTATTCCGGCATTGTAATTACTATTGTCTAAATTAATATCTATTTTGAAAAAAGATATTCATATTCCGGTTGTAACCGATGTGTACGTGGCAGTAGTCAGGGAATGGAACGATGAATTTACCGCTAATGAGTGGAATGCCTATTTAATTAATGATAGCGGTCAAACCTTAGAAACGGCGTTGGTAGTAACTAAAGGTTATGATGATCTAAAAAAGACATCTTTACTACGTCATAACTTAGGAGATATTGCTCCCAAGTCTTTTAGAAAGATAGAATACGTTCAGGATGAAGTATTATCGATGATCAATACTTTTTCAGTTACGTATTTTCATAACAATCAACTCTTTGATAAGCGTTTTGTTTTCCCTAAAAATACAATTAACGAAAGAGCACTGCAAGACTTACCGATTATGGAGGTGCAGGGGGTTTTGAGGAAATAGTGTTTTGAATCATTAATGTCCGGTAAAGATTCAAGACCCGCCTGCAGACGGGCAGGTCGCTATCGCTTCTAGAACCAAGAATCAAGACAAATTATTTTTATAAAGTAAAAAAGTAACCTTTAACTACTTTAAAGTTTGGTATTATTTTATTTTACTATGCTGCGTAAACTTTTGTTTATTTTAATCGGACACTAATTTTTCTAAATATTGAATTTTAGTATGCTTTTGAACCGGATTGTTTCGGTTATGCTTAGTACAAATCCTAATTTCAGTAATGATAGCAATTTACCCATCTAAGTTGCAAAGTCATATTTCTTATTTGGTATTGCTAACGTTATAATACTTTTTAAAATAATCAGCAGTTTCTTGAATTGCTTTATCTACTGGAATAAAAGAATAATCCAGTTCTTGTACAATTTTAGAATTATCATAAACAGATTCCGAAAAAGCACTTTTTACGGTGGCATTAAACAATTTTCTCCGCTTTCCAGTTAATAAATAACGAAGGTTGTAATACCATACGGCCAGTTGCATTCCTATTTTACTTGCTTGTTTATGCGGAGCAGGTTTATTTAGTGCATTTGCTACCGTAGAAAAGAATTGCTGAAAAGACCAGTTTTCAGCTACGAGGACATAGCGTTCGTTTTTTATACCTTTATCAACCAATGCAGTCATACAGGAAGCTACATCTTCTGCTGCAATATATCCGCTGATACCTGGGGTGTAATAAGATAAACCTTTGGCGATCCGTCTAAAGAAATAACCACTTCCGGATGTAAAAAAGCCACTGCCAATAATAATGCCCGGATTCACAATGATAACCTGTAATCCTTCTTGAGAACCACGCCAAACTTCCATTTCTGCTCCGTACTTTGTAATGGCGTATACCGAATGTTTATGTTCCGGGTTCCATTCGGTTTTTTCATTAATTTTTTGAGAAGATACACTTTCGCCCAAAGTAGCAATACTACTTATATGGCATAAAGTATGAACTCTATGTAAAACACATTGATTTACAATATTAGCAGTCCCTTCAATATTAATTTTTCGTAGTTTAGAATAGTCCGCCGGATCAAAAGAAATCAGGGCAGCACAATGGTATACTACGGTAATTCCTGTAAAAGCTGTTTCTAAAGTTACTACATCAGTAATATCTCCCTGTACCCATTCAATCCTTTGGAAACTATTTTCAGTATTGGATGCACTTAATTTCAAATAAACCTCTCGGGTATGATCAAGTTTTTCCTGTGTACGGTACATAGCCCGAATCTTCCGGTTCCCTCTGGTAAGTTCGGATAAAAGATAAGTACCTACAAGGCCCGTAGCACCGGTAACTAAAATCATATAGTCTTAATTGATAAGCTAAAGTAAGTATAAATAGTAGGCTTTTGGTTTCCTATCAGAATTTCGGTGGTTTTTTGGCTTTTATATTTGGAAAAAAATCTAATGTATGAATTAAGTACAATCTGGGTTTTATTATTCTCACTAGTTTTATTGTATTTAAACATTTATGATTACAAGCATAAGGTTTCAGATTTATATCTTTGCGATCCAGTAGAACAAAATTACTATGATTTCAAATTTTATTGAAGAATTACAATGGCGGGGGATGTTACATGATGCTATGCCCGGAACCGAAGAATATCTGCTAGAAGAAATGCGGGCTGCTTATGTGGGTTTTGATCCTACCGCAGATTCTTTGCACATTGGTAATCTGGTTCCCATCATGCTGTTGGCACATTATCAAAGAGCAGGTCATAAACCGGTAGCTTTAGTCGGAGGCGCAACAGGCATGATTGGTGATCCTTCGGGAAAGTCGGCTGAGCGAAATTTACTGGATGAAAAAACCTTGCGTTATAACCAGGAAGCTATTAAAAAACAACTGGGGCGTTTTTTAGATTTTGAAAGCAAAACTGCAAATGCTGCGGTTTTAGTAAATAACTACGACTGGATGAAGGATTTTTCCTTTTTGGATTTTATCCGGGATGTTGGAAAACATATTACAGTCAATTATATGATGGCAAAAGATTCCGTTAAAAACCGGATTTCTTCGGAGTCTACAGACGGTATGTCTTTTACCGAATTTACCTACCAATTGGTACAGGGTTATGATTTCTTACACTTATATAAAAACCTGGATTGTACGTTACAGATGGGCGGTAGTGACCAATGGGGTAATATCACCACAGGAACGGAGTTGATCCGTAGAATAGGAGGAGGTAAGGGCTATGCCTTAACCTGTTCGCTTATTACCAAATCTGACGGTTCCAAATTTGGAAAATCAGAAGGTGGCAACGTATGGCTGGATGCAAAACGTACCTCTCCCTATAAATTTTACCAATACTGGTTAAATTCCAGCGATGAAGATGCCGAAAAATATATTAGAATTTTTACTTTTCTAAAGAAAGAAGAAATAGAAGTATTAATTAAAGAACATCAGGAAGCTCCGCACGCCCGTAACCTTCAGAAAAAATTAGCTGAAGAAATTACGGCTATGGTGCATTCAACCGAAGATTTGGAGAATGCAGTCAAAGCTTCTGCTATCTTGTTTGGAAAATCTACTTCTACCGACTTAAAAAGCCTTGATGAAGCTACGTTTTTAGATGTATTTGAAGGGGTTCCCCAAGCACAATTATCTAAGGATAAAATAGAAGATGGAATTGATATTATCGCTGCCCTAGCTGAAGAAACTAATTTTCTAAAATCTAATGGGGAAGCAAGAAGGGCATTAAAAGAAAATTCCATTTCGGTAAACAAAGAAAAAGTCACAGATAGTTATCAAATCACAAAAGATGATTTAATCAACGGGAAGTTCGTTTTATTACAACGAGGGAAGAAAAATTATTTTGTGGGGGTGGTCCAGGATTAACGAATCGTTCTTAAGATTTTTCAAAAAATTAAGAGTTTAAAATATGTTACTTCTTAAAATCTGGCAATTCTACTTCCGATTCGAAATAAAAACCCCTAGTATAATCACACCTGCTGATAAAAACTGTAGAAGAGTAAAATCTTCACCATCTAGAATACCCCAGGTAAAGGCAACTACCGGGATGGTATAGGTAACTGAAGATGCAAAAATCGGGTTACTGATTTGAACTAATTTATTAAACAACACTTTTGCCGTTCCGGTGCCTACTACGGCAAGAATGCCAACGTACCATAAACTGGTTTGTACTTTAGGATCTTGTAACGTTTCCGTAGCAAAGAAACCAGAAGCAATGAGTACAATAATAGCCGGAATAATTAAAAAAATAAAATTTCCTACGGCAATTGCCGTGGCGTTGATGTCCTGCATATACCGTTTAATAATATTCACATTAGCTGCATAACAAACGGAGGCTAGAATAACCAAACCGGCAAACCAATAGTTTTGACTGGGATTTACGTTAGAACCAATCCAGATTAAAGCGCAACACCCCAGAAGTCCGATAATAATTCCAATCAATTGATTTCGGGTAAAATTTATAGAAAACAATAAAGCTCCTAAAATTAAGGTAAGCAGGGGAGTGGTCGAATTAAGAATTGAAGTAATCGCACTATCAATTTCGGTTTGAGCATAAGCAAACAGAAAAACCGGTATAAACGTACCTACAAATGCCGAAATAGCAATCCACTTCCATTCCTTCTTTTTAATGGTTTTTAAGCTAGGTAACCCAATGAGTAATAAGAATACCGCAGCAAACAAGATACGTAAACTCCCTAATTGAAGGGGTGTTAAACCAAGTAAGGATTTTTTAATTAAAATAAAGGAACTACCCCAGACTAAAGAAAGAACTCCCAGGTAAACCCATTTTAAAGTATCTTTTGACATGCTTATAAAACTAACGGCAAAAGTCTTTAAAATAAATGAAATGTATGGTATTTATATGGATTAATAGTATGCTGATTTAAAAGCAGAATTAACCTATAGATTTTGTAAAGGAAATAGTAGAGAGATAGTATTTATAGTTGGAGGCTTACATTTAATTTTGCATCAAGTGCATTAAAAATTCGCATTACGGTTTCAAATGTTACATTGCCCGTATTATTTTCTAATCTTGAGATTTGAGCTTTTTTCACTCCTACCAATTCGCCAAGTTGTTCTTGAGTTAGTTTTCTTTTTTTTCGTGCTTTTTTTATCATATCTCCGATGAGTTCTAGTTTTAGCTCAAACTCATATTCTTCTCTTTCTTTAGTACCTCTTTTTCCAATCAATAAGTCTTCCGCTTTATCCAAAGTGTATTTTTTCATTCTTCTTTATTTTTAAAATACATTTTTCTAATATTTTCTGATCTTTCAATTTCTTTTTTGTCCACTTTACTAGTTTTTTTCAAGATTCCATGAGTTGCTAAAACTAACGTTTGATTTTTATCTTTTTTATCCCAAAAAGCTAATAGTCTATATTGTACACCTGAATATAATGTTCTAAACTCCCATATTTCACTTGTTAATTTTTTAAAGAATTTAGGATCATTATGTCGTTCTGCCCTACGTATGTTTTGAAAAATTTTCTTTTTAGCCTTAATATCTTGTTTTTTGATAAACTCAAAAGCTTCTTCAAGTAAAATAGTTTCAAACCTCTTTATCATTATTATTAAATAGGAAACATTGCAAATATATAAAAAGTTTCCTCGATTGTAAACTATCTTTTGTAATCCTAAAAGTTAAAGATTTAAATGTTTACAGAAATTATGATTGATTAATTTTATTATCTATGTATGACATTGTGATGAAGTTAAATTAACTCGACCTTACTCTTCCCACTCTAAGGTTTCAATCAAATGCACTACATCTTTGTACAAATAGTGTGCAGCTGGTAAAATAGAGTCGTAATTAGGTTTTGCCCGAAAATATACCGAGCCGGATATAAAATGAGAAGTGCTATCGGTAGCGTAAAACTGCGTGGTAGAGGCAGCATCCCCGCTTACCTTATTGATTTCGGCAAACACTCTTTTATCAGGATTGGTATATACTTCGGGTTTAATCGCATCCGCTTTTACCATATGTTCTTTAGTAATGTTTTGCGCATCCCTCAATAAAGAACGTAAATTGTTGGTAACCGGATAATAAGATAAATAGATAGTGGCTTTGAGTTGAGGATATGAGATATTCAACCAACAAGGGTTTTTTTGATCAATAGCGGTAGCTACGGTAATATTATTATGTTCAAAAGTATACGGGCAAGAGGTTTGCAAACTGTTATAGGTTGCCTCCGGAAAAGTCAGACCTAGCATCGCACGAGGTTTTGGATTAGTAGCTTCTTCTTGACACCCAAAACACATTAGTACTATAAGAATAATAATTACTAAAAGGCTAGACTTCATTCTTGATACTTAGTTTAATACGTTTAATACGTTTACTATCTAAAGCTTCTACTTTAAAAGTAAAGTTTGCTAAGTGTATAACTTCACCGGGTTTTGGAAAATTGCCTGAGAGTTCCAATAAAAGCCCCGCAAGCGTTTCCGCATCTCCTTTTTTCTCCTCAAACAGATCGGTATCTTCTAGCTGGATTACCTTATAAAAATCCTTAAGTGAAGTCCTTCCTTCAAAAATATAAGTGTCATCATCTAATTTTGAAAAAATCAAGTCTTCATCATCAAACTCATCGCTAATATCCCCTACAATCTCTTCAATAATATCTTCTAGCGAAATAAGGCCACTGGTACCTCCGTATTCATCAACTACGATGGCCAGGTGATTTTTTTTCAACTTAAAATCATTCAACAAATCATCCAGTTTTTTATTTTCCGGGACAAAATAAGGCTCCCTTAATAATTGGGTCCAGTCAAAATCTGTGGTATTAATATAAGGTAACAAATCTTTGACGTATAAAATACCTTTTACCTTATCAATACTTTCTTCAAAAACCGGAATCCGAGAATACCCTTGTTCTACTACTTCTTTAATAATAGTAGCATACGGAAGTTCGATATTCAACGCGAAAATATCAATACGGGGCTTCATCACCTGTTTCGTATCTGTATTTCCAAAGGAAACAATACCTTCTAGTATTTTTTTTTCCTCGGTCGTAGTATCTTCTTCTGAGGTTAATTCTAGTGCCTGTGATAGCTGATCTACACTAAAATTTGATTTTTGTTTTCCGAACTGATTATGAATTGCAATGGTAATGCTACGCATAGGAGAACTAATTGGTGTAATAAACCAATCCAAAACATTTAGAGGCTTTGCCATTAAGTTAGAAAATAAAACTTTATTACGACTTGCGTAGATTTTGGGTAAAATTTCTCCAAATAGTAGGATAAAAAAGGTTACAATACCTACTTCAACTACAAAACGAACATTAATCCAACCTAGCACAGTGTAGTTCAAGTCTTCAAAGTATATTTTACCGAGAATATCAAAAAGCAGTACGATGGCAATATTGATAAAGTTATTAGCAACTAAAATAGTGGCCAACAGTTTTTTTGGTTTTGCCAGAAGCTTTAAAATGATCTGTTGATTAGGGGTGGCAAGTTCTTTATCCTTAGGTAAATCCGAAGGAGTAAGGGAAAACAAAGCAACCTCACTACCAGATATTAAAGCAGAGCAAAAAAGCAAAAGAATAACCGCAAGAATATACGGAAGCTGAGAAGTTAGCAAAAAGGGAAAAACAAAAAGTAAAAATTCTGGGCCAGGGTCCAACGGCTAAAGGTTTGGTTAAACAAGTTTAAAAAGGTAAATCGTCTTCTTCGGGGATTTTGGAGGTAGGCTGAGTGTCTCCACTAACTGTTGGGGTTGTTTTAGCATCAGTTTGCATGGCAGAAACCCCTGGCATTGCACCTGATGATTGATTTTCTCCTTTAGGGGTTAAAAAGGTGAATTCGGTACATTGAATTTCAGTGGAGTAGCGATCATTGCCTTTATCATCCTGCCACTTACGGGTCTTTAACCTTCCTTCAATATATACTTTATCCCCTTTTTTAAGGTATTTCTCACAAATTTCAGCAGCTTTGTTACGTACCGTAATATTGTGCCATTCTGTAGTGGTCACCCGTTCTCCGGTAGTTTTGTTCATGTATGAATCATTAGTAGCTAAAGGAAATCGACCAATACTATTTCCGCCTTCAAAATAATGCATTTTAACTTCATCTCCGGTGTGTCCGATAAGCATTACTTTGTTAAGTGTTCCTGACATAAAATTTTAATTTTGAATGATTTGTGTTAGGTCTTTAGTAAATATACCAAAAAATGATGATATGGTAGGCTTACAAAATTAATTGATTCTTCTCAATATAGTCAATAGCATTGCCAATTAATATAGGTACCGGATAATTTCGGAGTTCGGAAAGCTTAATTTCTTCTTGATTTAGAGTCAGTTCAGGGACTGTTTCCGTATGGATTATATAGAATTCTGTATATAAATGTTGATGGCTTAATTTATGGACTTTGTGGTAGTCTTTGATTTTTTCAATTTGATACACTGTATCCTTTACCATATTTTGAAATAAAGGATGCTCAAAAATAAGCTTCTCACTTTTAGGAGCTTTATCAAACTCTAGTAAAGGAAATTCATACAGGTTTTGCCAAATACCTTTTTCCGTACGCTTTTGTAAGATAGTTTTAACATCTTTAATTACAAAGAGCAGGTACGTAAAATATCGTTTTTTGATTTTTGACTTTTTTAATTTAACCGGTAATTCTGATACGCTTCCTTTTTGTAAAGCGGCACAACTTTCGTTTAACGGGCAAATAATACAATACGGATTTTGAGGTTTGCATTGTAAAGCCCCGAATTCCATTATAGCCTGATTATAGGTATCAGGTTGTTCGGTATCTATTACCTGCAAAGCTATTTCTTTAAATTCTTTGATACCAGCCGTACTGTTAATAGGTGTAGCAATTTTAAAATAACGGGACAATACACGGTAAACATTACCATCTACAACCGGCGTAGGCTCCTTAAAACAGATAGAAGCAATAGCACTGGCAGTATAATCCCCAACTCCTTTTAATTTTAATAACTCTTTATAAGAATTTGGAAATTGCCCGCCATACTCCGATACAATCTGTTTTGCCGTATAATGAAGGTTACGGGCCCGACTGTAATACCCTAATCCTTGCCATAATTTAAGTACGGTTTCTTCTTCGGCTTCGGCAAGTTCAAACACGGTAGGAAAAGCTTCGATAAATGCGTTATAATATGGTAATCCTTGAGCAACCCGGGTCTGTTGAAGTATGATTTCGCTCAGCCAAATATGATAAGGGTCTGTCGTCTCCCTCCAAGGCATGGAACGTTTGTTTTGTAAATACCACGAAATGAGTTTTTTAGAAAAATAAATCATAAATTTGTCTGTTTTGTAAAATTAAAGCTTTAAAAGATCACTTTTTCATCTTAAGTCTTGATTTTTTGGATTTTAAATTATTATATTTGCCCCCTCAAAATTTAAATAAAACCCTAAAAGGAAGTATAATGACTAAAGCAGATATTGTAGCAAAAATTTCAGAGAAACTAGGTATTGAAAAAGGAGATGTTCAGGCAACTGTTGAGACCTTTATGGAAGAAGTAAAAAGTTCTTTGGAAAGTGGCGATAATGTTTATTTGAGAGGATTTGGTAGCTTTATTATCAAAACCAGAGCAGAAAAAACGGGAAGGAATATTTCTAAAAATACTACAATAAAAATTCCTGCACACAATATTCCGGCTTTTAAACCTGCAAAGATTTTTGTAGAAGGTGTAAAGTCCAACGTAGAAGTTAGTAAATAATCATATAAAAGAGCACACACTATGCCAAGTGGTAAAAAACGTAAAAGACACAAGGTTGCTACGCATAAGCGTAAAAAACGAAGAAGAGCCAACCGTCACAAGAAAAAGTAGTTGTTACAAACTACTTTTTTAATTTTAAGTTCATTGACATCGATCGTTATAATTCAGATAGAGTATCTTGAATTATTACTATCTACGTAATTGTAAAACATAGTGTTTTATGAAAGTTCTGATACTTTTTATAACATCAGGATTTTCATTTAAAAATTTGTTGAATCTCCTGTAATTTACAGGAATAAACCTTATCAGAGTGAATAAAGAATTGATAATCAGATCAGGTGACTCTACAAATTTTGCCTTGTTAAAGGACGGAAAACTTATTGAATTACATAAAGAAGAAGATAACAGCGATTTTTCTGTAGGTGATATTTTTATCGCTAAAATTAGAAAAGCAGTTCCCGGTCTAAATGCCGCATTTGTGAATGTAGGTTATGAGAAAGATGCCTTTTTGCATTACCATGATTTAGGCCCACAGGTAGCTTCTTTATTAAAATTTATTAAAGGTGTGAGTTCAGGAAAACAAAAGAACTACTTGTTAAAAGATTTTCCTTTTGAAAAAGATATTGATAAACATGGGGTAATTACCAATGTGTTAAAATCAAATCAATCTTTACTTGTACAAATTGTAAAAGAACCGATTTCGACTAAAGGTCCGAGAATCAGTTCAGAATTATCCATTGCAGGACGTTATATTGTTTTAGTTCCGTTTTCTAAAAGAATTTCTATTTCGCAAAAAATAGAGTCTAATGAAGAAAAAGACCGGTTAAAACGATTAGTAAAAAGTATCCGACCCAAAGGTTTTGGTATTATCGTACGTACCGTCGCAGAAGGCAAAAAAGTAGCAGAACTTGATAAAGATTTACAAAACTTGCTAGAAAGGTGGGAGTCTATGTGTAAAAAGATATACAAAGCGCATCACCCTTCTAAAGTTTTAGGGGAAATGAATCGTGCATCTTCTATTTTAAGAGATGTATTTAATGATTCCTTTTCATCCATTGTTGTCGACAATGAAGAACTTTACCATAATATCAAAGAAAGTGTCCTGGAAATGGCACCAAAAAAAGAATCTATCGTGAAGTTACATAATTCCCGAATTCCGATTTTCGAAAAATACGGAATAGAAAGACAAATTAAAACCAGTTTTGGTAAAACCGTATCTATGAGCAAAGGCGCTTATCTGGTCATTGAACATACCGAAGCCATGCACGTTATTGACGTGAACAGTGGTAACAGGTCAAACAAAGCAAAAAACCAGGAAGATACCGCATTAGAAGTCAATCTAATTAGCGCTACTGAGGTAGCAAGACAATTACGCCTCCGCGATATGGGAGGTATTATTGTAGTTGATTTTATTGATATGAATAATGCAAACAACCGAAGAACGCTCTTTAATCATTTAAAAGAAGAAATGAAAGATGATAGAGCAAAACATAAAATTTTACCACCTAGTAAGTTTGGTTTAATTCAAATAACCAGACAACGTGTTCGACCCGAAATGAAAATTAAAACCCGGGAAGAAAATCCAAGTGGTGGTGACCAAGAGGTTGAAGCACCTATTGTATTGTTAGATAAAATACAAGTAGACCTTGAGAAAATTTTAAAAAAGGAGCACAAAAAAGTTTCTTTAAGTGCACATCCTTTTATTGCGGCATACTTAACACAGGGTTTTCCTTCTACTAGATCCAAGTGGTTTTTAGACCATAAAAAGTGGATTAAAGTAGTACCCAGAGATGCCTATACTTATTTAGAATATCATTTTCATGACCAGGAAGGTGATTTAATTCAAGTATAAAAAATTCCAAGCCCAATCTATTCTATATAGGTTGGGCTTTTTTGATTTAATATTTCATGGAGAGTAACAAGTATATTTAGTTTAAGAAGTGAGAAAAACAATAGTTGTATTACTCCACAAATAATGTCTATTCTACGAGCTAATTAATTCATTATTAAACTTACATACGCGTGAATATTTATTTTATCTTAGCGATTCTTGCAAAATTGATATAAAATCATTTTGAAATGAATAATTCTTTAAATTTAATAGACTTCGGTATTATTGGTGATCAGTTGCCAATAGGTGAACTTTTACATTCTTCCTATAAAAGAGGGAAAGATGATGTTATCAAGGAAATAGAAGCTGATTTTCAAAAAAATTTGCAATCAGCAGCCCAATCTTCTTCTTTGCTTAAGTCCAAATTAAATGAACAAAATATTGAAGTTAAAGATATGTATTTGAAAGTAGATCATTTTTCGTCTTTTAAATGCTTAGTAATTCTTGCTAAAAATGACTATTACGATAAAACTAAGAGAAGAAAGGCTTACTCTATATCGGAAGAAATTAATAAGACTAATAATCAAATTGAATTAGATTTTTCTATAATGTCTTTTTCAAAGATGATCGAGGTTGATAATATTACTTCTGATGGTTTTATTTTAAAATATGGCAGCTAGAAAGTACAACCCTTTTGATCATGCTACCCATAATTTAAACGCTCATAAGTTTATAAAGTCAAATGGTAATTTTAAAGATTGGGAAGTTACTACGGCATTCTACACTGCTTTGAAGTTTTTTGAAGGTTCCCTTTTCCCCAACCAATATGTACATCCGGATTTAAGCAAAAAATTAGAGTTTGAGTCGTATAACGAGTACAGAAGAACCTTTAATCAATTCATAGGAGGAACGCCTCATGAAGCAATGAAATTTTTTGTGGAGCACAATACAACACAAGAGATTTGGTATTCGTATAAAGAACTTTATGATATCTGTCATTTTTCCAGATATAAAAATTATCAAATTGACAAGGAAGAATTAGAGATAGTATACACATCTTTAGAGGCAATTTGTCAATATTGTATTCAAAATCAGCAATAACACCTACCCCAACTCAGTAATCCGTTTTACATACTTTCCAATCACATCAAATTCCAGATTGACTTCCGTCCCTACTTTAAAAGTGTTGAAATTAGTATGCTCGTAGGTAAAAGGAATAATGGCAACACTAAACTGGTTGAGTTTAGAATCCACTACGGTCAGACTTACTCCGTTTACCGTAACCGAACCCTTTTCAATAGTCATATTATGTAAAGAGGCATCGTATTCAAAAGTAAAACGCCAGCTACCTTCCGTTTCCATAATTTCCGTACAAACCGCAGTTTGATCTACATGTCCCTGAACAATATGCCCATCTAACCGATCGCCGAGTTTCATCCCTCGTTCCAGGTTTACAGAAGCACCTTCCTGTAATCGATTTAAATTTGTTTTATCTAAGGTCTCTTTTATAGCAGTAACTACATAAGCATCTTTATCTTTACGTACCACCGTCAGGCAAACCCCATTGTGAGCAACGCTTTGATCTATTTTTAATTCCTTGGTAAAAGAACATTGTACCGTTAAATGCATGTTTTCCTGTTCTTTTTCAATCTGAAGAATAGTTCCTACTTCTTCAATGATCCCTGTAAACATAAATGAAAATTAAATGGTTAAATTTGCAGTCACAATAAATAGAAGTGTGCTGCACTTTATTTTCTAAAGCCACTTCAAAAATACGTATAAACAAATAGACAAAATGACGGAAGATCAAAAAATACGAGTGGGAATATCCATAGGAGATTTAAATGGAATTGGGAGTGAGGTGGTGCTTAAAACATTTGAAGACCCCCGAATGTTGGACTTTTGTACTCCGGTTATTTTTGCATCCGTAAAAATTATTTCGTTCTTAAAAAAACAGTATAAAGTGGATACAACGGTTCATGGTATAGATACGTTAGATAAAATCGTTGATGGAAAAATCAATGTGTATAACCTTTGGAAAGAATCCGTAGCGATCAATTTCGGAAAAGAAGATGAGAAAATCGGGGATTATGCAATTCGCTCCTTTACTTCTGCCGTGAAGGCTCTGAAAGAAAATGACGTGGATGTATTGGTAACAGCTCCGATTAATAAAAAAAGTATTCAGTCCGAAACCTTTACCTTTCCCGGACACACGGATTACCTTGCACAGGAACTAGAAGGGAATAGCTTGATGTTTATGATCACTGACACCTTAAAAGTGGGTTTACTTACGGATCATGTAGCCATTAAAGATATTTCCGGACATATAACCCCGGAACTTATTAAACGTAAGGTTACCACGATACATGATGCGCTCCAAAAAGATTTTGGTATCCGTAAACCAAAGATTGCAGTACTCGGAGTAAATCCGCACAGTGGGGATAATGGAGTGATTGGTAATGAGGATGAAGACGTTTTAAAACCCACCATTAAAGAACTAAATGAAAAAGGAACACTGGTTTATGGTCCCTATGCCGCGGATAGTTTTTTTGGGTCCGATACTTATAAAAGTTTTGATGCCATTATAGCTTCGTATCATGATCAGGGTTTGATTCCCTTTAAAACTTTATCTTTCGGGAAAGGGGTAAACTATACTGCAGGATTAAATAGAATTAGAACCTCTCCGGATCACGGAACTGCTTTTGAAATTGCCGGAAAAAACAAAGCGGACTTCGGTTCTTTTAAAGAAGCGGTTTTTACTGCTCTTAAAATTTATAAAAACAGAAAAGAATACGAAGAACTTACAGATAACCCTTTAAAACGGCAACCTAGAAAGTCGCGTTTTCAGAAAAAGAAATCTAATCATTTAGAATAGACCGTAGGTTGATAAAGTGAAAAACCATAAAATTTAAATTCATACGGAAGGGTTAAAAATCTAAAAAATTTAGTATCTTTGCACCCGCCTTTATCGACGTGATAAGGCGAGTAAACTGATAGGAAATGAAACCATTAAAGGAATATACCATCCCTTTTGTTGGATTGAAGATTGGCGTACATCAGTTTGATTATATAATTGACAACTCATTTTTTGAGCATTTAGCATACGAAGAGTTTAATAGTGCTTCGGTAAAAGTGGATTTGGCTTTTGAGAAGAAGTCTACTTTAATGGAGCTTAATTTTAAAGCACAGGGAACGGTTAATGTGAACTGTGATGTAACTAATGAACCCTTTGACCTAGCAGTACAAAACGAACTTTTTTTAGTAATTAAGTTTGGTGCTGAGTTCAATGATGAGAATGAAGAATTGTTGATTTTACCACATGGAGATTACCAGGTAAACGTTCAACAATATATATACGAACTGATTGTACTGGGCGTACCTTTAAAAAGAGTACATCCTGGCGTTGAAGACGGGTCTTTGGATTCGGATATATTAGACAAACTGGAAGAGTTACATCCGGGAGGAAGAGATAATAAAAAAGACCGGCAGGAAAAAGAAACAGATCCGCGTTGGGATCAATTAAAAAATTTATTAAACGATTAATTAGCTGAACAATGGCACATCCTAAGAGAAAAATCTCGAAAACCAGAAGAGATAAAAGAAGAACACATTATAAAGCAACTGTACCGCAAATTGCAACAGATCCTACAACGGGTGAAGCACATTTATATCATAGAGCACATTGGTTTGAGGGTAAATTATACTACCGGGGCCAGGTTATTATCGACAATACTGAAGAAGAAGCGGCAGCTTAAGAGTTTTATTAAAAACAATGAATAACTCTCACTATAGTGAGGGTTTTTTTGTTTTTAATCGAAAATATGGTAAAATCCTGTTATTTTAAGCCATATTTGTATCAGAATTGGTAAATTTCGGCGTTTAATTGCAATTTTGGTAGTAACGCATCACTAAAAAATTACTAATGAGTAACATCTCAGCTGCTATTACAGCCGTAGGCGCTTACGTGCCGGAATATGTATTAACAAATGCAGTTTTAGAAACACTGGTTGATACTAATGACGAATGGATCACTAGTCGTACTGGAATTAAAGAAAGAAGAATTCTAAAAGATAGTGATAAAGGCACCTCATTTCTAGGAATAGAAGCAGCAAAAGATTTATTATCAAAGACCGACGTAGACCCTTCCGAAATTGATATGGTTATCTTCGCTACCGCAACACCGGATCTGATGGTAGCAGCAACTGCAGCTTATGCTGCCAGTGCTATCCATGCTACAAATGCATTCTCTTATGATTTGCAGGCGGCATGCTCCAGTTTTTTATACGGAATGTCTACCGCTGCACGCTACATCGAATCAGGAAGATATAAAAAAGTATTGCTGATTGGTGCAGATAAAATGTCATCCATAATTGACTATAAGGATCGAACTACCTGTATTATTTTTGGTGATGGGGGTGGTGCTGCCCTATTCGAACCTAACTATGAGGGATTGGGAGTACAGGATGAATACCTTCGATCAGATGGGATAGGCAGAGACTTTTTAAGGATAGAAGCAGGTGGATCTCTTTTACCACCTACACAAGAAACGGTTGCAGATAAAAAGCATTTTGTCAGACAAGATGGTAAGACGGTTTTTAAATATGCAGTTTCTAATATGGCAGATGCCAGTTCAAAGATTATGGAACGTAATAACCTGACCAGTAAAGATGTAGACTGGTTAATTGCACACCAGGCAAACAAAAGAATTGTAGATGCTACGGCAAACCGTATGGGTTTAGCAAGTGAAAAAGTGCTGATGAATATAGATCGTTATGGCAATACTACATCAGCAACCTTGCCATTATTACTAAGTGATTACGAAAAAAAATTAAAGAAGGGGGATAATTTGGTTTTTGCTTCCTTTGGAGGTGGATTTACTTGGGGTTCCATGTATGTAAAATGGGCTTATAATTCCTAAATACTAAACACAATTATTAAACATTATGGATTTAAAAGAAATTCAGAATTTAATTAGATTTGTTGCCAAATCAGGGGCAAGCGAAGTAAAGCTTGAAATGGATGACGTAAAAATTACCATTAAAACCGGTTCGGAAGATACAAAAGAAACTACGTATGTACAGCAAATTCCGGTAAATACAGCACCTATACCGGCAGTTCCTGTTAATACTACTACACAGGCAACCTCGGCTCCTGACAATAATAAAGATGAAGCACCTAAAAGTGCTTCAAATACAGAAAGTAATCCGAACCATATCACTATTAAATCACCAATTATTGGTACGTTGTACAGAAAACCTTCTCCTGATAAACCGGTATTTGTTGAAGTTGGAGATACCATAAAAGAAGGAGATGTACTTTGTATCATAGAAGCTATGAAGCTTTTTAATGAAATTGAAAGCGAAGTTTCAGGTACCATTGTTAAAGTATTGGTTGATGATTCTTCTCCGGTAGAATTTGACGAACCTTTATTTATAGTGGATCCTTCATAGCAAATAAGTTATTAATACCAAAATACAGATAATTACAGGATAATAAACTTAAACCCTTGTTTCTAAGTAAAATATTGTAATTATTAATAGGTTACCCTCCAAACACAACTAAGTATGTTTAAAAAAATATTAATTGCTAATAGAGGTGAAATAGCCTTACGGGTTATCAGGACTTGTAAGGAAATGGGAATTAAAACCGTAGCTGTATATTCTACGGTAGATGCTGAGAGCCTTCATGTACGCTTTGCCGATGAAGCAGTTTGTATAGGACCTGCACCTAGCAATGAATCTTACTTAAAAATGGTAAATATTATCTCGGCTGCAGAAATCACTAATGCTGATGCTATTCATCCGGGTTATGGGTTCTTATCGGAAAACGCAAAATTTTCTAAAATTTGTGAGGAACATGATATTAAGTTTATAGGTGCCAGTTCTGAAATGATTGATAAAATGGGGGATAAAGCAACGGCTAAAGCCACCATGAAAGAAGCAGGAGTACCCACCGTTCCTGGTAGTGAAGGAATATTGGAATCTTATGAAGAAGCAGAAAAGATAGCCAAAGGAATGGGGTATCCGGTAATGTTAAAGGCAACTGCTGGTGGAGGCGGAAAAGGAATGCGTGCGGTCTGGAAAAAAGAAGACCTAAAGAAAGCCTGGGATAGTGCCCGTCAGGAAGCAGGTGCTGCTTTTGGGAACGATGGTATGTATATGGAGAAATTAATTGAAGAACCCAGGCATATTGAAATACAAGTAGTAGGAGATAGTAACGGTCGAGCTTGTCATTTATCCGAAAGAGATTGCTCCGTACAACGAAGACATCAAAAATTAACTGAAGAAACACCTTCTCCCTTTATGACCGATGAATTACGGGATAAAATGGGAAAAGCAGCCGTAAAAGCAGCAGAATTTATAAAATACGAAGGAGCAGGTACCGTTGAATTTTTAGTTGATAAGCATCGTAACTTCTACTTTATGGAAATGAATACCCGAATCCAGGTAGAACATCCGATTACAGAGCAGGTAGTAGATTATGACTTGATCCGCGAACAAATATTAGTAGCTGCAGGAGTGCCAATTTCTGGTAAAAATTATTATCCGCAGTTACACTCTATAGAATGCCGAATTAATGCTGAAGATCCGCATAAAGACTTTAGGCCTTCTCCTGGTAAAATTACGAATCTGCATATTCCTGGAGGACACGGAGTTCGTATAGATACGCATGTGTATAGCGGATATAGTATTCCGCCCAATTATGATTCGATGATTGCAAAGTTGATTACTACCGCGCAAACTCGTGAGGAAGCCATTAATAAAATGAAAAGGGCACTAGACGAATTTATTGTAGAAGGAATCAAAACCACTGTACCTTTTCACAGACAACTAATGGATCATCCTGATTATATTTCGGGCAACTATACAACCAAGTTTATGGAGGATTTCGAGATGAAATCGTAATTTGTAGTACTATTATAATACCCATTCGTCTCAATCTAAATTCTTACTTAAAACAACAATTAATACTAAGTAATTCTATACAATGATTTTGTTTTGGGTATATTTTGGCAGTATTGTGACGTCTGTTTTAATTTTAGTTCTGATCTACTTACTAAAAGGGGTAGTTAAAAATAAAATTGGATTTTATTATCTTGGAATTAGCTTCTTTAAACTTTTTTTATTCCTTGCAGTGTATAAATTTTACCTGAAGGATCACATCTCCTTTTCTAAAATACAGTTATTCATTCCTTTTATAATAGGTCTACTTATAGAAATTCTTGGAGTAACTAAAATCATAAAAGATTTAAAGTACTGATTAATAATTAGTTAATTGTTTTGTTTTTATCACAAACTTATTTTCTTAAATAATTTAAGAATCTAATTTAATTGCGTACTTTTGCACCCAAATTTGCACTATTAATTAAAATAGGAGTTAGGTAACGTATGAGTTTAGATTTTAATGTTTTAAAAAGAATATTAGTTTTTAAAATCTTTTTAGTAAGTGTTCTGGTTGTAGCAAAGAATGATGAAAAAAGTCAGACAGGAAATCCGGTAGATACTAAAGAAGAAATTAAAGCGTATATCGAACATCATTTACAGGATTCTCATGATTTTGTTTTGTATACTGATGGTAAAACCGGAAAACATATTGGCTTTTCTTTACCAATTATTTTATGGGATGATGGATTGCAGATATTTTCTTCATCTAAATTTCATCATGGGGAGACAGTAGCCGAAGTAAATGGCAATTATTATAAATTATACCACGAAAAAATATATAAAACGGATGCCAGTGGTACCCTTACTTTTGACGAAAAGAATCATCCTACAAATAAAAGACCGCTGGATTTTTCAATAACGAAAAGCGTATTGGGGATGATACTGGTTGGTCTACTTATGTTGTTGATCTTTTCGGCATTAGCCAGAAATTATAAAAAATCTTCGGTGCCTACAGGGTTTTCAAGAATATTAGAACCTATTGTCCTTTATGTTCGCGATGAAATAGCCCGACCTAATATTGGTGAAAAGAAGTATCGAAAATATATGGGGTTTTTATTAACGGTGTTTTTCTACATCTGGATTTCCAATTTATTTGGTCTTACCCCCTTTGGGTTTAATATAACCGGTCAGATTGCAGTAACCGTTTGTTTAGCAGTGTTTACCTTTATTATTGTTCAGTTTAGTGGGTCTAAAGATTATTGGAAACATATTTTTTGGATGCCTGGCGTACCGGTAATTATGAAAATTATTCTAATGCCAATAGAGATCTTAGGAATGTTTACAAAACCGTTTTCTCTATTAATTCGTCTGTTTGCTAACATCACTGCAGGACACTTTGTTGTAATGAGCCTTATCGCTTTAATGATAACCATGAAAGCGGCCTTTGGAGCAGTAGCTTCTACCGGTGTTTCTCTGGTATTATCACTTTTTATTACGGTAATAGAACTTTTAGTAGCTTTTTTACAGGCATTTATATTTACAATGCTATCTGCGCTATTTATTGGAATGGCAGTAGAAGAACATGATCACGAACACGCTCATGACGGAAACGTACACGGGCTTGAAGACAATTCAATTGTTTAAATAAAGACTTTGTTTAATTTTTATAAATCAATTTAGTTATGACTGGAACTCTTAATTTAATAGGAGCTGGATTAATCGTAATTGGAGGAGGAATCGGACTAGGCCAGATAGGTGGTAAGGCAATGGAAGCTATTGCTAGACAACCAGAGGCCTCAGGTAAAATTCAGACTGCGATGATCATCATTGGTGCCCTTTTAGAAGGTTTGGCCTTTGGTGCATTAATCTTAGGAAGTTAATTTTTAAAAGAATAGGGTTCCCATAACGGTTGGTTATGGGACCTATTTTAAAATCAAAATTGATCAATAATAGAAGAGCATATATAAATTATAAGTAAAGAATGGATTTATTAAATGATTTTTCACCAGGGTTATTCATTATGCAGGCGGTTATCCTGCTTATTTTAATCCTTTTGATGAGAAAATTTGCCTGGAAACCAATTTTGGATTCTGTAAACAATCGGGAAGAAGGAATCAGGGACGCATTGAAATCAGCAGAAAATGCAAGAAAAGAAATGCAAAACCTTCAGGCGGATAATGAACGTATTTTAAACGAAGCTCGGGCAGAGCGAGATGGAATGTTAAAAGAAGCCAGACAGCTTAAAGATAATATGATCGCAGAAGCTAAGGAGCAGGCACAGGCAGAAGCTGATAAAGTGGTGGCAAATGCACAGGCAATGATTGCTAATGAAAAGAAAGTTGCCATTGCCGAACTAAAAAGTCAGGTTGCTATCTTATCCGTAGAGATTGCTGAAAAAGTAGTACGACAAGAGTTAAGTGATAAAAACAGGCAAATGGAGTTGGTAGATTCTATGCTAGGTGATGTGACTTTAAAATAATTTATAATGAGTAGAGCCGCAATACGATATGCTAAAGCTGTTTTAAGTTTAGCTAAGGATCAAAACAAAATGCTGGACGTTCAAACAGATATGAAACGTATTAGCGATACTATTGAAGCTAGTGGCGAATTACGAATGGTGTTGCAGAGTCCTTTAATTAAAAGCGAAGTAAAGTTGGCTTCTCTTAAAGAAATTTTTAAAAATTCGCAGGACATCACTCAAAACCTATTTGAAATTTTAATCCGGAATAAGCGTATTGAAATTTTAGATAAAGTCGCTATAAACTACCAGCAGTTGTATGATAAAATGCATAACATACAGGTTGCTAAAGTGACTACGGCAATTCCTTTAGATGCTTCTTTAGGTATGAAAGTAAAAGCTAAAGTTAAAGAACTTACGGGCAACGAAGCGGTTTTGGAAAATATTGTAGATGAAAGTATTATCGGTGGATTTATACTACGTGTAGGGGATTTACAGTACAACGCAAGTATAAAGAATAAACTAACTACCCTACGAAGAGAATTAAGTAACTAAGCATAAAAAGAACGTACAAGAAACAAGGAAACTTGTAAATAAATATACAAACAATGGCAGAGGTGAATCCAGCTGAAGTTTCAGCAATTTTAAAACAACAATTGTCAGATTTTGAAGCTACGGCTTCTTTAGAAGAAGTCGGAACAGTATTACAAATTGGGGATGGTATTGCCCGGGTGTACGGTTTGGCAAATGCACAGTACGGAGAATTAGTACAATTTGAATCCGGATTAGAAGGAATTGTATTAAACCTGGAAGAAGACAATGTTGGGGTGGTACTTTTAGGACCTTCAACAGAGGTAAAAGAGGGAGCTACTGTAAAACGTACGCAGCGCATTGCTTCTATTAATGTAGGTGAAGGAATCGTAGGACGTGTGGTTGATACTTTAGGAACACCCATCGATGGTAAAGGTAAGATTTCCGGTGAAACTTTTGAAATGCCATTAGAACGTAAAGCCCCCGGAGTAGTTTTCAGACAACCGGTAACAGAACCTTTACAAACCGGTATCAAATCAATTGACGCCATGGTACCTATCGGCCGTGGTCAACGGGAATTGGTGATTGGTGACCGTCAGACTGGTAAAACTACCGTTTGTATTGATACGATCCTAAATCAAAAAGAATTTTACGATGCCGGAGAACCGGTATATTGTATTTATGTGGCCATTGGTCAAAAAGCCTCTACGGTTGCAGGTATTGCTAAGGTATTAGAAGATAAAGGTGCTTTGGCCTACACCACCATTGTAGCGGCAAATGCATCTGATCCGGCTCCCATGCAGGTATATGCACCCTTTGCAGGAGCAGCTATTGGAGAATATTTTAGAGATACAGGTCGGCCTGCATTAATTGTATATGATGACCTTTCTAAACAAGCGGTAGCGTATCGTGAAGTATCCTTATTACTTCGTCGTCCGCCGGGTCGTGAAGCTTATCCTGGAGATGTATTCTATTTACACTCCCGTTTATTAGAGCGAGCTGCAAAGGTGATTAATGATGATAGCATTGCTAAAGATATGAACGACCTTCCGGAATCTTTAAAAGGGAAAGTAAAAGGAGGAGGTTCGCTAACGGCATTACCCTTAATTGAAACGCAAGCAGGTGATGTTTCGGCATATATCCCAACTAATGTGATTTCGATTACAGATGGACAGATATTCTTAACTTCTGATTTGTTTAACTCCGGGGTACGTCCTGCCATTAACGTAGGTATTTCCGTATCACGAGTAGGTGGTTCTGCACAGATCAAATCCATGAAAAAGGTAGCAGGTACTTTAAAGCTAGACCAGGCCCAGTTCCGTGAACTAGAAGCTTTTGCCAAGTTTGGTTCTGATCTGGATGCCGCGACTTTAAATGTAATCGAAAAAGGAAAGCGAAACGTAGAAATTTTAAAGCAAGCACAGAACGATCCGTATACAGTAGAAGATCAAATTGCTATTATTTATGCCGGGTCTAAAAACTTATTAAAAGACGTTCCTGTAGATAAGATCAAAGAATTTGAAAGTGATTATATAGAATATCTAAACGCAAAACATAGAAGCACTTTAGATACGTTAAAAGCCGGAAAATTAACAGACGAAGTAACCGACACGCTAAGATCCGCCGTAACCGAAATCGCTGCGAAATATAAGTAGCTTAGTGTTGAGTTAGGAGTGCAGAGTTATGAGTTATATGAACGACAGCCCAATTCGAAAAAAGAGTTTTGATTTTGCTTGTGATATTGTTCATTTTGCACATGCTTTGAAAGAGAAAAAAGAATACGAGATTGCATCTCAGGTTTTGAGATCAGGAACAAGTATTGGAGCTAATATACGAGAAGCACAACGTGGTGTTAGCACTAAAGATTTTAAACATAAATTCGGAATTGCCTTAAAAGAAGCTGATGAAACTGAGTTTTGGCTCTTAGTTATTCAGGAAACGATAATGGAAATTCCCAATGATTTATTGAGGAAGTGTGATGAGCTTATTAGAATTTTGGTAAAAATTATCAAAAACTCATAACTCATAACTCATAACTCATAACTTGATAAAAGAATGGCCAATTTAAAAGAATTAAGAAATAGGATTACCTCAGTATCGTCAACGATGCAAATTACCAGTGCCATGAAAATGGTATCGGCAGCAAAGTTGAACAAAGCGCAAAGCGCAATTACCGCAATGCGTCCGTACTCGGATAAATTGACGGAATTATTACAAAGTTTAAGTGCCGCTTTAGAAGGAGACAATGCCAGCGTATTTTCAGAACAACGGGTGGTGAACAAGGTGTTAGTAGTAGCCATTGCTTCTAACCGGGGATTGGCAGGAGCTTTTAATACCAATATTATTAAAGCTTCCCGTAATCTATACGAAAATGTATACGCCGGGAAACAAGTGGATTTTGTAACTATTGGAAAAAAAGCCAATGATATCCTATCTAAAACACATACAATCGTTGCTAATGAAAGTAGTCTTTTCGAGGATTTGACTTTTAATAACGTAGTAAAGATTGCAGACCGGTTGATGGAATTATATACAAACGGAGCTTATGACCGTATTGAATTGGTATATAACAAATTTAGAAATGCTGCGTCACAGGATGTAACAGTAGAACAGTTTTTACCTATTAAACCTATCGAAGCTCCGACTACAACGGTAACGGCGACAACCACCATTGATTATATCTACGAACCCGAACAAGCGGAAATTGTAAAAGAATTAATCCCAAAGTCTTTAAAAACACAGTTATATAAGGCAATCAGAGACTCTTTTGCTTCTGAGCACGGTGCTCGTATGACCGCCATGCATAAAGCAACGGATAATGCAACCGAATTGAGAGATTCCTTAAAACTTTCATACAATAAAGCAAGACAAGCCGCAATTACTAACGAAATCTTAGAGATTGTAGGAGGTGCAGAAGCACTAAATGGATAAGTTTTATTAAAAAACACATTTAGAATTCCAACTGGTAATACAGTTGGAATTTTTTTGTTTTAAGGATTCTATCAAATTCCTTTAATTTTACGGCATAACTATTGTAATTTTATAAATACTTAAAATTGATAAAAGAAATCACATGAAATCACTTCAAAAGACATATCAGTTTAGTATGCTTATGAGTATACTTACCCTGTTTATTCAATGTGCCACAAGTCAAAATACTACAGATACTAAAAAACAAACAATGAATCAATCTCAATTTAGGATGGAAGAAAAAGCTCCGGTTGCTTTTGACCAACCTTATTTTCAGGAATGGGTGGCTGGAATTGAAGAAGGTGGTAGTGGATTCAATGTTATATTACCAATCAAAGAAACTCCGGAAGTAGAATTAAAAGAAGTCTATTTCCAGGGAAAGAAAATCGACCTGACCTTTAATCCAAATAGCAAAAGGTACTCCGGAAATTACAAACATTCGGTTTATAAAAAAAAGGATATGGTTATGAGCAATGATCCTAAAAAAGAATACGGAAACCAATTGCCTGTCATAGAAAAACCAATTCCTTTTACCCTGGAGAACAACGAAGCGGTTGTAAGTTATATGGACGGAAACGTAAAAAAATACTTTAAAATCACCGGAATCACAAAAAAAAGAATGATGGCCTTCCCGGAAGCACCACCTCGGGATAAATTCTAAGAGAATTTGAGAAGATGCATTTTTTAAAATACCTTCTTTTCCTGACTGTTTTTAGTATTCCATTTTTTAGCATATTACAAGCACAGGAAAGTACTTACGATCATAAATATAAATTTAAAGCAGAGTTAAAAGAACTAGCAGCTAAAGACGGGCAAACCGCAGCTTTTTATCTGTCTTCTATTGGTGAGTATAAAGAAGCTTTACGGACATGGGATAGTGCTGTAAAGAAAAGAACATATAAAGGTTTTAATAGTCTAAAGATTGACAGTATTTTAAATGTATACCATTTTAAAAACGCTAAAAACTTTGTCCTTCAAGAAACAACAAAAGTTAATTATACCATTCTAAATGAGGCACATCACCAACCACAACATCGAATATTTGCCAAAAGTTTATTAGAAGAATTATACAAACAAGGCTTTAAAAATTTAGCTGTTGAAACCTTATCTGTTAAAAAGAAATATAAAGATACCTTACTCAACCAAAGAAAATATCCGCTGATGACGTCAGGAAGTTATTCTAGAGAACCTCAATTTGGAGAGTTAATAAGAACTGCATTACAATTGGGATTTTGGGTATATCCTTATGATGATATGAGTGATTATAATAATCGTGAAATAAATCAGGCAAAAAATATTATAACTGGGAAGAAGGAAGGAAAAACGCTTATATACGGAGGTTTTGATCATGCTTTGGAAGGCAAACATCCATTTTGGGGAAAAGCCATGGCAGAACATTTAAAAATTTTAACCGGAGAGGATCCTTTAACCATAAATCAAATAATTTTTACAGAAAGAAGCAACGCTGAATATAATCATCCGTTGTATAATGCAATTCCGGAGTTGAAAGTTTCCAGAGTTTTGGTAGATCATACGAATTCAAGCTATCAGATCAAACAAGGTAAAGAAGGCTATTATGACATTGCTATTTTCCATCCTAAAACAAGCTATATTCACAATCGACCCAAATGGGTAAAAGCAGATGATAAAGAATGGGTTGAAATTAATATTTCAGATTTCAATATTGAATTACCGTGTCAGGTATTAGCTTTTAATATAGAAGAGAATTATAAAGAAGCAGTACCTATGGATATTGTAGAAGTTAGTGATAAAACAAAACCGTTTTTTCTAGCCTTGCCAAAAGGTAAAACTCGGATTGTTGTGGTAGATAAAAATAAGAATGTAAATGAATTTGTAAAAGAGGTAAATTAGAATTATGCAAATTTCCCTCTATGAACCTGAGCTAGGTTTCCTTTTGAAACCCGTACCGAGTTCCCCTATCGAACCCTGTATTGAGCTTTTTGAAGTGGGGGCTATAGGTGTGTCACATAAGAGTAAGCAAATAAAAAACCACTTTCAAAAACAAAACCACTATACCAACAGCAGCCCTATTTTCAACTTTCTCTTAAACAAACAGAGATTAATCGTATTTTTACTCTGTAATTTAAGACCATACACTTATTTTTCAGAAGCTTTTTAAACAGACCTTTATCTACGGCTTGGCAACGGTATTGCCCAGGATGTTTTCATTTCTGTTACTTCCGTTATATACCAATATCCTACCTGAAGATGAATACGGAAAAGTAACCATCATCTTTTCTTATTTTATCATTTGTAACGTAATCCTGGCCTACGGAATGGAAACCGCGTTTTTTCGGTTTTACCAGGAAAAATCACAACAAAAACAGGTAGTCAACACTTCTACGCTTTCTTTATTGTTTTCATCCCTCCTATTCGTAGGGATAGCCTGGACTTTTCAGGGAGCAATTGCGGACTTCGTTGAAATTGATGTTAATTATATTAAACTGGTAATTTGGATTTTATTTCTGGACGCAGTCGTTATCATCCCGTTTGCTTATCTAAGGGCATCCCAGAGGCCGATAAAATATGCTATTATTAAAATTGCAAACGTTGTAATCAATTTATCTTTGAACGTATATTTTTTGGTTTATATGTCAAAAATGATTTCTCCGAATTCTTTAATTTATCATCTTTTTGAAAACCAAAACGAAATTCATTTTATCTTTATTTCCAATTTTATTGCCAGTGCTTTTACACTACTAGCGTTGGCTTCCTTTTATTTTAAGATATCCTATAAAGTTGATGTAAAACTTTGGAAACAAATGATGCAATACGGGTGGCCGGTTCTGATTGCCGGAGCTGCTTATTCCATTAATGAAACCTTTGATAAAATCTTACTAAGTAAAATGCTACCGGATGCAATTGCAAAAGCACAGGTGGGAATTTACGGAGCTTGCTATAAGTTAGCCTTGTTTATGACCTTATTTGCTACAGCATTCCGATTAGGAATCGAGCCTTTCTTTTTTAGTCAGGCCAAAGAAAAAAACGCAGCAAACACCTATGCGCAAATTACCAAGTATTTTGTTATTTTCGGAGCAGTTATTTTTCTTTTTGTAGTGACTTTTATTGATATTTTAAAAGTATATATTGTAAGAGATCCAGTGTATTGGGAGGGAATTATAATCGTACCTATCGTATTGCTGGCAAATTTTTGTTTAGGGATTTATCACAACCTATCTGTATGGTATAAAGTTACGGATAAGACCATCATAGGGGCATATATTTCAGTAGTAGCAGCAATAATTACATTAGTTCTTAATATCCTTTTAATCCCATATATTTCCTATATAGGTTCTGCTATCGCCACCCTGGTAGCTTATAGTTTTATGATGTTAAGTTCCTGGTGGCTGGGTAGAAAACAATATCCTATCCCCTACGACCTAAAAAAAATCGGAACTTATTTTGGATTATCCATATTGTTTTCAACCCTTTCTTTTTATGTATTTGACAGCAATTATTTAGTATCTGTTCCGCTATTCCTTACGTTTTTGCTACTTTTATATTTTGGGGAACGAAAAGAGATAAGCAGAATACTAAAAAAATAAATCCCTAAAAAATTAGCTTTGTTTTATGACCGTACACATTATTAATAAATCATCTCATTCCTTACCTAATTACGAAACCATAGCTTCCGCAGGAATGGATATAAAAGCAAATCTTACCGATCCTGTGGTACTGGAACCTATGGAACGTAAAATTATACCTACCGGGCTATTTATGGAATTACCCGTAGGGATTGAAGCACAGGTTAGACCCCGAAGCGGATTGGCGATTAAAAAAGGGGTTACGGTATTAAATGCTCCGGGAACGATTGATGCGGATTATCGAGGAGAAGTTGGAGTAATTCTAATCAATTTGTCAAAAGAAAACTTCGAAATCCAAAACGGTGACCGGATTGCACAAATGGTTTTAGCTAAATATGAGCAGGCAACCTGGAATGAAGTGGACGTTTTGTCGGAAACCAGTCGGGGAGCAGGGGGGTTCGGTAGTACCGGGGTTAAATAAAAAACAGTAAAGCACATATACAAACAATTAAGGTTTCTAACAAAACCTAGATAACAACAAACAATGAAAATAATAGTTCCTATGGCAGGTCGCGGATCAAGATTGCGCCCTCATACCTTAACAGTTCCTAAACCATTAATACCTATCGCCGGAAAACCGATTGTACATAGATTAGTCACGGATATTTCTAAGGTACTGGACGAACCGGTTGACGAAATTGCCTTCATCCTGGGAGATCCCGCTTTTTTTGGGGAAGATGTGGTAGGAAGCCTAAAAGAATTGGCGGCAGAATTAAATGCAAAAGCTTCGATTTATCGTCAGGATCAACCTTTAGGAACCGGGCATGCCATTATGTGCGCTGCGGATTCCCTTTCCGGACCAGCGGTAATTGCGTATGCAGACACCTTGATTAAAGCTAATTTTAACCTGGATAAAAATGCAGATGCGGTCATCTGGGTAAAGCAGGTAGATCAACCGGAAGCTTATGGCGTCGTAAAACTGAATGAAAAAAAAGAAATCGTAGAACTAATAGAAAAACCGGAAGAGTTTGTTTCGGATTTAGCGGTCATTGGTATTTATTATTATAAAGATGTTGAAGTCCTGAAAAAAGAATTACAATACGTACTGGAAAATAATATTATCAACGGCGGTGAGTATCAAATTAATGACGGAATCAAGCGAATGATACAAAGCGGAAAGGTTTTTGTGACAGGAGAAGTTGACGAATGGATGGACTGCGGAAATAAAGCGGTGACAGTGGAAACAAATACCAGGATGTTAGGTTTTTTAGAACAAGACCAGGAACCTTTGATTGACCCTGATCTAATTCAGGATGAATCTGAAATTATCAAACCTTGTTATATTGGGAAAGGGGTAGTTTTAAATAATGCTAAAGTAGGGCCTAATGTTTCTATCGGAGACGGTTGTGTGATTGAGAATACAAGCATAAAAAATTCTTTGGTACAAACTAATACGACCATAAAAAATGCAAAACTAGACAATGCGATGATTGGTAATAACGTGCAATATGATGGCGAATTTACCACGGTAAGTATTGGGGATTATTCCGTTTTAAAATAAAATATGCTTTATAACAAGATCATTTACAAATTACTGTTAGTCCTGTTTCTGGGAGGGAAGCTTAGTGCTCAGGAAATCAAACCTCAGATGGAAATTAATGTGGATGATCTTGGCAATAATTCAGATGAGTTTCAGGAAAGTTTTTTTGAAGCCCTCAAACAAAAAGCAATTACCAATCATGAAAAAGCCGTACAAGCGTTAGAAAAATGTATTAAAATTGACAGTTCTCCAGGAATATTATATGTAGAACTCGGCAAGAATTACCAGGCTTTAAAAGTATACGATCAAGCTGAAATTCAGTTTAAGAAAGCCTTGGATAAAATTGAAGAAAAGCGGTATATTCTTGAATTACTCTATGAAACCTATTTTGTTCAGGGTAAATTTAAAGAATCCGTAGGAACAGTTGAAAAACTGGTTACGTACGACCCTTTATTTAAAGAACAACTGGCTAACTTATATTTTCTGGAAAAAAGGTATGAAGAAGCCATGAACCTTATTGACGAATTAGAAGAAGAGTTGGGTACGGATAGTTACCGGCAACAACTTCGGTTAAAAATCGGTTCAAAACTTACCAATCCGAATAGTCAGATTGCCAAATTAGAACAGAAAATCGAAAGTAATCCTAAAAACGAACAAAATTATATCAACCTTATCTACCTGTATAGTCAAAACGATCAGAAAGAAGAAGCTTTTAAAGTTGCAAAAAAATTAATAGAGAGAAACCCAAAATCCGAACTGGTACATTTAGCGTTGTACAAGTTTTACCTGAACGATAATCAAATTAACGAAGCGGTAAATTCTATTAAAATTTCGTTGGCTAGTAAAGTCGTAGATTCGGATGCAAAATATAAAGTAGTTAATGATTTTCTTATTTATATAAAAGGCAATCCGCAATATGAATCCAACTTGGTTGAAGTATCCAAAGCTTTTGACGGAGATAAGGCAGGTCCTAAAATCGCTACTGAAATTGGAAATTATTACTACGAAAAAAACCAAAAAGAACTGGCATTAAACTTCTACGAAAAAGGCTTACAAGCTAATGCTTCAGACTTTACAGTATTAAAGAGGATTTTGTTATTGCAACTAGATCTAAAACGATTTGAAAAAGCTAAAATAGGAAGCGAATTAGCACTCGAATTATATCCTACGCAACCGGTACTATATTTAGTACAAGGAGTAACTTTTCTTAATACCGATGAGGTAGATGATGCCATTGAATCTTTAGAAACCGGGGTAGATTTTGTTATTGATGACCCTAAATTGTTATCTGATCTGTACAAACAACTATCTTTAGCCTATCAAAAAAAAGGAAGCCCTGAAAAGGCAGCCGAATTTGAAAAGAAGGCAGTCGAAAACCAGCGTAAAGTACAATAATTCATGAGGAAGAAAATTGGAATATTAATAGTTATTGTCATGGTAATAACTTCTTGCGGCGGAACAAAAGGAATTGGAGGTGCAAAACTAAAGAAAATGAAAGCTGAAAAGGTTATTGACAAGTATAATACAAACACCTTTGATTTTAACACCCTGAATGCAAAACTTCGAGTAAGATATGAAGGTAAAAAACAATCGGTGAGCCCAAGTGTAACCTTACGAATGAAAAAAGACGAGAAGATATGGCTAAGTGCTAAAATGTTAGGAATTACGTTAGCAAAAGTACTTATTACTCCGGATAAAGTCAGTTATTACGAAAAAATTAATAATTCTTATTTTGAAGGGGATTTCAGTGTTCTCAGTAAATTTTTGGGGACTACTTTGAATTTTGAACAAATACAACAAATGTTGATCGGAAAAGCCATATTTGATTTGAATAGCGAAGCCTTTCAATCTTCAGTAGTATCAGATGTATATATTTTAAAACCTAAAGAAGAATTAGCATTATTTCAAAGATTATTGGCTTTCAATCCTAATACTTTTAAATTACAATGGCAACAAATTGCACAAGCTGAAAAGAACCGTAGTGCCCGGATTAATTATGAAGAATATCAAAAGGTAGCCAATCAGGATTTTCCGAAGAAAATAGAAATTCAGGCAAAGGATGAAAGTGATATTACCAAAATCAAGATTGAATATAAGACGGTAGATTACAATGCAGCTGTAAGTTTTCCGTTTTCTATTCCGAAAGGATATGAAAAAGTTAGCATTGAATGAGCATAAGTAAATTATTCGCCGTTTGTATAATTTGTTGTTTAAGCTTCAATGCATTTTCTCAAAAAACCAAGCAGGAACAGCTAGAAGAAAAACGGAAGCAGTTACGCCAGGAAATTGCTAGCATGATGCAACTGCAAGAATCCAATAAGGCTAAAGAAAAGTCAGTACTGGATGAAGTAGAAACACTGAGTTCTCAAATTCAAACCCGGCAAAACCTGATCAAGGTTACCAATCAACAAGCCAATTTACTTTCTCGTGAGATCAATGCCAACCTAAATAAAATACAAGACTACCGCAAAGAACTAAAGGTACTGAAAGAAGAATATGCCAAAATGGTAGTACAGGCACGTCGCAGCAAATCGCAACAAAGCAAAATTATGTTTTTACTATCCTCTGCTGATTTCGCTCAAGCCTATCGCAGGTTACAATACTTAAAACAATACAATGAATACCGAAGAGAACAGGGGGAACAGATTCAAAACAAAGCAACCGATTTACAACAGTTAAACCTGGACCTGGCCAAGAAAAAAGAAAATAAAGAAAAACTGGTTCAGGAAAACAAAGAGGTACAGGCAAAATTGGCTTCGCAAAAAAAACAGCAGGTAGCGCTAATGGCAACTATTCGTAGTAAAGAAAGTGTTTATAAAAAGCAAATTCGACAAAAACAAAAAGAAGCAGATGCAGTTGACCGGCAGATCGAAAAACTAATACGAGAAGCAATTGCACGAGCTAACAAAAAGAAGAAAACTTCAAAGACAGCAACTACTGGAACGGCCACTACCTTCTCACTAACCCCCGAGGATAAAAAGTTGGCCGACAGCTTTACGGCAAATAAAGGAAAGCTTCCCTGGCCGGTAGGTGCCGGCCGAATCACTAAAAAATTTGGTCGTCAACCCCATCCCACCCTACCCAATATTGAAATTAATAGTAGCGGGGTAGAACTGGAAACCAAACCTGGAGAAAAAGCAAGGGCAATTTTTGCCGGAGAAGTAATGGATATTAAAAAATTAAAAGGGGCAAGCCGTCTGGTCATCGTCAAACATGGAAATTACATAACGACCTATTACAACCTCGAGAACATCGCAGTAACCGAAGGTCAAAAGTTAGAAACAAAAGAAGTAATCGGTAACGTCCGGACAAATCCCGCAACCGGTAGGGCTATTATGAAATTCCTGATTTATCAAAATACTAAAAAACTAAATCCCCAACAATGGATTTATAGAATGTAAGAATACTAGACAAATAAAGCTTTTAGTTCCGTAGCTTCTGCAGCTTTTAATTTACCGGCAAGTACCAGGCTCAGTTGTTTTCGCCGTAAGGCAGCTTCATAGCGTTCAATTTCCAGGGGAGTTTCCGGTTGGATAGGTGGAATTGGTACCGGAGTACCTTGAGCATCTACAGCAACAAACGTATAAATAGCTTCATTGGATTTGGTTCGATCCCCGCTTTGACGGTCTTCAATCCAGACATCAATGACCACTTCCATAGAAGAAGTAAAAGCGCGGGATACCTTAGCTTCAATGGTAACCACACTTCCCAGCGGAATGGCTTTACTAAATGCAACATGATTTACGGATGCCGTTACCACTACTCTTCGAGAATGTCGACCTGCGGCAATACCACCGGCCCGGTCCATACGTGCTAACAATTCACCACCAAAAAGATTATTTAAAGAATTGGTTTCACCTGTGAGTACCAAATCAGTGAGTACCGTAAGTGATTCGGAAGGAGATTTGGCGTTCATAAAATAGAGGGGCTTAATTTTGAATGGAAGCAATAAGTAACCATGCTCTCCGATTTTCTGAATGCTTTATGTTTTTTAAAGCTTGCAAAGCTTCATAACGGGTAGCATAGCTATTATATACTACCTGATGTAAACCGTATTTATTTTTACCGATTAAACGGGCTTGATATCCATTAGCTTGTAAATGCTCTTTTCTATTAATCGCATTTTCTTTAATTCGAAACGCACCTGCCACAATATGATACTTATATCCGTAAACCGTTGAAGATTCGGTTGTTTTCTTTTCTTTAAGATTCGCAACCGCTAAATTGATAGCTGGTAGGGGATTACTTATTTCAAAAGTAGCCTCCTGAATCAAATGATCCATATCCTTTGCAACCTCTGTACGAGTCATAAAATTTGCGTCTGCTACCTGGCTGTTTCTCCATTGGATTCCGGTATAACTTAATAAACCGGTAATTCCAATGATAATAGCTGCCGTAGCTGCATATCGTGAGTAGTTTCGTTCTTTTCGTTTTTCTGGCGTAAAAGCAATTGGAGTTTTTTCTTCTAATACTTCTACTTGTTCTTTAAGCACTTCTCTTTCCGGAGCTTGAAGAATTACGGCCGGAGTAGTAATCGAAGATAACCCAAAAGCTTCCGGTAAAAAATTAGTTTGTGAGTCCGGTTTAAACTGTAATCTACCTTCTCCTGAAGTAAAGAAGGCACCTATATTTTTTAAATACACCTCTTGGTTGTATAAAGAGTTTTTTAGGTTAGTTACGTAAATTTCAATTTTGTCAACAGCTTCTTTAAAACTGCATTTTTCAACAGAAGCTATATAATTAGCTAACAAACCATCATTATGTTGCAGTTGCTCGTTAAAAGAAATTACTTTGGACGGTGGATAAAAATGTTGGCTATTTTCCTGGATAAAAGCAGGTTTTCTTTGTGATAAAAAAGCCCCGAAACCAGGAAGTATGACACAATCATATCGATATAAAAGATCTTTAAGATAAGCTGCCGTATGATTCATAAAAACGAGTTAAACCGTAAACATTTCAAAGATAGAAAAAACAAAAGGCTAACCTGTGTCTTCTTTTATTTTTTATGAACAGGTTTATGAATAAATTACTTGATTTACAAACTTTGTATAATTCAATTTTATATAGTTCTTTGTAGGTATAAGGGAAATAAAAATGAACCAAACAAAACTGCGATCACTTTTAATCTTAAAGAAGGCTCCTAACCTGGGTGATAGTTCTATTAAAAAATTAATAAACACCGTAGGTTCTGCTGAAGGAGTTCTTAAAGAAAAACCATCTCGGTTATTGAAAATCCACGGAATTGGCGCACATAAAATCAAAGACTTAGGCAATAAAGAAATTCAGATATTAGCCGATCAGGAAATCCGGTTTGTAGAAGATCATAATATTCAGTTTTCTATGTACGATGAACCTGGTTATCCGTCCAAATTAAAGCACTGTATAGACAGCCCGGTAGTTTTGTTTAGTCGTGGAAATATACAATTACAGGATCGTAAAATTATTAGTATCGTAGGGACACGTAAGGTGACCAGTCATGGGGTTCGGTTTTGTGAAGAATTTATTGAACAGCTCGCTCCGCTTAACCCGGTAATTGTTTCAGGATTTGCTTACGGAGTAGATATTACAGCGCATAAAGCAGCCATTCATTATAAGTTACAAACCGTAGCTTGTCTTGCCCACGGTTTGAATCAAATTTATCCTAAAACCCATAAAAAATACATGGAGGATGTTGAAAATAACGGTGGGTTTTTTACGGATTTTTGGAGTACGGATACCTTTGACCGGAAGAATTTCTTAGGAAGAAACCGGATCATAGCAGGGTTAAGCGAAGCTACCGTAGTTATTGAAAGCGCCGGAAAAGGAGGGTCACTGGTTACGGCTGATATTGCACATTCTTATCATAGGGAAGTATTTGCGGTTCCCGGAAGACCCACCGATACGTTGAGCAAAGGTTGTAATACCCTTATTAAAACTCAAAAAGCGCAAATGTTAACCAGTGCTGCAGACTTAATTTATATGTTAGGATGGGAGTTAAGTAAAAAGAAAGAGAAACCGGTTCAAAAACAATTATTTGTAGAATTAGAGGAAGAAGAGAAAATAGTATACAACTTTTTAAAAGAGAACGGAAAGGAATTATTAGATGTAATTGCCTTACAATGCAACATCCCAACTTTTAAAATAGCAGCGCTATTGCTTAATATGGAATTAAAAGGAGTGGTACGCCCGCTACCGGGTAAATTGTTTGAGGTTGTTTAAATCTTTATTTTTTAGTTCCTAAAGTGTTGTTATAACTCTATTTCTTAAAAGTGCTACTAACCAGATAGTTATTCATCATAAATTTTCGTTCTAATAATCTCAAAGAGCTAAATTAAGAGAGTTAAAGTTAGTCCTGTTTCCTGGCTCTAAAAGCGATAGCGATCCTGTTTCTTAGACATTCAAGAAATACATGTAACAATAGTACTAATTTCAAATGGAAACCACTCCAGCACAAACCTTCATTCTAAGCACCTTTTTTACGGATTGTTCTATCTGTTTCTTGTAATTTTTGTCAGTTTTTATTTCAGCTAAAATATCTTTGATAACCTGTTCTTCATTTTGAGGCATTAAAATCAAATCGCAACCTGCTTTAGAGGCTAGTAAAGGGGCATTGTCCAGGATAGTAACCGCTTTCATAATATTTAAAGCATCTGAAATGACTACGCCTTTAAAACCCATCTCCTTTTTTAATAAACCATTAATAATTTTTGGCGAACAGCTAGCGGGTAAATTATTTGTTCCGTACATCTCATTGTTTTGAATGGTGATATGAGCAACCATGATAGAAATAACACCGTCTTCAATAATTTTTTTATAGTTAGCTACTTCTTGTAAAGCGCCATCAATATAGACACTTTGTTTATGTGTATCCCCTTTTACCAGTCCATGTCCGGGAAAATGTTTTGCCGTAGCGATAATACCCCCTTCCTGGGTACATTGTATAAATTGATTTGCCAATTCAATCACTTTGTCTTTATCACTTCCATAGCTACGGGATTTAATAGCTTCATTTGAAGCACTTACATCTAATACCGGAGCATAGTTATGTTGGACTCCTATTTCTTTTAATTCATTATTAATGATAGCAACTACTTCGTCAGATTGTTCTTTTGTTTTAATATTTATAGTTTTACCTACATCTTTTGCTCCCTTAATCCGGCTGGCAAATAAACTGGGTTCTGCATCCATACTAAAAAGCAGGGGTAGTGTATTGTTCTTTTTTGAAATACTATTAAGAGTACCTATGCTCTCCGTATGCGTTTTTTTATCCCCTTTTAAAAATACTACTCCACCAATAGCATCTTTTTCCGCTAGCTTTTCAACCGTACTCATAGGTTTACCCAGTTCTCCCGCAGAAGTAATAATCATTTGTGCTATGCGTTGCTGGTCTGTTAATGAATTATAAATAGAATCCACTACATAATCCAGTTCGGCATCATATTTATAAAAATCCTGTAAATGAAATTGCTGCTGTGCACTACTACAGATAGTGTATAAACCAATGGAAATCAATAACAAACTTGATCTTAGCATATTTTTAATTTATTTCTATTTCTATTATAATTAAATAAGAAAAGGGATCATTTTGAACTTAACAATTTATTTTATACAAACTCGGTTCTAAAATGTCAGTTAGAGCGGAGTCAAAAACATTCTACCTCTAAAAGTATACTTTAATTATAGTCTATTCCAGACTAATTAAAAAACTTCTATCGACATTCTGTTCCTATTTTATATACTTAATTTAAAAACAAATTACGTTTTTAAAACTAAAATTGGGAACAAATCAAGAGTTCTTTTTTTGAAATTTTTAAGAGGTTGAAACAGGTAGATTTCGGGAAGCACCCCATTCACTCCAAGAGCCATCATATAAAAATAAGTCAGAATACCCGGCGATACTTGCAGCTAAAAGTACAATACAAGCAGTAATACCAGAACCACAGGTAAAAATTAGTTTTTTATTTTGTAGTTGTAAAGGTTTAAAAATGGTAATCAATTCTTCCTTAGGAAGCATCTCCCCATTTTGAACCAGTTGCGTGAAAGGAAGGTTAATGGAATTAGGAATATGCCCGCTTCGTAAAGTTTGACGGGGTTCTGGTGCTGTTCCATAAAACCTTCCGGAAGAACGGGCGTCAATAACAACATGGCTGTCATCATTTAAAGTTTGAAGGATTTCTTCTTTATTACAAACTTTAAATAGAGATTTGGGTATTTCAAAATTTTCTTCTAGGTTGATTTCTTGCTTTAAAGATTCTATTCCCATAGATTCGATAGGATATTGATGTTGGATCCAGGAAGGCATTCCGCCATTCAGAACATAGGTATTTTTAAACCCCAGGTTAGAAAATATCCACCATATTCTGGGACTGGCATACAGACCATATTGATCATAAATTACGATATTATCCGAAGGTTTGATGCCTAACATTCTAATTTTTTCCAGAAATTTCTTCTCAGGAAGTAAGGTATTGGGTAAATCGCTAGTAGTATCAGAAAAATCTCTTTTAATATCAATACTAATAGTTCCGGGGATCTGTTGGATTGCTATGGAATTAGGTATGGTAACTGCTTTTCTATCTAGTTTTGCTAGAATGACCTTTAGGTTGGCGTTGTCCAATCTTTCGTTTAACCATTGTGGGGATACCAATATATTTATCATAATTAATCCAATTGATCCGCTAATTTTTTAAATACCTTTTTCGGATTTTTATTTTTATATAAAATATTATGTACCGCATCGATAATAGGCGTTCGGGTATGCTCCGCAGCTTTCGTTTCGTAAGCGGTTTTTGCGGCAAAATAGCCTTCGGCAATCATATTCATTTCCATTTGGGCACTTTTTACCGTATAGCCTTTACCAATCATATTCCCAAACATCCGGTTTCGGGAAAAAATAGAATATCCCGTTACCAGTAAATCTCCTAAATAAGCGGAATCATTAATGTTCCGTTTCATTTTATGTATTTTTTTAATGAAACGTTTCATTTCGCGGATAGCGTTACTCATCAATACACTTTGAAAATTATCCCCGTATCCCAAACCATGGGCAATTCCGGCAGCAACCGAATAAATGTTTTTAAGCACCGCCGCATATTCGGTTCCTATAATATCATCACTGGTTTTACACTTAATATAATCACTACGCAAGTGCTTTGCCATCATTTCGGCTTTAGCTTCATCATCAGAAGCTATGGTTAAATAAGATAAGCGTTCTAGGGCAACTTCTTCAGCATGGCAAGGGCCTGTAATCACACCGATATGATCAAAAGGAATATTATAAACCTCATGAAAATGCTCTCCAACAATTTTTCCGGTTTCTGGGATAATCCCTTTAATGGCAGAGAAAATCACTTTATCTTTTAAAGAGGTAGTTAGTTTTTCTAATTCGGTATATAAAAACGCCGAAGGAATGGCAAAAATCAAGTAATCTGATCGTTCTACTGCTTCGTTGATATTATTAGTTAATAGTAGTTGTTCGTTTTTAAATTCTACTGAACTCAAATAATTGGGGTTATGATCTTGTTTTTTAATATGTTCCAAAGCATATACACTGCGCATATACCATCCTACTTCTTCCAAGTTTTCAGTTAACATTTTGACAATTGCCGTAGCCCAACTACCACCACCAAATACGGAAAAAGTAATTTTTTTATCTTTCATACAATAGGTAATTCACCAAATGTAACTAAAATGATTTTGCTACTAAAAAATGACTTTTTAATGTTTTGTTATAAAGAGAGGATATTCCTAAAGTAAAACAATGCACATCAACTATTTACTAGTGAAACTAAAAGAAAATTTAACTTTTGATTATCATTATAGTAGGCAATGAATAGGGATTTTCATACGTTATTTTAGTAACATAAAGAAAGCATGATATTCTTGTAATTGAAAGTAATTAGCACTTTTTAAATATAGAATTGTATCAATATAAAGACTTTTTGGTTGGTTATTTAGTTAGAAATCGCTCTACAACGAAAGTTGCTCGAGCGATTTCTTTTTAATGAGACCCACAATGCTACAAGTTGCGAAGCAACGCAGAAGAATTGGCAGGTCGAATTAATCCCGTCTGCCTTAGGCAAAATCCAGCAAATTTTGGTACGAAAGGGTAATCTATGATTCATTTAGTTGCGAGCAACACAAGATTCAGAATGTAGAATTATGAATTGACTATAAGCTAAGCCTTCAGCATTTAAAAATTATCAAACAATATTATGAGAGATCAGATTCAACTTAACAACTAAATAACCTAATAACTTAATGACAAGTAACAGATGACACTTTTCGCTTCTGGCTATTTAACTAAATAACCCAATAACAAGTAACAGATAACAAATAAACTAACAACTATTAACCAACAAAAAAATCTTAAGATTCCCTTTTGTATAAAATAGTATCAGATTTATTACTTTTAAAACTTTAAAATAGCAATAATGTCAATTCAAAAACCTTTTAATCTACAACGGTGGATTAAAGAAAACCGGGATACGCTAAAACCCCCGGTTGGGAATAAAAATCTATACAAAGATGCAGGGGACTATATTGTAATGATTGTAGCAGGACCAAACGCCAGAAAAGACTACCATTATAATGAAACCGAAGAATTGTTCTACCAATTAGAAGGAGAAATAGAAGTACATATCCAAGAAGATGGAAAGAAAAGAACCATGACATTATCAGAAGGAGATATGTACCTGCATCCGGCCAAGGTTCCGCATTCACCGGTACGACATAAAAATTCGATTGGATTGGTTATTGAACGGAAACGTACGAAATTACCTGGTAAAGATGGTTTGTTATGGTACTGCGATCAATGCAATCATAAATTATATGAAGTTTATTTTCCATTAGAAAATATCGAAAAAGATTTTTTAAAACATTTTCAACACTTTTATAACAGCGAAGAGTTGCGAACCTGTACTAATTGCGGACATGTCATGGAAACTGACAAGCGTTTTGTTGCAAACTAAGATTCATATAAACTTATGGCATTTACACAAATGATTAAAGACACTTTAGCAACTTTACAGATTCAACCGGAAAATAAAGGAACCTCAACCGGAATGGCTTGGTTAGGTAACGGCAATCATATAGCATCCTATTCTCCGGTAGACGGAAATGCTATTGCAAAGGTAACTACCACCACTGCCGAAGAATATACACAGGTAATACAGAAAGCAAAAGAAGCCTTTGTACATTGGCGAATGGTGCCAGCACCACAAAGAGGAGAAATAGTCCGGCAATTCGGAGAAGCACTAAGGAAACAAAAGCAAGCCTTGGGTACCTTAGTGTCTTATGAAATGGGTAAGTCTTTACAAGAAGGTTTGGGGGAAGTACAGGAAATGATTGATATCTGTGATTTTGCGGTAGGTTTATCCCGACAATTACATGGATTTACCATGCATTCCGAGCGACCAATGCATCGTATGTACGAACAGTACCATCCGTTGGGTATTGTAGGGATCATTTCGGCTTTTAACTTTCCGGTAGCGGTTTGGGCCTGGAATACAGCGTTAGCCTGGGTTTGTGGGAATGTTTGTATCTGGAAACCTAGCGAAAAAACACCCTTATGTGCGGTTGCTTGCCAACATATTATTGCAAATGTTTTAAAAGAAAATAATCTACCTGAAGGGATTTCGTGCTTAATAAATGGAGACTACCAGGTTGGAGAAATGCTAACTAAGGATGATCAAATTCCGCTAATTTCAGTAACTGGCTCTACCCGAATGGGAAAAATCGTAGCAGCTACCGTGGGAAAACGCTTAGGAAAATCTCTATTAGAATTGGGGGGCAATAATGCCATTATTGTTACTCCGGATGCCGATATTAGAATGACCATCATGGGTGCTGTCTTTGGCGCAGTAGGTACGGCAGGACAACGTTGTACGTCTACCAGAAGATTGATTATACATGAAGAAATTTATGAGGAAGTAAAGAACTCCTTACTTAAAGCCTATCAACAATTAAAAATTGGTAATCCGCTAGATGAAAGAAACCATGTGGGTCCATTAATTGATAAAGAGGCCGTAGCTACCTATCAGAAAGCTTTGGAAAAAGTAAAGAAAGTAGGAGGTACCATTTTAATCGAAGGTGAAGTGTTAACAGGAGAAGACTATAAAAGCGGATGTTATGTACGCCCGGTTATTATTGAAGCTGATAATAGCTTTGACATTGTTCAACACGAAACCTTTGCTCCTATTTTATACCTACTGAGGTATGACGGAGAAGTTCAAAATGCAATTGCTATCCAGAACAATGTAAAACAAGGCTTGTCTTCGGCAATTATGACCACTAATTTAAGGGAAGCAGAATTGTTTTTATCGCAGCAAGGCTCTGATTGTGGCATTGCTAATGTAAATATAGGAACATCCGGAGCAGAGATTGGGGGTGCCTTCGGTGGTGAAAAAGATACCGGGGGAGGACGGGAATCAGGTTCAGATGCCTGGAAGGTTTATATGAGAAGGCAAACCAATACCATTAATTATTCTATAGAACTCCCTTTAGCCCAGGGAATAACTTTTGATTTATAGTACAGACGCAACGTTTATCTATTTTTTACATCTTATAAAAAAGTAAGAAGATTAAATGATGAAACTTTTATATATCATAACCGGGTTATTATTACTTGTCTCGTGTAGTGAAAGCACCAGAGATGTGGAAGATCCTGTTTTTTGTACTGAAGAATTACGTCCCGGATTGGAAGTTGTGGTTAAAAATATTGAAACAGACTCTATTATTAAGAATGGTATTTCGGTAAATGCCATTGATAGTACAGGCTCAGAACTGTTGGAATTTATTGAAAGTGCTTACTTTGGTGCATTTGAAAAAGAAGGAACTTATACCTTAGAAATAACCGGAGCTGATTTCGAACCTTTCTCTTCAGAAACCCCAATTATTGTGGAAAGTGATATTTGCCATGTAATAACTGAAGTACGAGAAGTTTTTTTAGTGCCGGTTGGGGAGTAGGGTTTGTCTTTAAGTTATTTTCATTCAACTTTGTTTGATGTATAGAATCTAACTGTTTTTTGGGTTATTAATATTTAGATACCTACATTCAAGTTATAAATGCGACAGTTTGCGTTTTGTTGATAAAAGTTGCGTATACCTCATTGGGTGTTTTATACCCGAACCTTTTCCTAGGCCTATTGTTTAAAATGTTTTCTACTTTCTCTACCGCTTCCTTAGTTATCTCTGCAAAGCTACTACCTTTTGGGAAATATTACCTTATCAGCCCGTTGAGGTTTTCATTGGCACCCCTTTGTCAGCTATGGTAGGGTTTTGCAAAGTAAAAATTAATATCAAGCTCCTCTGCTATTTCCTGATGGTTTGCAAACTCCTTCCCGTTGTCACTGGTAATAGTTTTAATGAAGGGCTTCCAATCTTCCAGTAGTTCTTCCGTTTTCACCTGGACTTCTCGGGCTGATTTGTTTTCTATATGCCCCATCCTTAGCATCCCTGTAGCCCTATCGTTTATAGTGACAAGGGCACCTCTATGGTCTTTACCTATCACCAGGTCAATCTCAAGGTCACCTATCCTTTCTTTTTTGTCTACTACCCGGGGGCGTTCTGTTATGTCCCTTCTATTAGGGATGCACCCCCTACCTGCTTGCTTACCGCCCCTTTTCTGGTACTTCCTTCCCTGGTTACGCAAACAAAGGTATGCTTTCCCGCCTGCTTTCTTATCTTGCCATATAAACTGGTAGATACGCTCATGCGATACACAAGGAGTTCCTTCTAACATAGCCCTTCCTTTGATCTGTTCCGGGCTAAGGTGGTCTTCAAGCCCATCGCAAACAAGCTTCTCCATGGAAGGGGTAAAAACCTTATGCTTTGTTTTATCCTTATGGCGTTTTTGGGCTTTTCTTTGGGCTAGCTCAGCATTGTACTTCCCACTTCGGTGATCAGCATTGCGTCCTACTTCCCTATATATAGTAGAGCGATCCCGACCCAACTGTTCTGCTATTTCCTTTTTAGGGGTTTTAAGTTCTAAAAGCGCTGATATTTTGTACCTTTCCTCCAGCGTTAAATGTTCCATATTCTTTAAGTTTTCCAACCCAAAGGTATGAGATTTTTAGCCGCCCCCACCATAGTTTTAGCCCTAGGGCTAAAACTATGGTGGGGGCTTTTTATCAACAGATAAACTGTTGCATTTATATGTTGAATCTAAGATGAAAAGGTGAGAACTTATAATTATTTAAAAGAAACATAGACTTACTTCTACATTTAATTAATTCAATACATATTTCTACTTGTTATTATCTTCTTTAATTGAATGATTAGCATTAAATTCATCAATAATTAATAATCTAATAAAGAAAGATACTGATTTTTCGCAAACTAATGTTAGTTTATCAACATATTGTTTGAATATTTCCTTTATCTTAGTTTCAGATTATTAACATTATTATTATTTATGCAAATCAATACACTTACGTCAAAACGTAGGGTGTTAGGTTGTGTATTATCAGCTCTAGGTTTTACTACAGCTATAATGGCACAAACTACTCCTCCTCAGCAAGGTCCGGTATTAAAAGGACATCAACTGTACAAAATGTCAAAAATTTATGACTCCGAATCTGGTGCCATTGAAAAGAAACCACAAAAGGTGGCTGACCGTGCCATAGATCGTTTAGAGCACGAATTTAATATGGTTAAAAACCCATATACAAACCAAATTCCGGAAAACATTAAGAATTTAGAAAGAAATTTTTCCGAAAATATTGAAGAAGGTACAGATTTTAAAACCAAGTCCAAATTAAAAAATGGTGATTATTCTTATTTTAAAAGTAGAGGTCCATTTAACGTTGGGGGCAGAACCCGTGCTTTGGCAATTGATGTAAATGATGAGAATATTATTTTGGCTGGTGGGGTATCCGGTGGTTTATGGAGATCCGAAAATAGTGGAGTGACCTGGAGTAAGGTCTCAAATGTTGAAGGCGATTCTCAAAGTATTACTTATATTATCCAAGATACTACATCACTAGATAATAAAACTTGGTATTATGGATCAGGTGAGTTTTTTGGGAATTCTGCAAGTGCATCTTCCAGCGCTCCTTATCAGGGGAATGGTGTTTACAAATCTATTGATGGTGGTTTAAGTTGGAAAATCTTAGATGCAACAAATGATAATAGTGTGGTTGATACTAACACAGATTTTGATTTAATATCACGTCTTGCTATTAACCCTATTAATAGTGACTTATATGTATCTACAACAACAGGAATTCAAAAATCATCTGATAAAGGTTTGACCTTCGATAAGGTCTTAGATACTGGAGATGACAATAGCTGGACAGATGTAGTAAGTTCTCCTTCCGGAAAACTTTATGCTACAGTAGAGTTTTCAGCTCCTTCGAATAAGGGTTTCTTTACATCAGCTGACGGAGAGACATGGACTAATATTACTCCGGAAGGATTAGAAAGTTTTGGACGGGTTAAGATTGAGATAGATCCAAATAATGAAAATACAGTTTATTTTTTTGCAAGAAATACTTTAGCCGATGCTTATTTATTTAGATACAATGTAGTGGATAGTTCTTATACAGACCTAACAGCAAACATTCCTAGAACTATTGGCGCGCCTGTAGGGAATTTAAATTTACAATTTGGATATAATATGGTTTGTGAAGTAAAACCCGGGGATCCTAATTTTATTATTTTGGGAGGAACTAATTTATATCGATCTACTACGGGTTATACTACACCTGCTGGTCAGGAAAGTTGGATCGCTGGATATTCACCTGTAAATGATATTTCTACTTATACTAATCAACATCCGGATCAACATATGTTAATATATTACCCATCTAACCCAGATAAAGTTTTATCCGGAAATGATGGAGGAGTATATATAACTGAAGATATTACTACTGCCAATAGTGGTGTGGAACCCGTATCCTGGATTGATTTAAATAATGGCTATTTAACAACACAACCTTATCACGTTTCTTTTGATCCAAGTGCAAATAGTGATGATTTAATTGCTGGTTTTCAGGATAATAGTACCTGGTATACAAATTCAACAAACTCAACTGCTAATTGGGTGGATTTATTTTCAGGAGATGGTTCTTACAGTGCAATTGCTGATGGAGGGTTAACGAGATATGTTTCTTCACAGAGAGGTAGAATATTTCGATTTAATTATGATGAAAACGGAATACAAACTGCTTTTACAAGAATTCAACCAGAAGGTGCAGGTAGTCTAAGTTTTGTAGCTCCTTTTATTCTAGATAAGAATAACGATAATATAATGTATTTACCGAATGGGAATACAATTTGGAGAAATAACAATTTAGATGAGGTGCCTTTATTTTCTAATTCTTTAGCCACTGAACAATGGTCTATTATAACCTCTTCAGTAGTAGCCTCTGGAAACATTGTTTCATTAGACGTTTCAAAATATCCAGTGGCAAATCGATTATATTATGGTACAAGTACTGGCTTAGTGTATCGTATGGATAATGCCAATTTGGATAATCAACCTGCCATAGATATAAGCACAGGTAAAGGTTTACCTGCTGGTAATGTAAATGATATCAATGTAGATCCATCTAATCCGGATAGGGTTATTATTACTTTCTCTAATTATGGAATACCTAGTTTATTTTTTACGAAAGATGGAGGAGAAACCTGGACAGATATTAGTGGTAACTTAGAAGAAAACCCAGATGGAACGGGTAATGGCCCTTCCGTACGGAGTACTGCCTTTTTTGGCAGTGATACGGGAGTCCTATCATCTTTAGTAGATGAAGTATTTGCAGCAACAAGTACCGGGGTGTATTATACTTTAAAGATTGATGGAGCAAATACAAAATGGTATCGAGAGCCTTTTGTTACTAATGGAACAGTAGCAGATGAAATCGTAACTCGTAAAGATGGTTTTATTGCTGTAGCTACTCATGGAAACGGTGTATTTAGCGCAAAATTACCAATTATTGGAAGAGAATTTCCAGAATCCAATTTAAGTGTAATTAATACGTTAGATGATATTACTGCATTTGTTGATGAAGATCCGGATTCTATTAAAGTTAATATCAATAACTTATTTTTACAATCACAGGGATTACCAATAGAGATAGAAATTACAAATACTAATTCTGACTTCGTGACTGTTAATAGAAAAAATGATAGTCTGGTAATTTCATATCTTCCAAATAATAAAGGTTCTGCAACAATTGGTCTTATCGCTACCTCTAATGGAGAACAGGTTTCTACTGGATTTACCCTTAGAGTTCTAGAGGTACCGATTTACGAACAAAATGATATTTCAATTTCTACCTTACCGTCACAATTCTTTACAGATTTTGATGGTTTAGTTCAGGCAGCTGATGATTTCACAATTCCAGAAGGTTATAATTGGGAGATCGAAGGTTTATTAGCGTTTGGCTCCGGAAGAAACGGACCACCGTTAAATGATGTTAGGGTAATTATTTATGAAGATGACGAAGGAGTTCCAGGCAATGAAATTTTTGATAGCGAAGTGGTAACACCTGTATCTGAACGATTTAATCCTAATATTGAAGTGACATTTGACAATAAAATAAAGTTGAATAGTGGAGATTATTGGATATCCATTTATGCAATACTACCTTTTAGACCTAATATACAACAATGGTCTTGGGAAACACAGGATGCAGGAATAGGAAGGGAATCTCATATTAGAGATGAGAATGATATATTTGGAGCAGGCGCAATTAATTGGACAGTAGCTTCGTTAGCTTTCGGAAGACCTGGTCCTTTAGACCAAAAGTTTCAGATTTTTGGAAACATTGAAGAAGGGGGTGTTTTATCAGTAGACACACCATTAGTCACTATCAATAATAGTATTAGAGTTTCACCTAATCCTTCAAATGGAATATTTACATTTTCTTTTGCAGATTCCTTGACTAAAAAGAATAGTACTAACACTTCTTTAGAGGTATATAATATTTTAGGTACTAAAGTATATTATAAAGATAATATTACAACCACTACAGATTTCATATGGGATGCTTCTGATATGACTACCGGGTTATATTTAGCTAAAATCGGTGGAAAAATATTTAGGGTATTGAAGAAGTAGAAAATAACGTTTAGGTTTTATCTAAACTTTATTTTAAAACACCATTTACAACTCGTAAATGGTGTTTTGCTTTTTAGATTGAGAGTGTAAACTGTACTCTGTCTGATTAAAATTTTAGTTTAATTTTAATGAGATATTATGACAACACAAGAACAACAAGAATTAGAGAAGAAGGCACTAGAGCAATTTATGTCTGGTAAGAGTCTTTTTAGTAAAGATGGTGCTTTTGCACCAATGCTTAAAAGTTTTATTGAGAAGGCTTTAGCGTCTGAGATGGAAGGTCACCTGGACGATGTTGAACGTTCCAAAGGAAACAAACGTAATGGCAAGGGCAAGAAGACCATCAAGAGCGGTTTTGGGACTTTTGATGTTGAAACCCCTCAAGATCGTCTCAGTAGCTTTGAACCAGAGCTGGTCAAAAAGCGGCAAAGTATCCTGGCAGACAACCTTTCAGATAAAATAATCGGTCTCTATGGCCTAGGGATGAGCTACCGTGATATCTCTTCACACATCAAAGAGATGTACGACACAGAGATCTCCCATACCGTGCTAAGCCAGATTACAGATAAGATCATTCCGGATGTAAAAGCATGGCAGAACCGTCCTCTAGAACCTTTATACTGCATCGTCTGGTTAGATGCTATGCACTACAAGGTTAAAGTAGAAGGGAAGATCGTTCACAAGGCACTTTACAACATCTTGGGAATTAACAAAGAGGGGCAAAAAGAAATACTAGGGATATACTTATCTGAGAGCGAAGGTGCTAACTTCTGGTTGCAGGTACTCACCGACCTTAACAATAGGGGGCTTGAAGATATTTTGATAGCCTGTACCGATAACCTAAAAGGATTTACTAATGCGATACTCGGTGTTTTCCCCAAAGCTGAGGTTCAACTTTGTATCGTTCACCAAATACGTAACTCCTTAAAGTATATAGCTTCAAAGGATCAAAAGGAATTTATGAGGGACCTTAAAAAAGTCTATCGGGCAACAAATAAACAAGTGGCAGAGGATGAACTGGAAAAGCTATCGGGCAAGTGGGAAGAAAAATATCCGGTAGTCATTCAAAGTTGGCAAAACAACTGGGAGCATCTATCACAGTACTTTAAGTATACAGCACCTATTAGAAAAATCATCTATACCACCAACGCTGTAGAGGGGTACCATCGCCAGGTACGCAAAGTAACCAAGACCAAGGGTGCCTTTACAAATGATATGGCACTGCTCAAGCTCGTTTACCTTGCTACGATGAACATCCAGAAAAAGTGGACAAGCCCTCTGCACAACTGGAACTCTACCATACAGCAACTTTATATTATCTTTGAGGATAGGATAAACCTGGATATTGGTAAAAACCAATCAAAACGTGTCGCTGACGCTAGGTCGCATTCCAAAATCAGTCGAAAACAAGTTTCGACTGATTTTGAAATGGATAAGAAAAAATAACTCAGACAGAGTTTAATTTACACTACCTTTAGATTGGCAACACTTAATTCACCTTTTTTATTAAAATAAATAGTTGGTATTCTAAATTATTTATTTAATGATTTTCTAAAAAATCTTTTTTCTTCATTAAATAAAATTAGTATTCAAATTTTTAGATGTATTTAAACATGGTGGTATAAGATCTTCATCTTTTTCCTCATCTTGAGTATGACCAGTTGTATTTGGTGTATTATTACAATCTTCGCTTTTTTTAAAATTTGTACCACCAATAATACTTTGCGAATTATTCAATTTGGACACTCTGAACTTTTCTAATTTTAATTTTTTCATCTCTCTAGTTTTAAATTCAAACACAAATAAAACAGTTTAAATATACTTAGAAAAGAATTAAATATCCAAATTCACGAATTCGGATGTTTTTTTAATTCATTTATAAAATAGGATGGAGTAATTCCAGCTTTTTTTTTAAAAGCTTTAGTAAATGATTCCGTTTTTTTAAAACCTATTTCGTTTGCTATTGCTAGTAACGTGTATTTTCTAAAACTAAGATCATCTTTAAGTTTCTTTATAGCATAAGTTATTCTTAAATCATTGATATATTGAACAAATGTCTTCTCTTTTTTTATCGAAATTACCTTTGATAGATATTTACTATTTGTTTTTAATTGTTTAGCTAAAACTATTAAAGTAAGTTCAGGTTTTATATAATCATTATTGATTTCAAATTGTTGTAAACCTACTAAAATATGATTTATAATATCCTCCGAAATATCTATTTGATCAGATGATTTTTTTATATATTTAGTTATAGCTTCAGTTTTGTGATTGTCTCTATCATTTACTAATGCTAAGAACTTAGTTTGATAGCTTTTTTTCTTTTGGTATTGATAAATAAATCCGAATAGAATTAAAATACTGACAGCTAGTAAAGCAATAATCCAAATTCTCTTTTTCTGATCTTTTTGTTTAATCTCTAAAATAATTCGATCCCTTTCTGATTTAAGTTTAGGAATTTCATAATCTGTATATAAATTTTTGTTTAAATAAATTTGATTATTATGATTAATACTATCAATTTTAATTAATTTTTTTAAATACAAAAATTGATTATTTAAATCATCTCTACTCTTATAATAATCTATTAATTCCACATATATTTCTCTATAAAAAGAATCAGTGACTCTTAATTGATCTGTTATACTATCGGCAATTTTTAAATTTTTTAAACTTTCAGCAGAATATTTTAATTCCTTATTAATTTTACCTAAGTATAAATGGACATGCGCTTTATTTGCTATTCTTTGTAAGGAATCTAATGAAGATTTAAGCAATTCTTCACTTCTTTCAAAGTTTTTTTGATAGTAAAAATTTATGCCCTTGTTTGCTAAAAAATTGTAATAATGATAGCTATTCTCAATATTTTTTGAAATTTGTAGTCCAGTATCTATATAATAATTAGCGGTATCCAATTTTCCTAATTCATTATATAAAGTAGACATATTAAATAGAATTTGTAATTCTTCAATTTTACTTTTAGAGTTTCTTTTTTGGACATCTTCTAAATTTTTCTTGTATAAGTCCAAGGCTGCGATTTTATCACCCAATTGATATTTAATTTTAGCTAAAGACCATAAAATTTGATAAGTGATAATTTTGCTATTTTTTTTGTCGAATTGATTTGCCTTTAGAAAATTTTCTAAAGATTTTTTTAAATTTCTTCTTTTATAATAAAATAGAGCTTTTTCAGAAAAAGCTTTTTCCGGTTGTAAATATGCAGGAGTTATTGTTCCTAGTCCAATAATGCTATCTAAATACGATAAGTATTTATCTCTATTATTTTTTCGGTACAAATAAGACCGCAATTCATACCCTCCTATTAACGTGGCAGTATCCCCCTCTTTCTTAGTTCTAGCAATAATGGCATCTGTATAAATAACTTTAGCAGCACGAGTAGTATCTGCATAATAGCGTTCCCACATGTAGTCATAAGATACATTTTTAAGAGAATCTGCAACTTTTTGTGCTTGTACCTGAGTACAAAATGCAAGTAAAAAGAGTAAAGGGTAGTGAAATGGCGTATTTTCTTTAAAATTCATGAAATTCTTAAATGAGAAGCTACAAAATAAAGGCTTACTAAGAAGTAAATCAAAGCTTTATTTGTTAAACTTAGTGGTTATGAGTTTTTCAAAGTTGAATTGTAATAAAACCACTATAAATTAATTTTAAATGAAATCTCATTTTTTGAGACCCTACTATCGTATTCTTGTAGTGTAAAAGAAAAACGCGTTTTCTTTTAAAGTTGTAAATCATCTTGTTGTTTAACGAAATACAAGATTAATTATTAATTAAAAATTTAAAAAATGAAAAATTTAGAAGGTTTTGGAAGTATTGAGTTATCTCTTAATGAATTACAAAATATTGATGGTGGGCATATGAGTCCAGGTCAGTGTGCGGCATCCGCAGTTGCTGCAGTAGCGGCTGGTGCTGTCTTGGGAGTGTTACCAGGTGTTTTTGCTGCGATAAGAGTAGCAATTTCTTGTGGATAATTCTATATTTAGGGCTTAATTTAAACGAATTAAGCCCTAAAATTTTTAATATGTTTACAGTTGTATGGTTACAATTTATTAGAAATTTTTCTATTAGAAAATTATCCATATTGACGGTAATTTTATCTTTTTTGATTATTCCCGTACATTATTGTAAAGAATATTATATACATTCTTAGATTCAACATATAAATGCAACAGTTTATCTGTTGATAAAAAGCCCCCACCATAGTTTTAGCCCTAGGGCTAAAACTATGGTGGGGGCGGCGAAAAATCTCATACCTTTGGGTTGGAAAACTTAAAGAATATGGAACATTTAACGCTGGAGGAAAGGTACAAAATATCAGCGCTTTTAGAACTTAAAACCCCTAAAAAGGAAATAGCAGAACAGTTGGGTCGGGATCGCTCTACTATATATAGGGAAGTAGGACGCAATGCTGATCACCGAAGTGGGAAGTACAATGCTGAGCTAGCCCAAAGAAAAGCCCAAAAACGCCATAAGGATAAAACAAAGCATAAGGTTTTTACCCCTTCCATGGAGAAGCTTGTTTGCGATGGGCTTGAAGACCACCTTAGCCCGGAACAGATCAAAGGAAGGGCTATGTTAGAAGGAACTCCTTGTGTATCGCATGAGCGTATCTACCAGTTTATATGGCAAGATAAGAAAGCAGGCGGGAAAGCATACCTTTGTTTGCGTAACCAGGGAAGGAAGTACCAGAAAAGGGGCGGTAAGCAAGCAGGTAGGGGGTGCATCCCTAATAGAAGGGACATAACAGAACGCCCCCGGGTAGTAGACAAAAAAGAAAGGATAGGTGACCTTGAGATTGACCTGGTGATAGGTAAAGACCATAGAGGTGCCCTTGTCACTATAAACGATAGGGCTACAGGGATGCTAAGGATGGGGCATATAGAAAACAAATCAGCCCGAGAAGTCCAGGTGAAAACGGAAGAACTACTGGAAGATTGGAAGCCCTTCATTAAAACTATTACCAGTGACAACGGGAAGGAGTTTGCAAACCATCAGGAAATAGCAGAGGAGCTTGATATTAATTTTTACTTTGCAAAACCCTACCATAGCTGACAAAGGGGTGCCAATGAAAACCTCAACGGGCTGATAAGACAATATTTCCCAAAAGGTAGTAGCTTTGCAGAGATAACTAAGGAAGCGGTAGAGAAAGTAGAAAACATTTTAAACAATAGGCCTAGGAAAAGGTTCGGGTATAAAACACCCAATGAGGTATACGCAACTTTGATTGAGAGTGTAAACTGTACTCTGTCTGATTAAAATTTTAGTTTAATTTTAATGAGATATTATGACAACACAAGAACAACAAGAATTAGAGAAGAAGGCACTAGAGCAATTTATGTCTGGTAAGAGTCTTTTTAGTAAAGATGGTGCTTTTGCACTAATGCTTAAAAGTTTTATTGAGAAGGCTTTAGCGTCTGAGATGGAAGGTCACCTGGACGATGTTGAACGTTCCAAAGGAAACAAACGTAATGGCAAGGGCAAGAAGACCATCAAGAGCGGTTTTGGGACTTTTGATGTTGAAACCCCTCAAGATCGTCTCAGTAGCTTTGAACCAGAGCTGGTCAAAAAGCGGCAAAGTATCCTGGCAGACAACCTTTCAGATAAAATAATCGGTCTCTATGGCCTGGGGATGAGCTACCGTGATATCTCTTCACACATCAAAGAGATGTACGACACAGAGATCTCCCATACCGTGCTAAGCCAGATTACAGATAAGATCATTCCGGATGTAAAAGCATGGCAGAACCGTCCTCTAGAACCTTTATACTGCATCGTCTGGTTAGATGCTATGCACTACAAGGTTAAAGTAGAAGGGAAGATCGTTCACAAGGCACTTTACAACATCTTGGGAATTAACAAAGAGGGGCAAAAAGAAATACTAGGGATATACTTATCTGAGAGCGAAGGTGCTAACTTCTGGTTGCAGGTACTCACCGACCTTAACAATAGGGGGCTTGAAGATATTTTGATAGCCTGTACCGATAACCTAAAAGGATTTACTAATGCGATACTCGGTGTTTTCCCCAAAGCTGAGGTTCAACTTTGTATCGTTCACCAAATACGTAACTCCTTAAAGTATATAGCTTCAAAGGATCAAAAGGAATTTATGAGGGACCTTAAAAAAGTCTATCGGGCAACAAATAAACAAGTGGCAGAGGATGAACTGGAAAAGCTATCGGGCAAGTGGGAAGAAAAATATCCGGTAGTCATTCAAAGTTGGCAAAACAACTGGGAGCATCTATCACAGTACTTTAAGTATACAGCACCTATTAGAAAAATCATCTATACCACGAACGCTGTAGAGGGGTACCATCGCCAGGTACGCAAAGTAACCAAGACCAAGGGTGCCTTTACAAATGATATGGCACTGCTCAAGCTCGTTTACCTTGCTACGATGAACATCCAGAAAAAGTGGACAAGCCCTCTGCACAACTGGAACTCTACCATACAGCAACTTTATATTATCTTTGAGGATAGGATAAACCTGGATATTGGTAAAAACCAATCAAAACGTGTCGCTGACGCTAGGTCGCATTCCAAAATCAGTCGAAAACAAGTTTCGACTAATTTTGAAATGGATAAGAAAAAATAACTCAGACAGAGTTTAATTTACACTACCTTTAGTACTTCATATATCCGGTAACGCCCAGATCTTTCCAGTTCAGGTAAAACTGTAAAAGAAACATTTTTATGCTAGAAATGAATTATAAATTCAGTTTAAAACAAAATTATAATTAAATTTTCCCGTTTGATTTATTTGTATTTAAATATTTATTAAACTTAGATTCAACACATAAATGCAACAGTTTATCTGTTGATAAAAAGCCCCCACCATAGTTTTAGCCCTAGGGCTAAAACTATGGTGGGGGCGGCGAAAAATCTCATACCTTTGGGTTGGAAAACTTAAAGAATATGGAACATTTAACGCTGGAGGAAAGGTACAAAATATCAGCGCTTTTAGAACTTAAAACCCCTAAAAAGGAAATAGCAGAACAGTTGGGTCGGGATCGCTCTACTATATATAGGGAAGTAGGACGCAATGCTGATCACCGAAGTGGGAAGTACAATGCTGAGCTAGCCCAAAGAAAAGCCCAAAAACGCCATAAGGATAAAACAAAGCATAAGGTTTTTACCCCTTCCATGGAGAAGCTTGTTTGTGATGGGCTTCAAGACCACCTTAGCCCGGAACAGATCAAAGGAAGGGCTATGCTAGAGGGGACCCCTTGTGTATCGCATGAACGTATTTACCAGTTTATATGGCAGGATAAGAAAGCAGGCGGGAGAACATACCTTTGTTTGCGTAATAAGGGAAGGAAGTACCAGAAAAGAGGCGGTAAGCAAGCAGGTAGGGGGTGCATCCCTAATAGAAGGGACATAACAGAACGCCCCCGGGTAGTAGACAAAAAAGAAAGGATAGGTGACCTTGAGATTGACCTGGTGATAGGTAAAGACCATAGAGGTGCCCTTGTCACTATAAACGATAGGGCTACAGGGATGCTAAGGATGGGACATATAGAAAACAAATCAGCCCGGGAAGTCCAGGTGAAAACGGAAGAACTACTGGAAGATTGGAAGCCCTTTATTAAAACTATTACCAGTGACAACGGGAAGGAGTTTGCAAACCATCAGGAAATAGCAGAGGAGCTTGACATTGATTTCTACTTTGCAAAACCCTACCATAGCTGGCAAAGGGGTGCCAATGAAAACCTCAACGGGCTGATAAGGCAGTATTTCCCAAAAGGTAGTAGCTTTGCAGAGATAACTAAGGAAGCGGTAGAGAAAGTAGAAAACATTTTAAACAATAGGCCTAGGAAAAGGTTCGGGTATAAAACACCCAATGAGGTATACGCAACTTTTATCAACAAAACCCAAACTGTTGCATTTATAACTTGAATGTAGGAAACTTTCAATTATGAAAAAAACTTTTTTGACCTTTAGTTTTTTGTTGACTTTTATTTTTATTTCATGTGGCGATGATGATAGTCCAAATGAATCAGAACAAGGAACTTGGAGGCTAGTTAATCGCGTAGAAGTAGGGGATGATGCGGATTCAGTTGTATTGGATTGTGAAAAGTTGACGACTTACATATTTCAAAATAATACTGTTGAAAGTACAGTTTACGATTCAAATGATACTGATGATGACTGCGTTGCTCCAGAGTCTTCTACACTTAATTATAAAATTGAGGATTCTTTCCTTATTGTTTTAGACGATGAAGGAAATGCAATTGATACTAAGGTAAATGTAGAAATAACTGTTTTGGAAGAAAAGATGATATTAGTTTTTAGAGATCCTAATGACTCTCCCACATCCGCTTTAAAAAGTGAAACCTTTGAAAGACAGTAATAAAGTTTTCTTCTTAAAGTACAAAAACCACACAAACGTGTGGTTTTTGTACTTTGTCAATTTTATGATTACAACTAATTTCTTTATAATCTTTCCTTAGACAAAAATAAGTTAAAATAAATCTGGCTGCAATAAAAAAATAATTAGCAGTAAGATTAAGCTAGTCGGTTTACATGTCAAAGCTACTTACAGTCACCTATAAAATTTATTAAAATTACCTGTAACAAAAGTTAGTAAGAAGCTACTTATAGGATAATCCATTTAGTAAATAATGAAACCTTTTTTTTATTAAAACATTTAACTCTATCCTCATTAAAATATTGTAAAAGAATTTAGAATTTTAAAACAGAAAAACCATAAAATTTCTCTGTTCTTAATTATGAAATGTTCTTAACATTTTGTTAATTTGTGCTGTCAAAGTATTTAGTGTGAATGTTTTGGTCTATTTACCCCATAAATAGTTTAATATGAACCTACTAATCTGGAGTATTTGAAAAAATCATTACTCGCATTTATATTTTTCCCACTTTTTATTTTTGGTCAATCATTAGATTATGAAACCATTGCTAACAGTAAACCTATAAAAATTAGCGGACAGGTTTCTGCAAGTGGGGTGTATTATAATTCCAATCAAAATCAAAGTAGGGAACCTTTCACCTTTTTTTACAAGGGGCACTTAACGTCAACATTTATAGCTTTTCGATACCTATTTCCTATAGTATTTCAAATCAAGGAGAGGATCTCGGTTATCAGTTACCTTTCGATTTTAATCGAATTAGTTTACATCCTAAATATAAATGGATCACCGGTCATATCGGGAATGTAAGTATGACTTTTTCTCCCTACACCTTAAACGGACATCAATTTACCGGGGGAGGGGTAGATTTGACACCACCTGGTGCATTTAAGTTTAGTGCTATGTCGGGAAGATTATTAAAAGCTACCAATGATGATGATGACCCACGTACGGTTCCGGCATACAACCGTATGGGATATGGATTAAAAGCTGGTATGGAAAAAGAAAGATATAAAGTAGGGGTTATAGCTTTTTATGCTAAAGATGATACAAACTCTATTGATTCCATACCAGAAATAAAAGGTGTATTACCTCAAGAAAACTTGGTAGTAAGTATAGAAGGAGAAGTCAAATTAGGGAACAGTTTTACCCTACAATCGGAATATGCTGCTACAGCAATTTCAAAAGATATACGGGCGGAGGAGCTAGATACCGAAGAAATTGCACCTTTAGCCGTAGTTTTTAATAATAGGGCTTCTACAGAATATTATAATGCTATCCGATCTAGATTGGGTTATGTTATTGGTAGAGTAAACTTCGGATTGAGCTATGAACGAATAGATCCGGGTTATGAGACCCTGGGAGCCTATTATTTTAATAATGATTTTGAAAATATTACCGTAGATGCATCTAATACTTTTTTTAATAATAAATTAGCACTGGCTATTAATTTAGGTTATCAAAGGGATGACTTAGATAATTTAAAAGCTAACAACACAAACCGAACGGTGGGCTCCGCAAATGTCACTTTAACCCTTTCTGATCGATTAACCCTGGGAGGGTCATATTCTAATTTTTCGACCTTTACAAATGTAAAACCTAATCAATTTGATGAAATTAATGACGGAGACTTGCTCGACGAAGAATTAGAAAACCTGGATTACCGACAGCTATCTCAAAGCGCTACCGCTGCTATAAATTACGTGCTTTCTAATAATAAAAAGTCAAGACAAAACCTTAATTTAAATTATGCTCTAAATGATGTAGCAAATGAGCAGGGGGGAGTGGTTCGAATTGGTGATGCCTCTACGTTTCATAATATGAATATCGCTCATACCATAAATTTTACAGAGTATAATTTAACTTTAAATACCTCATTAAACGGAACCTATAATACAATAGGTCGAGAGGAGGCTACTACCTGGGGGCCAACCTTTAGTGCAGCAAAATACTTTTTTGATAAGACATTAAACATCCGCATTTCCGGGGGATATAATACTTCTAAAAATGCCACCTCACAAACTAGTGTGATTAATATGAGGGGCGCTCTTACCTATACTTTAAAGGAGCAACATAATTTTAGCTTAAATGCCGTTCAGATTTTTAGGGAAGGAGGAAGTAACGGTTGGCTAAGTGAATTAACCGCAACTTTTGGATACAACTATGCTTTCGGTTTAAAAAAGCCTAAAATTAATTTGAACAAAAGAGATCGAAATGATACTGATTCCCTTCGTATCCGATATCGACAATATAATTTTATAGGACTGCCTTCTGAAATTACACCAAAATTATATGAATTACCAGAGAAAGAAGGTTTTGCTCAATTAATAAAGGGTAAAAATCGAAGGTTAAATAAATTATCCGAACAGTTAAAAGAAACTGAAGACAAAGAAAAGAAAATATATAAAGAAATTGGGATTGCTTACTTAAAAGAATTGGATGGGTATTTCGATTTCACTGAATATTACAGTGAAAAACTATATAGTGCCTATCAAAAATTAGTTATTGAAGCAAAAGAAATTGATCGCCAGATTAAAGAAGAATATTTTGTACTTACAGGTAAAATTAATAGTACTGAAGAAAAAGATCCGGAAGATTTAAAAAGGCAAGCAACCTTAGAAAAAAGGAACAAAGCACACAAGGCACTCCTTGATTCTCTAATAGCCTGGAACCTACAACCCGAAAATATGGCAAATCCTGAAGGCGAACTGAAAAAAATAAAAGAACGTTTCGCCACTCGTATTTTTGAAATGTATAAAGAAGGAAAAGATGAAAAGGCAGTCGTAAAATTCTTAGAAATCAGACTGGCTGATATGTTTCATAAGTTGTTAAAGGAGTATAATTAAATTGCTTGTTGCTTTTCAGTTTAAAAATAAAAAAATATCTTAAAAATTTTATAAAATTACAAATAAAGCATAATTATTATAGGGGAAAGTATATACTTTTGGAATGTAATTCACATATCAATTTATTTTTACTAAACACTTTATATTTATGAAAACATTTTTACGTTTAACAACTATTCTACTTTTATTTTATAACTCCTTACATGCCTTTCAAAGTACTACATACGTCTTTGAAGGACCTGATGGCAATTGGACAGATGAATCCCTGTGGAAAGATGGATTGTATCCGGGTGAATTTATTTTGACCGGGGATACAGTAACAATTAAAAATAATGTAGTCATTCCGTAAGAACTTACTATTACCAATAGGGGAGTATTTTCTATTGTAGAGAATTCTAAGAATGATGACCCTAAAACAATAATTCAATTATTTGGATCTTTAATTAATGAGAAAGAGGGTAAATTATTAATAGATAATTTCACTCAAATTATTTTAAAAGATCAAGCATTACTATCTAATAATGGATTCATAGAAATAGGTCAAAACTGTAAAGTAACACTTCAAGATCAAGATACGAATTTAGTAAATAACGGAAGTATACGTTTTACGTTTGAAGTTTCTCAAACCAGTTCTTTTATAAATAACGGAACTGTTATAAACAACGCAGAAGGAAATTTAAGATTAGGATTTTCTTTACTATTTGAGAATAACAATACATTAATAAACGAAGGTACATTTTTTATAGGTAATCAATCAGAGTTCATAAACACTGCTCAGGTCTTTAATAGAAATAGCTTCCACATGGTCTCTTTAAATAGATTCGTTAATGCTACAACAGGTAATTTTATAAATACGGGCGAATTTGATAGTTCCATCGGATTAATAGAAAACTACGGAAATTGGGATAACGTAGCAGAAGATCAAACTACTTCAGGTACTGTTAACTTATCAGGACGTTTTGCTACTTTTTTAAATAATGGTTCTTTAAATAATCAAACTGATGGAAGGAATTTTCAAGGAGTTTCAAAACTTGAAGGATTCAATCAGTCTCATGTAGGCTTATATAGAAATCGATCAGTAATTGCACCAGGAACTAAAAAGGATCCTATTGGGACATATACTTTTAATGAAAACTTAGTTCAAGAGAGTTTTAGTTCTATAGATTTTGATGTAAATAATACAGCCAATGATAAGATTATTTCTCTATCCAATATAGAACTAAACGGAGCTTTAAAAAGTAACATATTAGAAGATTTAGACTTGAATCAAGGTGAAACGAGAGATTACTTAATACTGGAAGCAGATGGTATTTCTGGAGAATTTAATCAAATTACTTTTCCTAATGAATCCTTAGAGTATATACCGAATTTAATATATCAAGAAAACAAAGTTTTTTTAAGATTGACTAAAAGTAAAGTTTACACTTTCGGAGGATCGGAAGGTCTTTGGACAGATGTAAAGAAGTGGAAAAATGAAGAAGCCCCTGGAACTTCAATCTCTAATATTGAAATCGTTGTTATAAATGGCAATGTATCTATATCTGACGAATTAGAAATTATTAATAACGGACAGATAATAGTATCTAAATTAGAAGATACCCTGGATGAATCTACTTTAAATATTTTAGGTTCTTTAGTTAATGAAGAAGAAGGCTCAATAATTTTAAAAGAAAGCAACAACTTATTTTTAAATAAGGAGGGTATTCTAGAAAATAAAGGTGAAATGTTACTAATGGATAAAGTAAACTTTTATTTAAAGGATAATAAATCTAAACTTATCAATGTTGGAAAAGTATTAAACCCTAAATCTAGAACTCAAAAGAATATTTTAAATAATGAAGAAATTGTTAATTCAGACACAGCCTTATTTTATATAGCTTTTTCAGATACCTTAACCAATAATGGTAGAGTATTAAATTCTGGCAAATTATTTTTTGATTCGAATTCAAGTATTCTTAACTCTGGAATAATTGAAAATGAAGGAGAAATTTCTGTTGAATTTAGAGTTAACTGGTTTAATTCTCAAAATTCTCAATTTTATAATAAAGGAATACTAAAGGGTTCACGTCTTGAAGTTACTAATAATGGTAATTGGATCAACGAAGAAAGTAGTCTAGCTAAAATAAATTTAAACACGATAGTATTTGAAAATAATAATATTTTAGATGATTATGATGCGAACAATACCTTTACCGGTTCTTTTACTTCACTTTCAGGTGTCAATAAAAATCATATTGGTAATTATACAAATTCTACTACAGTAAGTCCGGGAATGCAAAGACAGATCATTGGTTCTTATACTTTTACTAATAATTACATACAAAACAATAACGGAGTTTTAGAAGTTCAAATAACTGGGAGAGTATCGGATCTTTTGACCTCTCAAGCTGATGTTTTTCTTTCAGGATCTTTAGAAGTTGAAATAATAGAACCTATCTTAATAGAGCCTAATTCTTTTTTAGATTACAAAATAATTGAAGGGGAAAGTATTTCTGGGGAGTTTAATAATGTTAAAATTTCTAAATTACCCAAAAACTATCGATATGAGATTAATCGTTCGGAAGAAGAAATCAGTATAAGAATATTTAATGATTCGGAAAATATGTTGCCTTACATTTTTTCCGGTAAAGGATCCTGGACTGATATTAATAATTGGGAAAATAATAGGTATCCCGGAGTTGTAATTTTAAAGGATCAAAATGTAATTGTATCTGGTAAAGCAATTATCGAACAGCAGACGACAATAGAGAATAATGGTAATATATCTGTTATTCCAAATTTTGCTATCCCTGCCTCTTCCGAGAATGGTAGTTTAAATATACAGGGTTTTTTCAATAACCAGGCAAATGCACAACTCACCTTAAAAAATTACAGTTCTCTATCTATTATGGATAATGGAATATTGCAGAATGAAGGCGCTATAAATTATAATAGATCTATCCTTATAAAATTAAACTCTGAGACTGCAAGATTAACAAATGGAGGTAGAATATCAAATGCTAATAAAGTTTCAGTTGGTAGTAATTTTGTAAATGAAGGTATAATTTTAAATGAAGAAAATGGTTTATTATTTATTGATGATATGAGTTTCAATAATAACAATCAAATTGTAAATGATGGTAGTGTTGGTATGGGAATAGGTGGTGATTTTAAGAATAGTGGAACCATAAAGAACAGTGGTAGAATATCTATTAAGGAATCTAGTTTTAAAAATCTGGAAAGTGGAACTCTTTATAATTCCGGAGAAATTTATTCTAATAGTTTTGGGAGCCTTTCGAGTTCAGGGAATTTAATTAATAAAAGTGAAGGAAACATTGATACAACTGAAAATTCTTTTTTTACTTATATATCAGGTGTTTTTCAAAATGAAGGAGAATTAAATATTTTTTCGGGAGATGCCTTTATTTTTGATGATTTCATCAATAATGGAAAGATATTGATTGTTCAAGCAGATTCACAAGGTGGGGGCGGACAACTGACTATAAAACCTGAAGTAACTTTAACTAATAAAGGAGAAATAATTATTGCTGAAGGAAATGGTGCCATTAATATTAGAGGTGGAGATTTAATTAATGAAGGCGGAACCTTAGTAAATGAAAAAGAGGGGCTAATTACTAATGAAAGTAGAATTATACAAGATAAACATGCTATAACTATAAACAGAGGAAGTATCCTGGCAAATACTAGTTCACATACGGGAACATTTATTAATGAATCTGGCACCCTTGGATTAGGAGTATCTTCAGAATTTATTGATGCTTCTCAATCTACCTATACGTACGAGCTAACTAATGGTTGGGAACAACAGGAAGATGGGGTACTTCAAATCCGTATTTTAGGAGCAACTTCAGATAAAGTTGTCTCATTAGGTGGAACTATTACATTAGCAGGAGAACTGGAAGTTGATTTTTCAACACCCATAGATACTACCACTTTATTAGAAGAGTATGTCATTCTAAAAGCAATAAATATTTCTGGCACATTTAAAAATCTTGATGTTCAAAATATTCCGGAAAATAAAAACTTTGAAATTGTATATACAGATACGGAAGTTCGTATAAAAATTGAAGATGTTCAGGTGTTAAACACTCTGGATAACCTATTATCTGAAATTAAATTAATAACCGATCTTAAAAATGAAAGTATATCCATAGAAGGACTTATAGGAAAACATACCTTATCTATTTATGATTTACACGGTAGAAAAGTGTTAGAAAATGAAACTACAGCTCCGCTTACTCAAAGCGTTTCAAATTTAGCCAAAGGGTACTATATTTTAAAAATAGATAATGACCAATCATTTTATAGATTTGTCAAATAGTACTTTTTAAGATTGTGATGTAAAAGCGGTATTGTTTTATACAGTACTGCTTTTAGTCTTATAACATCTGAAATTATACATTCTATTCTTATCCCTACTATCATTTTAGTATTCTTAATAATTTAACACATTTTAAATTAAATGCATAATAATAGCGTAAAAGAAAATCCAGAGCCAAAAAAGTGTAACAAAAATCGGCGACGGAAGACTTATAGTGTAAAGGTACTGATTTTTACAACTAGTTGATTTAAAAGAAAGTATTTGCTTAATAAAAACAAAAAAAATATCTTAAAATTTTTATAAAATTACAGGTAAGACATAATTATTACTATGGAAAGTATATACATTTAGAACGTGATTCACATATCAATTTATTTTTACTAAACACTTTATATTTATGAAAACATTTTTACACTTAACAACTATTCTATTTTTATTTTACAACTCCTTACATGCCTTTCAAAGTACTACATACGTCTTTGAAGGACCTGATGGCAATTGGACAGATGAGTCCCTGTGGAAAGATGGTTTATATCCGGGTACAAATATTATGGAAGTAGATTCAGTGTTGATACAAGGGAAAGTATCAATTTCTGAAGATACTACAATTCTTAATGATGGAACTATCATTTTACAATCGCAATCCGAACCTAATATTGTTGAAATTAGTCTGATGGGCAATCTAGAAAATAGATTTGAAGGAACCCTAGACTTACAAAACAATGTCAAACTAACTTTATTAAAAGAAGCTCAATTTAACAACATTGGAAAGATACAAATATTAAGGAATGTTGAAATTTTATTAAGTAGTAATACTACTTTCATCAATAGAGGTGAAATTGAGAATAATAATGATAATGAAACTGATGCTTCATTGATCACAAACAATGGTATTCTGATAAATGAAATTGATGCTAATTTTAGTTTGGGTTTTAACTCGGTATTGATTAATAATAACCAAGTAATTAATAAAGGAAGATATAGCTTCTTTTTCAATGCTGATTTTATAAATAATGGTGTTCTACAAAATGAAAATATTGTTTCGACAGTTATTATAGAAAGATTTACTAATTCTTCTACGGGTAAAATTATAAATACAGGTACTATAACAATAACAGATGCTGATCAGGTTATCAATAATGGAATTTGGGATAATTTAACTGGGACTACAGAGATTAATTATAATTCAAAAAGCGATGAAAATGGAAAGGTTCCGGAAGATCAAAACTACGGATTTATAAACACTGGAATTTTAAATAATGATCCTAGCGGATCTAATTTTTTGAATAATGGAGTATTATCAGGTAATAATTCTATACATAACGGTACCTACAATAATATAGGAAGAATTAATCCCGGGGTTGAAGATAAAACTATCGGGTTATATAATTTTAATAATGATGTTATATACGATTCTGAAAGCTCTTCTAGAGTTCAGGTAACGAATCTTGAAGCTGATCAAATAACTTCTGATGGTACCATTAATTTATCAGGTAGATTAGAAGTGGAATTTCTAGAAGAACTTCTGTTAAATGAAGATAATACAGAAATAAAGAAATTTAATATTATTGAAGCCAATTTAATTTCAGGAAATTTTTCTGAAGTCGAAGTATTAAATCCATCAGAAAATGTTTTAGTTAGTGTTTTATACAACGACACTAGCGTAATATTACAATTTACAAAAGCCCCGGATACTATTATTGATCCGGATCAAAGTACATTTATATTTGAAGGTCCGGAAGGTTCATGGACGGATGCCTCACTTTGGAAAGATAATAGGTATCCCGGCGTAGATATTCCCGTAGGAACAGAAATAGAAATACAAGGTAAAGCTTTAATTAAAGAAGGGATTAATGTGGTAAATCGAGGTGATATTTCATTGACTTCTTTAAAAGGATCGCTCCAAGTTGAGGGAAATTTTACGAATATTGAAGGAAGTAGTTTTCAAATGAAAGATAATACATCAATACTTCTAATTAATGCTGGTAGCTATAAGAATGATGGAGATATGGTGTACGGTAATAATTGCTTTGTTAAGATTGAGGATACTGAAGGAATGTTTATTAATAATCGAAAGTTCAACGCATCTCCTGATCTACAGGATGCTGTTAATAGTGAATTTACAAACTACGGAACAGTTCTAATTGAAGATATAGATTTCTTTAAATCTAAATTTAATATAGAAAAAGGAATGAAATTAATAAACTATGGAGAGATAATAAATATTGACTCAGAGTTTAGAATAAGTTCAGGAACCTTTGAAAATAATGGTAAATTAATAAATAGATCCTCAAGATTACTTGTATTTAATACTGACTTTATTAATCAGGCAGATGGTTCAGTAGAAAATAAAGGCCGTATAATTTTTAATGGTTCTTCTAGTATTTCAAACTACGGCAATTGGAATAATAGCGAATCTGGCGGTATAGAAATTTCATCGAGTACATTATTTATCCAACACGAGGATGGAGATTTTATAAATAATGGAGGTGTAGTAATAAATCCTGGTGCAACTTTTATCTTAAGAAAGGAATTTGAAAACAATGGCAGTTTTACTATAGGTTCTTTTTCAAATGAAAGTAGTCGATTAATAATGGAAAACGAAGTGACTTTTAAAAATTTCGGGAGGGTTAGGATTGTAGATGGAGAATTAATAAATAATGGAACTTTTATTAACGAAGAAAATGGTAAAGTATCGAATTATGGTAAAATTTTAACAGAGTCCGCAAATGGTCGGTTTTTAAATAAAGGATTGTTAGAAGGAGATAACCAGATTCATTCCGGAGACTTTGAAAATACAACAGGTTCAATTATACCTGAGGGTGAATTTTTTGGCACTTTAGGAACTTACCAGTTTGATAATAATTTTATGCTAAGTAGTGAGAGTAAGATTTTTATTGAAATTGCAGAAGAGACAAGTAGTCTAATAGAAGTACCTAATGATACAATCTCTTTATCAGGAAATTTACATATAGATGTTTTTAATCAAGATAAAGGTATAATAAATACGTCAGCAGAATATTCAATTATAAAAGCAAAATTTATAAATGGAACTTTTGATAAGGTCATAACTTCCAATTTTTTAAATGATCAAAATGTGGAAATTATTTACGATTTAAATGAAGTTCGTATTAAAGTTATAGGTAGGGAACTTTTTGAATTTGAAGGTCCTGAAGGCGATTGGACAGATGAATTCCTTTGGAAGGATAATCGATACCCTGGAACAACAACTCCTGAGAACGCCGTAATTCGAATTTCAGGAAGAGCTATTGTAGATAGTGAAGTTGAAATTATTAATCAAAGTACGGTTGAATTAGTCAATACAGGTAAAGCATCTGACTCGATTTTTAATTCAGCATTAATAATTGAAGGGAATTGGGTTAACACCGAAGTCAGTACATTATCATTAAAAGATAGCACAGCATTACTTCTATCAGGGAATGGAATGTTAGAAAATCAAAGTATTATAAATTTTAATAGATATAATTTGATAGAATTAGAATCTAATAGTACAAGATTAGTAAATAAGGGTAGAATATCAGACGATAATGATGGTTCATTTAGTAACTTTATAAATGCCGGTGATATTTTAAATGAAGAAAATGCACTTTTAATTATAGAGGGTATGAGCTTTATTAACAACAATCAGTTTGTAAATAATGGCGGTATAGGCATAGAAGCAGGTGATTTTGATAATAATGGAACCATGGAAAATAACGGTAGCATATCTATCGAGGAATCTAGTTTTAGAAACCTTAAAAGTGGAACATTCTATAATTCCGGAGAAATTTATTCTAATAGTTTTGGAAGCTTTTCAAATACTGGGAATTTTATTAATAAAAGTGACGGAAACATTGATACAACTGAAGATTCATTTTTCTTTCATGGATCAGGTAATTTTCAAAATGAGGGAGAAGTTAATATTTTTACCGGAGATGCAATCATTTTAGAAGATTTCATTAACAATGGAAAAATACTAATTGTACAACAATTAGGTCAATTCGGAGGCGGACAACTGACGATAAAACCTGGAGTAACTTTAACCAATAAAGGAGAAATAATTATTGCTGACGGAAATGATACTAATAATGTTGTAGGTGGGGATTTAATAAATGAAGGTGGAACTTTAATCAATGAAAAAGAAGGGTTAATTACTAATGAAGGTAGAATTATACAAGATGAAAACGCTACAATTGTGAATAGAGGAAGCCTTTTGGCTAACAATAGTTCTCATACAGGAGGGTTTATAAATGAGTCTGGTACACTTGGACTAGGAATATCTTCAGAATTTATTGATGCTTCTCAATCTACCTATACATATAGGCTAACTGACGGTTGGGAACAACAGGAAAACGCTACGCTTCAAATTCGTGTTTTAGGAGCAACTTCGGATCAGATTGTATCGCTAGATGGAACCGTTACATTAGCAGGAGAACTAGAAGTTGATTTTTTAACATCCCTGGATACTACCACTTTATCAGAAGAATATGTAATTCTGGAAGCAGAGAATATTTCCGGTACCTTTGATAATCTTGATGTTCAAAATCTTCCGGAAAATAAAAACTTTGAAATTGTATATACAGATACGGAAGTTCGTATAAAGATTGAAGATGTTCAGGTACTAAATACTCTTGATAATGTATTATCTGAAATAAAATTAATAACCGATCTTAAAAATGAAAATGTATCTATAGAAGGACTTGAAGGAAAGCATATCTTATCCATCTATGATTTACATGGAAGAAAAGTGTTAGAAAATAAAGCTATAGCCCCGCTTACTCAAAGTGTTTCAAATCTGGCAAAAGGCACTTATATTCTTAAGATAGATAATGACCAGTCATTTTATAGATTTGTTAAATAGGAATTTTTAAGAACATATAATATAAAAGCGGTATCGTTTTATACAATACCGCTTTTAATTTTCTGTACTACTAATATTCTGAAGATGAACTGTGTCCAAAACCCCACAAATCCCCCCAACCGAAATCCCACACAACTCTTGTAACTCCTCAACAGTACCCTGATTGATAAATTGATCCGGTACGCCCATGATATGTATTTTCTTTGAATACTTATGGAAATTAGCAAATTCAAGAATTCCGAATCCAAACCCTCCGGTTACGACCCCGTCCTCTATAATGATTATCGTTTCATATTTCTTAAAAATTTGGTGAAGGGAAGGTTCATCCAGTGGTTTGATACAAGTAAAATGATAATGATCCGCAATCGGACCCGTTTGATGTATAGCTTCAGTTACATTTGTTGCAATAGTTCCGGTAGATAAAACAGCAATTTTACAATTATTTTCGGTAAGTCGTGCAGCTTTGAAAAAATCGATTTTTTCAAAAGGCATTCGCCAGTTTACCAAAGTACCTTTTCCACGGGGATAACGTATGGCTACAGGACCTTCTATCCCTAAAGAAACCGTATAAAGTATGTTTCTAAGTTCGATCTCATCCTTAGGGGCTAGTAAAATTAAATTAGGAATACATCGTAAAAAAGCAATATCAAATACACCATGATGTGTAGCACCATCCTGACCAACTAATCCTGCCCGGTCAATACAAAAAATAACGGGTAACTTCTGTAATGCTACGTCATGAATTACCTGATCATAAGCTCGCTGTAAAAAGGTAGAATAGATCACACAAAACGGAATAAAACCTTGCGTAGCTAGTCCGGCAGCAAAAGTAACTGCATGTTGTTCAGCAATACCTACATCAAAAGTTCTGTCCGGAAATTCCTTCATCATATAATGTAAAGAACTACCACTAGGCATAGCAGGTGTAATACCCACTATTTTACTATTCTTTCGGGCAATTTCAACTAAAGTAAGCCCAAAAACATCTTGAAATTTTGGGGGTTGTTCGTTAGTAATATTAGAAGGAAGCACATTTCCGGTAGTTGCATCAAATTTTCCCGGTGCGTGGTACTGAACCTGGTTTTCTTCAGCCTTTTGTAACCCTTTTCCTTTGATAGTCTTAATATGTAAAATTCTAGGGCCTAGAGTATTTTTAAGTTCCTCCAATTGGTTTAAAAGTAACGATAAATCATGACCGTCTATAGGCCCATAATAAGCGAAGTTAAAGGCTTCAAAAATTGAGATAGAATTATTATCCGACCTATTTTTTAAATCCTTAAAATGTAATTTTAGTGCTCCTACACTGGGATCGATACCTATATCATTATCATTTAGAATTATTAAGATATTAGTTCCTGAGATACCTGCATGATTCATAGCTTCAAATGCCATTCCGCTCGCAATAGAAGCATCTCCGATTACTGCAATATGCTGTTTTTTAAAGTCTTTTTTAATTTTAGAAGCAACAGCCATTCCCAAAACCGCAGAAATAGAGGTAGAAGAATGACCGGTACCAAAACTGTCATATTTACTTTCTGATATTTTAGGAAAACCGCTTAATCCGTTCAATTGCCGATTGGTATGAAATTGCTTTCTACGTCCGGTTAAAATTTTATGGGCGTACGCCTGGTGACCCACATCCCAAACCAAAAGATCATCTGGTGTATTAAAGATATAATGTACGGCAACGGTCAATTCGACCACGCCTAGGCTAGCACCCAAATGTCCTTCTTTTACTGCAAGCATATGAATTATAAAATCACGAAGTTCGCTTACAAGTAACGGAAGCTGAGAAGGTTTTAATTTTTTTAAATCTTCCGGGTTATTTATTTGGGCTAACAATTCGTGATTCATCCTGTAAAAATAAGCGATTCATCTAGTAAAATTATAGAAGACTTGGATTTAAAAACTACGATAGCAGAGATGTTCATATGATAACTTCTTATAAGTAGTATGCTTTATAAACAAAGAACGGTTCACCATTAGTCACTGGATTCCATTTTATTTTACAAAAGTATAAGTGGTACTTTCACCTTTATTTATAAATTGCCGAAATAAAAAATTGCTATGTTAGAACCTTTTGATGATGCATATTTTATGTCCAAAGCTATACAGGAAGCGGAGACTGCTTTTAAAAAGGATGAAATTCCCGTAGGAGCTGTTATAACTGTTGAAAACAGGATTATTGCCCGCGCTCATAACCTAACAGAACAACTACACGACGTGACTGCCCATGCAGAAATGCAAGCAATTACTGCTGCGGCTAATTTTTTAGGGGGTAAATATCTAAAAGGTTGTACCCTATACGTTACCTTAGAACCATGCCAAATGTGTGCCGGAGCTTTATTCTGGAGTCAGATTGACAATATTATCTATGGCGCCAGTGATCCAAAAAGGGGGTTTACCATGATGCAAACCCAACTTCACCCTAAAACCAAAGTAAAAAGTGGTATTCTAGCAGATAAATGCGAACGTTTACTTACGCAATTTTTTATTCAAAAAAGAAATTTAAATTAAGTATACTTTCGTAAAAGAAGTATCTTAAACTTGTCTTTAGAAGAAAAATGTTTTGTAAGGAATTAGAGAAACCTTTACCTTCTTATTCTATTTTTTGAAGAAGAATCTTTCACCTTTATTACCAACTGATCAATGAAAAATACCATTGCAGAACGTATTCTTGATTTTTTAAAGAATTACCCACCGTTCAAAGAACTAGATAGAGAAACACTGCTTCAAGTTTCATCTGAAGTTGTAGTCAAGTTTGTTGAAAAAGATTCTTATGTTTTCAAACAAGATGATCCTTGTCACGATGCTTTTTATATCGTTAGGGAGGGAGCTATAGGTTTGTATCGAGAAAATAGCAATAAAAGCATCCAACTCATAGATATTTGTGATACCGGAGATCTTTTCGGTTTACGAATCATGATTATCAAAAAAAATTATAGGATGTCCGCAAAGGCCGATCAAGAATCTATTGTATACGCAATTCCTTCTTCTATTTTTTCACCTTTAATTCAGCAGAATGAACAGATAAATACTTTTGTCTTACAAACGTTTGCCTCGCATGCGCGAAATTCCTTCACTAATACCGAAAAAGGGAAGAAAATTAAGCATTCTATTGATCTGGAAATAGCCCGGGATGTTTCTACGCTTCGTAGTATACGCTATCGGAAAAACCCGTTAACCTGTAAAAGTGAAAATACAGTAGCCGAGGCAGCCCAATTAATGACAAAGAAAAACAGTAACTATATTATCATTGTAAATGCATCAAAATATCCATTAGGAATTGTTACTGATAGTGATTTACGGTTAAAGATTGCTACGGGCACATACCCCGTAGATACTAAAATTGCCGAGGTTATGACTACACCAGTTAAAACCTACCCAAAAAAATTAACAGTTGCACAAGCTCAGATTGCCTTAATTAAAAATCATATCAGTCATCTATGCCTTACCAAAAACGGAAGTAGAGAATCAAAATTAGTAAGTGTTTTATCAGAACATGATATTCTGGTTTCCTTAGGTAATAACCCAACAGTACTTATAAAGGATATTAAGAAAATAACGAAGGTTCAGCGATTACGATATATCAGAAAACAGGTAAAAAGATTATTGAAAACTTACCTGGAACAGCAAATACCAACCTTACACATTTTAAATATTATCACCGAAGTTAATGACGCACTCGTGCAACGTACGGTGGAGCTTGCTATAGACGAGATGCCTGAGCAACCACCGGTTTCTTTTGCTTTTTTAGTATTAGGCAGTCAAGGCCGAAAAGAACAATTGCTTATCACAGATCAGGATAATGCTTTGCTTTTTGAAGACGTTTTACCAGAAAAGTACCCGGAAGTTCAGGGTTACTTTCTACAGTTAAGTGCTATAATTACAAAAAACCTTCATACCGTAGGCTTTAAATATTGTGAAGCCGAAATGATGGCAAGTAATCCCAACTGGTGCCTTTCTGCTTCACAGTGGAGTGAACAATTTACTTCTTGGATGGCTACGCCAAATGAGGAGACCACCCTATTGTCCGCCATATTTTTTGACTTTAGAGTGGTTTATGGAAATGAAAAACTAGCTGACAACCTTTCAAACGTGGTCTTTACTGGAGTTGACAAGAGCAAGCGATTTCTAGCATTACTAGGCAAAAGTGCCTTGCAGAAACCTTCACCTTTAGGCTTTTTCAAACAATTTCTCGTTGAACAAAACGGAGAACACAAAGACTCTTTTGATATCAAAACCCGGGCAATGATGGTACTCATTGATGCCGCTCGCATACTGGCATTAGAACATCATTTGATCGGGATTAACAGTACTTTAGAAAGATACGATCGCCTTGCCGAATTAGAAGAAAACAATAGCGATCTGTTTGAAAGTTGTTCTAAAGCTTTTAGGGTGCTTTTAAAGTTTCGTACTCGTCAGGGATTGCAATACAATGACTCCGGAAGATATATCAATTTAAAAACCTTAAGTAAAGGGGATAAGCTGAAGTTAAAGCAATGTTTTCGGCCTATACGTGAAATACAAGAACTACTCACTGTTCGATATCAGTTAAAAATCCTGATGTAGATGAGGTACTTCTGGAAAAAAGATAAAAAAGACTATCCTGATTTTTGGAAGGAGTACGAGTCGTATTTTGATAAAAAAAATGAACGATACACTACCATTTCAACCACTCGATTTGTAGCTTTAGATACGGAAACCACTGGTTTTGACATTAAAAATGATCGGATTTTATCCATCGGAGCAGTAGCCATCCACGGTCTGACCATTAAAGTTTCGGATCAGTTGGAGTGTTACGTGGAGCAAGAACTTTTTAACGAAAAAACCGTGGCCATACACGGTATTAGAAAAAATGACGGAACGGCTAAAATTTCAGAATATGAGTCACTTCAACAATTATTAGCTTATTTAAAAACTAGTACGATTATTGCGCACCATGCAGCTTTTGATAAAGGTATGATTCAGGAAGCCTTAACCAGAAACGGATTAGGAAAGTTAAAGAATCCGTTTTTGGACACCGGAGTGTTGTTTAAACGAGCCAAGCATGAAGTATATGCTTCGCAGATCAGAGAAAAACATTACACACTTGACGAATTGGGCCTGGAACTCAAATTGCCCATGAGTGACCGTCATACAGCCTCAGGAGATGCCTTTATTACCGCTCTGGCCTTCCTTAAAATTTTGTCTAGGTTGAAATTAAAGGAAGAAGAAAGTACAAAGTATCTGTTTAAATCTTTTTTCTAACTGTAAATACGAGGTACTAGATATTAGGCAAAAGGCACTAGGCAAAAGTGTCGTTCCTGCTTCAGGGTGACCGCTTTTAGGTTAAATAACTTTTAAGAAGATTTTAAAGCAACTTACGAATACGTATTTTTGTAACATGGAAACAAACAGACAGCGAAAGATCGGTGGGATTTTACAAGAAGATATTGCAGTTATTATTCAGAATGCCTTACGAAACGCAGGTACACAAGGTATTTTGGTTTCGGTAACTAAGGTTGCAGTAACTACGGACCTGTCCATTGCCAAAGTATATATGAGTATCTTTCCTCCCGATAAGGCTACGTCTGTCCTAACCGAAGTACAAGGCCTAAAGTCGCAAATAAAACACCAGGTAGCACAAAAGACCAGAAATCAATTACGACGGATGCCGGAATTAAGTTTTTATATTGATGATTCTTTAGAATATATTGATAATATTGACCGCGCAATCAAAGGAATTGAAAATCCCATAGAATCCCCTGATTTGTTACCAAAACGAAAAAAGAAATAGTTAAACCAATTTATTAGACCGCTTAATTGCCTTTTTATTTTTATAAGACATCCATTTTTCTTTAAATAGGTTTCGCATAGCATTATCGATATAACGCATTATAAAAAAATTATAAGATCCTCTTACAATATGTTTAGGCCTTCGGGTCATAGAACGGATACTTAATGAAAATCCCGGGGTTAGGTAGGTCATTTGATGCCAGTACCCTTCAGGCATATACAGCATTTCCCCATGTTTCAAATGCGTGATATAACCTTTGGCCTTTTGTAAGGCCGGCCATCTCGTAAAGTCAGGATTATTAAAGTCAATCTCCTGGTGAGAAATAAGGGCGCAAGGTAATTTATACAAGAATTTTGATTCGGAAGGAGGGTAGAGAATACATTTTTTCTCCCCGTCAAAATGAAAATGCAAAATGTTAGCATAATCAATATCATAATGCATAAAAACTTTTGAATTTTCACCTCCAAAGAACAAAAACGGGATTCCTCTTAAATACCTAAACCCTAAATCCGGGAACTTAATATCATCTCGTAAAACAGGTATTTCTTTTAATAAATTATAAAGAAAAATACGGTAATTGGTAGGTTGCGTTTTTAATAAATCAATATAAGCACTCATTTTCATACGCATATGAGGCTCATTAAATTTGTATTTTGAAGAAATAGGACGGTCATCAAATAAGGGTACCTCAATACCTCCGGCAATTTTATCAATATAATTCAGGTTCCATTTTTGGTAAGCAGGCCAATCTTCAGTTAACTTTTGGATAACCACAGGTTTTTGTGGTTTTGCAAATTGTTTTATAAAATCAGCTCGGGATATAGCAGCTATCCTGGGTATTTCCTCCAAATGTAACGTGTTCATGTGTACATTTTTAAATAGACGGGAGTACTTATGACAAGGCTTTTTTGTTTTTTATAGAAGCCAGTTCGTTTTTTTCAATACTATGTGCAGGTCGTGTCCATTTTGGTTTTTCACCCAGGGATGTTAAGGTAGAATCTACAGCTTCAACCGTTTGAGGTTGTGCTTTTTTCACAAAAGGGGCTTGTGGGTTTAGTCCCAGTAACTTAAACATTTCCATATCTTCATTCACATCCGGATTAGGCGTGGTTAATAATTTATCTCCGGCAAAAATAGAATTGGCACCAGCAAAAAAGCACATGGCCTGTCCTTCACGGGACATTTCTGTTCTTCCGGCAGATAATCGCACCTGGGTATGGGGCATTACAATTCGGGTAGTCGCCACCATTCGTATCATCTCCCAGATAGAAACTGGTTCCTGATCTTCAAGTGGAGTGCCTTCAACCGCAACCAATGCATTAATAGGTACGGATTCCGGTTGTGGGTCTAGGGTAGATAAAGCTACCAGCATCCCTGCCCGGTCTTCGGGTTTTTCACCCATTCCAATAATTCCACCACTACAAACGGTAACATTTGTTTTACGGACATTACCAATGGTTTCCAAACGGTCTTCATATCCCCGGGTTGAGATCACTTCTTTATAATATTCTTCAGAAGAATCAAGGTTATGATTGTAGGCATATAAACCCGCTTCTGCTAAACGTTGCGCCTGATTTTCAGTAATCATCCCTAACGTACAGCAAACTTCCATATCCAGTTTATTAATAGTACGAACCATTTCTAGCACATCATCAAACTCTTGTCCGTCCTTTACATTTCTCCAGGCAGCTCCCATACACACCCGCGAACTTCCCGATGCCTTTGCACGTAATGCCTGAGCCTTCACTTGGGAGACACTCATTAAATCGTTCCCTTCAAGGTTTGTATGGTAACGTGCCGCCTGCGGGCAATAGCCACAATCCTCAGGACACCCTCCTGTTTTTATAGATAACAAAGTGGATACCTGTACCGTATTAGGATCATGATATTTTCTATGAATGGTTGCAGCATTGTATAACAGTTCCATTAAAGGTTTGTTATAAATTTCGAGTATTTCACTTGCTGTCCAGTCGTGCCTGATCGTATCCATAGAATTAAAAATGTGTAGTTATCAAAAATAATTGATTCCGCTTAAATAACGGTTTAGATTTTCACAAAATTGTTGAGGAGGAATAAAGTAGCGGTTGAAATTTTTAAATAACAAAGAAAGGTTTCATAATAGTAGTTTCTAAATATAAAGTGATTAGGTAAAGCCAGAGGCCAAAAGTTTATTTGATAAGCATTTGTGAAAATGAAGTAATGAAGTAAATATGGTTAGCTAAAAGGTTTAGTTAATTGCATCTTTTAAAGTAAACGGTTAAACCCTCTCCACAAGAACACTCACCGCATTTCCACCAAAACCTACAGCATTGACTAATATACGTTCCAGTTTTTTAGGAAGCTTTTGATTTTCTAAAAAAGGTACAGGTATAATTTTTTGGTTTTGCAGCATTAGAATCGCAAGTTCTAAGCTCAAAATACCACTAGCTCCGAAAGTGTGCCCGATCTTCCATTTATTTGTAGTAAGTGCAGGTAAGTTGGAACCGAAGACCTGCTTTATCGCATTGTATTCGGACAAATCTCCTTTGATCGTTCCCGGGGCGTGCATGACAACTGCGTCAATTTCAGAAAGAGTTTTATCTTTCAATGCCATTTTTATAGACTTTTGAAAACAAGTAGCTTCCGTAGATATCGAAATATGATGTTTTAGTGGTTCGGTTGCATATCCGATACCTGTAATTAAAGCTTTCGCCTTATTATTCTTCCCTTTTTCCAGGCATACCATTCCGGCTCCTTCACCCAGGAACATGGTGTTTTTATTTTTATCTAAATCTAAAGCCCGGCAGGGGTAATCCGTATTATTTTTTGAAGCATAAATTTTCAAAGCCTTCATTTGAGCAATGGTAAAGGCAGTTAATGGGGCTTCACTACCACCTACTAGGAATTTGTCACATAAATCCGATTGTAACCAGGCAATTCCGTTTAAAACTGCATGCAAAGCGGTAGAGCAAGTAATCGAATGACTAATATCCGGCCCAGCACTTTGTAAATCCTGGGCAACCCAGGAGGATATATTACCCAGAGTAGTGGTAGGTGAACTTAAAGTAGAAGCCAACTTTTGCTGAAGGAATTCTTGATGATATCGTTCAAAAAGTTCGGTTGCTCCGCGGGATGAACCTATATTCACCCCAAAGTTAACGGTGTTATACCAACCGGCTTCTTTTATACAATGCCTTGAAGCAGCAAGAGCTAGCAAAACCGATCGATCCAGGTTTTTATAATTTGAATTTTCCTCTCTTATTTTTTCAAGAGTTTCATTCTGAGCAACGGCTAACTTTGAAACGGGGGTTTCTATTCCATTAAAGTTTTGATAGGAAATCAGCGGTTTTGTATCCAGGTATTTTTTCCAAATTTCTTCTTGAGTATTCCCAAGAGCAGAAATGGAAGAAAATCCGGTAATGGAGATCGGTTGCTTTAGCATATTAAATTTTGACAAAAATAGGGTTTGTAATGAATGCAGATTTGAAGATCAGTTATTAATTTCATTTTCGAACCAATTCAGATATTGGTCAATCTTAAAAACTAAATAATAAGGCAGGCTCATTAGATAATATTCCATACCTTGATTTTGTACGGTATCAATCTGTATATCTCCTGCGTATAATCGAACCGCAAGCTTATGGTTAGTCCTTGACATATAAATATGTAAAGATTTTAGGATTCCTTTTTTTCCGGATTTAACTTCAATAGGAATCAATTTGCCTTTATACGGATAAATAAAATCTACTTCTGCATTTGCTTTGGCATTTTCCTGCACCCAAAAACTTAAAGTATGTAAAGGAGAATAGTTAAGGGCTAATAATTCCTGTCCGGTTAAATGCTCGATAATTTTACCGTTGTAAGTATTAGTAAGATCATCAGAAGTAATGAGTAAGTGTTGGATTTTAGAAAAATAATTTACCAGGCCGGTATCCAGTACCTGTAGTCTTGGCTTACGATCTTTGGTTATAGTAATTGGAAGTTTTTCAGCAGTCGTGGGATATGTGAGTTTTAAAAGTTGGTTTTTCTCCAAAATCCGAAAGGCTTCGCCCATTTCCCTGCTCTTATAATTACTATTTGAAAAATTACCGAAAGTGATACGTTCTCCTGCCTTTTGAATAAAATTGTTCATTAGAAAACGCAGAATCTGGGTTTGATTTGGATTGCGCGAATACTTTTCGATATCATCGATATAAGAAACAAGCAAACTATCATAAATATCACTAAGCTGCAAGGGGTCACGATTTTTAGCGTAGGTAGTAACCACTTCCGGCATACCACCAACCAGTGCATATTCATGATACAGTTGCAACATCTTTTTATGTACGTATTTCTCAACAGGAACTTCGTTAAGAGCAGCTAAAGTATTTTCTTCGTTTAAAGCAATCAAAAATTCTTCAAATGAAAAAGGGCGAACCTGGATAAAAAACACACGGCCTACCGGGAATTTTAGTCTTTTAGACAATACCATTTCTAATAAACTTCCAGCGGCAATAACGTATAACTGTGGTATCTCTTCATAAAAATAGCGTAATTGATTGATGGCAGCAGGAACTTCCTGAATTTCATCAATAAAGAGAAGTGTTTCTTTGGTTAGAAAAGATTCTTTATTCTTAACAAAGCTTATGGTTTTAATAAGTTCAGATACATTTTCAGCTTCCAGAAAAATATCCTGATCTTCTTTTTTTTCCAGGTTTACATGGATAAATTGTTCAAATTGAACGGAGAATATTTTAACCAAAGTAGTTTTTCCGACTTGTCGAGCCCCTCTTAGTACTAGAGGTTTTCTGTCTTTATTAGCTCTCCATTCTGATAGTCGTTGTAAAAGTGTTCGGTTAATCATGCGAGCAAAAATACTAATTTGTCACAGATTCGGGGGTGTTTTTGATTAATTTTGTCACAGATTCGGGGGTGTTTTAATCAATTTTTGTCACAGATTCGGGGGTGTTTTGTTTTAGAGGCTATCTAGAAGTTCTGAAATTGCTTGATAAATCTGTTTTAATTCACTGATTTCTATGACATAAGGTGTTGAAATGTAGATGGTATTTCCTAAAGGCCTTAAGAAAACCCCGCGTTGCATAAAGAAATCAAAGATTTCATACCTTTTTTTACCATATCGATCCATTTCAATAGCTAGGTCGAGGGCAAAGATAATTCCGGTTTGGCGGGTGGAAGTAACTTTTGGATGGTTTTTGATACGCTCATTAAAGGCTTGGTGTGAAGCTATAATCGTTTGAATTTTCTCCTGAATAACCTCAGAATTTAATAGTTCAATTCCTGCCAGCGACGCGGCACAGGCAATCGGGTTAGCTGAATAGGTATGTGCATGAAAGAATGCTTTTCCTACGGAATCATCAAGAAAAGCATCGTAAATTTTTTGAGTACAAGAAGTAATTGCCATAGGGACAAAACCTGCGGTCAAGGCTTTCGATAGAGAAATAATATCCGGTTTAATAGTAACCTGATCAGAAGCAAAAGTAGTTCCTGTTTTTCCGAAGCCAGTCATCACTTCATCAGCGATAGTGATAACTTCGTGATCTGCACAGATTTTTAATAACCGGTTCAGGCAACATGCGGGGTACATATGCATGGCATTAGCACCTTGCACTAAAGGTTCATAAATAAAAGCGGCAACTTTATGATCTTTAATAATTTGAGTTAAAAGATGGACAACCTCTTCGATGTTTTTGGGATTCGGAGTGGGAATTCGTTTCACATCTATAAAAAAATCTTCAAACGGACCATTATATACGGAAAGCCCGGAAGCCGACATGGCTCCAAAAGTATCTCCGTGAAACCCGTTTTCAAAAGCAATAATAGTTCCTCGTTTTTCACCCCGGTTAAAATGGTATTGTAACGCCATTTTAATACCAATTTCATTGGCTGTAGAACCGTTATCAGAAAAAAATATCTTTTGTTGGTTATCAGGTAACAACTCAAGCAAAGCTTCGGATAAATCAATGGCAGGTCGATGGGTAAATCCGGCAAATACAATCTGATCTAATTGTTGCATTTGCTGCTGCACTTTAGCAATAATATGCTCATTACAATGCCCGTACATAGCAGTATACCAGGAAGCAATCCCGTCAATATAGGTTTTTCCATTTTCATCATAAAGCAATGCTCCTTTAGCCTTTACGATCGGTAAAGTCTCCGGATGTAATTTATGTTGGGTTAGCGGATGCCAAATGGATTTTTGGTCTCTTTCAGAGAGGCTATTCATATTTACCGGTGTTGATACAGCATTTTTTATATTTTTTTCCGCTACCACATGGACACGGATCATTCCGTCCGATCTTTTTATCTTTTACAACAGGCTCATCATTATAATAGTAGTCATCTTCATCTTCCTCAAGTAAAGGATTGTATAGATAGTCGTCTTTATCTTCATAATTCGGAAGAAACGTAGGATTAAATAATGAATCTTCCTTATCTTCAAAATCTTCTAGCTGCTGATCAATCCAGTTTACTTTATATAATTGGTACATTTCTTTTACTGAATTTGAACACAAGGTAACAGGTGACTTTAATTCTGTTTTTTCATTAAAATGTTGTTCTAATTCTTCAAATTTTCCGGAAATCCAATAATTAACCGCATCTTTTTCAAAAAGCATTTTTATAAGAAGGAGTAATTCCTTACGATGACTACTAGCTATACTGGAAACCATAAAGGCCATAAAATCGGTATCTGCGATAGTTTCATCATCATTATGTTTGATATAAAAAGTCAAAATATTCTTAAAATAAGTGACCACTTCTTCTTCGCGATGAGGTTCTTTATAGGGCACTATAGCCATTGCAGATATTACAGCGTCCTTAGAATAAGCAGATACATTCGGTTCTTTTATAAAGTTGAACAAAATATCCAATTGGTCTTTTCCTTGAAAATAAATGGAGGCAGGAAGAATTTCACCCATAATATCTCCGAACCAAAACTCTACGTAATCTTCATCTTGTCTTAAGATATCCAGAATTTGGGTTAATGCTTCAGGATGCTGTATTTCACATAAGAAAAACAGACTATGTATAGGAGCACTATAGATATCCTCGTCCCATCCGTTTTTCTCACTTAACTCATAAAAATAATCAAACCTTTCTATAGAATCTTTTAAAACTAAAATTAAGTCCTCTCCTAACTTTGTTTTATCCAAAGCTAGTAATTCATCAATCCTTTCTGTAGCCAGTGGTAAATCTGAAGTATATAAGTAATCAATTTGTTCCGGATAATTAAACGTAGGTTTTATCGTGGTTTGCCTTTCTTTTTTCCGGTCGACCGCTTTAACTGTTCTTTTGAATGCTAATTCTTCTTCATGACTGTTTTGCATCTTTTTAAAAATCCCGTCTGTGATAACCGTATCTAAAGCATTTATTTTTGGATGTAAAGGATTTATTTCTTTCAACATTTTAGAAACGATCTCTGCCTGATCATACTCTCCGACTGCTATTAAATAACGTACCACTACAATGTAGAAAGCCATCACTTCATCTTCATGAAATTGTTCTCTCTCCGGATACAACAATTGTAGGTTTAGGTCAATTCCCAGGACTTCCGGGACTTTTTCGGGTTGATCTTTATCTAAATATTCATTCGACAGATTGGTTTTACCAAAAAGATAATCAGGGTGTTCTTTTGATAACCATCGATTGGCTTCATATCCCTTTTCTTTTCTCTCTTGTACCATATAGGCTGTAGTGAGATAATTTTTAAAAACCGGAACTTTAGGGAACCTTGTTATTAATTTTAATAGTTTGTCAATTACATTCTTTTTCCCCTTTAGGACATCCGGATATATTTTTTGTAACTGAATAGAAATATACGGGGTTATATGATTCTTAGCGTCAAGAAATTGATGATCTGATGTTATTTTTAAGCTTTTAATATCTAGCATTGTATGAAATTTTTTAAACGATCTTTAAATTGTTCAGCATAAGCTTTAACTACATTTTTATCAATATAAGGCTCCTCATCAATACGACCAATCACGGATACGCCACTCATTTTTTTAATAACGTCTTCGGTTGTCGAATGCTCGGCACCGTTGAAAATTAGTGAGGTTTTAAATCCTTTTTCCTGTAATAGTTGAAGCGTTAATAAGGTATGATTGATACTACCCAGATAATGGCGAGATACTACAATTACATGAAATTCCGGTTGAATTATATCTAAAATGGTTTTTTTATCATTGAGAGGAACTAAAAGTCCTCCGGCACCCTCAACTACTAACGAATTGTCTGTTTTTGGGAATTCTATACTATTAATGTCAATCGTAATTCCTTCTATAGCTGCCGCAGCATGTGGACTCATGGGAGTTTGAAGCGCATATTGACTTGGATGAAAAACAGATTTACTATTGGTAATTAAAGCTTTTACTTTATCCGTATCCGTATGTGCTAAATCTCCGGCTTGTACCGGTTTAAAGTAATCAGCTTGAAGAGCCTCTATTAATATGGCTGAAGCAATCGTCTTCCCTACATCAGTACCAATACCGGTAACAAAAAAAGTAGTTTTCATTTTAAATTAAACTGGGTTTCACAAACTTCACAACGGTAGGCAAATTTTTGATACGTAGGGAGTAGAAAAAGCAGAAAACCAAAAAGATATTGCACCAGTCCTTTAAAACTATCGATAGTGGTGGTATAAATTACCTTTTTACTATTGCATTTGGGACATTCAATAGGTTTTTGATTGTTATCAACAGAATACGGATGAATACTTTCTAAAACTCTGGAAGCTGCAAACCTGTCTCTCGATCGAACCTTTACTTTTACCCCTCCGATTGCGTTGCTTGCTAAGGGATCTATGTCAATAGTATGCATATCGGTCATAAACACTTCAATCCCTTCGGATTCCAGTTTTCCTTTTACAATTAACGCCTCGGCAGAGTATTGATACCGGGCAACAGTAACAAATTGAGAACTCATATTACAAAGGTAGCTAAGATCGACAAAACTTCCGAAATATCAACGCTGGAATTATAGCTATGCAGGCAAAACCGAAGTCGCTCTTCTCCTTCTTTAACGGTAGGGGAGAGAATAGGTTTTACATCAAATCCTTTTTGGGCAAGAAAAGTTGCTATTTCTTTTACCTTATCATTTCCAGGTATCAGACAGCAGTGGATAGCAGATGTACTTTTAATAAAATGAGGTTCTAAGCCATTTTTTATAATTTCATCTCTAAAATATTGGATATTTTCTTTAAGATTTTGAATAACCTTAGTATTCTTTAAAGCTACATAACTAGCTTGAATAGTAGCTACGGCATGAGGAGGTAGCGCTGTAGTATAAATAAAACTGCGAGCATAATTGATTAAATATTGTTTGAGAAGGTCTGAACCTAAAATGACGGCGCCATGACAACCTAAAGCTTTTCCAAACGTATGAATACGGGCAAAAACCGCTTCCTGAAGGTGTAGGTGTTGTACCAAACCTTCACCGTACTTCCCAAAAACACCAGTAGCATGAGCTTCATCTATAATTAGATGATAGTTATTGTTCACGCCTAGTGTGGTTAATTCTTTTAAATCCGGGACATCACCATCCATAGAAAATACAGACTCGGTAACCACATAAATTTCAGAGGTCGATTGGTTTATTGCCAGGTTTTTAATTTTATCTTGTAAAGAATCTAAGTCATTATGCTGAAATTTAAAAGCTTTGGCAGAACTCATTCGGATGCCATCCCGAATAGAAGCATGTATTAATTCATCATAAAAAATAAAGTCCCCACGTTGCGGAACAGCGCTAAAAAAGCCAAGGTTCGCATCATACCCGGAATTAAAAATCAGTGCTTCTTCCGCCTGGTGAAAGTGAGTAATTTCTTTTTCAGTAGTTTGATATAAAGTATGATTGCCAGATAATAAACGAGATCCGGTAGACCCGTTTTCTTGTAAATTTTGTTGTTTTAATAGTATTTCTGCATTTTGGTAGATAATTGCATCCTTACTAAAACCCAGGTAATCATTACTAGAAAAATCGATTAAACCGGATGATGCTTTTAAACTACGAAATGCATTCGCCTGTTTTCTATCTTCTAGTTTCTTCTGAAGTTTTTTAGGAAATTCCATAAATTCAAAAATAAAACAAATACTTCTTTAAATTCAATGTAAAAGCTTTTTCTAATTTCTTACTTTAGGGGCTCGTACACTGATAAACCTAATACTTTCTATGAAATTTTCTATTTCTATTCTATGCTTTTTTCTTTATCAGATAGGATATACACAAAGCACTTCTTATACTGTTTCTTTTGATAATGCTATTCATCACGAAGCAAGTATCATAGCAACTTTTAAAGGGGTAACAGATGATACGCTGGCAGTACGAATGAGTAGGACTTCGCCGGGGCGGTATGCCTTACATGAATTTGCTAAAAATGTGTATAATGTAAAAGCTAAAGATGCAAAGGGGAATAGTTTATTAATTATAAGGTCAAATCCTTATGAATGGAAGATTATCGGTCATAAAGGAACAGCTGTTGTTTCATACACATTGTTTGCTGATAGGGCAGATGGCACCTATTCTCAAATTGATCAAACCCATGCGCATCTCAATATTCCGGCTACGTTTATGTATGCTTCTCAATTAAAAAACGCACCTATAGAGGTTACCTTTAACATTCCGGAGTCCTCAAATTGGAGAATAGCTACTCAATTAAAGTATGTAAGCGGTACAACTTATATCGCTCCCGACTTACAGTACTTTATGGATAGCCCGGTAGAAATCAGTGATCATTCGGTAAGAAAGTTTACGGATACTTCAAACGGTAAAGAATATTCATTTCGATTTATTTTACATCATCTGGGAACTGAAGCAGAGTTAGATACCTATTTTAAAAAAGTAAAGAGCATTGTATTACAGGAAAAAGAAGTTTTTGGAGAATATCCGGATTTTGAAAATCAAACCTATACCTTTTTAGCTTGCTATATGCCTAATGTGTCCGGAGATGGTATGGAACATCGCAATTCAACTATTCTCACGGATGTTGAGAGTCTTTCAGAAGGTGGGATGGAAGAAAATATAGGTACCGTTTCTCACGAATTTTTCCATTCATGGAATGTCGAACGCATACGGCCTAAAGATCTCGAACCTTTTGATTTTGAAAATACAAATATGTCAGAAGCACTCTGGTTTGCAGAAGGTTTTACCAGCTACTATACAAATTTAATATTATGTAGGGCAAAAGTGATTACTAAAGATGAGTATGTACAAGGATTAGCTAAAGCGTTTAATTATGTATGGAATTCCCCTGCGCGAAATTATTTTACTCCAATTGAAATGAGTTATCAAGCACCATTTGTAGATGCAGCTACCTCAGTAGATCCGGTTAATCGAAAAAATACTTTTATTTCTTATTATTCGTACGGGAGTATGTTAGGATTAGCATTGGACTTATACTTAGGGAAAACTTCGGAGGATAAAAACCTGGATGATTATATGAAACGGGTATGGCAACGTTATGGTAAAAAAGAAGTGCCGTATACAGTAAAAGATTTATATGAACTTTTAGCAGAATATGCCGGTCAGTCTACTGCCGATTATTTCTTTACTAATTTTATCTATAAAAGCGGTATGCCGGATTACAAAGCGCTTTTTAAGAATGTTGGGGTAATAGTTATCCAGAATAATACAACCTCCTTTACCGGGTTAGAATTAGATTTTACTACTGACAGGAAGATACAGATTAAAGAATATACCGTACAGGGAACGCCTGCTTACCATGCGGGTCTTGAAAAAGGTGATCAAATTATATCTATTAACAATCAAAAATTTACTGCTGAAGAAAATTGGAAGAATTGGTTATCCAAAAGAAAAGTAGGTACAACCCTTGAAGTTATTTATCAACGAAATAATACACAACAGAATACCCAAATTACACTTCAGGAAAATCCCGAATACGTTATTGCAATAGATAAAAATATGACGAAAAAAGAAAATACCGCACAAAAGAAATGGTTGGAAGCAAAGTGATGCTTTTTAACGCAAATATCCAGTCCTTCCCAAAGGATCTTACCGATCCGGCTTTTTGTATTTTCGTATTGAAAAGCTCTACTTAGTCAACTTTTCCAGCGAATACCCCCGTAGGCAGAAGTCATATTACTTACCGGAGCTCCAGCCATGGCTGCTTTAAATCTACTCCACTAACAAAGAACCCGTTATATCTCCGGTTCCGGATTTAAGGGAATACATGTATAATGCCGGGGATAATGACAGTTTACTTAAATCAATTTGGTTATCACTACTATTCATATTTTTAGTTAACAACTGTTGGCCACTTATATCAAAGAGAGAGAAAGTGTAGGTTTCTTGATTAGAAACCGATATGTTTAAAATACCTGTTTTAGAAACCGGATTAGGATATAAAATAAGAGAATTATTATTACTTTCAATAATTTCCCCTCTAGAGAGTGTTGTTGTTTTGTAAGCAGGAAGTTCTACTACATAAGCATCTACAGATTTTCCGTCTTCCGTACCACTCCAGTCAGACCCAAATAATACTCTTGTACCACTAGGACTTATGGTAGCGTGAGGTTCTCCCCAATAGTCATATTCTCTTTCATCTGAACGGTGATGACCAATTCGGTATACTTTAAAATCTGAAGGGTCCGCATTAACTAACACTAATTCTTGATCTAAAAGAGATTGTCCGTCTTCATTCTTTCCAATCATAGAAGCCACTACCCAACTTCCCGAAGTATTTTTGTAAGCTAAAGCGGATACATGCGTACCGTTTTGAGAATAGTTATAGCCTTTATCCTGACTTATAATAGAATAACATGCTCCGGTTACCATATCGTGAGCAACTAGGTTACCACTGCAAGGCTGACTTTGTGCTTTAAAAGATACCTGAAAATAAGCATCATTTCCATTACCCAATTTACCCAAACTGGAATGTTCGGTTTTTGCAATGTTCAAATCTCTAACAAAATTACCCTTATCGTCATACACTTTTCTTTCGTGAAAAAATAATTCACCGCTAGGACCAGGCATGGCTGCCGTATAATTAATGGTAGGAGCAGTGATATTAAATTCAGTAATTTTTCCGGTATCTATTTCGTAATAAAACGTTTTACTATTACCACACCGGAACCCTATGACATTAGAGTTTGCTGACATCATTTGTACATCATTGCCGGATTCCAATACTTCTTTACAATTGGTAAGGGCAGCCAAATCTGCCAGTACTTCTTTGTTTTTAGATACTACATTGTATTTTATTAAATTTCTATCTGCTTTATTAATATAATATAAAATTTCAGGGTCGTTAGTATCCCAGAATAACTCTTCAATATCAGCCGGGGTTACATCCGTCATTGTTCGGATAAAAGTATAATCCGTTCCGTTTAATAATTGATGTCCACCATTCACTTTATATAAAATCATAAGGGTCTCATCCGCATTCCAAGCTTGTACCGTACTGTACATGGGCTTTATAATATTACCATTCCCCGCATCGCTAATTCGGCGAATGGTAGTCCCAAAAGCAGGATCTTTTACCGTTTGTAGATAACCAGGTTTAGCCAGAGGTTGCATTTTTCTATTGGTTAGGTCATTTGCCTGAAGTCCGATAGATAAATCTTGTCCGAAACCTAAAGTAGTAGTGAAAATAAATATAGTAAAGAAGAGTAAAGAACGGTTCATAAAAAGGGTATTTGGTGTTAGTAGTTATTATCCACAACGAAAAATTTTCATTAAAATTATGTACTGTTCTGAAATTATGATAGTTATATCTTGGTTTAAACTCTAGTTTAAAATAGCTTAGATAATTCTAATTTGTAAAAATCAATCCCATCCCCAGCTCCAAAAGGAAGGTAGCTAAAAGTCCTTTCCTATGGAAAGGATTTAGGATAGGATGGATAGCTGTAAATAAAATAGTTGGATTAATTTAGAAACACCAACGCTATTATTAACTAGAACCCTTGGTTTAATCTGTTTTATAGTAAAACAACGGATTAAAAAATGTCAACTCCTATCGGAACGGAGACTTGCTTTAAATTCACATTATGTTATTTCATAAGGAAGGGAACTTTCTATTTTTTCTTTATTAAAGGAAGACAGTGCATATTTTCTTTTGACCTATTAATAGTTTTCAATTTATAAAATACTCTAACTACTAACGTTTGTTTGTTCTTTTTTAATCAAATATTATATAATCCGTTACAAATTCTATATCGTTTATTTCAAATACTAGATATAGAGAACAATACCAATCTCTACAAGAGAGATCAAGTATCTTTACCACCTCTTTTTAGATTCACAAACTCAAATTATAATAATTATAGAAACAACAAACTCATAATTATTATACTAGTCAACATCTAAATATTAAACTAACTAATTAATATTTACAAATGAAGAAAATAAGCATTTCTAAAGTAGTATTTCAAAAATTTTTATGGTGTGCAGCCGTGATATTTTCAGCCAGTCTTAGTGCAAGAGATATTTATGTAGCAAAAAATGGAAACGATAGTAATCCAGGCACTCAATCCAAACCCTATAAAACCATTGCTAAGGCATCTTCGGTTGCTAAATCCGGAGATGTTGTTATTATTAGCGGAGGAACGTATGAAGAGGTATTGCAACCGGTTAGATCCGGATCCCCTGGTCAACCGATTACTTATAGGGCAAAAACTGGTGAAAAAGTAATTATCACGGCGATGCAAGCCATTAATAACTGGAAAGTAGATAAAGGTGCTATCTATAAAGCTGAAGTCAACTGGGATTTAGGTCAGGATAATATGGTACTTCATAAGAATACGCTTATGGATCTTGCCAGATGGCCTAATAATATACCTCAAAATGTATTTAAACGCGACTATTTACCTGCTTGTAACAGAGGTTCTGCCGGAGGTGGTAAAACCTGGCTCAACTATAACGGTAGTCAGTCGAATGGTCACGCAAAGAGCATTCCGTATGCTAGTAAGTGGAAAAACGGAGGCTCTATTCATTTCTTTGGTGGCGCAGGATTTATAGCCTGGACTGACTATATTACCAGTGCTACTTCAAATAGGGTTAATTTTAAACTAAAGAGAAATCAGGACTGGATTCAATCCAGGCATCATCCGGGGTATACAGGTCATGGAATTAAAAAAGGTGAATTTTTTTTACAGGGAATAAAAGAAGCCCTGGATTATAAAAACGAATGGTTTTATGATAAAAATAAGAAAACACTTTTTGTTCAGATTGAAGGAGGAAGAAAACCTGCAAATAATTCTATAAGTTTTAGAAGAAGAACACAAACTATTAAATTGGATAAAAACTATATCCACATAGAAGGTTTGGCTGTTTTTGGGGGGTCTATAGATATCACAGGTAATAATAACAAGTTATTTAAAGTGTCCAGTTTTTATGGCAACCATACACTAGGTGTAATTAACGGATTTGATTCCAGAAGACAAAGTGTATTAATAACCGGTTCAAATAATGTTATCGAACGATGCGAAATTGCCTGGGGGGCAGGTAATGGAGTATATGACCAGGGAACTGATAGTCGTGTGCTAAACTCGTATATCCACGATTTTAATTACCTTGGGAATTATGATTGTGTATTGAATACCCGGAGTGCAAAAAGAGGAAAATATAGAAATAACACCTTAGCCAGAGCAGGAAAAGATATTATCCAGGCTTATGTAGACGGTGGTGAGTTTGCCTACAATGATATTAGTCAAAATAATTTTGTTGCTGATGATGGAGGCTTGTTGTATACTACAGATGTAAGAGCCGCAAAATCTTCTATCCACCACAACACATTTCACGACTCAAAAGCAAGGGTTGGAAGGTTTAAAGCTACGGGAATTTACCTGGATAATGATTCTAAAAACTGGGATGTTCATCATAACGTGGTATGGAATACACAATGGACGAATATACAGATTAATTGGAACGGTACTAATCTTAATATCTTTAATAATACCTTCGTAAAAGGCTCTGCTACCATGGGTGCATGGCATAAAGAAGGTACCAAATTTTCTAATGTTAAAGTATGGAATAACATTACCGACAGAGAAGCAAAAGATCAGGCGGGGAATCAGGAAAGTGAAAGTACCTGGGAACCACAGTCCAATAAACAAAACAACTTAGTCAATAAAGAATCTTTCACAAATTTTAATAACAATAATTTTACTTTAAAGAAAGGAGCCAAAGCAATAGATTTTGGTAGGGTCATTTCCGGATTTACAAATGGATTTAAAGGAAAAAAACCGGATGCAGGTGCATACGAATTTGGCGTACCTCCGTTTAAAACCGGAATTAACTGGAACCCAAAACAAGGGCCTGCCGGATTGGGTTGTTATGGATTACCGGGAGAATCTTGTAATAAAGGTAAAGAACAAAAAGATACTATTACATTTGCGAATGCTCCCACAACTATTGAGTCAAAAAAGTCTTATGAAGTAGCTATAAAATACACTGCAAAGGCTAAAAGAGAAATTGTTGCAGAGTTTTGGTCTTCTACGGGTTATTTAGGACAAGCAATGGTTCAGGTCAATCCGGGTTCGGGAACCGTTAAATTACAAATTAACCTACCTAAAGCTCCAACTGCAGGAACCGGATATATTTACAAAGCTCATATTAGGCCTTTAAATACTTCATGGCAAGATGCATTAGTTAGAGATCAAATCAATGATGTTACCGTCACGAAGGTAGGGTCACAGATAATTGCTAATGGTACTTATTTTATTACGTCTACGCTAAATAGTCAAAGGTTAACTTCAAATGCTAAAGAAAAGCACAATGTCAGAATGGTTAATCCGGGAAGTTTTGACAATCAAAAATGGGTATTTACACATGTAGGTAGTAATTTTTACAGCATTCGAAATAAAGCTTCTAACCGATATCTCGAAGTGCCTTTTGCAAATTGTACGAATGGTTCAAATGTTGCTACCTGGACAGATGCTAAAGGTCAGCACAAACAATGGAAAGTGGTTCGCAGAGGAAATCAGTCATTTAGTATTCAGCCAAAACATTGTTTAAGTAAAGGATTGGATAGAAAAGAAGGTAGTTTAAATTCTAATGCGCAAGTCTGGACCTACAGCGTAGATAATGCAAATCAAAACTGGAAAATTATAAAAGCCGGAAATAAAGATAGCAGCGTGTTAGATGCGGATATACCTGCATTTATTGTTTCGCCTAATCCGGTAAGCAATACATTATACTTACATCATATCAATGAAGAAAGTAAGGTAGTCAAAATATCCGACCTGACTGGAAAAGTAGTTCTACAGCAAAGTGTTGATAAAATTGATAACAACCATACAAGTATCAACGTATCAGAACTGGTAAGTGGAATCTACTTTATTTCTATTGGTAACCATACATCTCCGGTAAAATTCATAAAGAATTAAAATTTTAATACCTAAACAGTTAAAAAACTTAGGTATATGTTCAATTCCCGATGAAGTTTGTTGCTTTATTGGGAATTTTATTTTTATAAATTGAATTGAATGAAACGCTGAGATAACAAGATATTCGTAAATTTCTACTGAAAAAAAGATCATAAAAGAAAGTGTCTCAATACCTAATCGACCTTTCTGAGAATTGAGTATTTGATAACCGTTCACGGATAGGAGTCCGAGAAAAAACAACAAAAAAGCCGTTTCATTAAGTTATGAGACAGCTTCTTTTATTAGTTGTAACAAAACCTGGGATTTAGTCTGCCAAAATAATGATATTGTTATCTTTCATTTCTAAAGTCCCGGAATTGATCGGAAGTAAGGTAGCTCCGTTTTCCTGAGAAAATTTATCAGCTACTTCTTTTTCAATAGCAACAATACCCTTAATTTTAATATTTCCAGCACCTAATAAAGAAATAATAGGAGCATGATTTTCTAACATTTGAAATTCACCCATTACTCCCGGTACGGTAACTGAGGTTACTTCGCCGCTGTATAATATTGCTTCTGGTGTTACTATTTCTAAATACATTTTTTTAAATTATGAATTCAGAATTCAGAATTATGAATTAAAAATTGAATTGAACCTCATTCTTAATTCTGCATTCTTAATTCTTAATTAAACTATGCTTCTGCTAACATTTTTTCACCAGCTTCTACAGCTTCTTCAATTGTACCTTTTAGGTTAAATGCAGCTTCAGGAAGATGATCTAGTTCACCATCCATAATCATGTTAAATCCTTTAATTGTTTCTTTAATATCAACTAATACACCCGGTATACCTGTAAACTGTTCGGCAACATGGAAAGGTTGTGACAAGAAACGTTGTACCCGTCTGGCACGTCCCACCGCTAATTTATCTTCTTCAGAAAGTTCTTCCATCCCTAAGATGGCAATAATATCCTGTAATTCTTTATATCGTTGCAATAACTCCTTTACCCGTTGTGCACAGTTATAATGATCATCTCCTAAAATATCCGCTGATAAAATCCTGGAAGTAGAATCTAACGGATCTACCGCAGGATAAATACCTAACTCCGCAATTTTACGTGATAATACCGTAGTTGCATCCAGGTGGGCAAAGGTAGTTGCCGGAGCCGGATCGGTAAGGTCATCTGCTGGTACATAAACTGCTTGTACGGATGTAATCGAACCTCTTTTCGTAGAAGTAATTCGTTCCTGCATTGCACCCATCTCTGTTGCTAAGGTTGGTTGGTATCCTACCGCTGATGGCATACGTCCCAGTAGTGCAGATACTTCAGAACCTGCTTGCGTAAACCTAAAGATATTATCCACAAAAAATAAAACATCTTTTCCTTGTCCTTCGCCGGCACCATCCCGGAAATATTCTGCGATAGTCAATCCGGACAAAGCTACCCGGGCTCTTGCTCCTGGTGGTTCATTCATTTGTCCAAATACAAAAGTTGCTTTGGATTCTTTCATAACAGCTTTATCTACCTTAGAAAGATCCCATCCGCCTTCTTCCATAGAATGCATAAAATCATCTCCGTATTTTATAATTCCGGATTCTAACATCTCCCGAAGTAAATCATTTCCTTCACGGGTTCGTTCTCCTACCCCAGCAAATACAGACAATCCTCCGTGTCCTTTGGCGATATTATTAATCAATTCCTGAATTAATACGGTTTTACCAACTCCCGCACCTCCAAAGAGTCCAATCTTACCTCCTTTCGCATAAGGTTCAATAAGGTCGATTACTTTAATCCCTGTAAATAGTACTTCGGTTGAAGTAGAAAGATCTTCAAATTTAGGAGCTTGTCGGTGAATAGGCAGTCCGTTGGCACCGGATTTCGGTAAATCTCCAAGTCCGTCAATAGCATCACCGATTACATTAAATAAACGACCATATACATCACCTCCGATTGGCATTTGGATAGGAGAACCTGTCGCAGTTACTTCCATCCCTCTGCTTAATCCGTCACTGGAGTCCATAGCAATAGTTCGTACCGTATCTTCTCCAATATGAGATTGTATCTCCAGTGTTAATGGAATATCACCTTCTCGTTTAATTTCTAATGAATCGTAGATTTTAGGAAGGTCAGTACCTGCTGCAAATTCAACATCGATAACTGGCCCTACAATTTGTGAAACTCTACCCGTAACCTTAGACATTCTATATCAGTTTAATAATGGATTTATAATTATTAAAAAATGACTGAAATTAAAACAAAATTAACAGTCCGTTTTCAGCCTGCAAATATAGTTGATTAAATTGAAAAAAGAAGACCTCTTATCCGGATTTTTTTTAAGAAGGGAATTAATTGAAAAGGATGTGGTGTTCAGTGTATTTTAAAATATAGAAAAGCTTGAATTTTAGCAGGGTTTGAAAGATTTAGTCATAATGGAACCTACATTTAATCATAAAGAATTGATCGTTTAAAAATTTATAAATCAGTCGATGTTCACTATCAATTCTTCTTGACCGGTATCCTGTATAATTATGTTTTAAGGATATTAATCAAAAAAGCTATGTCATCCTAAGTCAAATCGAAGGACTCGATATTCTCGATCAAGTCAAGGACAGGCTATCTTTTCTTCATTTCCTTACGAAAAAACACTTAAATTTAAACTTTTTTCCCTGAATTCACCAGTAGTAAAGCATAGTGAAATAGGGTAAATTCAAACTTTAAAATGGTTAGAGGTTACTTTTTTACTATTTTAAAAGTAATGTACTCTTTAACGTAAATATTAATTTTCAATACTGTAATAATTAGTCTTGATTCTTGTTTCTAGAAGCGATAGCGATCTTGAATCTTTACCGAATACTAATGTTTTTTTATCATTTTTCTGCCAATAGAGATAATATTCCCAAGATTCATCTACAAATATATATTTCATCTGTGGTGTATTTAAATTATAATTATTATAAAATCCGTCAGTTCGAGTGCTTCGACCAGAGGAAGAAGTGTATCGAGAACAAGGATTTTAATGAAAAAAGCTATTCTCGATACATTTTTTCTTCATTTCATTACGAAAAAACACTCGAATTGACGCTTTTTCCACCTAAATGCACCTGAGGTATATATTTCATTTGTTTACTCTAATAAATCTTTTGAGAAAGTAATATCTTTTTCTACTTTTTCAATTGCTGCATCTAACCTTTGTTGATTTTTTCGGGAACTTAGTTCATGGTGGGTAGCCATCAAAGAATTATATTCTGATAACGACATTATAACAATACCTTTATCTTTACCCCGGTTAATAAGTAGCGTTTCAAAATCGGAAATTACCTGATCAAAATAAGAGTTCATATTTTTTCTAAAATCTGAAATATTTGTAATTAGCATAATAGATGAATTGAAAATACGAATGAATGTACGTACAATAATTTGTATCAAAAAAAGAAATAATATTTTAATTTCAACGTATGAAAATACAAACTTTTATCGTAGATTCTTTTACGAATCAACTTTTTAGCGGAAATCCTGCTGGGATTTGTTTGTTAGAAAAAGATTTAGATCAAACTACAATGCAAAACATTGCCGCCGAATTAAATTTGTCCGAAACTGCATTTATACGTCCTTTTCCAAATGAAAAAGGGAATTATTCTATTCAATATTTTACACCTACGGTTGAAATTGAATTTTGCGGACATGCGACTTTAGCAGCGGCTAAAGTTATCTTTGAAAAAACAAGTTTGTTTGAAGTTCAGTTTACAACTAATTATAATTTAGTTTTAAAAGCTTTTAAAGGAGAAGAAAATATTACTTTATACTTTCCATTATATCATACGATAGATCATACTCCGGATCAAAAATTGTTAGAAGCTTTCACCGTTAAGAATATATGTGAAGCAAAATTCTCAGAAGATCTGAATATGGTAATAGTTGAGGTTTCGGATAAAGAAACCTTAGCAAACCTAAAACCCAATTTTCAAAAAGCCGGAAAGCTTTCAACAACTATATCAGGTTTAATAGTAACTTGTAAGTCAGATGATAAAAAATACGATTTTTATTCGAGGTGTTTTGGTCCCTGGATTGGTATTGATGAAGACCCGGTAACCGGCTCGGCGCATTCGGTTTTAGCTTTATCCTGGGCTAAGAAATTGAATAAAAAAGAAATGAAGGCCTATCAATTATCTGAGAGAGGGGGATATCTTGACCTTAAAATTATGAATGATCACCAACTTGAAGTGAGAAGTAATGCCTGTATCCTATTTGAAGGCGCCCTGACTTTTTAATTTTAAGAAGTGCTTAGGTTTACTATTATTGGTAAATGTCAAAATAGTATCTTTGCCGCGAATTAAGAACAGATTATCTTATAAGTTGGAAATAATTGATGCTATTATACTTGGAATTATACAGGGATTGACTGAATTTTTACCGGTTTCTTCCAGTGGACATTTGGAGTTAGGAAAAGCTATTTTAGGAGATCAAAGTATACCTGAAGAATCCTTACTTTTCACCGTTGTTTTGCATTTTGCTACTGCATTAAGTACCATTGTTGTTTTTAGAAAAGATATTTTAGAAATTTTATCCGGTTTATTTAATTCTACCTATAATGACGAAACCGCCTTTTCTATTAAAATCGTCATATCTATGTTACCAGCCGTATTTATAGGTCTGTTGTTTGAAGAGCAGTTAGAACAATTATTCGGTGGTAATATTCTTTTAGTAGGTAGCATGCTATTGATAACAGCCGTATTATTAATATTAGCAGATAAGGCAAAAAACACGGCAAAACCGGTTAGTTTTTCTAATGCGTTTGTAATTGGTGTTGCACAGGCCATCGCCCTGTTACCAGGTATTTCTAGGAGTGGGGCAACCATTTCAACCTCCGTATTACTAGGGAATGATAAAACTAAAGCAGCCAGGTTTTCTTTTTTGATGGTAATCCCGCTAATTCTAGGAAAAATTGCAAAAGACATGATGAGTGGTGATCTTGTAGTTACAGAAGGTGCTGCTTTACCTATGATTATTGGTTTTTTTGCAGCATTTATTTCCGGGTTATTTGCTTGTACCTGGATGATTTCCCTGGTTCGTAAAAGTAAGTTATCTTACTTCGCTATTTACTGCGCACTAGTAGGATTTATAGCGATTGTTGTAGGTTTTATAAATAGGTAATGGAAACACTGGAAACTTTTAAGGAAGGTCAGGTAATCCTGATTGATAAACCACTGGAATGGACTTCTTTTCAAGTAGTAAATAAAGTACGATGGTTACTTAAGAAAAAATTTAAGATTAAGAAAATTAAAGTAGGTCATGCAGGTACACTCGATCCGTTAGCTACCGGCTTACTCATCCTTTGTACCGGAAAGTTTACTAAAAAAATTCAGGAGTTTCAAGGACAGGAAAAAGAATATACGGGTACCTTAACCCTGGGGGCAACCACTCCGTCTTATGATCTTGAAACCGAAATTGATCAAAACTTCCCGACTTCCCATCTTACCGAAGCAAAATTACAGGCGACCACTTCCAAATTTGAAGGTAACATTACTCAGATACCCCCGGTTTTTTCCGCCTTAAAAAAAGAAGGTAAGCGATTATATGAATATGCCAGAGAAGGTAAAGAGGTAATAATTACCCCAAGGAAAATACAAATAGCAAAATTTGAACTGGTTAATATAGAAATTCCTAAAGTGGACTTTCGGGTGGTTTGTAGCAAAGGCACCTATATTCGATCACTGGTACATGATTATGGAAAAGAAGTGGGTAGCGGAGCTTACTTAAGTGCATTACGTAGGACTCGTATTGGTAACTTTTCTGTTGAAAATGCGATATCTCCGAAAGCCTTTGAAACCTCCCTTATGGAAGAATAGAGTTTTTAAAATATTCTTATAAAAATGGAGTTATCATTCTAGTGGATTTTATAGAAAAACATAAGGCTTTAATCATCACTATTTTGCTTATGGGTATTTTCCTGTTGAGTTTATATAACATCAACATGTTTAAAAAGCAACAGGAGCAAGCTGAAATCCTTATGGAAATCCCCGAAGAATTACTAGAAGAGCTGACACAAGAAAAACCGGAAATTGAAGAGGAAAAAATTCAGGAACAGGAAATAACTGCAAATAAAAGAACACATAATGCCTATAATCAGGATTTTGAAAATCATGATGATATTGAAAAGCGTATTAAGTCCCTGACAGATGCTCCTGAAAGTACTGAGGAATCTACAGAAACTGAAGAGGCGCTGGAAGGTGAAGAAAGTATCGAAGAAGATTTAAATACCGAAGAAACCGAAGCGGTAAACCCTTCTGAAGATTTAAATGCCAAGGTAGCTAATAATAGAAACAGCTCAGTGACCTTTAATTTAAAAAATCGACGGCAAAAGAGAATTCCTAATCCTATTTATACCTGTAGCGCCAGTGGTAAAGTGGTCGTTCTTATTACAGTAAATCAAAATGGATATGTATCCGAAACCAAAATAGATAAGAAAAAATCTTCTACCCGAAATGAGTGCCTGTTTGAAAACGCATTAAAATATGCTCAAAAAGCAATGTTTTCTGAATCCGCTCTAAAATTACAAAACGGTTCAATCACCTATTACTTTAACTACGGAGGATAATTAGGTAAGTAGCTTTACAATATCTTCGGTAATCGCTTTGCCTTTATTTTTATTGTACCACTGCTGTAAATCTTGTTTAAATTCCGGTGTTAGTTTACCATGTTCCTCTTTATAGGCCTTTACCATATTGGTAGCTTCCGTAGGCCTTGGTCCCCAATCATGAAGTACGGTCTTTGTATCTACTTCATAAAAAATTACTTTAGGAATGGACTTACCACCATTGGTCAAAAAGTTATTCATCAACTCCTCGTTTTCATCTCTTAAGATCACTTTCATTTCAAAATTCGGATTAGTGTCAGCCAATTTTTTTAAAACGGGCATACTTTGAGACGCATCACCACACCAAGCTTCGGTAATTACCAACCAAATGATTTTTTTTTGAACAGCATTCAGTTTTTCTGCTGCTTCCGAATCAATTTTAATGGTTTTATCCAGGCGTTTCATCCGCTTATCATTTAATTGAGAAAATTGCACCAGATTTTCTGATTGATCTGGTCCGGTTGTTTTTCCTTCTTCCGCAAGTTGATGAGTAAGTGTACGATATTCCTGGTAGGTGTAAGCTTTATTTATGGTTTCTTCTATAAGTGAAGAAAGGGTTGAAGTCTGCATGCTGGTAAAATTTAGTATTTGTTATATTTGGACGAAATATTGAACTTCAGCTTACAAAGTACAGTTTTAGTTTAATACAAAGGAACGTTATGAAAAAAAACAGATGTGGGTGGTGTCTCGGAGATCAATTATACGAAACTTACCATGATTTACAATGGGGTGTTCCGGTACACGACGAACAAGAACTTTTTGAAATGTTAATTTTAGAAACTTTTCAGGCGGGTCTTAGTTGGATTACCGTTCTTAAAAAAAGAGAAAATTTTAGGGAAGCTTTTGATTTTTTTGATTATCAAAAAATTGCTAATTATACCGAAGATAAAATTACGCAATTACTAAACAATCCGGGGATCATTCGTAATAAACTCAAAGTACATGCAACTATTAACAACGCTTCCCGGTTTATGGAAATTCAAAAGGAATTTGGTTCTTTTAATACCTACCTCTGGAACTTTGTTGATCATACTCCGGTTCAGAATAGCTGGAAACATTATAAAGATGCTCCGGCAACAACACCGCTCTCTGATCAGATTAGTAAAGATTTAAAGAAAAGAGGTTTTAAATTTACCGGATCAACGGTTATATATGCTTTTATGCAGGCAATAGGTATGGTAAACGATCACGAAGTTTCTTGTTTTCGGTATGAAGAAGTAAAAGGGTAGAAGTGATTTTAAGTATTTTATAGAATTAATGCTAATTTTAAAGCCTCATTGATTAAAATCCATAAAGCTCATTCCAAAAACTTTAAAAATTCAGATCTGGGAATTTCAAAAGCACCTAAACTGGCTAAATGATCCGTATACATCTGGCAATCGATCAATTTGATGTTTTCAGTTTCTAACTTTCGGACTAAAGAGATAAAACCGTATTTTGAGGCGTTACTTTGATAGCTAAACATGCTTTCGCCGCAGTAAACCCTTTTTTCTTTTAAATACACTCCGTAAAGGCCACCTACTAATTCTTGGTCTTTCCACACCTCAACCGATAGTACGTGTCCGGCGTTATATAATTTTTCATAAGCAACTATCATATCATCCGTAATCCAGGTACCCACCTGATCTTTTCTGTAAACTGTAGCGCAGGCACGTATTACTTCGCTAAAACAAGTATTATAGGTTACTTCAAAAGCATTATTTTTAAATAAGCTTCTCATACTTTTACTAATTTTCAGGTATTCCGGAAGTAAAACCATTCTGGGATCAGGAGAAAACCAAAGTACTGGTTGTCCTTCGCTATACCACGGAAAAATACCTTTGTGATAAGCTTCTAATAAGCGTTGCGAAGTTAAAGTACCTCCTACGGCCACTAGTCCATCGTCATTTGCAAAGCTAGGATCCGGAAGCGTATCAGTATTGTTTAAAAAAAACATAAATAATAGAAAGGCAGTACGTTAAATAAACTTAAGTTGTTTGAAAATCTCCAAAAAAATATGATCTTTGTAATAACCTTTTAAAAATAACTTTGTTCATCATTGCTTTTGAGTTTTATTAGAAGGTTTATGTAATTTTATATATAAAAAGTCCGGTTTTAACCGGACTTTTGCTTTATTACGTATTTTATGGGAAGTATTTTGATAAACCGTACATCTTTATATTAAAATAGTGTACTAAATTAATCCCACTCTTCTTTTGTTGTAAGAATTTTAAACTTAAAATGGTAAATCGTCATGCTCTTCTTTCGTGAAATCACTTACCGGTTCAAAAGCTTCTGACGGTGGCATTGGTGGTGCGCCTTGAGGTGCGTTATTCTGTAAATTTTCAATTCGCCATCCCTGGATAGAGTTAAAATATTTTGTTTCCCCTTGAGGGTTTACCCACTCACGACCTCTCAAATTGATACTTATTTTGACATCCTGCCCAACCTGGTAATTATTCAATAATTCAGTTTTATCCTGTACGAATTCAACCATAATATGTTGTGGATACTGTTCTTCTGTAGTGACTACAATTTCTCTTTTTCTAAATCCGTTATTACCAAAAGTTTGGGTCTCACCAATCATTTTTACTTTACCTTGTACTTCCATCTTACGCTACTTTTCTGTTTGATTTATCATTAATAGTAACAAAGCTTTTTCTACTTCGTTACATATTAAAAAGGATTGTGCAAATTTATGAATTTCTGAGGTGTTTAGCCTACTTGTTTTATGAATAACGTCCGGATTTTTATCAACAAAATTCAAAATTTCTTCTTTTGAAGGTAAAGAAGCTACATTTCCCAGCATACCTAGATCATTTCCGGTAAGTACCTCGCTGTTCTTTATATTTTCAGGTAGCTGATCAATACCTATCCCTTTTGTAGTTAAAGGTTTAGGAACCTCAAACATACCTTCTTTAGCCCTTGTGTACCAATTACCGCCCATCCGGGCCACCTGGTCAATCTTTTGTTGATTAATTTCACCAGTTGGGCTTAGGAGGGAAGCATTTACGTGCATCATGACCACTTCGCAAATGATTAGATTACCGGCACCTCCTTCATTTCCCAATGCAATGATTTCTTTTACCAAACATTCAAACTGAACGGGGGATTCTCCTACCCGAAAAGGTTTTATCTTTTCAGAGGGAATCATGGTTAGTCCTGATTTTTCAAATTCATTTACCCCTTCCTCATATTCAGTGCTGGATAATGACATTTGCTGGACAATATCATAATTGACAATATTCACAACCACTTCTTTGACCTTTTTACAGTTTTCAAGCGTATGTTTAGTGGTGTTATCCCGTACTCTCCTGGCCGGAGAAAAAATAAGGATCGGGGGATTCGCACTAAACACGTTAAAAAAACTGTATGGAGAAAGATTAGGTCGATCTTGTTCATCTATCGTGCTTGCAAAAGCAATAGGGCGGGGACCAATAGCTCCTAATAAAGTTTGGTGTACTTTTTTTGTAGGTTCTTTATTGGGATCAATTGCAATAGTAGTATCCATTATTACTTTGTGAATGGTTAAAATACATTTTAAATGTACCGATAAACTTTTTTATTTCTTGTATAAGGTTTGGCTAAAGTGTTATAAACTTTCAAGTTGTCTTTATAAAAGAAACTTCCTAAGGGAAGCAAGCCTATAAATAGAATCATTATTTTCAATTTAATCTAGTATCTTTATTGATATTAACATAAGTTTCATATGAATTTTTCAGATGACCGCAAATTAGCGAGTTATTTTATTGTAATCTCTGTTTTAGTTATTACCGGATTAATTCTTTGGAATACTTCTCTCTTTCTTCAGCGGTTAAAAAAAGATGAAACTACTAAAATTCAAATTTGGGCTCAAAATTATATTGCGCTCAATAGTGAATCGCAGGATGACTACTTAGACCTATCTATACTTATTGCAGGTACTAATAAATCGATTCCCATTATCATGACGGATGCAGATGGGGAAATTCTAAAAGATTTATGCTCAAATTTGCCTGCGGGTATTATTGACTCTCCCGGAGAGTTATCTTCTTTTTTACAAGACCTTAAATTAAAAAACCAGCCTATCGAATTGGATTTAAAAGGCTCCAAACAGTACATCTACTATGGCAATTCTGATATCTTAAGGAAACTAAGGTATTATCCAATAGCCATTGCACTTATCATTTTTTTATTGATCGGGGTTATTTATTTCTTTTTTACGACTTCAAAAGCGGGCGAACAAAACAAATTATGGGCGGGAATGGCAAAAGAAACCGCACATCAGATAGGAACACCGCTATCATCATTAGTAGGGTGGAACGAAATCCTAAAAACCGAAAACGTAAACCCGGATTATATTGTAGAAATCGAAAAAGATATTTCACGTTTAAAGATGATTACCGAACGATTTTCAAAAATAGGATCTATCCCTCAATTAAATAATGCGGATATAGTGGTTGAAACAAAGGAAGCTTTTGAATACCTAAGACTTCGTAGTTCTAAACTCATTAATTTCACTTTAAAAATACCCGAAAAAGAAATTATAGTTGCTCTAAATTCACAGCTGTATGGCTGGACCATTGAGAATTTGGTTAAAAATGGAATTGATGCTATGCGGGGTAAAGGGGATTTACTTATCACACTTACAGATGATGATAAACATGTATTTATTAGGGTGAGTGACACCGGAAAAGGGCTTCCTAAAAGTAAATTCACTAAAATTTTTGAACCGGGTTTTACTTCAAAAAGCAGGGGCTGGGGACTGGGCTTATCCCTGGCTAAACGAATTATTGAGGAATACCATTCTGGTAAAATAAAAGTCCTAAACTCCGAACTTAAAAAAGGAACTACTTTTCAAATTACATTAAATAAGGCATAGTGCTAACAAAAAGGCTATAGCTAAATGAATATTAAGGTCAAAGAAGTTTTTTCTGTGAAGATTTATGTTATTTACCGTTGATTTGGCGATATACCAAACTGGTTTAAAATACGTTAGTATATAAATTGAGGATGTGAATGCCACCGAGATTATTTTAAAACAGGCAAAATTAACTAATAATTGTCCTGAATGCTTTGCTAATGATGGGTTACAATTATCTTTTGTAAAGTACAAACAAGATTTCAGGTTTATAGAACGTATTCCTAAAGCATTTAAAACACAAATGGTTTGTTACAAATGTAATACTGAGATTTATCCCGGAAGATTTACTGAAGATATGGAACGCGTATGCGAATATCACAAGAAGACAATCCTTCCTACCGAGAGTTCTGTAAAGTACAAGCCTTTATTCTATATATTAATATTTATAATTGTGATGATTAGCGTAGTAGTTGGCTTTTATATTGTAAACCCTGAGGTATTTACAATAATATAGAAACTGATGCATTTATCACCGGAATATAGGTGCTAACAAAAAATTATTGTTCAAAATTAGCAGAAATTTGTTGTGCCAACTCTTTAAGTTCGCTATCTGTCATAGAAACCTTAGACTGAAAAGTAACATCTCTCATGGAATGTAATGGAATCAGGTGTACGTGAACATGGGGTACTTCCAACCCAACAACAGAAAGGCCAATACGCTCGCAATCCACCGTTTTTCTCAAGGCCTCGGCTACTTTTTTAGAAAACAACATCAACCCTTTATAGGTCTCCTCGTCTAGGTCAAAAATTTTATCAACCTCTTTTTTCGGAATACATAAGGTATGTCCCTTAGTATTAGGGTTAATATCCAGAAAAGCATAAAAGTCTGTGGTCTCTGCAACCTTGTGTGAGGGGAGTTCCCCGTTGATGATCTTAGTAAAGATAGAAGCCATTTTTTAATTTTTGAACCCGAATATACACATTAAAAAGATTCATTGCTATGAAGTATTTGAATTTAAAATTAAAAAAGAATAGTAAATTTCTAGATGTCTTTAAATCAAAAAAGCTGAGATAATACGATTCGTTCAGGGATGGTGGTAAAAGCGAACTATTTAAATCATTTGCATTTAATTAATTAACAATACATTACAAAAAGTTTACTGTCTAATTACTAATTTAATAGAGCTTAAATAGTTTAAAATCAATAGTTATGAAAAAATCAACAATCCCAGTAAGCTACGGAATTATTCTTGCCGTAGCACTAGCCGGTTATTTTTTGGCACTTTCTTTATTTGGAGTACAAACTAATCCGGTATTTAGTTTAGGAAACGGCTTTATAATGGCTTTTGGGCTTTGTTTGGCAATGCGTAATTACAAACGGGAAAAAGGAAGGGATTTTGAATACCAAAAGGGTTTTATGGCAGGGCTGTTCACCGGTTTTAATGCTACCCTTTTATTTACTATCTTTTTTGCGATTTACGTAACTCATATAAATACTGACTTTTTACCACAGATGTTAGAGAACTGGAACTCTCATTATCATGTCGGGATAGGTCTTGTTGTGTTTGTTGCAGCCATTATGGGATTCGCAACCACCTTTGTATTGACCTTATCTTTTATGCAGTTATTTAAAGATAGTTGGAATACCCGTAAAAAGCCAACTGCGGTTTCTTTAAATGTGTAAATCATTTGTAAATTAATTAATTAGCATTATATTTGCACCCGCCTAAATTAGGTGTAAGTTCATATTTAATTAATTCACAAAACGTTACGCTATATGTACGCAATTGTAGAGATAGCAGGGCAGCAATTTAAAGTTGCAAAAGACCAAAAAGTTTTTGTACACCGTTTATCAGGTGCAGAAGGAGACAGTGTTGATTTTGACAAAGTTTTTCTTACTGCTGATGGTGATAACATTACTTTAGGCGCCCCGGCTATAGATGGAGCTTCTGTAGGAGCAAAAATCACGAGACATCTTAAAGGAGATAAAGTTATCGTCTTTAAGAAAAAAAGAAGAAAAGGATATCGGGTAAAGAATGGTCATCGTCAGGCTTTAACTGAAATCTTAATTGAGAGTATTTCGGCTTCCGGAAAAAAGAAAGCAGCACCAGCCAAAAAGGAAAAAGTAGCTGAACCTGTTGTAATTAAAGCAGCACCGGTTAAAACTAAAACCACTACTGCAGGTGATGATTTGAAAAAGATTGAAGGAATTGGCCCAAAAATAGCGGAAACTTTAAAACAAAACGGAATCACTACTTTTGAACAATTATCTCAAACGGAACCTTCTGTCATAGCGGGTTATATTAAAGAGGTAAGAGGTAATCATAATCCTGGTTCCTGGCCTAAGCAAGCAAAAATGGCTGCGGATGGAAATTGGGCTGAATTAAAAGTATGGCAGGATACCTATAAAGGTGGAATAGAAGAATAAGAATAACCTTTTTTACGATGGTTTTGTCCGATCGTAAGAATTAAATTATAAAATTATGGCTCATAAAAAAGGAGTTGGTAGTTCTAAAAACGGTAGAGAATCCGAATCGAAACGATTAGGAGTAAAGATTTTTGGAGGTCAGGCTGCCATAGCTGGTAATATTATTGTCAGACAGAGAGGAACTGCTCATAAACCGGGTAATAATGTGTATGCTGGTAAAGATCATACCTTACACGCAAGAGTAGACGGTATTGTAAAGTTTACTAAGAAAAAAGATAATAAGTCCTATGTTTCTATAGAACCTTTTGAAGCATAAACATTGTTATAATAACATAACGAATCCCTTTCATACTATTTGGAAGGGATTTTTTGTTTTGATAAATCAATAAATAAAGAGTAGTAAAAATTTTATACGACTTTAAAGGTTATTGAACTTTATTCTTATTGTTTTTTAGGAATAAGAATCTATTTTTCTGTAAATTTTTAATTTAGATATGTCCGACTAATTTGAATAAAAATGTTTTTAGGATATTAATAATATCTTAATGAGTTATTATTTTTTTGACATAAAACATACATTTAGACCTAACTTAAAATTAAAAATTATGAAAAAAGCAACTATTTGCGTAATGTTATCAGCTTCCGTTTTATTTACCAGCTGTTTAGGGTCCTTTTCTGCTTTCAATGGTTTAAAAGACTGGAACCAAGAAATTACAGATAATAAGTTTATAAACAATTTGGTGTTTTGGGCACTTAATATTGTACCGGTTTATGGCTTATTTTTTTTCGGAGATGTAGTTATTTTTAATCTTATGGAATTCTGGACCGGATCCAACCCAATTGCAATGAATGAAGGGGAAATGGAAACTCAAGTAGTTGAGAAAGATGGAAATAAGTTTGAAATGACAGCCACAAAAAACAGGATGCAAATTACTGTAATTGAAGGTGCTCGCAAAGGTGAAAAACTAGATTTAGTGTATAAACCTTCAGAAAAATCCTGGAATGCGGTAAAAGCAGATGGAGAAATAATCAAATTATCTTCTTTTGAAGAAGGTTTTTATGTAATGCACCTTCCTAACGGAGAGCAGATCAAAATGGATGCCTTAACAAGCCGGGAAGAAGGTCTGGCAATGATACAAACGAAGACCGCAAAATATACGGACTGCCTACTTGCCGAAGCAGAATAATTTTTTCTAACAAAATAGAATAAATAGAAAGTAAAAAAATCCTCGTGTTCTCACGAGGATTTTTTTACTTTCTAGCATCTAGCATCTAGCATCTAGTACCTATAATATTCCGGTTTAAAAGGCCCTTCTACCGATACCCCTATATAATCAGCCTGATCTTTTCGTAAAGTCTCCAGTTCTGCACCTAATCTGGAAAGGTGTAATTGCGCTACTTTTTCATCCAGGTGCTTAGGTAACATATACACTTCATTTTTGTAGTTCTCCGAATGTTTCCAAAGTTCGATTTGTGCCAGGGTTTGATTGGTAAAAGAATTACTCATCACAAAACTAGGGTGACCGGTAGCACATCCCAAGTTCACTAATCGTCCTTCAGCCAGGATAATAATATCTTTGCCGTTAATTGTATATTTATCTACCTGTGGTTTGATTTCATCTTTAGTAGTACCGTAGTTGTCATTTAACCATGCCATATCGATTTCGTTATCAAAATGACCGATATTACAAACAATTGCCTTGTCTTTTAAAGCTTTAAAATGCTCGGCTTGTACAATATCTTTATTTCCGGTAGTGGTGATTAAAATATCAGCATTACCAATAACCGTTTTTAATTTTTTAACTTCAAAACCATCCATAGCAGCCTGTAAAGCACAGATAGGATCAATTTCAGTAACCGTTACAATAGATCCGGCACCACTAAATGAGGCAGCCGTTCCTTTTCCTACATCTCCATATCCGCAAACAACCACTCTTTTACCGGCAAGCATGGTATCAGTTGCCCTTCTAATAGCGTCCACTGCACTTTCTCTACACCCGTATTTATTATCAAATTTGGATTTGGTAACAGAGTCATTTACGTTAATTGCCGGAAGGGGCAGGGTTCCATTTTTCATTCTTTCATATAAGCGATGTACTCCGGTAGTAGTCTCTTCTGATAATCCTTTGATTCCATCCACTAATTCCGGGTAACGGTCTAATACCATATTCGTTAAATCCCCACCATCATCCAGGATCATGTTTAAAGGCTTTTTGTCTTCGCCGAAGAAAAGTGTTTGTTCGATACACCAGTCAAATTCTTCTTCACTCATTCCTTTCCAAGCGTATACCGGGATACCAGCTTCAGCAATTGCTGCCGCTGCCTGATCCTGAGTAGAAAAAATGTTACAAGAACTCCAGGTAACCTCAGCTCCCAGGGCTTTTAAGGTTTCAATTAATACTGCCGTTTGTATGGTCATATGCAAACATCCGGCTATCCGCGCACCTTTTAAGGGTTGTTCATCCTTATATTCTTCCCGTAAGGACATTAATCCCGGCATTTCTGCTTCGGCAAGGTGAATTTCTTTTCTTCCCCAGGCAGCAAGTGAAATATCCTTTACTTTATAAGGAACATAAGGTAGTGTCGTCGTACTCATAAATACTTTTATTTAATTCTTTGCAATTAGTGTATCCTGTAAAATTAGGCTATATTCAACCCTTTAAATAGTATACTATTTGAAACTTTTTTAATCGTACAAAGATAGGTAATAACTTTAAGAGAATATGCCTCTTTACAAAACAATAACAGTAGATGCCGGAACTACCATTTGGATCTGGAAAATCATTGAAACCACGGATCAACTGTTGAAAAATATAGAATTAACTCCTTATAGCACGGAGCGTTTGAGCAACATGTCATCAGTGTTGCATCAAAGGGGTTTTGCCAGTGTCAGACAATTATTGAAAGTAGCTGGGTACAAGGACAAAGATTTGTATTATAACGATCTAGGAAAACCTTTTCTACAAGATAGCAAATCTATCTCCATTACACATTCGTATCATTTTTCTGCTATTATCGTCAGTGATAGTCCTACGGGTATTGATATAGAAAAGCAACGTAAAAAAATTGGGGTGATAAAAGATAAATTTATAGGTAACGACTGTATTGCCTTTACTTCTAATCAAGAAGAAAACATTCGGTTATTAACAATTGCCTGGGGTGCTAAAGAATCCATTTATAAAATGAAAGCTACGCCAGGTGTAAGCTTAAAAAACCATATTGAGATTACATCTATTCTTAAAAACAAGCAAAGGGTTCAGGCAACTTTTAAAGATAAAAAGTCAACATCAAAGCATCAACTGGCATACCTGGAATTTGAAGGCTTTACCTGTGTTTATTTAAAACCACCAGTAGAAATAATTTAAAAAAAATTAAAACATTATGCAGATATCTTTGGAATTAACCCTTACTCCTCTACAAGATAATTTTGAAATCCATATCATTAATTTTATTAAAAAATTACGGACATCTTCGTTTGAAGTGTTAGAAAACCCATTAAGCACTCAAATTTTTGGTCCTTATGATGAAGTAATGGCTTTCGTGACAGAAGAAATCAAAGTTGCATTCGGTGAAATGGAACATGTATTGGTTTATATGAAAATGGTTAAATCGAATAGAAGCTCGTATGAACCTCATTTTTGATTTTTTCTTAGAAGCCTATAGTAAAGCTTCCCTACCTCAAATTCTATTAGAAGCCATTACTTTTGTATTTGGAATTATCAGTGTGCTGTATGCTAAAAAAGAAAATATTTGGGTGTATCCTACCGGGTTGATTGCTACCATAATTTCGGTATACTTACTTTATACAGCTGGTTATTACGGGGATATGATGATGAATTTTTACTATTCGGCCATGAGTATTTTCGGGTGGTATAATTGGTCTAGAGTAAGCAGGGGAAGCCGGGTTGTATTAATATCCAGAACTACCGGAAAAGAAAAGGCTTTGGGTATCTTACTTTGTATATTAACCATGATCGTGACGTATACAATTTATCAATTCTTCGGAACTGAAATCTTAATTGAAAATTACATCGATATTTTAACCTCGGGGATGTTTTTTACTGCTATGTGGTATATGGCGACCAAAAAAATTGAGAATTGGACGCTCTGGATCATTGCAGACCTGATTACGGTACCACTTTATGCCTACCGAGGGCTAGGTATGCTTTCTCTTCAATATTTAATATTTACTTTTTTAGCCATTCAGGGGTATAGACAATGGAATCAGAAAATAAAAATGACAAGCCCAAAAATTGCTTAAAAGTAGTACTTTTTGGTCCGGAATCTACAGGAAAAACAACCTTGTCCAGGCAATTAGCAGCGCATTATAAAACCGTTTGGGTACCCGAATTTGCTCGCGATTATCTACAACAAAAATGGGATAACACCCGTGAGATATGTTCGTATGAAGATATTATACCTATTGCCAGAGGGCAATTAGCACTAGAGCAAGAAGGCTTTAAAAAAGCAAACAATATTTTGTTTTGTGATACTGATGTGTTAGAAACCAGTGTATATTCCGAAGCCTATTTTAACAACAAGGTTCCGGGAGAATTATTAGAATACTTAAAAGAAAATAATACGGATTTTTATTTTCTTACTTATATAGATACTCCCTGGGTTCCTGACGATTTAAGAGATAAGCCTAATGAAAGAGAAGCTATGTTTTCCTTATTTAAAAAAGCATTGCAAAAAAGTAAAAAACCGTATATTGTGCTGAAGGGAAATCGAGAAAATCGCTTTCGAATTGCAAAACAAACCATTGATCAATTAACACAAACATAGTGAACATTTCAGATAAAGATATTGCCTATATAAAATCCAGAGGACTTACCGTAGATAAAGTAATTGCACAAATTGATACCTTCGAAAAAGAAATTCCACCGGTTTCTTTACGAAGTGCAGCCAGTCTTCATAATGGAATTTTACGCTTTTCGGATCATCACCAGTCAGAATTAAAAAAACTATATGATTCCCGTTTATCTACACTAGAAACTATAAAATTTGTCCCGGCTTCCGGTGCGGCTTCCCGGATGTTTAAGGAGTTATTTCGTTTTTTAGATTCTTATGATTATGAAAAAGAAAGTCTCAACTCCTATACCAATCACGAAAAGGCAGATGCCATACGCTTATTCTTAATTGGACTGGAAAAGTTTCCTTTTTACGATGGCGTAATGGAAAAAGTAAAACAAGCTTATCCTAATTTTGAAACATTATCCGAGGGAAGGCAACTCTATATATTTGTTGAAATATTACTAAAAGAGAAGGGATGTAACTTCGGGGCTTATCCTAAGGGTTTACTTCCGTTCCATAAGTATACGCGTAGTACGGCCACTGCCTTTGAAGAACATCTTTATGAAGCAGCAGGATACAATAAAAATGTAAAAGGAGATTCAAAACTACATTTTACTATTTCTGAAGATCACCTTACCGATTTTAAGGATGAGTTTGAACGTATAAAGAAAAAGGTTGAAGAAAAAACAGATACTAATTTCATTATCACCTATTCTTTTCAAAAACCACAAACAGATACTATCGCCGTTACAGAAGATAATCAACCTTTCCGACTTGAAGACGGTACAATTCTTTTCAGACCTGGGGGGCACGGTGCCTTAATAGAAAATTTAAATGACCTGGATGCTGATATTATTTATATTAAAAATATTGATAATGTAGTAGTGCGTAAATACCAGGAAGAATTAACCGGTTATAAAAAAATACTTGCTGGTAAACTTATTGAAATACAAGATGAGGTTTTTAGGATTCTAAATGCCATCGAACAAAAACCTCCTTCAGAACATGACTTAAAGGATATTAAAGAATTTATGGTCAAGCAGCTCAATGTTCGCTTACCTTTAGATTTCGATAAATTTTCAGAACAATATAAATTGGAGTTCTTAAAAGAATCCCTTAATCGACCTATACGAGTTTGTGGGATGGTTATTAATGAAGGTGAACCGGGAGGAGGGCCTTTCTGGATCAAACAGGAAAGTGGCCGTACCACTTTACAGATCATAGAAACGCCTCAGATTGATAAAAGAGATCGTCGCCAACGTGATATTATGAGTACTTCTACCCATTTTAATCCGGTAGATTTAGTATGTGGGGTACGTAATTATAAAGGAGAAAAGTTTAATCTTCTGAATTTTGTAGACCCGGATGCAGGATTTATCACTAGAAAGTCAGTAAACGGACAGACTTTAAAAGCTCTTGAACTACCTGGGCTTTGGAATGGAGCAATGTCCAATTGGATCAGTGTATTTGTTGAAGTGCCTTTAACTACCTTTAACCCGGTTAAAACGGTAAATGATTTATTAAAATCCGCACATCAGGTAAAGCTGTTTACCTAATACATTTTTATTTAGTATTAAAAAGTTATGCTTTTACAAAAAGTTTTAGAAGAAATAAAAGTAAAAGCAGTTCGCAGTTCCGGGGCAGGAGGACAGCATGTAAATAAGGTTTCTTCTAAAATTTTATTACATTTTAACGTAGAAGCATCCGAAGCTTTTACTAATACTGAAAAGTTACGCTTACAGACAAAACTAGCTTCCCGGTTATCCAATCAAGGGGACCTAATTTTAAGTTGTAGTCAGACCCGGAGTCAACATCGTAATAAAGAAATTTGTACCGATCGTTTGATAAAGCTACTACAATCTTCTCTGCAAGTTCCTAAAGTGCGTAAAAAAACCAAACCAAGCAAAACTTCTCAACTTAAAAGATTACAGAATAAAAAAACGCAAGCTTTAAAAAAGGCAAACCGTAGGTCACCGGATTGGTAATCTGTATACATGTGAGTATCATTTCCACAAAAAACACTTGGTTTTCCACATATTAACAAAATAGAGAATGTTCCCTTAAAATGTAATCATTTGATTTATAATAGATTAAATGGAATTGTAGGGCGTTAAGAAAATTGGCTCGGTTATTACATTATGTTAAACAGTATGATAGATACTACTTTTAAAACCATGATAAAGTTACCTATGATAATTGCAATAATAGTAAGTGTTATATCGGCTCAGGGAGTCATAGCACAAGAAGATTTAGCTTATGCTAATACCGATAATGAGTTTGATTATCAAAACGAGTTTCAGGAATATGTTGAAGTAAAGATTGTTGATTTGCCAATGGCGGTACAAAACGCAGTAGTAAATGACTACGGGGCAAGTCGGATCGTAAAAGCTTACATAGCCAAAGATAATAGTTACAAACTCATCCTAATTAACGAAAATAACCAATCCAAAATTTTATTTATAAACGCTGACGGTGAATGGATTTCATCAGAAGATAAATCGTAAACACAAGGCGTATAAAAGCATATCGTTTTGCAACTATAGGCGATATAGAGTTGTTTAGTGCTAAAAAGAGGCTCATTCCCAGAGCCTCTTTTTTAATTGGAAATAGTTTTAGTTTAATCTATTATTAGGGATATTAGAAATTGATATAGTATGTAGTTTATTTATCATTATTATCCAGTTGAAATAAAAGTTTACAAAGCCTAGTAAAATAAAGTAATTCTAAATTTTAAGATATTTGAAGGTTGCTTTTTTACTTTTTCAACAGTAGTTTGTTCAAATATAGTTGGTGATTTTCAATAATATAAAGATTAGTCTTGATTCTTGATTCTAGAAGCATTAGCGATCTTGAATCTTTACCAGACCTTAATGTAAATTAATGTAATAAATATAGAAAAGTTATTGAAGTTCAAAGAGTCTATAAATATCTATTAAATCTCTTACAACTTATTTACCATTCTTATACTAAGTTGTTTATTTTAATGTTTTAACTTTATAACGTATTATAGTTCCGTTTTAAATACATACCGAATGCCTAATTTATTGATCGTTGAAGATGATGTTGCATTTTGCAAAATGCTTAAAACCTTTTTAGAAAAAAAAGAGTATGAAGTGCAAACTGCATTTTCAGGACAGGAAGCTGTGAACTTATTAAGGGAACATCATTTTGACGTGGTATTAACCGATGTGCGTTTGCCGGATAAAGATGGAATTGCTTTATTAGAGGATATTCATAAAAAGGATAAAAATACTCAGGTGATTGTCATGACCGGATATGCCGAGATTAACATGGCGGTTAATGCTATCAAGCAAGGTGCTTTTGATTATATAGCAAAACCTTTTAACCCGGATACAATTCTTGATACGATACAAAAAGCGCTGGCGGTTCCACTTATAAATACGACCTCTGCTACGACAGAACCATCTATTCCCAATAAAAAAGGAACTCTATCTTCTTCTAAAAAGAAATCTACTACAGTCACAACGACTGTTTCTTCTTCTTTTGTAAAAGGGATTAGTGATGCTTCAAAAAAACTAAATGAATATATTGACCTGGTGGCTCCTACCAAAATGTCTGTTTTAATTATTGGAGATAGCGGAACAGGAAAAGAATATGTAGCCAGTAATATCCATAAACGGAGTAAAAGAGAAAATCAACCTTTTGTACCCGTAGATTGTGGCGCAATTCCTAAAGAGATTGCTTCCAGCGAATTTTTTGGTCATGTAAAAGGTTCTTTTACGGGTGCGGTTAATGATAAAGTAGGACACTTTGAAGCCGCAAATGGCGGAACTTTGTTTCTGGATGAAATTGGTAATTTAAGTTATGAACTTCAAGTACAGTTGCTACGGGCATTGCAAGAACGAAAGATTAAGCCGGTAGGGAGTAATAAGGAGATTGAAGTGGATATTCGGGTAATTGCGGCCACTAATGAAGATTTATCGGCAGCGGTAAAAGAAGGGGAGTTTCGAGAAGATTTATACCATCGTCTGAATGAATTTTCGATAAAAGTACCTCCTTTACGGGAACGGACAGAAGATTTAATGTTGTTTGCCAATCATTTTCTGGAAAATGCTAACGAAGAACTGGATAAAAATATAGTGGGTTTTGCCGATGAAGTTTTAGAAGCTTTTAAAAAGTACGAATGGCCCGGGAATCTTCGGGAATTAAAGAATATTGTAAAGAGATCCGTATTACTTTCTCAAAATGAATTGATTTCGCTAACTGTACTTCCTCAGGATATTGCTTATGCTTCAACTAAAAGTAATCAAACCTACGGACTTTTTAAAAATCATAATGAACAGGAGTTGATCCTGGAAGCATTGGAAAAAGCGAATGGAAATAAAGCAAAAGCGGCGCGGATGCTTTCTATTGATCGGAAGACTTTATATAACAAATTAAAACAATACGATATCAGCTTATAATTTATATGCAAGCCAAACCGCATTTACTTTGCGAACTATCTCATACTGTTTTCTTATATTACTTTTAATTCGGATATTAAAGCTTCAATAGGTTTTATTAATTCGGTTGGTAAAAGGCTTATTTCTTTATCCGAAATAGAACGGTTTGGATCTTCTAAAGTTTCTAATTTTGGGATGATAGTAAAGGCTTTAATTTGACGAAACATAGGTAACATTTTATGAGCTAAAGACTTTATTTTCTTTTTATCTTGATTTTGAATAGCTTCGGAAAATTCTGCTAAATTATCCGTAGTTCCTTCTACAAAAGTATCCAGAATAGCATAAAATGATTCTTTATCTCCCTGGGCAAAAATTTCTATATCTTCTAAAGAAAACAGTTCATTAGAAGTACCAAGATTTACAGGATCATTTGTAATATTTGGCTTCCGAATTGGTAAAATAGTAGCAATAGCTTCTAATAAATCTGCTGGGGCATAAGGTTTCCGTAAACTATTGGTAAATCCTTCTTTTATATAATCTTCTCTATCAATATCGGTTCTTCCTGATAAAGCAATTATAGGAGGCATTTGATCTTTTGTATAATATTGTTTTATAAAAGCTAAAAATTCAAACCCGTCCATTATTGGCATTTGAATATCTGTTAAAATTAGATCATACGACTTTTCTTGTATCAATTGAACCGCTTCTTTACCGTTTATACAACTGTCATATTGTAATCCGGCCAGGGTAATGACTTCTTGAGTAAGACTTAACTGGGCGGGGTCATCATCAATAAGTAATACTTTTTGATTATTAAATTGAAAGGCTTCCTCTTCTACAGTTACTGCTTCGGTCACAGGAATGTTTTCCAGAGAAGGAATCACCGGAATGCTAACGGTAAAGGTACTTCCATCACCGGGAGTACTTTGTAAAATAATAGAGCCTCCTAACAAATCAATAATTTTTTTGGTTATGGCTAAACCTAGTCCAAAACCACCAAATTTCTTTTCGGTTGAATTGTCTCCCTGTGCAAACTCCTGGAATATGTGTTGTTGTTGCTTTTCGGTAATCCCAATACCGGTGTCCTGCACTACAATTACCAGATGTTGTCTTCCTAATTCCTTTTCTTCTAAATATCCTAAAATACGGATGGTCCCAGTTTCTGTAAATTTATAGGCGTTATTAATTAAGTTTGTAAGTACTTGTTTAATCCGGAAAGGGTCACTTTGATAAGATCTATCCAGTTCTTCTTTGATATCAAGCGTAATTCTCAAATGCTTTTTATCTTCCGCCGGAATGTTAGCACTAACTGTATCATCAATCAATTTTTTAGGCAAAAATGGAAGTTGTTCGATATTCATCCTACCTGCTTCTAATTTGGATAAATCCAATAAATCATTAACCAGATGAAGCATATAATCTGATGATCGTTTTAAATGGTTAAGGTAATGCGTTTGCTTAGTGGTTAAACCGGTTTTTTCCAATAAGTCCGAGTATCCTATCACCGTATTAAGTGGAGACCGCAGATCATGCGTTACCGTATTTATTAAAGATTCTCTGGTCTTTAAAAGCTTCTCCGTATAGTTTTTTTCAGCTTCCAGTTCATTCCTGAATTTCTGTGATTTAGATACATCCGTGGTTATTAGAATTAAAAATATCAAGGCAATAACTAAACTTATTGCGATGAAAATGACAAAAAAGTTAGAAGTACGATTTAGGATTTTCCGGGATTTTGACAGGCGTTCATTATACTCTTTACGGACGTTTAGTTCAATACCTGTCATTAAATCTCTTAATTGTTTGGTAATGATCTGATCATTCTTTAAAAGTTCGTCCTCTTTAGCTTCTATTTTATTTTCGTATTGCCGTTCTTTAGCTTCAATTTGAGCTAAAGCTTTATAAAAACGATTGGCAACAGAATCCAAAGTTTGATTGGTCAATCTTTTTGCATTGTCTTCTTTAGATAATTCAAGAATCCGTTTTAAAGCTCGTTTTTTATCTCTTGTATATTTATTAAAACGTTTATCCAGGTCGCGGTAGTTACCATATTCTTCACTTGTTTTTTTAAGTTGGTCAATCACATTTTGCTGTAAATCCCGGTTTTTTCGTTCGCGGTAAATATCTATTAGTGAGGCAAAGTTTTGATTTTTGTTATCAATCAATAATTTAATACTGTCCATTTTTTTAATTTGAAGCGTATCAAAAGAAAGCTCCGAAATCCGATCAATAGTACTAATAATAGAATTTACTTTATTTCGATAGTTTTCAAAACGTTCAATATCAGAGGTCTGAATAATGTTTCGGGTAAGACTTTCGGCTTCATATAAACTGGTAGTGGCTTCTCCTACTAAAATCAATTTTTTACTATTATCATCGCTTACATTGTTAATTTCAGCATAGTCCGTAATTTGGTTATAAATGACCCAAAAAGCAATAAAAGCCAGGATAGTAGCCAGGCTATATCCCGCGATGATTTTATAAGTAACTGATCTTTTTGTGTTTTCCATAAAGTGATAACTCTAAAACAGGAAAAGCATTGTTTGCCGAACTCCTGGTTTTAAAAAATGTAAAGAATAAAGTTACAATATTAAAACAAAAGGTAGTACTTTTGCACGCAAATCTCAAAGGGGTGCTTTTCTAATTCTAAATTCAGAATTCTGAATTCAGAATTAGTAAGGCTGAGATCATACCCAATGAACCTGGGCGGGTAATGCTGCCAAGGGACGATGGAGTAAAAAGATACAATGTATCATTTTACGACAGGCAAGCTGGCGCATGGGCGATAAGGTGTAATGACCCTCGTTTTTTGTGACAACAAAATCTATTTAACATAAATAAAAAGAATAACTACCCCTTTTATTCGTAAAGTAAGTACGAATGAAATATGTATTAATTACCGTAGGAGTTTTTTTAACCTTAACATCCGTAAGGGCACAAGAACAATCCCAAGATTCCATTCCTAAAGAAGCGGAAAAACTGGATGAGGTTTTGGTAAAATCCGTTCGAGTATCAGCGGATGCACCTATTACACATTCCAATGTATCTAAAGAAGAGCTAGCCGAACGTAATCTTGGGCAAGATATTCCTATTTTATTAAATTATTTACCAGGAGTAGTTACGGCATCTGACGCAGGTGCGGGAGTAGGATACACTTACATAAGAGTTCGTGGTAGTGATGCCTCCCGGGTAAATGTGACCTTAAATGGTATTCCTTTCAATGATGCAGAAAGTCAAGGGACATTTTGGGTAAATTTACCGGATTTTGCTTCATCTATTGAAAATTTACAATTGCAACGCGGGGTAGGGACTTCTACAAATGGCTCCGGAGCTTTTGGAGCTAGTTTAAATTTATTAACGGATGCCTTTTCAAATAAAGCCTACGGTGAAATTAGTAATTCTTTTGGATCATTTAATACCCGGCGTCACAATGTAAAATTCAGTACTGGTCTCCTAAATGATCATGTAGAAATTGCCGGTAGGTTATCAGCAATTGCTTCTGATGGTTATATTGATCGAGCTTCGTCTGATTTAAAATCTTATTTTTTACAGGGATCATACGTAGATGATCATACGTTAATTAAGGCTATCGCTTTTGGTGGACATGAGATTACCTATCAATCCTGGTTTGGGATTGATGAAGAAAGGTTAAATTCTAATAGAACCTTTAATCCTGCCGGTCAATATACTGATGAGAATGGAGAAAATCAGTTTTATGATAACGAGGTTGACAATTACAAACAAGATCATTACCAATTGCATTGGAATGAACAAATAAGCACTTATTGGTCCACAAACCTTAGTCTCAATTATACTTATGGAAGAGGTTTTTTTGAACAATACAGAGAGGATGAATCTTTCGAAGACTACGGTTTTACTCCAATAGAGCTTGGCAATGAGATCATTAATACTACAGATTTAATACGTAGACGATGGCTTGACAATGATTTCTATGTAGTAAATGCTACTGCAAATTATAATGCAAGAAACCTGGATGTGAATTTTGGTGCTTTCTATAGTTTATACGATGGAGATCATTTTGGCGAAGTAATCTGGGCGCAAAATGCAGGAGGGTCTGAGATCAGAGACCGTTATTATTTTGGAAATGGAACAAAAAAGGAGTTTACCACGTTTGCTAAAGTAAGCTATACACTTAATAATACCTGGATAGGCTTTTTAGACTTGCAGGGTCGGTTTATCAATTATGAAACTTCCGGAGAAACTTCTGATTTAGTGCCTTTGACTGTTGATGAAAACTATGATTTTTTTAACCCTAAAGTTGGTTTGACCTATAAAGTAAGTAATCAACATCAATTATATACTTCTTTTGCGGTAGCTCATAGAGAACCTCGGAGAAGCGATTTTGAAAATGGAATTAGTAAAGCTGAACGCTTATCTGATGTAGAATTAGGATGGCGCTTTCAGCAAAAGGAAAACTCTGTCAATGCCAATTTATATGGTATGTTTTATAAAGATCAACTAGTATTGACTGGTGCTTTAGATGATGTAGGAGCTCCCATACGATCTTCAGTAGGGGATAGTTATCGTCTAGGTTTAGAAATTGAAGCTAACCTGCAACTTTTTGATAAAGTAACATTACGTCCTAACGTTTCTGTAAGCCAAAATAAAAATCAAAATTTTGTGGCAAGTATAGATGGAGAACTACGCGATCTGGGAGAAACGAATATATCTTATTCCCCTAATTTGGTTGCCGGAAATGCGCTTATTTATCAACCCTTTTCTTTCCTTCAGTTGGGTTTGTTTAGTAAAATAGTAGGAGAGCAATACATGGGTAATATTGATAGCGATGTGTCTAAATTAGATAGTTTTTTTACAAATGATCTTAATATTATTGCAGAAATAAAAAACATACCTGTTTTTGAATCTATAGTACTAACCGGACTTATCAATAATATCTTTGATGTGGACTATATATCAAACGGGTTTTTCTTTACATTTGATGATGACTTTTCAAATCCCGGTACTGTTGTAACACAAGAAAGAGCTGGATTTTATCCGCAGGCAGGGATTAATTTTCTGGTAGGGGCAACACTTAGGTTTTAGAAAGATAAAAATGCTTATTTGTGTAGATTTAAATTTGAATATCAAATCTTAATCTTTAAATACGTAATCATGACATCATGGCTACTTCAGATTTTTTTGACGAACAAACCTGGTTTCTAAAACTATAATGACCTAAACCTTTAGTAGAAATATACTATTTTCTGAATGATAAGCGTGTAAGTAATAATCAAGCAGGTACTATATTAGTTTGAAATAACTAACGTATTACCTGTTTTTTCTATTCGATAGGGCTTTAATCCGTATTGACCTCCGCCGCTTACCGGTTGGCCGGTAATTAGATTGTAACGATTATCATCGCTGTCACACGGACAGGTAACTTCATTTCCTTCGATCATCAATGCCGAACATTCATTAGGTGAATGATTCGGATCGCTTCGTTCATAAGCTAAAAATAAATTTTCAGTAACCCTATGAATAATCAATCCGCGGATACCGATACCATCGGTACTTACTTCTACCGTATTATTATCAAATTTTAATTGGCTAAACTGAGGGAGGTTCAGGTTTGCGGTAAAATTCACCTGGACATCAGAAAGAAAAGGATTTTCTACCCGGTCATCATCAGCGCAAGAAACCATACCTACAACAGTAAATAAAAGAGCTGCTCCCAATGTGAAATGGATACGATAATTTCTGAAAAAGTTAAAAAGACTTTGATACATTTTTGTATATTTGATTCTAAGAATATGTCTGTAATTACCACTATCACCCCAATGGTAATATTTAATTTCTATCTATTTTATTGTAAAGATATATATATTAATGAGTAATTGATATGGACATAGGTCAAACTTAAATGTAGTCCCACTTTGATGGGATTTTTATATTAATAAACGTATAAAAGATGAGTAAAGTATCGTATTATACTGCAGAAGGATTAAAAAAATTAAGGGATGAAGTAAATCATCTTAAAGACGTGGAACGTCCCAAAGCTTCACAAGCCATTGCCGAAGCAAGAGATAAGGGAGATCTTAGTGAGAATGCGGAGTATGACGCTGCAAAAGAAGCACAGGGATTATTAGAAATGCGTATTTCTAAATTAGAAGAAACCTTATCCGGGGCCCGGCTAATAGATGAATCGCAACTAGATACTTCAAAAGTGCTAATCCATTCTACGGTTAAGATTAAAAACCAAACAAACGGAACGGAAATGACCTACAAACTAGTGGCTCAAAGCGAAGCAGACTTAAAAACCGGTAAAATTTCAGTGGATTCTCCTATTGGTAAAGGCTTACTAGGTAAAAGTAAAGGCGAAGTTGCCGAAATACAGGTGCCCAACGGAACTATGAAATTTGACGTAATAGAAATTACCCGCTAATTACTTTTTAAAAATACATAAGAAAAGGCCTGTCTAAGTATATTAAGACAGGCCTTTTCAACTAACTAACCAATTATTGAAAAAAACTTAAAAATTAATCTTTCTTATTCATTTGCTATCATTTTATTCCAGTTGGCTTCTGCCTTTAAATAAAGGTCATCACCCCCTTCTTTTTTCCACTTTTTTAAAGTATTTGTTCCCCAGGCATTGTAAAACAGTAACAGTTCTCCGTTTCTAATTTCAAAAGTTTTAGGGTCTATATCTACTTTCTTTCCGTTTACACCTATCGCGTAAGCACAATATCCTCCGTATTTTGGGATATACTTTTCCGGATTATCCTGAAAAGTTTTTAAATTTTCAACAGTACTAAATTTGTAATTGGCACCTTTATACTCCATCTGAAATTTAGTATCCCCTTTTACCGCAGTATTATCAAAATAAGCAACCACATCATAACCTTCTGCCATAAAACCATCTTTAAGATTGTAATCTATAGATTGCGCCGTACCTATAAAAACAAACAACAGTAAAGGAGTTAAAATAAATTTCATGCTAGGCAATTCTATAAAGTAAGTCGAAGCTTACTTTTATACCTTACAAGCTGAATCTGATATTAAAAACTATTTTAATTGTTTATATCACTAGATATATAAGGGAGTTCGTTAATATAGAAGGTGTTGGATCGTAAATACAGGTGTCTGAAAAATGATGAAAATATTTAAATTTTATTTTTTAGAGAATAACTATTACAAAATAACAGAGTATGATTTGATACATAGGGTCTTCCTTATAGCGTTTATAGCGACATTAAATTACATCCGCGGATATCACTATGATCAAAACGCCCTAATACTTCAAAATTTCCATCTATATTCATTTTGCCCAGGTCTTGGGTACCAATAAAAGAACAAGAATGTACGTTGGCCAGGTCGATTACATTAATACCACCAGTTTTTCCAGGGGGTAAAAAAGCTAAAGGATCTTTAGGATCTCGTATTAGTACTTTCATCCATGGGGGACAGGTAAAAATCCCATTTCCTTTTGAATAGGCTTGAGAGAGTAACTCGGTCATTCCATATTCGCTATGTACTTTGGTTATGCCTAGTTGTTTTTTTAGAAACTTATGTACTTCATGACGGGTAATTTCTTTGCGCTTTCCTTTCATACCCCCGGTTTCCATGACGATAATGTTATCTGAAAGCCTGGTAGGAAATTGCGTAGCAAAATCCAGTAGGGCAAAGGTAACACCAATTAGTATTACCTGCTTATTTTGTTGAGCAACCTGATCCAGTGTTGATGCTAGTTTATCTAAATTATATAGGAAATAACCACTTTCTTTATGTCTGCTTTGTTTGATAAAGTGATCTACCATATAAATTAAAGAAGAACCTTCTCTTTCCAGATAAGAGGGAAGTAAGGCTAAAAAAATATAATCTTCCATAGCCCCGTAGTTTTTTTCAAAGCCTTTAGTAAAACTTTGAAGGTAAAACCGGGGGTCAGCAACATAGTGTTTACTAGTCGTTGTACCAGTAGTACCACTGCTGCTAAAAGTTATTTTTGGGTTGTTTATACCGGAAATTACTTGTTCTGATTTAAAAAATGAAATCGGTAAAAAAGGGATGTCAACTAGTTTTTTAGTATTGTATTTTGATTTACCCAATAAATTACAATAGCGTTGGTAAACCGTATTATTGGTATATTGATATTGAAAAATTGTTAACGCTTGATTTTCAAAATTCTTAGCAGTAGTAGACGTAAAAATAGTACCTGGTTGCATAGGTTAAAAGTACAAAAGATCAAATTTTAAATCCTTTATTCTTTTTTAAAAATTAAAGAAGCTGCCTTGTTAATCCGCAAGACAGCTTCTCTTCTAATTTATCTACCCGATTTACTTCTTAATATAAAATACGCCTTAATTTAAAAATGCAAAATAAATAAAAAAGCTTAAGGTGTGATTATTAATTTGGAAGTCTTATAAACCGTATTACCATCTGAAAAGTTTAGTATATAAGTGCCCGGAGTCAAATTATCAGTTAAAATTTGGGAACCTTTCATACGCTGTTTAGATATTAATTCACCTAACAAAGAATAAATATGTACTTCAGTTAAGGGTTTTTTATCCGCTTTTCTTCCTAAAATTAGTAGAACCTCCCCCTGTGAAACTGGGTTTGGTGCGAGGTTTATGGTATTTAAAGTTTTATCTATCGTATCAATACTAAGAACATTAGTGGTTACCTCACTCCAGGATGTTCCTATACGTAAAGCATCCATCTGTACCGTAGGCGTAGTTGCAGAGCTATTGGGTCTAAGATGAAAATTGTTAATTTTAGAAATTGGCGTATTATCCGTGCCTATTAAGGTAGTATTAGGCTCAGGTTGAGATACGTTAGGGTTAATTATGGCATTATAAACTCCGGAATCTAAATTATAAGAGACTACAATGAATACTGTTTCTCCTATATTATAAGTAGTACTTGTATAATTATCAGTACCTGCCCCATCGCTTATACCAATACGATAAGAAGTATTATTTTCAGATTGTAGCCACAAACGCATGGCAAAAGAAGTATCTCCCCTTAACGTAGCAAAATAGGAACTATTACCAGGTGGAATTGCTGAACTTACATTTAAAAGAAAAGAAGTATATACTTTGCCGGAATCAACATTAGTAAATTCTACAAAAGCATCTTTTGCACTACCTAACATACGAATGGAGTTACCTTCATCTGAAATTAAATCAGGATAAGATAAATTACCATTAATTATTTCTATATCATCTCCTGAATTTTCATTAGTCCAAATAAGTTGATCTCCTAAAGCTTCACCTGAAGTGTATATAAATTGTTCTGTAAAGGGTAATTCTTGTAAGACTACCTGTATGGTAAAGTTAACGGTAGTTTCGATATTAGGTACTAACGGATTACCGTCGTTATCTACAAGTTGTAAGCTAAGACTGTGGTTACCATCTGATAGCGATGAAATAACAATTTGATCGTCAATAAATGCCGTATTGGATGTTCCATTATCAAAGGTATATGAGATAAAACCATCTCCATCTCGGTTGTTCTGATTCGTTGGTGTTTTACTAGAAATTACAAAGTTTTGAACGTCAAAATCTACTATTTTTCCAGCATTTGTAATAACGATAGTTTCATTTTCTGTAGGAGAAGTAATAGTTACGTCCGGGCTTGTGTTTGCATTTGCCAGAACTGAAAATTGATCCAGTCCCGCATATTCTTTCTGACCGTTTTGTTTGGCAATAATTCTGACTTTAAATTCCGTTACTCCATCAGGAATGACCCTACTGAATAATTTCCATTCCTGTGTATTTTTCTTTAGTACTTCTTCTCCCTGGCTTAGTCCGTCAAAGATAAGCTCAACCTTTATATAATCAGTATTTCCAAAATTGAAAGTATTGTAATAAAACTGGAAAACAACGTCGTTTTTACCTGATACATCTATCGCATCAAAACTAATTATATGTTCATCAACATCCATTCCCGGTCCAGAATTATTTAAATCCCGAATCCCCCAAAACATAGCTCCATCGCTTGCGTTATCTAATAGGAGAATTTCTTCTGTAGGAGTCCATGCAAAACTCATTAATCGATTCTCATAAGCAGCTGGATTTGCCTGATAGTTCCAAGTATCTGCAGCGTTAATTTCAAAACTTTGAAAGGCAATTAGTTCTTGTGCGTTAATAGATAAAGTACATAGGAGTAACCCTATGATCATAGTAATTTTTCTCATTTTATCGTGTTAATAAAGGTATGCTTAATAAAGCATATGGTTAATGGTTCAATAAAAGTAATAAAGTTAGTAGTAGCCCTTTACTTAATTTGAACTCACAATCAGCTTTTGTGTAGAGTGATTTTCCCCTTCTTTAATTTTAAGAATGTATACACCTGGCTTTAAGCTGGAAATATTAAGTTCTTTCCCTACAAGAACTTTAAACAACACTTTATTACCAAGTACATTGTATACAGATACAACTAATGTATTATGACTTCGGGAAGTAATTTGTAAAATATCACCGGTTGTGGGATTAGGATAAACCTTTAATCCTTCAATGGTGTGTCCGTTTTGCAACGGCGCATTAGAAGTATCTTGCGCATTTCCGCTGTTAGAAAACAGAAAGCAAGTTATGACGGTACAAACGAGGGTTAAGTAGAGTTTCTTCATAAATTCGGTTTACTTTGGGATAGTAAAAATACAATTTTTTATGAAATTATTCGTTAGAGCCCTTCTTTTTTCTAATACATAAGCGTTAAAGTTTAATAAAATCAGTCAGTTATGTATTTTTTTTAATTATGATTTGTTTTAGTATGTCATTACTAACATTTGTTATAATTGTTTATCAGATCCGTAATATTCCTTTAACATCAGATGAGTATTCCCCGTAAGTATAGTATAGTTTTATAATTTAAATTTTAAAAAGTTAATTTTTTAAGGATAATTAACGGTCTAGTTTTTTAGGTCAAAAGCATTTTATAGCTTTTAGTTTAGATAATTCAAATCCTTTTAAACCTTATTCTTTAATATGGTGCTATCCTTCTATAGATTTCTAGACAATTCCAAAATCTAAAATTTATAACTATAACTTAAAGAAATTTCTTGACCGGGACTCCATCTGGAAAATAACTGATCTTCTGCCCCAAAAGATTGATACGCACTTTCTCGATCATCATTTAGAATATTGTTAAATTTTAAGGTCATAGAAGAATTATTTTCTTTACCAAAGGATTTACCCAAACTTAAATTTAAACTATGAAAAGGTAACGTAAATACATCAGGAACATCACCATTACCTACAATTTGTAATGTTTCTCCTTGTACGTTATAAAAAACTCCTGCTTTAAATCCATTGTTTTCATTATCATAATTGATACCTAGATTTATTAAATAAGGAGACTGCCCTTGTAAAGTACGTCCGTCAGGAAGGTCTTCTCCGTCTCTTAAATTATCACGCCTTGCATTTTTTTCGTCTTCACTAAAATTTTGATTTGATTCTATGACTGAAATATTTGTATTAAGATTAAAATTATCTAGCCCAATAATAAAACCTAGATTTTTTCTAAACTCAATTTCTGCACCTAGAACTGTGGCATCTCCAAGATTAAGAGGGGTAAATTGATCTCTGGCTGCTCTTATAAAGCTTAGTTCGATAGGATCTTTAAAACTTTTATAAAATCCACTAATTGCAAAAAAATCTGCTCCTTCACCATAATGTTCATAACGTAGGTCAAAATTATTAATATACGTAGGCTGAATGTTGATATTTCCTATAAAAAAGGTGCTATTAACCGGATCAAAAATTTGCGCGATCGAAGCTTCTTTGAATGATGGTCTTGCCGTAGTTCGGCTATAGGACACTCTGAGTTTATGATCTCCATCTTTATTCAGATCATAAATGATGTTAGCAGATGGAAAAAAATCTGCTTTATCTAGTATATTCTCATCATCAAAAATGACATTATTTTGATTGATACCCGTATAAACTAAATCATACTTTTCGAAGCGAACTCCTACAATCGCATTCAATTGATTGGAAAATTTAAATTCTTCGGATATATAGCTGGCAGAAACATTAGCAGAAGAGTCAAAATTATCAGAGGCTACGGCATCTCTACGAACAAATATGCCTATACGAGTTTCGGGGTTATATAGATTTGCTGGAGCTAGTAAAGCTTCAGAATTGCCATCTTCAAAAGATTCACTAAAGGTAGCAAACCTACGAGCTAGAAAATTAAAACGGTCAATAGTAAAATCACGTTGTTTATAGGTTTGTGCAAAACCAAATCTTAGAGTAGCCTCTTTATTAAACATTTGATGTTTATTAGAAATATCTAGTTTGCTGGCTAAATTAATTTCTTCTAAATCCCTCCATATTCTTACAGGATCTTGCGCTTCGCTAGGATCAAGCGAGAAAGTAGTACTACCATCTGCATTATTTTCAATTCGTAAAGGCGTAGAACGTATATCTTTATCGTAGACTCTGGCAAAAGACGGAGATAATTTCCAATCAAAATTCCAAGAAGCGTTTTGATTAGAATGTTCCCCTGAAAGTTGAAGATTAGTTATAGATCGTTGTGTATATTCTAAATTATCCTTTTTAATCTGATTAGAATTGACAGAAAAGTTGGATAGTCTCAATGTTGAAGATTCTGCTTGTCCATTTTGAAGATGTAAGATGTTTAATTTATACTTTGAAAATTCTCGTTTATAAGAAAGTCCAACTAATCCACTTATTAATACATTATTAGAAGCTAATTCTCCTTGTTGTGTCCGGTCTGTAATTAATTCGTTGTTAGAAAAATCCTGATCATCTTTACGGTAAACCTGCGCATCGATATACTCATCATAATATATAGATTCATTTTTATAAGATAGTGAAGCTAAATAACCTAACTTATTATTACCAACAGTAAACTGTTTTCCCGCGGTAAAACCTAAAGAGAAATTAGCAAAACTGTTATTTCTTTCCGGAGCAAGAGTCGGATCAAATTGCTCAACATATTGTCTCGCGACAAGGCCATTCTCTTGTGGAGTTAAAAGGGTTCCTCTAACATTTCTTAAGGGGTTATCTCTTGTTCCATCATCAAAACCTAAAAAGTCTGTATTACCTCCTTCGTAATTTAAATAATCATTGTTAAAATGCATATTAGAATTGTATCCAAAACCTCCTGAAACACTATACTCTTCTCTGGATGGAAAATCTTTGGTAATAATATCAACAACTCCTCCGGTAAAATCTGCGGGTTGATCAGCTGTAGATGATTTTACCACTAAAATATTTTCTAAAATATTAGTAGGAAAAATATCTAATTGTAAAGTGTTTCGATCGGGATCTAGTCCTGGAACGTCGCTACCATTTAAAATAGATTTGGTATATCGATCTCCCAAACCTCTAACGTACACAAATTTACCTCCTTGTACAGAAACTCCTGGAACATTTTTGACTGCCGAAGCAATATCACTAGCTCCTGTAGTTTTAATACTTTCAATAGATAAACCATCCAAAAGTTTTACTGAATTTTTTTGCAAAGTTAAGACCGCTTGTTCAGTGTTTTTTCTTACCGTCGTGGTAATAACTACATCTTCTAATTGAGCTGCAGAAGCATTTAAAGTTACATTTACTTCTTTAACATCTGAATCTGACGTAATTTCTATTTCGCTAATTTCTTTAGTTTCGTACCCGACAAAAGAATATATAACCGTATAAACTCCTGGTTCATCTACAGAAAGTTCGTAAAAACCATCAAAATCTGATGTTGATCCGATAGTGGTACCTTTAATGGTGATATTAGCGAAGGGAAGTATATCATTAGTTTCACCATCTAGTATTTTTCCTGTTATTTTACCTTGTGAAAATGAAAATAGGGGTGTGATTAGAAAAAGAATTAATAAACCTGTAAATAACTTACTTTTTAATAACATTTTATATGAGGTGTAGAATAATTATTGCTCGCTAGATATATAGCGAGCAATAATATTATTTATATATTTTGAAGAATCTTATTCTTAATTAGAAACCTAAACCAGCTTTGGTATTTGAATAAGTCCAGCCAAACGCAGAAGTCTCAGCTCCAACAGTTGCTGCGTCAGAATTAGCTAATTCAGATGTCCAATCTGCAGCCCTTTCTGTAAAATCAGGGGTTAAAATAATTAAGTCTTCAAAAGTTCTCATGCTTTCATCATCATCGTCTTCACAATTTGTCAGGCAACCTCCTTTTTCTATAAATACTTCATTAGCCGCTGCAATTCCTACTGGTAGTACTACCTGCCAATTAGAAAAAGTTAAATTTCCATCTAGAAAATTTTGAGCTACGCCGTTGTTATCTAATTCCACATCAGAAGAATCTTTGAAATCAAATACTAGTACATTATTTGTAGCACCTGTAGCTCCGCTTCTATAATCTGCAATTTCACCATCATTTGTAGCAGAATTTCCAATTAACGTTGCATTTTCTAAGGTAAAAGAACTTATCAATTGTCCTTCAGGACCGTCGATTTCTAAAGCATGATCCGATTCTTCGCCTAAAACAACAACTACATTATCTATGGTGCCATTATAAGATTGATCAATGTCAATAGCGTCATCAGCTTGCGCCCATACAAAGACATTATTCACATTTACGGTGCCCCCAAACCATTCAACACCATCGTCATTGTTAGCTACCACTTCAATATTATTTATAGTCGTACCGGATCCAACCCCACCTAGTGTAAGACCGTTAAGCTCGTTTCCAGCGCTTAAAGTGATCCCACCATGTCTAATGGATATATAACTAAGTACTCCAGAATTATCATTAGGGTCAGTTCCTCCGTATAAACCATTAATGTCGTCAGCTGGTATTCCTTCAATTTGAGCAGCCTCTACATTTCCATCCACAGAAATAGGTGCATTACCTAAAATTACCACTCCTCCCCATAATCCTCGGTCATTTTGATCCAGGTTTGTACCTGCGGTCTCACCCACAGCAATATTATCTGTTGACGATGTAAAGATGATAGGATTTTCAGCTGTTCCTTCTGCATCAATAGTTGCACCTCTAGCGATAATTAATACTGCAGCATCAGCTGATGCGCCTGGATTACCTTTAATAATGGTACCAGGTTCTATAGTTAAAGTAACACCATCCACAATAGTAACACGACCATCTAAAGTCCAAATAGCATCTGCAGTTAAAGTTCTATCTTCTGTGATTTGACCAGACAAAACATTATCCATAAGAGGATCAGTGGGATCAGTAGGATCAATAGGATTTTCATCATCATCACCGCAACCTGTAAATGCTAACATTGCCAAAGCAAATCCAGGAATCATTAAGAATTTTTTCATAATAAAAAAGTTTAAAAATTTAGTTGTTCTATTTTGAGTTTAAAACTCATACAAAGAAATCAGGTTTAACCGTATTCTTATTTACCTAAATATTAATCTTGTTTTAAGGGATTATAACCTGGGGGAATTAGTAGATAATTATATTTTTTAGAAAAAATATAGAGATTATCAAGCTTAAAGTATCTTTTATCCAGTAAAAGTCAATTTCCGTTGATAATAAAGTAAAGTTTGACTATGAATTACTTAAAAAAGCATCTTTTGATAAATAGCGAATGTTATGAAATTTTAAATTCAAAGTTAAGTAGGTGATTTTATGCAGTTGCCTCTTAACAATAGCTTTACGTAAGTTTTAGTTAGGATGAATCTGCTCTCTATCTTCAGATGTAATGATAGAATAGTTGAGTTAGTATTTGTAAACCAGAGCCTTCTATCACTAAAAATAACTATAGTTAAGAAGTTAATCAATAAACGTTTATATGGTTTTTGTGATCTCGATGTATGCTAGTAAAGAAAATAATTTAAAAAAGAGAAGGCTTTAGAAATACGTTATGTTGTTGGCAATAACGATCTCCAAGCCTTCTACGAACACGTCTCTTACTATAATTTGTTTCTTACCGGATCAGAAGAAAGCGAAAATCAAAAATGCGTCAAATACTTTTAAAGAGAATACAAAGTAATCGGTTTTTAATACAACCTATTTTATCACAATATTAATCTTAAATTAAGGGATTGTAACCTTAACCAAAAGATACTATAAAAATAAAACCACCTGTTTATCTAAAAAAAACGGGTGGTTTTAGTATTTTAATTTTCACCTATCGACGAGTCCAGTTTAAGGTCCAATTATCACCAACCTGTAATGCACCAACATAAGGAGCCGAGTCAAAAAAGTCGCCTAGGGCAGTAGGATCAAAGTTGTCTATCCCATCTACCGCTGCGGTATACTGATATGTGCCGGTAAAGCCACTGATTTCAAATTCTTCTTCATTCGGATCTACATCAGGAATTGTAGTAGCTGGTGTATTAAAAGGAGCTCCGGAACCAGTTAGCGAATAATTAGCAAACATAGAAAAATCAGCCAAATCCACCGTAGCCACATTTTCGTGATCCAGGTCAAAAGAATTTACGTTATCAATGATTGAATTTTGAACAATAACTTCATTATTATTGAGGTTTACCAGGGTTTGGTCATCATCAACTTCGATACCCGCTCCCGGAAAGCCTTTGACTATCGTATTATACATACGTACTTTAGTACCAGCCCTAAATTCAATCCCTTTATTTTCTCCATCACCATCATCAGCACCAATCAAAGTCACGTTAGATATAGTTGGATTTGAAAAAGGAGTAGCAGCCGGGTTATCACTAAAGTTATCAGCTTCAATCCCTTTATCGCCTTGTAAAGTAGTTTGTTGTACAATCCAGAATTGTCCGTTTCCAACCCAACCGTCAGTCCAGTCAATAGAATCATCACCGGAACCCACAACAAAAGCATATTTTAAGTTTACGGTACCTCCAAAAAATTCAATACCATCATCATTTCCGTTAAAAGCCTGAATGAACTCAAGCGTAGTACCGTTACCCACACCATACAGGGATAATCCGTTATATTCCGCATCTTCGTTAATTTTACCACCGGTATATTCCAGTCGTACATACCTAAGGATTCCTGAATTGTCCGCAGGGTCGTTACCTCCGTAAGTTAAGTTGGCAACTTCTGTAGTAGCAACTTCTCCACGATTGATAGGAGCCCTTCCAGCCAGGATCAACCCACCCCAATCACCAGGATTAGGAGTAGGACGGTTAGAAGTAAAAACAATAGGGTTGTCTGCTGTACCATTTGCAATAATTTGAGCTCCTTGTTGAATGGCTAAAAAGGCAAATACCCCTCCTTCACTTCCGGCAGTAATCCGGGTACCAGCCTCAACGGTTAATACAGCTCCGTCTTCTACCGAGATACCCCCCTGTAAATTATAAATAGTATCTGATGAAAATATACGATCTTCAGTGATGTTTTCAGTTACCTCAACAACGGCATTTGAATTAACACCACCACCATTATTAATCACAGTATCTCCTTCTATGGTAATATCCCCGATATTATCTTCTTGAACGGTACAGGAAAACTGTAATACAGCAATCATTCCTGCAAAGATTATTAATTTTTTAGTTTTCATTTTACGCTAATTTTATGTGTTCGATTTATTGTTTTTATAATTTAAATGTAATTCCTAAAGAAAGTTGCAAACCCCGGTCGTATCGGTATACATCCAGTTCTTCCCCAAGATTTTCCTGATCCTGGTACCTGATAATATCCGGGTTTAAAAGGTTTCTGGCTTTAAAACTTATCTCCAGATGTTCTCCGACTTCATCTTTAAAGTTGAAATTTAGAACGCCAAATCCTTTTTCAAAGATATCCCCTCTACCATTACTACCCGCAGCATAGATACGATCCCCAAAAAAATTAAAGTCAAGCCCGGCGGTAATCTTTTGATTTTTAAGTTCTGTAACATAAGAAACGTCCGTATTAATTAAATAAGGAGAAGCTCCCTGAAGCTGCCGCTCACTATTAGTTGCTGCTACCGATGAATTGTTGATTAAAATATCCGTATCCACTTTTACTTCAGAATGTAATAAAGTGGTATTGATCCCGAAGTTTACATTGTTCCAGGGAGTATCTTCTACTTGAAAAAGCTTCCCAATGTTCTTTTTATATTCCAGTTCAAGCCCAAAGATGATGGCTTCGTTTGTATTTCCGAAGGAAAAATTGTTAGTAGCCGAGGCAATTCCTATTTTTTCAATTGGGTTATCCAGGTATTTTCCGAAGATAGAGGCACTTATCACTTCTCCTGATTGTTCCGGAAAATATTCCCATTTTAAATCCACGTTATAATTATCAGAATTTTGTAATTCCGGATTACCTAAAGTAGATTCGGTTACATCTTCGTATAAAAAGGGAGCTACTTCGGTAAACTTTGGTAAGGTTACTGTTTTACTAGCAGCAAAACGAAAATTGGAAAATTCATTGATGGCATATTTTACATCAAAACTTGGTAGAATAAAGGTTTCATCAATAGTATTTTGTCGAAAAGGGTCGGTTTCCAGATCTTCTAACAATCGGTAAAAAATATTTTGCTCAAAAAGTTCCAGGCGAATTCCAGCATTAGCCGTTAATTTCTCATTAAAAGCATATTGAATCGCACTAAAACCACCAAAATTAGAAAAATCCGCTTCATAAATTCGAGTGGGGTTTAGATTTTCAAGTACGGTAAAGGTTCCGTCCAAAAAATTAGCTTCGCTTAAAAGTGCATCAGGATTATTAAAGTCAACATCAATATTATTAATATTTAAGATGTTGTAATTTAATTGATTAGCTTCAAAGTCACGATCTTTAATCCTTCCGAAGATGCCAAAGCTGGCTTTATTCGTATAAACTTCTTCTTCATTTTTATTAAAATTCCATTCAAAATTCACCTTTCCGGAATAATCAATTTCATCTAATTGCTGGTAAAATCGCTGATTATTTGCAAAATCCGGACTGGTTGCATCTCCTATAAAAAAGCCATTATTAGTTTCTGTAAAAATCAACTGTCGGCGATCCGGTATCAACCCGAGTACGTCGTTGTAACTAGCACCCCAGTTTATTTCGTATTTATTTTCTTTAAATTGATGCGTTCCGGTTAATTGTTGGGTAAATAAGGTGTTTTGTTCATAGGTGCCTCGGCGTAGTTTAATAATAACATCCGTATCTTCTTTACTTTGCGCAGTAAACTCACGTAATTCATCTTGAGTATCATTAACTAATAACGTAGTACTAGCAATACTATGGTTGCTATTAAAACGATATCCAATACTGGCGAGGGCAGTCGTATTGGTTTTATAGCGATAGCGGTCTGCCTGTTCTACAAATCCAATCCCGGTAATAGCATCTCCTTCGGTATTAAAAGCAGCTTCCAGTCCGTTTAAAGCCGTTTCATGTCCCTGGCTAAAAGAAGCCGTAAATAAAACATCTAGTTTTCGGTTATTATCTTCACCAAACTTAAAGGTTTTTCCTCCGGTAATACCAAATCCTCCATCCGGAGCATTAAATCGATTTCTGGGATTAAACGAAGTATCAAAAGGGTAATAATCGATATCAGTACTTACGTAATTATAGTTAGGGATATCCAAAAAGATAGGAACTCTCCGGGAACCGTCATCCAATCCCCATTGGTCATAATTACCTCCGTCTAGTAAAAAGAAGTCATTACCTACCGCATTTGTATTAATACCCGAAGAAAAGTTGACTTCCAGAAAATCTTTACCCGGTCGATTTTTAGCATCAATATTCACACTTGCCCCGGCAAAATCACCGTATAAAGCAGCTGAATACGTTTTAAAGATACCCAAATTCTCAACGATATCCGTTGGAAAAATACCCAGGTCAATTAATTTTAAACTAGGATCCAGAGAAGGAATAGGCAATCCATTTAGATACGCATTGTTGTACCGATCCCCCAATCCCCGTACATATAGTTTATTACTTTCTTTAGAGATTCCTGTGGCTTTAGTAAGTCCGGTAGCTACATCACTAACCCCTTTTTTAGCCAATTCCTGTGCTCCGATTTTCTGTTGAATAGTAACCGCATTTTTTTGTTCTAAGAGGATAGCAGCTTCGGATTCTTTCTTTACTGTAGTTTTGATAATCACTTCATCTAGGGCGGCAGCACTTGCTCCTAATGATTCGTTGATCGTAGTTGTTTTTCCTGCTTCTACGGTAGCTTCTTTTTCTATACTTTGATATCCTACAAAACTAAATTCTAAAATGTAAGTACCAGGTTCAAGGTTCTCTATAGTGTAAAGTCCATCAAAGTCAGTAGTGGTTCCTTTGGTCGTCCCTTTAATTAATACATTGGCAAAGGGTAGAGGTTGGTTGTTTGCTTCTTTATCTAACAAAGCACCCGAAATGCTTCCGGTTTCCTGCGCACTTAATATTCCAACAACGAATAGTGCACAAAGAGATAATAGATTTCTCATGTAACGTGTTCAAAATTTGATGCAAATAAAGAACCTTTATGTTACCTGGGTGTTATTGATAAATTAAATAAGAATCACCATACCGTTAAGTAAATGTTATGAAATATCTTTTCTATTTTAAGAATTATGGTTTAGGTAGATTATAATATAAATAAAGAAACGCCCTGATTTTCAGGACGTTTTCGTATAATGTATAAGGCATGTTATTTTATTTAAAATTACCTACCACGTCATTCTTCTCTGACCAGGTAGTTACCTCTGCAATACTATTATCTACATAGTTTACTTCAGATAACTTATCATTGTTCCAGAAGAACCATTTACCGGTTTTGGCTCCGTTTTCATATTGACCCATGGCAATTTTCTTTCCGTTATTGTCAAAAGATGACCACTTACCGTGTAATTTTTTATTACTATAAAACCCTTGTTGGCTAATCTGACCGTTTTCATGATAAAACGTTCCTTTAACCAGATTTCCTTCTTTCTCAAACAATGGTTTCTTGTTTTGTGCAGTAATGGATAGTGTACATAACATTACCATAAGTATACCTATATTTTTCATAATCTCAACTTTTAAATGGGGTCTTATTAACAATTATATTACAAATGTACCTTTAATTTTACAATTAAACAATATTTACGTAACATTAAATTAACTTTGAACCTGTAAAGTGTTTATATTTATTAAGTTATATATTTAATTTTACAGTAAATTATGACTTCTTAGACCATTTTCTAGTAGAAATTATTTGGTTAATACTGAAAACTTTAGCCTTTTCAGTAGTAAATGGGGGCTTTTTAAACTTAATGTAAATTATTTGTTCATTTCAGGTAAATGGATTTTATTTGTCGCTTTGTTGACTAAAACAATCTATCTAATATCCGTACCGTTATTACAAGTAGGGGGAAAATAGGTTGCGATTTGAAAGAATTTATTAGTTAAAATAACCTATATGAAGATTAATTGGGGGCATCTTAATCATGATAGTGCAGTTGCTGTACAATCAGTCCTGGAAACCGAATATAATTTTAGGACTACGGTTACCAAATTATTTTTGCAAAAATTAACTGATGAAATGCACGACCATCTGGAAGATGTTCAATTTGATATTTGTCCGTTAACTAAATGTTTTAAAATATCTCCCGCTACTCCGGAACCTGTTCATGCCGCCCTTAAAGAAATAATGAGTCACCATCTTCCTAAATATAAAGAATACACCTATCAAGCGTAAATAGCAATATACATGCTAAGATATTAGTAAGTAAGTTTTCGTGAATAGCGAACATTAGTATATCTTGCGACCTGAACATTCAAAAGATAACATTAAACTAACATTTGGGTACGATTTAAGATTGATTTTTGTGCCTTTCTTAGTTATTTACATTTATGGAGGACTATTATATTTGGATGATAGCAGCCCTGGCTATTCTGGCCATTGCTGATTTAGTGGTAGGTGTTAGTAACGACGCAGTTAATTTTTTAAATTCTGCCATTGGTTCTAAGGCAATTTCCTTTAGAACGGTAATGATTGTAGCCAGTGTAGGTATCGCAGCGGGCGCTATTTTTTCCAGTGGTCTGATGGAGGTTGCCCGTAAAGGTATCTTTGTTCCCGGTGAATTCTATTTTGATGAAATTATGATCATTTTTATGGCGGTCATGATTACGGATATCCTGCTATTGGATTTTTTTAATAGTCTGGGGATGCCTACTTCAACTACGGTTTCTATTGTTTTTGAATTGCTAGGGGCTGCGGTTTGTGTTACGATTTTAAAAATTAATGCGGATCATGCAGTTTCTTTTTCAGAAATAGGAAATTATATTAATAATGAAAAAGCATTAGAGATTATATTGGGTATCCTGCTATCTGTAGTTGTTGCATTTTCTATAGGTGCCCTGGTGCAATTTATTACCCGGTTACTACTATCTTTTAATTATGAAGAAAAACCAAAATGGTCCGGTGCTGTCTTTGGCGGAGTGGCGTTAACCGCGATCCTTTATTTTATTTTTGTAAAAGGGATAAAAGGAACCAATTTTGCCAATCAGGTAATACAAACCTCAGTAAATACTTCTGGAAATTCTTTTCTGACCTGGGCTAATACCTTTTTTGGAACTTCGTACACTTCTATTGATGAATTAATAGCAGCCAAAGGAAGCTTATATGATATCGATGTGGCAGGTCAAAGTATTATGACAACGCTTCAGGGATTTCTGGAAAATAATGTATTTCTTATTATTGCAGTAGGATTTATTATGTGGTCTTTAATTTCTTACCTGGCCATTACCCTGTTTAAAAGCAATATCTATAAAATAATTATTGTCGTAGGTACCTTTGCACTGGCCTTAGCTTTTGCCGGAAACGACCTGGTTAATTTTATTGGAGTTCCTATTGCCGCCTGGGAAGCTTATAAAGTATGGGTTTCTTCCGGAATACCTGCAGATGAATTATTAATGACTTCTTTAAGCGGGAAGGCAGAAACACCTACTTTATTATTGTTAATAGCAGGTGTTATTATGGTTCTTACCCTTTGGTTTTCAGCTAAAGCCCGGGATGTAGTTAAAACCTCTATTGATCTTTCCAGACAAGGCGAGGGGCAAGAACGTTTTAAGGCTAATTTTTTATCCAGGGGTGTGGTAAGAGGTACTATTGTTGCCTCAGAATTTATGACTGCCATACTACCTACTTCCTTTAAAAAATTTGTCAGCAAACAATTTGAACAACTACCAGCATCTACCTATATAGGATTAAAAAAAGAGGATATACCTGCTTTTGATATGGTACGTGCTGCCGTCAATCTGATGGTAGCGGGGATTCTTATTTCTATTGCAACATCTATGAAACTCCCGCTGTCTACTACCTACGTTACCTTTATGGTAGCAATGGGAACTTCACTGGCCGATAAAGCCTGGGGTACGGAGAGTGCGGTGTACCGGGTTGCCGGGGTGTTTAATGTAATCGGTGGCTGGTTTTTTACGGCTTTAAGCGCGTTTATTGCAGCAGCACTTATTGCTTTTTTAATTAATATCAATCAGCCTGTAATGACGCTTGTGTTATTAGTAGCTGCGGTTATCATTTTAATTAGAAATACTTTAAAATACCGTAAAAAAACGAAAGCGGATAAAGTAGAAGACACCTTAAAACGATATGAAAGCAGTTCGGTACAGGGGGTTATTGAAGAAAGTGCGGATAATATTAAATCCTTTATTAAAAGAGGAAATAAGATGTACAACGCCACTATCGATAATTTAGCTAAATATGACTTGCAGTCGTTAAAGAAAAATCGAAAAGGAATCGCCAAACTAGAAACTGAAGTAGAGCAATTACGTGATAATATTTTTTATTTTATTAAAAACCTGGATGAGGCTAGTGTAGGTGCCAGTAATTTTTACATCACCATTCTAGGTTACCTGGAAGATATTACGCAATCACTGGAATATATTGCTAAAAGTAGTTATAAGCATGTAAATAATAACCATAAAAAACTACGATTCAATCAAATCAAAGACCTTAAAGAAATAGAAGCCCAGCTTAATGAAGTTTATGACAAAATTGAAAAGGTTTTTGAATTAAGGGATTTTTCTCAATTGTCAAGTATAATCGAAGAAAAACAAGAATTATTCGTTATGGTGAACCAAAAAATAAACCGTCAGATTGAACGCACCCGCACTGAAGAAAGCAGCCCTAAAAACACCACTCTTTACTTTGGGTTGCTTACGGAAACTAAGGATTTACTTTCAGCAACTATGAATTTGCTCATCACCTACCGGGATCATAATTAACTTGATTTAACCTGTAATATTTAAAGAAAAGTATCAATTTGCTTGACCATACTAGCAAGGTCAAGTATTTTTCATCATAAAATAAAGAAATAATAACGTAGGCTCTAAATAGCGTAGGTAATCCTAATTCATATAAATCAATCCCATGCCCAGCCCTTCTTAAATGGAAGGTAGCTAAAAGTCCCTTCCTTTGGAAAGGATTTAGGATAGGATAGATAGCGCTATGTATACTTTAGTTAAAGTTAAGGTTAGCGAATTGTTACCTTGTTAGATATTAAAGTTAGCCTCTGTTTTATGTAGTATATTTACATACCTGGTTAAGAATTTATTTAAAATGAAGAAAAAAGATATTACCATACTGTTAGTTGATGACGAACCGGATATCCTTGAGATTGTAAGTTACAATTTGAGTGCTGAAGGATATAATGTAATTACAGCTGAAAACGGGGTGGAGGCAGTTGCTAAAGCAAATAAAAAAAAGCCCCACCTGATAATCCTGGATGTGATGATGCCGGAAATGGATGGTATAGAAGCCTGTGAAAATATCCGTAAAATACCGGATCTGGAACATACAATCATTACCTTTTTAACCGCCCGAGGAGAAGATTATTCACAAGTAGCTGGTTTTGATGCCGGAGCTGATGATTATATTACCAAGCCCATACGTCCTAAAGTCCTAGTTAGTAAAGTAAAAGCTTTGTTACGCAGGTTAAAAGAAGAAGAAACTTCTAATAACGTAGTAAAAATCGGGAATCTGGTGATCAATCGGGATGAATATAAAATTATAAAAGACAAAAAAGAAATTCTACTTCCGCGAAAAGAATTTGAATTGTTATCTTTATTAGCCTCAAAACCCGGAAAGGTTTTTAAAAGAGAAGATATCTTAGATAAAGTATGGGGTAATGAAGTTGTGGTAGGTGGCCGTACCATTGACGTTCATATCAGAAAGTTAAGAGAAAAGATCGGCGATTCCAGTTTTAAAACGATCAAGGGGGTCGGATACAAGTTTGTAGTTTAATGGCAGAAAAATTTAAAAAATCATATCGCTTTGCAACTTTATCTTCCTTATATATTACTCTTATATTAACGCTTTTACTAAGCGTTTTTTTTTATCAAAACCCACTAGTTTTTAAAGTAGCATATATGCTACTGTTTCCGGTATTTTGTTATCCGATTTGCTTTGTAATTATACAATATCGGGTACAACGTTTTATCTATCGCAGTGTCCGTAAAATATATGACGATATTGAAATGCTGGACGTAGAAAATATAAACCGAACCCCGGTGACTACGGATATGCAGACGCTAATTAAAGAAGTTGAAAAATTTGCGTTAAAACGAAAAAGTGAAATCGAACGCTTAAAAGTCAGAGAAGATTATCGGAAAGAATTTATGGGTAATGTATCCCATGAGTTAAAAACCCCACTTTTTACCGTACAGGGATATATTTTGACATTGTTGGATGGGGCCATGAGTGATAAAAAAATCCTGGAGAAATACCTAAACCGGGCAAATAAAGGGGTAGAACGTCTTATTTATATTGTAAATGACCTGGATATGATCACCAAATTAGAGGTGGGCGACCTGAATCTCAATTACTCCACTTTTAATATTGTTGAATTAATACAGAGCGTTTTTGACCTTTTTGAGATGAAAGCTGCAAAAAAAAACATTACCCTTTTATTCGATATGCAATATCAGAAACCAATCCTGGTTTATGCAGATAAGGAACGAATCCAACAGGTACTTTCTAATCTGGTTGTAAATTCTATTAAATACGGTAAAGAAGACGGGACTACGGAGGTAAGTATTGAAAATTTAGTTAAAAATAAAATTATCATTCGGGTAACCGATAATGGAGAAGGAATCGCAGAATCTCATATTCCACGCTTGTTTGAACGCTTCTATCGGGTGGATAAAAGTGGCTCCAGAAAGGTAGGTGGTTCCGGATTAGGCTTAGCTATTGTAAAACATATCATTGAAGCTCATAGAGAAAAAATCTATGTAGAAAGTGACTACCGGATAGGAAGCGAATTTTCTTTTACGCTGGAGAAAGCAAAAATACCGGTAACAGATCATCCCAAACTACAATAAATCAGGACAATGGCTATTTTTAAAAATAAAGGCAGCTTCTCTATTTTATAGTTTATTGGGTATTAATTACATTTGATGCTTATTTATAAGTTGTGGGAAGTAAAAACAAACTAAAGCGGTTTAAAGAAAATAAAACGTTTAGAAATGTTATAGAAATACCAAGAGAAGAAGTATTAAAAGATCAGGTTAGTTACAAAGGTTCCTGGAGAACTGATTTTTTTAAAAATTCAAACCCAATTGTTCTCGAATTAGGCTGTGGAAAAGGGGAATACACCATTGAATTAGCAAAGAGAAACCCAAATAAAAACTTTATTGGTATTGATATCAAAGGAGCACGGTTCTGGAAAGGAGCCAAAGCCGCTTTAGAAGAAGATCTTAATAACGTAGCTTTTATCAGGACGCAAATCGAATTAATTTCTTATTTCTTTAATGAGAGTGAAGTAGATGAAATTTGGATTACCTTTCCTGACCCACAAATTAAGTATAAACGTACTAAACACCGGCTTACCAATACTAGTTTTTTAAGTCAGTATAAAGATATTTTAAAACCGGAAGGATTATTGCATTTGAAGACCGATAGTGAATTTATGCATGGTTATACTTTAGGGTTATTACATGGGCTTGGATATCCTGTTTTATATGCAAACCACGATGTTTATAAAAATGAAGGAGCTCCCAAAGAAGTAACGGCTATTCAGACTTTTTATGAAAAACAATATCTTGAACAAAAGAAAGCCATAACCTACATACAGTTTACTTTAAAATCATAAGCTTTGGAAGTAACAAAATTTTTCCTGATTACCTATTTTGCTTCGCTACTGGGGGTATTACCTCCCGGCTTAGTTAATATGACGGTGGCAAAGACTTGTGTTGAAAGGGGAAAACATAACGGATTACTGGTGGCTATCGGAGCAACACTTGTGGTGTTTATCCAGGCATGTATCGCTATCTTACTGGCAAAATATATCTTTTTTAACCCGTATGTCCGGAATATTTTATTACGGACGGGAGCCGTCATCTTTTTGTTACTATCTATCTATTTCTTTGTAAAAGCCCGGCAAAAAAATATAAAAATAAGAACGTATAAGCATGCACATACCCAGAGTTTTTTTAAAGGAGCAATGGTATCCTTATTAAACATACTACCCATCCCTTATTTCTGTGCAATAGCCGCAGCGATGAGTGTAAGTAATAAAGTAGATTATGATGCCTACTATATTACCGTATTTAGTATTGCCGCAGGATTAGGAACCTTTACTTCCTTATATCTATACGTATTGTCCTTTTTAAAAATAGAAAACAGAACGGCATCAATCACTAAATATTCTAACTACTTTATGGCATTTTTAATGTTAATTTTAGTAGTCATTACCGTAGTACGAATCTTTACGGATGTAGAATAACCTAAGTAATGGAAGAGCAAAGTTTTTTTGAAAAAGTATATGTGGTAGCAAAGCGTATCCCTTACGGAAGAGTTACTTCCTACGGAAGTATTGCAAAATATCTGGGAGCAGCAAAAAGCGCCAGAATGGTAGGATGGGCAATGAACGCCTGTAAAAACAGAACGGATGTGCCTGCACACCGGGTAGTTAATCAAAAAGGCATCCTTACCGGAAAACATCATTTTGAAGGAACCAATTTAATGCAACAGTTATTAGAAAACGAAGGGATTGTAGTAAAAGATAACCAAATCCAGGATTTTGAAAAGGTGTATTGGAATCCGGTTACCGATTTAGGATAATCTTTGTGTTATCACAAATACTTTGTACGCTCCGTTTGCAGAATTAGATCTCTTTACGCTTTAATAAAGTATCTTTGTAATAGGAATTAATAGAATTTAAAAATAGCAGTTGTTTATGAAGTTGGAAAAGCCAAAAATCTTTGAAGCTTTAAAAAAAATTACGGTTGCCGGGGAAGGTCAAAACCTGGTAGATAGTGGTGCGGTTCAAAATGTAATGACTTTTGCAGACGAAGTAATTGTAGATGTGGTTTTAAAAACCCCCGCATTACATATTAAAAAAAGAACCGAGGTTGATATTATAAAAATTATTCATAGCGAAGTTTATGAAAAAGCCAAGGTAAAGGTAAATATAGCGGTCGCTGCACCACCTAAAGAAGAAGCTGCTAAGAATGTAATTAAGGGAAAACCTATCCCGGGAATTAAAAATATTGTTGCCATTGCTTCCGGAAAAGGGGGGGTAGGTAAATCAACAGTTACTTCTAACATTGCCGTAACCCTGGCAGAAATGGGTTTTAAAGTCGGAGTGCTGGATGCTGATATCTACGGGCCTTCCATACCCGTCATGTTTGATGTAGAAAGAGAACGACCACTCTCTGTAAAGGTAGATGGTGCTTCTAAGATGAAACCAATTGAAAGTTACGGGGTAAAAATTCTTTCTATAGGATTTTTTACACAATTAAATCAGGCGGTAGTCTGGAGAGGGCCAATGGCGGCAAAAGCTTTAAATCAAATGATTTTTGATGCTGCCTGGGGAGAACTGGACTTTTTATTACTGGATTTACCTCCGGGAACCGGAGATATCCACCTGTCAATTATGCAATCCTTACCCATAACCGGAGCCGTTATTGTAAGTACTCCGCAACTGGTAGCCTTAGCAGATGCCCGTAAAGGGATCTCTATGTTTCAACAGGATAGTATTGCCGTGCCGGTTTTAGGTATTATCGAAAATATGGCGTATTTTACTCCGGAAGAATTACCTGACCATAAATATTATATCTTTGGAAAAGAAGGAGCTAAACACTTATCTGAAGATTTGGAAGTTCCGTTCCTGGGTGAAATCCCATTAGTACAAGGGATTCGTGAAGCAGGGGACGTAGGTAGGCCTGCTGCTTTACAAACCAGTTCGGTAGTGCAGGAAGCTTTTACTGCAATTACTAAAGAAGTAGTACGCGAGGTGGTAAATAGAAATGATATGTTGCCTCCCACAGAAGCAATAAAGATAACAACTATGGCAGGATGTGCTGCGGTAAAAAAGTAGACAATGATGACAACAGAAGAACTTAGGATGAATGTGGAAAAAGCACTAGAAGAAATCCGACCGTTTTTAAAAAGTGACGGTGGAGATATTTCTCTGGTAGCTATAGAAGATGACAAAAGGGTAAAAGTACAACTGGAAGGTGCCTGCGTAGGATGTAGTGTGAATCAGATGACATTAAAATCCGGGGTGGAAATGACCATTAAAAAATATGCCCCGCAGATTGAGGAGGTACTAAACGTAGAATAATTGGTAAAAGATGGAATATTCAAGTGATTATTCATATTCGAACTGAAGTCGTTGAAATACATAAAAAAGCCGTTTCATAACCTTTGTGAAACGGCTTTTTTATGTAGATAACAATACTATTAACCTTTTAGTTCTTTAATTAAATTAATTGCATTCGTAATATCAGCACTTAATTTGGTGTAATTTTTGTTTTTAATATCCTCTTTATTAAATAGTTGAGATCCCATTCCTACACATAAAACTCCGGCATTAAACCATTGGCTTAGGTTTTCACGGGTAGGTTTTACGCCTCCGGTGGGCATAATATGTACTTCCGGAAGAACGGACTTTACTGCTTTTATAAAATCGGGCCCCAGGACATTACCCGGAAAAGATTTTACGACGGCTGCTCCCATGGTAATGGCTTTATAAACTTCAGTAAGTGTGGCACAACCGGGTATCCAGACCATGTTATGCTTTATAGCTTCTTCTGCAACTTCATCAATTAAGGCGGGTGATACTATAAAGTCTGTCCCCGCTGCAATAAAATCCGCAGCTTGTTCTTTGGTAAATATAGTTCCGATCCCTAGCAGAAGATCTTCATACTTTTCAGTATAGGATTTCAAAGCCTTAAAAACTTCCAGCGCATTTGCCCCACGATTGGTAAATTCAAAAACCCGGACACCTCCCTGGTATGCTGCATCTACCACTTGTTGGGTAATTTCGATATTAGCATGGTTAAATACAGGGATCATCCCTGTAGATTTCATATTTTCAATAATGTAGCTTGCTTCTTTATTCATGTTTATTATCTTAGGAGTTTGCCTATGTTCACTCCATGGGTTAGTTGTTCTACTTCTTCAATAGATGTCAGGTTTGCATCCCCGATAATGGAATGTTTTAAAACTGATGCGGCCACTGCAAATTCCAGAGCATCCTGATCATTTTTATTCATTAAGCCGTAAATAAGACCGGACATAAATGAATCTCCGCCTCCTATACGATCTACGATATGGCTGATATCGTAAGTTTTGGAAGTCAATAATTTTCCGTTTTTATAAAGCATACCCGTTAAGCGGTTATGCGAAGCAGATACCGATTCGCGATGGGTATTTGCAATGGTTTCTATGGAAGGGAAAGCCTGTATCGCTTTTTGACAAGCATCCGTAAAGTCATCACTTATAATATCCATACAATTTTCAAAATCTGTGAGGCCTGCAATAATCACATGGGTACGACTCACTAATTCCGGCATAATATCCAAAGGTTGTTTGCCATATTGCCAAAGATTTCTTCTGTAATTGATATCACCACTCACAGTAATTCCTTTTTTCTCAGCAGCTTTTAAAGCATCCAGGCAAATCTGGGCTGCGGTGGCAGAGGCAGCAGGGGTAATCCCTGTCCAGTGAAACCAATCCGCATCTTTAAATACCAGATCCCAGTCAATGGTAGCAGGATCTAACTTTGAAAAGGAAGAATCAAAACGATCATATATAATTTTGGAGGAACGTTGCATAACCCCATTTTCTAGGAAATATAGTCCCATTCTACCTTCATTCGTATAAACAAATGAGGTATCGACTCCATGTTGTTTTAAATAATTAGTGGCTGCCCGCCCAATATCATGTGCAGGAAATGAGGTGACGTGGGCGGTAGAAACACCCCAATTGGCTAGAGCTACAGAAACATTAGCTTCTGCTCCACCAAAGTAAATATTATAATTTTGAGCTTGTAAAAACCGTTCGCTAACTGGCGTGGTCAATCGCATTAAAACTTCACCTAAAGTTATTATCCGTTTATTCATAGATTCCTTTTACCGGATTCGACAATGTATTAGTGATACTTGTATGTATAGTATTAAATTTGTGTAAAGCTACATAAGAAAAACCTGATCCTTTTGATCTATTTAAAAAGAATAACGAATTTATTTTACCCGGCTTTTGCTTTTTTTGATAAGACAATATTTGAAATATCTTATCACTTTTTTTACCATTACCAAAATGAATATTAGTATGCTGTTTAAAGGTAGGAACTTGATAAGAAGGTACTACCTTGACTTGTAGCTTTTTAGTCTCATTAGCTTTAAAATTCATGGTAGTATTAAACTCATCCCAATTGCCATCATTATCCACATCCTCTAATCGAAAAGGAAGAATAGACCCTGTAGAATCCACTAATACTACCGTATTATTTTCAGGCAGGCTATCTATATTTTTTAATAATAAACCACGTGAAATTTTTACAGGAGCATCTATTCTATCAATAGCTAATGTATTTTTAAAGGTTAAAAATACCAACTTTGATTCTTCTACCTTGATTTCATCTTGGCAACTCCACATTTGAAAAAGTATACCAGCTAGGGTTAATCCAATATAAAGTGTTTTCCTTCTATACATTTCTTATGGCAGGCTAGTCAATTTTAGTTTGAAGATTTTAAGATTGTTATTATTCCAGTGGTTGTAAAATCATATTTACAATAATAGAGATTCGCTTAATAAGGTATAAAAGTTAAAATACCAATAGTTACTAAATTGAAAATGCCATTTGAATGAGAGGGCTAAAGTAGTAAACTTTTAGCATTTGCTCGTAAAAAATGAACAAAGGTTCATAAATTAATGATTTTAACAATAGAAATTATAGATATTCCTAATAAAATTATGTTTGAGGAGAAAACTCCTTTACTTACTTGTTTTTCTGGTTTAGTTATGATTACAGAATTATATAAAAAGCCGTTTTGATATGATCATCAAAACGGCTTTGGCTAACTTAAATAGTTGTTTAAAAACAAAAAACAGCTATTGTTTAATAATTTTCTTTTGGGAAGAAATATTAGTACTTAGATCCGACAGTATTAATATGTACACTCCTTTAGCAAGGTTAGAAACATCAAGAGAACCTTTGCCGGAACTATCCAGTATAAAATCATCAGAACTATACATCTGCTGACCGGTTAAGGTTAATAACTTTAACTGATACCTCGCATTCTTTTGATTACTGATTTGATAAATAGCGACATCTGATACCGGATTGTTAACCTTAAATCCGGAATTTAAAAAATCATTCCTATCTACAGTAAGTGTATTAGCTTCTAACACCGTCAAATTAAATAGGGTGCTACTTCTGGATTTGTCTACGGAGTTACTGGACAGCACCAATTCATCAAAGTATAGGCCCGGACTTAAATCAGTACCATCAATGGTAACCGTAAAAGTTGCGGAGCCCTGAGCAGGTATTGCTCCTGTAGCTTTATTAATACCGGTGATAAAGGGAACATCTCCTTCGTCGGGTTTGATAAATCTAACAGCTAAGTTATCTTTAATATATTCCGTATTAAAAGCTACCTGTATCCCGTCAGAACCATTTGTATTTTCAATGCCCACAGTAACTATATCCAGAAATCTTGCAGTTGATACATCATCATAGAAAATATCTATATTACCGTCGGGATATAAAACAATTTGAAAAGTTACACTTTCATCAGGATTACTGAAAAGTTCGGCAAACGTTGTCCATTGTACGATAAATTTATCGTCAAAATTTTGATAATGTAGCATACTTCCCGAAGGTAATCTTGCAAGATCACTCCACATTGCTGAAATAATATTATTGACATCGTCAGGAAAAGGGATTTGGTCATTAAAAGCATTAGTAGGACCGGGTTGGTTAAAAGAAAGAAAACCATTTTCGGATATGTATATATCAGTATACTCTGAACCATAAAAGTCAAATGTAAAAGGTAAGGGTACATTTATAAATTGATCCAGACCTACATCCAAGGTAACTTCAATACCTGTAGTAGAGATATCTTCAAAATTAAATACGGGACCTCCATCTTCATCACTATCAATCCAGGTGTACCCAAAATTATCGTCAGATCCTGCTCCTAAAACTACATTATGGCCTTTACGGCTGCCAAGCGCATCTTTAGTTAAACTCTTAGTGACTCCATAATCGATATGCCCGGTATTATTAAGTACCAGACCTTTAGTATTTAATAATTTAGTTACCGCAACCTCCGGAAAAGAATAAATTAACGGAGCATTACCTTCATTTTCTAGTGTTACTGTGCTGGTTGTCGTACTTCCGGCTTCAACCTCTAGGTTAACTTCATCTGGTGACAATACTGCTACCGGAGGTTCAACTCCGACCCCGTTTAGTACAACCGTTAACTCCGGGTTATCTGCATTATCGCTTTTTATGGATAAAATACTATTAATATTACCAGTAGTACGGGGAGTAAAAGTAACGCTTACCACAAGCGAATCCTTTGAGTTTACGATAGCGCTCTGTTCTGATAGCGTAAAATCCTCAATGTCCGTACTTAGTTCATTTAGGGTAAGGCTACCTAATCCGTTATTAACAATAGTGATAGTTTTTTCACTTGTACTCCCTATAAATACATCATTAAATAAAACTACTTCGTCCAGTAATTCAATATCATTAACCTGCCCCGAAATCTCTAAGGTAGTATGCACCTCTGCTTGAGGGGTCACCGGATCGTTACTATTAATGGCGATAGTGTTTTTATAAACCCCATTAGCAAAATTGCTGGCGGCAAAAGTAACAGCAACTTCTTGTGTAGCTCTTGGAGCTAGAGTACCGCTTGATGGTTCTATCACTAGAAGTGACTCTTTACTACCTAATGCCCGATTGTAAATATTAAAACTTGGCAAGGCAACCCAGTTAGCTCCGCCATCAGAACTTACCAAGTTTGCACCTTCACGTAAAATACCCAGATCATCGTAACCTACCGGGTTTCTTACACCTGTTGGGTATTTGTGAACAACCCAAAATGAATCTCCTGCCTGAAACTGTAATTTTGTGGTTAACTCTTCTAATATAATCACCTCAAAAGCACTTTCCTGTTCTATTGCCTGAGTGAGTAGTAGTTCTCCTTCATTAGGAGTACTCCCGCCTTTATAAATTTCTAAAATGACAACGATATCTTCGTCAAGATTAGCCCTGAACCCGTTACGAATAGCAGATAAAGTAAAGGATTCCGAGACATCAAAACGTATAGCCGAAGAAACCGGTATATCAGGATCACTAAAACCGAATAAGAAAGGAATAAGACTTTCGCCTGAATCATAAAATATACTATCTGTAATATCTTCCAGGTTTTTTAATTCGGATGTTTTAGAAGAAGATAGTTTGTTTGGGTAGTCTTTAGCCCATGTTCCTTTTTTTGTATTTCCTAAGCCATAGTCTTTAAGGTTTAATCCGTCAAGTATTGCTTTTGATTTATTCGCTAAAGCTGATAGTTGGACGGAACCATCAGTGACAGCTGTCGTATATTCTAAAGGACTTTCACCAGCATTAGATATGGTAAAAGTCTCGGTTTTAACTGCCGGAACGTCTGTTTGGACATTGATAGCTACATTTAAAGAATCCGGGGTTACGACAATGGTAGGAGGTAAAGCTACGGTCAGACTCACAGGTATGTTAACGGGACTATTAATCGAATCATTGCTAGATACTTTTAAATTTGCTGTATATACTCCTTTATCCAGGCCTCTGCTATCAAAAACAACCCTAACCTCAGTAGAATCAGCAATAGCTACTTCTCCCGCCCTCGGGGCAACTGATACAAAGAAGCCATCTTCGTTAAAATCAGTTATTTCAAAATTATCAACATCCATAGTACCCCCGGCTACAGCCATATCAGATACCAGGGCAACTTCTTCCATAAACGTACCAAAGGGTATCCCGGTAAAAACAAGTTCATCATCAAAAAATACGGAGAATTCCTCAAGGATACCTGAAACTTCAATGGATACCTTAAAATAGCCATCAGGAACGGTCTGAGGAATACGTACTAATTCACCTCCATTCTCTAAATTCAAGATATCTATACTTTTATCAGGGTTAAAAATAATCCGGGTAACTACGAGTCCTTCCGTAGCATTTTGTGGTAATAATTGCCAGGTATTTCCGTCCCCTTGAATTTGGACATCTGCTGAAAAAGCGGTGTATGCATTACTGACGGGTGTGACCCTAGGACTTATAGCTAATGGTTCTCCAAATTCTCTGGTACTACCCAGTCCGTCTGATTCTCCTCTTATATGTAAAGAACCTTCTTTTGGGTTATCATCGCTTATGACCCAATTATCCTCGTATGCTGCAAACCAACCTATTTGTTCGTTAAGTCTTCCCAGTTCAAAATCTTCAAAATCCGTTGCATATAAACTGGAATTTAACTGATTTGCAGTTTTATCCTTGTTATATACCATTTGATAGAGGGGATTACCACTAGTAGGTGGATCCAGAGTAATTTTTTTAAATCCGTTTTTTTCAATAAAGGATTTTGTTTTTGCTACTTGTAAGGGGAAAACATCATTTCCATCTTCATCTTGAACTGCAATACTATAGGTAAGTGGGTCATCTCCCAAATTACGTATACTTAGTTCTCTAACCGCCGTGTTATTTAAATCTACCGTTTCATTTAAGGAGTCCTGATCAATAGAAAGTACTGCTATTTCAGTTCCATCTAAGATTCTAAGTGATACGGGTACTTCCCTAATATTATCAAAACCTGCTGTAGCAAGAACAATAGTATCCCTAAAAATACCTTTGGGAACATTTATAGTGCTTAAGGTAATTTTTAAAGTATCAGTACCTGACGGTGCAATTTCAAAATTAGTTTCAGAAGTAATGCTTATAAATTCACTTCCGTTTTTGATACTTGCGGTAACTTCTGCCGGTTCTGCTAAGGGATTGCTTAAGGTAATTGGTATTTGTAATTCATTATTTACAAAAAGTTCTTCACTAATCCTACTGGGATTAGATGTTACGGGATTAAAGTTGCCATTAATTTCCCAGCCCATATCCCTAAAAAAGCCCCGGGTAATATTACCAATATCAAAATTAGACTCTTGTGTATTAGCCACAGGAGTCATTAATGAATTAGGATCCCCAGCAGGAAATGCATCCTCATCCCAATGAGATATACTCGAACCGACCCGATAGGGAAAGGGTGCATATATTTTAGGTAGCGTACCTCCCAGGGCTTCAACGGCAAAAGGACTGTTAACAAAAAGGTCATCAGACGTTAATTCATTTGCTAATTCTTCTGAAGGGTCCGGAAAACTTTTGATACTTTCATCATTACCATTTACTATATAATTAGAAAAGACTGAATAATCAGGGGTATCTGATCCTCTTAAGGTACCTAACCCATCAAAGCCAATTGAATTTACATTTAAAAATCCTAGTCCGTGCCCAATTTCATGTAGTGCAACGGTGATAAAGTCAAATTGCCCGGGACCGGCATTACCGTCAGTACCATAATACCATTCAAAACCATCTCCTAAGCTGACTGTAAAATCATAATCCAACTCTACTGGTAAAAGCGTTTCACCTGCTAATGCGTTTGCAAGGGGGGCAGGATAAGAGGCAATCGGATCCGGTGCATTAGGAAAACCAACGCTTAGGTAGGTAGGACCTGCAGCAGCTAGGACGCCAGGATCATCAAATGTCGCAAAATCAACAAAAGCACGAATAGGTACTGAAGAAACAATTTCATTTGCCCAAATATCCAGTGCAAACTCAAAAGCGGCTTTTGCTCGCGGGTTAGCTTCGGCTCCCGGACCAAAAGTCACAATAAATTCGGCAGTAGCGTTTTGTTTTAAGCTACTTTTCAATTTTGCGTTCGGGATTTCAGGGATACCGTGTTTTGTATGTTTTGCTTCAAAATCTGCAGGACAGGTTACTATAACCCCGGGGTAATGTTTTACTTTTTGTGCATGAGTTACATAAGAAAATAAGGATAGTAGCCATAGGAGTAGTCCCCATCTTTTAAAGAATTGCATAGTTCCTAAAAAACTACTTGTGTAGAAGTTTTTTTTCATGGTGTTTAATTTAAGTTAGTAAGTAGCGGGTATATAGAATAGTAGATACCAGATAAGGTAATACCTTATCATTGCATAATTGTACATAAGAAGAATGCAGTAATCTAAAAGAGGAGGGGAGTAGTTACTACATTAAAGTCAGACCAATTAATATTTATCAATTAATTGGTACAAAATATTTTAGTAGTACTTGTAGCTAAATAAGTAGGGTAAACCATATAAAGAGTTTTAGAAATTGTCAAATTTGTGCTTTGCTTTAAATGTAAAGGAATTTTAATATTTCAACAATTTAGTGATATTAAAGTATTGTTAATTAAACTTTTACGATTTAATATTCACATTTGAAATAAGTAAAAAGCCACTTTGTTTAGAGTAACAAAGTGGCTTTTTCTGTAGTATAAGAGCTGTACTAAGAATTCTTATTTTCTTATTTCTTTACGATTTTTCTTTGTCCCAGTACATTTTTATCAGCATCTGATAAGATTAATAAATAAATACCTTTAGAAAGTGCAGAAACATCAAGAGAACCTTTTCCGGAAGCATCTATGGTAAAATCTTTAGCCCCATACACCTGTTGACCAGTTAAAGTCATTAACGATAACTGTAAGGCATTACTTTTCTGAGTGCCAATTTGATATTTAGCTAATTCTGATACCGGATTATTTACCGTAAAACCTGCATTCCCCGTTAAAACATTTGTATCTACCGATAGAACATCTTCTACGACTGTTAGTTCAAAAAGTACTGTACTTCGGGATTTATCTATGGAATTTGTTGAGGCTCTTAATTCATCAAAATAAACGCCCTCAGTTAGGTTAGTAGCATCCAGGGTAACTTCAAAGTTTCTGGAACGGTTTACAGCTATCACCCCTGAGATATTATCAATCTCAGTAATAAAAGGGGTAAGGTCGAGAGCCGGTTTAATAAATCTAACGGCAAGTCCGTTTTCAATATAATCCGTATTAAAAGCAACTTGTATTCCATCTGATCCGTCTGCATTTTCAATACCGACTGTGGTACTATTCCGGAAGCTTGCAGTACTCACATCCTGATAAAACATATCTATATTTCCATCACTATACAAAACAACCTGAAACGTTACTGTTTCCTCTAGAGGAAAAAAGAAGCGTGGTGTATTAGTCCATTGTACAATAAGCCTATCTTCAAAACTTTGATAATGGACAGAACCTTCACCCTCTAAAGGTTCAAGATCATCCCATAGTACAGAAATGATGTTATTTTCAGCATCATCAACCGGTATCTGACGATTTATAAAAGAATCGGTTTCTATTGTGTTAAAAGATAGAAAACCATTTGCATGTACATTTACGTTAGTATACATAGTGCCGTAAAATTCAAAAGAAAAATTTAAAGGAGCATTAAAAGTATCGTCTCCACCCACATCAAGAGTAATATCTTCCCCAGTGGAAGTAATATCTTGAAAATTATATACAGGACCTCCTATCTCATTATTATCAATCCATCTATATCCAAAAGCATCATCTCTACCAGCTCCTAATATAACGTTATGGCCTGCGCGAGAATCAACAGCTCCTTTTGTTTCGTTAGTTGTAGCGTAATTGATATAACTCGTATTATTTAATACAATACCAGGAGTACTTAATAAGTTAGCTGCAGCTACCTCCGGAAATGAGTAGACTAACGGAGTGTTTCCTTCATTAGATAAGGTTACCGTGCTGGTGGTCGTACTTCCGGATTCAAGTGTTTCTTCTATACGATCCGGTGATAAAACGGCTACAGATGGTTCTTCACCTACTCCGTTTAAAATTACTTCTACGAGGGGGGTATCCGCATCATCACTTATAATAGATAGAATTCCGTTGATGCTTCCTACACTGCTTGGATTAAAGGTAACCGTAACAGATAGAGAATCTTTTGCACCAATGACAGCGCTCTCTCTAAAAACCGTAAAATCATCATTATCCGTACTTATTTCTGCAATAGTAAGTGTTCCTAACCCGTCATTAATAATAGTTACGGTTTGGCGAGCTTGATTTCCTACAAATACATTGTTGTAAAACAAGACTTCTTCTTCTACGACAATATTATTAGTTTGTCCTGTAACCTCAAGGGTAGTTGGAACTATTACTTCAGGGGTAACCGGATCATTACTAGTAATTCCTATAGGAGTATTATAGGTGCCGTTTGCAAGTCCAGTAGCGTTAAAAGTAACCGTAACTTCTTCTGTAGCGCCCGGCGCCACAGTCCCGTTAGCAGGTTCTACAAGTACTGCTGGTGGAATTGTAGTACCTAAAGCCCTGTTTAAGAAAATGAAATCATCGGGAACTTCAATATCCCAGTCAGTTCCACCATTAAGACTAAAGAGATTAGCACCTTCTCTTTGCATACCATTCTCGTCAAAACCTGCCGGAAATAAAATGCCAACCGGATACTTATGAACTACCCAAAAACTTTCGCCAGCCTTAAATTGTAAGGATTCTATCAGTTCTTCCAGCGCAAATATCCCCTCTTCACTTGTTTGTTCTACGGCTTGCGTAAGTAGTAATTCTCCCTCGTTAGGATTGGTTCCGCCTTTATAAATTTCTAAAATAACAACGGGTTCTTCTACATCTTCAGTTCTAAACGCGTTGCGAATAGCTGTTAAGGTAAAAAATTCCTCTACGTCAAAACGTACAGCGGTAGAAGATGCTCTTGTCGCATCATCACTACCTACAAAAGTAGAAGTGACATTTACACCGGAATCATAAAATATACTATCTGTAATTTCTTCCAGATTCTTTAATTCTAAATTTGCGACGGGTGAAGAAGTAGTATTACTTTTACGTAACGTGGCATTTCCTGTACTACCCACACCATAATCTTTGAGGTTTAACTGGCTAAGAATTTTATTTGATTTTTCAGCCATGGCAGCAAATTGAACATCACTTTCACCAATAGCTGCATTGTATTCTAAAGGACTTTGACCGGAATTAGTGATGGTTAGAATTTCTGTTTTAATTGCCGGATTGTCCGTCTCAACGTTAATTGCCACGCTTAAAGAATCAGGGCTTACACTAATAGTAGGAGGCTTAACTACTGTCATTGTAATAGGAATGTCAATAGGACTATTATCAGCGTCATTACTGGTTACTTCTAAATTTGCCATATAGGTACCAGGGTCTAAGTCTCTACTATTAAAGATTACATTTACCGTAGTAGAATCCTGTATAGCAACACTTCCAGCTTCAGGGGCAACTGAAACGAAAAAAGCATCCTCATTGAAATCAGTAATTTCTACATTATCCATATCTAAGGTTCCTCCCTCTTCTATCATATCTGATATTAAGGCAACCTGGTCGATAAAAGAAGCAAAAGGGATGCCGGTAAATACTAACTCATCATCAAAAAATACCTGGAACTCATTACGTGGTCCTGATACTTCAATTAAAAGTTTAAAATAACCTTCGGGAGTAGTTTGAGGAATACGTATCAATTCTCCATCAGCTCCGTCGTTGTTTAGAATATCAATCGTATTATCAGGATTAAATATTACACTAGTTACTATAAGTTGTTCAGCTACACTTTGTGGTATAACCTCCCATGTATTTCCTCCACTATTAATGTTAATATCCGCAGAGAAAGCAGTGTATAAATCGTCAAAAGGTGTGACTATTGGGCTTACAGCCAAAGGAATAGCACCGAGTCTTGTACCAAGTCCATCTGATATACCCCTGAAATGGAGTGAACCTTCCTTAGCATTTTCATCACTTATTATCCAGTTATCGTCAAACCGGCTTAACCAACCCATTTGACCATTGATATTTCCTGGTGTAAAATCTTCAAAATCAGTTGCATATAAACTAGTAGCAATCTGATTCATACTATTTGATGATGGAGCTACCATTTTCGTCATAGAATTACCACTTGTCTGCTGGTTCAGGGTAACTTTTTGAAATCCGTTCTCTTTTATAAAAGACTGGGTTTTTGCTACCTGTGATGGAAATACATCGATTCCATCTTCATCTTGAACCGAAATATTAAAGGTTAAAGGTGCGTCCCCCTGATTTTGTATAGTTAAGTCTTTAACAAGTACGGTGTTTTGTATAAGTGTCTCTTCAAAGGATTCCGGGTCAACGGAAATGATCGGAGCTTCAGTACCGTCCAGAATTCTAAGGGATACTGGTATTTCTAAAGGATCATCAATACCAGATATGGTAAGTACGATAGTATCATTTACTATTCCTTTTACAGCATTTGTAGTATTTAAGGTTACCTGTAGGCTATCCGTAGTTGAGGCAGCAATTTCAATCATCGGATCATCGGTAAAATCTATAAATGAACTTCCGTTTTTAATACTTCCTGTAACTTGAAGGGTTTCTTCTGATTGATTGGTTAGGGCAATTGATGTGAGCAACTCTTCACCTACAAAAAGTTCTTCTTCAATCATATCAGGATCTACTGATAGTGGCGGTATTACAACATCATTTACGACCCATCCCATATCGCGAAAGAAACCACGGGTAATAGCACCAATATCAAAGTTAGACTCTTGCTGGCCTACTTGAGGAGACATTAAAGAATTAGGGTCTCCTGCCGGGAAGGTAGCTTCATCCCAATGTGAAATACTCGATCCGCCTTGGTACGGGTTAGGCGCAAAAATTTTAGCTGGGTTACCCCCAAGTGCTGCTACCGTTAAAGGACCATCAATAAAAAGGTCATTTGAAGTAAGTTGATCACCTAGTTCAGTTGAAGGGGTAGGGAATGAGGTAATACGTTCTCCGTCACCATTCACCGTAAACTCAGAAAAGATTGCATAATTCGGAAGATTAGTAGGGAACAATCTACCAACTCCGCCAGCAACATTATCTATGCTTACAAATCCAAGACCATGACCTATCTCATGTAGAGCAACTGTAACAAAATCAAATTGTCCCGGACCGGGATTCCCATCGGTCCCAAAATACCAGTTAAAGGCATCTCCCAAACTTACTCGAAATTCAGAGGTTTGATTAGGATCTAATACTTCACCAGCTATGGCATTAGCTAAAGCAGCAGGGTAAATAACATCCGGCACAGGGGCGTTAGGAAAATTATCAACTACATAAGTCGGTCCTGCCGCCGCTAATGTTCTAGGGTTTGCAAAGCTAGCAAAATCAGCAGTTACCCGAATCGGTACTGAAGAAACAATTTCATTTGCCCAAATATCCAGCGCAAACTCAAAAGCAGCCTGGGCCTCCGGATTTGCTAAAGCTCCCGGTCCAAAAGTCACAATAAATTCAGCAGTAGCGTTTTTCTTCATTTTTGTCCTAAACTCCGGATTAGGGATTTCAGGAATTCCATGTTTAGTATGCTTTGCTTCAAAATCTGCCGGACAAGTTACAATAACTCCGGGTTCAATCCGCATTTGTTGTGCTTTTACAACATATGAAAAGGATGAAATTAGTAACAGGAGAAGTCCCCATCGTTTTAAAAATTGTGTAGTTCTTAATAAACTACCTAAATAGAAGTTTTGATTCATTGTGAAAAAATTATATTAATATAAATATGTTAAATACGAACGTACAACAAACAAAATAAGATGCTAATTTCCTATAAGCCCAGCTTAAGATCGTATTACTAATTAAAATGTCTGGGGTAATTTACTCTTTTTAAAATCAAATAATTACAGATTTAATCTGCTTTTATGAGGTTGTAAAAAAGAATACGGTGAGATCAAAAGGTATTGGTGGGCTAACATAGGTTTCTTAGAGTTTATTATCTGTGTGTTTGGCTTAAAATTAACCTATTTTTTATATTTCAGAAGTGTGTAATTATTAAAGTATTGTTAATTAATGAATTACCATTTTCATTTGTAATTTTTATTAAAAATTATGTAAGTAAGGGAGACAATTATTAAAATTATAACAAAAAATTTAAATTAAGTAATATCGAATCATAAGGTTTACCTTAAAATTTGTTTTTTACAACTACTATAAATGGCATCAACTACTTTATTAGTAAAGTACTAACTATCATGCTAAAGGAATTCACTTTATCTCCAAACCTATTTTTTAGTATTAAATCAAATTATTTACTGTAAAACTTTACTATTTTACCAGCTTAAGCGTTTAAATATGAAAAGTGTTGATTCGTATATAGATTTACATAAAGATCGTTTTATAAAAGAACTTTTTGAATTACTAAAAGTTCCTTCTATCAGTGCTGATAAAGCATATCATCAAGATTTGATTAGCATGGCTGGGGCGGTAGAACAATCATTGCAAAAAGCAGGTTGCGATTTGGTCGAAATTCATTCTACTAAAGGTCATCCGATTGTTTATGGTGAAAAGATAGTAGCACCTCATTTACCTACCGTATTGATATACGGACATTATGATGTGCAACCTCCGGATCCTTTGGATTTATGGGATCATCCTCCTTTTGAACCGATTATTAAAAATACGGAGAAACACCCTGATGGTGCTATATACGCTCGAGGTGCTTGCGATGATAAAGGGCAACTCTACATGCACGTAAAGGCATTTGAATTTATGGTTGAAACGAATCAACTACCCTGCAACATAAAATTTATGATTGAGGGTGAAGAAGAAGTAGGGAGCTCTAACCTGGACACGTTTGTAAAAGCAAATAAAAAAAAGCTGGCAAATGATGTGATTTTGATCAGCGATACCGGAATGATTGCCAAAGATATTCCGTCCATCACCACCGGGTTGCGCGGTTTAAGTTATGTAGAAGTAGAAGTTACTGGTCCTAACCGGGATTTACACAGTGGGTTGTACGGGGGAGCTGTTGCCAATCCTATTAATATTTTAACTAAAATGATTGCATCCCTTCATGATGAGAATAATAGCATTACCATACCCGGATTTTACGATAAGGTCATAGTACTGTCAGAAGAAGAACGATCTGTTATGGCAAAGGCACCTTTTGACCTACAAAAATATAAGGAAGCCTTGCAGATTAATGTAGTTTACGGAGAGAAAGGCTATACAACCAATGAGCGTAATGCTATTAGGCCTACCTTAGACGTAAACGGTATCTGGGGTGGATATACGGGTGAGGGTGCCAAAACGGTAATCCCAAGCAAGGCGTATGCAAAAATATCGATGCGCCTGGTTCCTAATCAGGACTGGAAAGAAATTACCAAGTTATTTACAGAACATTTTAAAAACATAGCTCCCGATGCGGTTAAGGTAAAAGTAACTCCACATCATGGTGGGCAAGGGTACGTTACTCCATTAGATCATATTGGGTATCAGGCAGCGCATAAAGCATATCAGACCACATTTGGTAAAGAACCCGTTCCGCAACGAAGCGGGGGAAGTATTCCAATCGTTGCTCTTTTTGAAAAAGAATTAGAAAGTAAAACCATATTAATGGGATTTGGCCTTAATAGTGATGCGATTCATTCACCTAATGAACATTTTGGGGTTTGGAACTATTTAAAAGGTATAGAAACCATTCCTTATTTCTATCAGTATTTTACGGCTTTGTATCAGGAAGTAGGGGGATAGGTTGATTGTTATCTGTTAAAGAATCAAGATCGCTATCGCTTCTAGAACCAAGAATCAAGACTAAGTATCATAATGTTGAAAATCGATTTAATAAGATTATTCACGTTAAAAAACAAATTGCTTTTAAAAAGTAAAAAAATTTAGCCTTCGAATACTATAAAGTTTGGGATCACCTTATTTTAGTATGCTTTATGAATTTTATGTAATATTACCGGACACTGATAGTTAATCTAATTATTTAGTACCCTAAAAAATAGAGTGTTACCTTTAATTGGTATATCTAATTAACTATTTGTCCATTACCTAAAAAGTAAACTTCACAAAATAAAAATAGGGGATTAATTTGTTTATTCCATTTTTAATTCTACATTTGTAGAGTTAATTCTAAGAATGTAGAGCAAATGCAATTATCTAAAACGGAAGAAAAATTAATGAAACTCCTTTGGAAAAAGGAAAAAGCTTTTATGAAAGACCTTCTGGATGCTTATGACGAACCTAAACCGGCAACCACTACTATTGCTACGCTACTAAAAAGAATGAGCGATAAGGGTTTTGTAGGTTATACTACTTTTGGAAAATCAAGGGAATATTATCCTATGGTAAAAAAATCCGATTATTTTTCAAAACATGTAAACGGACTGATTAAAAACTTTTTTAATAATTCTGCTTCACAATTTGCCTCTTTTTTTACTACTGAAACCGATCTTTCTGAAGATGAACTACAAGAGTTAAAAAAAATCGTTGATTCCGCCATAGAAAAAAAGAAAAAGTAATGTACGTAATCAAAAGCATATTGTGTTTAGGAGTACTCTGGGGATGTTACAAATTATTCCTTGAAAACCTAAAATTTCATCAGTTTAAAAGGTATTACTTATTGGGGAGTTTGCTACTTTCTTTTTACCTGCCTACCGTATCTATTACCTATCCTAAAACTATTTATATACAGGCAACCCCTGTTATCAAGCAATTACCCTTAGTAGAAAGTAACGTAGGTCAAATGCAGTCAATACCGGAGGAAAATACGGAACTGGTAAGTAAAAGTACTGATTTTTCAATGATAAAGTACGTATGGTATATATATTGGATTGGAGTTTTAATCTTCGGAAGCAGGTTTGTTGGGTCACTGATTGGTATAAGAAAGAAAATAAAAAATCATAAGAGACAAAAGGATGTTGGACACACTAATGTTTTACTAGCAAAGCCTACGGTTCCATTTACATTTTTGTCTTATATTTTCGTATGGGACAAAGATTTTTATAAGCAACAAATTCCGGATGAAGTCTGGTTTCATGAAAAAACACACGTAGTTCAAAGACACACCTGGGACATCCTTTTATTAGAAATTCTACAGGTTGTTTTTTGGTTCAATCCTTTTCTTCTATTCTTTAGAAAATCTATGAAGTTAAACCATGAATTTCTGGCTGACCAAAGTGTTTTAAAACATCAATTTTCGCTGAAAAGCTATATAGACTTATTAGTAACCTATCCGGAGCATTCTTATCAGGTTGCTTTGTCCAATTCCCTTAATTATTCATTAACTAAAAAAAGATTACAAATGATGACCACTCATTTTTCTAAAAAACGAACAGTTTTACGACTTTTAGCCATGATCCCTATGTTGGTTCTGTGCTTTTTATTTTTTACCGAAAGCTTGAAGGCAAAAGAAATCGTAAAAGTCATACCTCCTGAAGGTATTGAAGCAATTAAGGCTAGCGCAACTAGTATTAAAGAAATTCCGCTTCAAGACGGTGTATCACCAAAAGATTTTAAAACCTACCATAAATGGATCAAAAAGTATAGTAAAAAGTCCAAGAAAAACCGAAATACGACTTTAGGTTTTGAAGAAGTGGAAGAAATGAAGGGTATTTATTATGCCATGTCTGAAGAACAAAAGAAAAAAACCAAAGCCCCTTCAACCTTAATAGTTGGGATAGACAACGTTAATTTTGATGATAACTTAGCTGTTTCTTTGCCATCACCTCCCGTAGTTTCTACACCTCCACCGGTACCGCCTAAGGTTGCGGAAAATGAAGCTATGAATTTACCTGAACCCCCGGAAGCTCCTGAATCTATCGGCGTTGAGCATATAGAATTACCGGAACCTCCTACGCCACCTGAAATTGATGATATACAGATCATAGGCGATATAGATGCCATACCGGACAACCTGGACGAAATTGTTGAAAATGCAATGGGTAGCGTAGACTATGATAAAATAGAAAGAAGTTTAGAAAGAGCCATGGAAAAGATTGGAGAAAATTTGGAACGTTTACATGAGCAAAAACTTATTTCTGATGAGCAACTAGAAGAAATTACAAGAAGTGCTATGGAAGCATCACGGGAGGCGGGAATACATTCAAGAGAAGCTGCGGTAGAAACGCGAAGGCATGCAATGGAAATGGCACAAGAAGCAAGAAGACATGCTATGGAGGCTAAAGAAGAAGGAATGCGTGCCAGAGAAGCAGCGTTAGAAGCAGCTAAGCATGCTAGAAAAGCTGCTCAAAAAGCTAGAAAGCAAGCTATGAAAGCGGCCATAGAAGCAAGACACCATAAAGCAAAAGCAATGCATGCAATAAGACATGCATCCGGAATGGCAAGTGATCATCAATCAATGATTAGTAGAATGGAAGAAAAAAATACTACGTTTTACTACAAAAGAAAGAAGATCAATAAACAAAAAGCACTTGAGATCATAGAAAATTCTAAAGGTAATTCTTCTATAAGTATTACTACAGAAAATGGGGTTTCTAAAGTCAAAATTAGGGATTAAATCTTCTATTTCATTTTATATTTATTTAGCTATAATTTTTAACAATCAGCTATCATTTTTACAAAAATGATAGCTGATTTTTTTACAGTTAATTAAGAAATGATGTAGTATAGAAAAAAGAGAGTAACACTTAAATACAGTCATTTTATATCCAAATTTTTTTAAGGGAAAGATTCGTATTGATTAGGGGTTATTTTAGCTTAAAAATAAATAATTTTTATAAAATAAAGGTGTTTAGTACTATTTTCGTAGTTTAGACGTTAATTTATTAGAATAAACACAAATCATAATTATGAAATCTCACCAAATTTTAAAGAAGGTCTTCCTTCTTTTAGTCATTAGCGGATTTATTTTAACCAGTTGCTCCGTAGAAGAATTTTCAGATGGCCAGACTACTACTGATGTCTCTGATAATAAAGCCAGTAACCCCTTAGCTGATAAGATAACCAATAAGGGTTGGGCAGATAGTTTTTCGGTAAATGGTAAATGTTATTGTAGAAGTACCTACGATCATGGTATCGGAGAGGTAAAAGTAGGTAATAGAACGGTTCGCAGTATCTGTGAAGCTATGAAGCAGGAAATGCAAAAAGCTCTGAATGGAAATGGTAAAAAAGTCTTTTATAATACCGTACAATGCGGACATGAACCTGCTCACAGAGATAAAACAATTTTTGCAAACGGACAGAAACATGCCGATGAAGTGTTATGCCCGGGAGTAGTGGGTACCGGGATTAAATGTAACTCTAGAAAAGGACCAAAATGGAATTTAGGTGGAAACGGTAACAATGGGAATAATAAAATTCCGTCAGTTTCCTTTATCACACCTTTTAACAATGCTACTTTTAAAGAGGGATATACTAAAATGGTAGTGTCCGTTAATGCTTCGGATAGTGACGGATCCGTTACCGAAGTAAAATTATATATGGACAATAAGCTGATAAGAGTACAAAAAAATGCGCCTTACCGATGGGGAGAAGGAGCTAATGCTTCTGAGACTTTAGGTTTATCTAAAGGTTCGCATATTTTAAAGGTAGAAGCTAAAGATAATAAAGGAGCGGTAAGAACCATCACCCGAACCTTTACGGTAAAAACTGCTAACGGAAGTAATAACTTTAACGGAACCATCTCTTTTGCCAATCCTTCCGGAAATACTACTTTGAACAGAGGATATACTAACTTTTATATTAAAGCCAAAACTTCTGGAAATATTCAGCAAGTTAGCCTTTACATTGATGGTAAGTTTATTAGAACGGAAAGGGTAGCACCTTATGAATGGGGGAATGGTTCCAGAAAGGAAACTACCGGATTAAATACAGGAAATCATACGTTTAAATTAGTAGCTCAAGATGCTAATGGAAACCAAAAAGAATCAACTATCCAGGTTATAGTAAGAAATTAAATTTTAACTAACAGGTCAAAAAAGGCTGTTGTAGGAAAGTCTTTATTATCGTCACTTAGATTCAACACATAAATGCAACAGTTTATCTGTTGATAAAAAGCCCCCACCATAGTTTTAGCCCTAGGGCTAAAACTATGGTGGGGGCGGCGAAAAATCTCATACCTTTGGGTTGGAAAACTTAAAGAATATGGAACATTTAACGCTGGAGGAAAGGTACAAAATATCAGCGCTTTTAGAACTTAAAACCCCTAAAAAGGAAATAGCAGAACAGTTGGGTCGGGATCGCTCTACTATATATAGGGAAGTAGGACGCAATGCTGATCACCGAAGTGGGAAGTACAATGCTGAGCTAGCCCAAAGAAAAGCCCAAAAACGCCATAAGGATAAAACAAAGCATAAGGTTTTTACCCCTTCCATGGAGAAGCTTGTTTGTGATGGGCTTCAAGACCACCTTAGCCCGGAACAGATCAAAGGAAGGGCTATGCTAGAGGGGACCCCTTGTGTATCGCATGAACGTATTTACCAGTTTATATGGCAGGATAAGAAAGCAGGCGGGAGAACATACCTTTGTTTGCGTAATAAGGGAAGGAAGTACCAGAAAAGAGGCGGTAAGCAAGCAGGTAGGGGGTGCATCCCTAATAGAAGGGACATAACAGAACGCCCCCGGGTAGTAGACAAAAAAGAAAGGATAGGTGACCTTGAGATTGACCTGGTGATAGGTAAAGACCATAGAGGTGCCCTTGTCACTATAAACGATAGGGCTACAGGGATGCTAAGGATGGGACATATAGAAAACAAATCAGCCCGGGAAGTCCAGGTGAAAACGGAAGAACTACTGGAAGATTGGAAGCCCTTTATTAAAACTATTACCAGTGACAACGGGAAGGAGTTTGCAAACCATCAGGAAATAGCAGAGGAGCTTGACATTGATTTCTACTTTGCAAAACCCTACCATAGCTGGCAAAGGGGTGCCAATGAAAACCTCAACGGGCTGATAAGGCAGTATTTCCCAAAAGGTAGTAGCTTTGCAGAGATAACTAAGGAAGCGGTAGAGAAAGTAGAAAACATTTTAAACAATAGGCCTAGGAAAAGGTTCGGGTATAAAACACCCAATGAGGTATACGCAACTTTTATCAACAAAACCCAAACTGTTGCATTTATAACTTGAATGTAGGTCATTTTGAATTTCAAGTAATAGTAATTGATATTATTTAACACTTCAATTCAAAATGGTATATAAAGTAAGAGTACTTTTCCGGCAGCCTTTTTTACTAATTTATGGTGATGAATTCAAACCGTACTATTCTTATTGTTATTCTTCTGCTTGTAGTGGCTTTAGGATTGAGTATTTTTAATGCAATTCAGGTTCAAAAATTAAATGCTAATTTTATTTACCTTAAAGACAAAATAGAAGAAAGATCTAATGCTACACCCTTATCAAAACAAGAACAATTCGTTAAAGAACTCAACGAGATACAACCTAAAGTAGGAGCGACTGCTCAGGATTTTGTATTATATGATCAAAATAATAAAGCCGTATCTCTGGAAGATATTAAAAAACCCAAGATTTTACTTATTTTCTCTTCGGCTTTGTGTGATACCTGTAAAGAGTTTTACCCTTATATCAACCAATTTGATTCTCAAAACCCGGAAGAAGTAGCAGTATTAGTATTACAAACTGAATCTTCTGTTACGGACAATAAAAAAATGCTATCTGATAACCAGTATAATTTTACCATCCTTGATGCCGGAGCACCCATTTTTGAAGCATACCAGGTAATTTCAACCCCTACATCGGTATTAATAGATACGCAAAGTCAGCAGATTCTTAAAATTGGGGATTTGTTTGATTACCATGATATTGTTAGTTTTGTCAAATAAGAACACTTTAGTTGTATAAGGTTTAGTTCGTTTTATTGGCATCTTTTAATTATAAACGAAAAGTATTTCCGTTTTTCCTGTGTCAACTTCGTTATACAATTCCCATTTTTGAGAGTAAAAAAGAGGCGTTCATATTTTGACAAATACCTTCTTTAAATTTATAGTCAAAATACAATTCGTCATTGATGATCTGGGCATCAAAATATTTGTTTTTGACCACGGGTATTTCTTCTGCGATTTTACATAGGCTTAAATCATGCGTGGCAATAATGCCGGTAGCCTGGGTTCTTACCAGTTTTTCTACAAATTTTTTAGAGCCTTCCGCCTTGTCTTTACTATTAGTCCCTTTTAAAATTTCGTCAAGAATAATAAAGTAATTATCCTTTTCTAATACATCCACGATATGTTTTAATTGGGTAAGTTCTGAAAAGAAATAAGAACTATCATCGCTTAACGAATCCGAAGTCCGCATACTAGTAATCAACTTGGTAGGGCTATAGGTGCAGGAAGTAGCGCAAACAGGTAAACCCACATTTGACATCACAATCTGTAAGGCTACTGTTCTTAAAAAGGTACTTTTACCTGCCATATTTGCCCCGGTAATAATAAAAAATTCTTTGTTTTTTATGATGATATTATTATCTACCCTCTTCACCGGAGATAGTAACGGATGTCCTAAATCTTGCGCGTTTATTACTTCGGAGTTGTTTGTAATTTTAGGAAAAACAAATGTTGGATGATTGAAAGCGAAATTTCCTAAACTATTATAAGCGTCAATAAAGTTTACGCATTCAAACCATATTTCTACATCATTTTTATGTAAGGCTATCCATTTTTCTATATGACTGACCTGCTTGATATCCCAAAGCAGAAATGCGTTTCCAAAGATTCCGTAAATCATATTATTTCGCTGATCAAGCGCATCCAGAATTTTAAAAAAGCGTTTTAGGGTTTGGGATGCTTTTACAGTCTTGTTGAGAAGTTGGGTTTGTTTTTCTTTAAGTAATTCGCTTTTAAAAGTAGTTTGCTCAATACTTTCTACTAACTGGTAATATTGATTAAAAAGTTCTTTGGCTTTGCCCGCATGATTATAGACTACGGTGATTTTTTTTAAATAAATTCCGGTGTTGCCTAAGCCTATAAAAAACCAAATAGTTAGAAAAGACATGCTAATTAATTCAAGGATACAAGCTGTAATCACAAGAAGGGAAGCGATTGAAAAAGCAAGCGTAAACTTCCCAATCCAACCGGGTAAAAAACTTCTATAATTTTGTAGCCAGGTTAATACGGTTTGTACTTTAATTTCGGCTTTTAATAGGGAGGCGGTAGCGCTATAGTCCTGGCGCCATTCTTTTTTTTCGGATAGTTCTTTAATAGCCTCCTGTTTTATAGCAATATGATCCGTCTTATTTTCGGATAGTAAAAAAGCCAGTATATCTTTACTTTCCGGAGTATTAGTCCGGTTAAGATATTGAAAAAAAGAACATTTACCGAACAAATCAATATCATGACTGTAGGCATGTATGGGGTCTACGTATTCTTCTCCGGAAGGTAGTTGATCTACATTTCCGTCAAGTACGTTTAACTCTCTTTCATTAATTTTAACCAGGGCGGATGTTTTCTTTTTCTGGTAATTAATTTGATTATGTCTGGTTATTAAGAATAAAAACCCGGCAATACCCACGCCTACACTGATTAAAATATACTGGACGGAAGGATAAAAAAAGTAGATGCTAAATGCAACTAGAAAAAACCAGCATAAGCGGATAAAACTGGAAATTCGTAAGGTTCGGGTAACTTCTTTTAGTTTTTTGCGAAAATTTTCTAATCGTTGTTGGTAAAAGGATTGTGGTGTATTCAAAGTGTTGAGAATGCTTATAGCTTTTTAAGGGTTTCTTTTTGAGTTTTGGTTAGTTTATCAACGACTAGCTGGTAAGAGTGATCTATTAAATCCGGTAGTAATTTATGGGGAAGGGCAGGAGATACTACAATAGTGTTCCAGTGTTTTTTACTCATATGATAGCCCGGTTGAATGTCTGTAAATTCTTCGCGTAAAGCCAAAGCACGATCAGGATCACATTTTAAATTACATTGAAAAGGTATACGGTCTAATTTTGATAAAGCAAACATTTTATTCATTACCTTAAAAACCAGGGTTACTTCGTCAAAAGGAAATTCTTCGGTCACTCCTTTTTTTGAAAGGCAATAGGTTCTGAATTCTTCGATGTTCATAGCTATTAATTAGGCTTCCAGTTTTTTAGGTGTTTTTACTTCTACTTGCTTTAAGGCATTATAATCTAAGGTCCATCCGATAGAACTTGCCAGGGTTTCCATAATCTGAATAGCATTTAAAGCTTCGGTTTTTGCGGATTCCAGAAGGCCGCTATCCGGGACTTTATCGATGATATGTTGTTTAGCTTCCCGGTTGATCTCCGTAAGGTCAGAAGAGGTAAAGGGGTTTAACCAACCTTCACGCTTGTCGTAATATTTAAAATCTGTTTCTATAGAAAGTAATTTGGGTTGTGGGAAATGGGTTAAAATTATTTTCTTACTTTCCGTATCACTATCAATTTTAATCTGGGTCAGGTCAAAACCTACATGGGCTTTAGCATCAATTAAGATTAATGCTTTTTTTTGACCAATTAAAAGTTTGATAAATTTATCCTGTACACTTTTATAATGATAGATTTCAGCAAAGTCCCCTTCTACGGCAATTAGTTTACAAACATTTCGCATCTTTTCTATCAATACAACGGATTGCTTTTCAATTTGGGCTTTTTTATGAGCACGGTTAAACCGGTTAAACACAAAAAAGGTGATAACAGCCCCTATAGCTAATCCTGTAAATAGTAATTCCATTTATTTTTTATTACCAATGGTACCAAGATGGGTATGATGAAAACTATCTTGGTATTTAAGTCCGTACCCCACTATCCGGTCAAAGGAAGCGTGTGCAAAAAGGATACAGCCTGCAAGTTGTAAAAATTCTATCGAAAAAAAAACACCAGATACGAATAAAAGTACGGCTATCCCTTTATGATGAAAAAGATTGTATACCCCGGCCCCGATTTTTGGGTTAATCAGATATCCAATCATTCCTATATCCGGGGCTAAAAATAATAAGACAAACAACCACCAGGGATAAGAAAGAAAGGTAAAGGCATAAATACCTAATAACATCATGGCTATTTCTTCTAATTGTATTATTTTTTTCATAAGGTATCCAAAATTTTATATAAAAGTGGGCGACTGGGTGCCGCGTCATTCTGAATGGGAGCTACTTGTAAGTTAAGTAAATAAATCCCATCCGGAATGGTATCTTCTACATAAATCAACTCCGTAATCGTAGCTTGTTTACGTAATTGATCCGGAAATCCCCAAAAAGCTTTATGCGCCTCCAGTTTTCCGTCGTCCTTTTCTTTATCTACAGATGGAAGGTCGATCAACAGGTGTTTTATATTTTGCTTACAAATCCACCGGGCTGCTGCTTGGGTAAGATAGGGCCAATTGGTATGCGAATGGTTTTTTGACTTTTTTTGAATAGGATTGGGAAGCGTTCGGATAATTAGGGCATCCGGAATTTCTTTAATATGTTGGGTAAGAATTTCTTCAGTAATTATAAAATCCTCCTGGTCTTTTACAGGACTTATAGTTATTAATTGTGCTATAAAATGATAGGTTGTTAAGGTCTGATTTATATCATAAAAAGTAGGGGTAATATGCCCCAGACTTTCGGTATGTGTACCGTGTGAATGAGGGTTAAAATGAATGTTATTAAAGTTTACGGCTGCTCCTTCTGATACTTTGGCAACCCAATCCTGATCGCGGACGGGTTTGATCTCCGGGGGCAAGATATACCAAGCGTTTACACTTTCTTCGGTGGCTTTCACAGGTATAGATATATCCAGAGGTTGATTGAGATCTACCGTATATTTTTTATTTTTATGTTGAAACGTAGTGATCATCTTTGGGTTAGCAAATTAAATAAGGGTTGATTGATATAGTAATTTGCAGTCCCTACTTTTTGTTTGATCAAAACACCGTCTTTTGCTAGTGTATTGAGATAATTTGCCGCAGTTAACCGGGAAACTTTGAGATCTTCGGCTATAAAATCTATTTTGGTATAAGGATGTCGGTATAAATTATTTAATAAATCCTGACTGTAAAATTTATAATTGTCACGCAATTGTTTTTTTGAGCTTGCCATTAATTGCTTCATATCAGTGATTAAGCGAACGGTATCTTTAGCCGTTTCTTCTACCCCTTCTAGCATAAAAAGCAACCAGTTTTCCCAGTGATTAGTTTCTCTTACCTCTTGTAACAAGGAATAATAATCCAACTTATGTTTGATAATAAAATTACTTAAATATAGTATTGGTAGGTTTAAAAGTTGTTGGGTAATGAGGTATAAAATATTGATAATCCGACCTGTTCTCCCGTTACCATCATAAAAGGGATGAATACTTTCAAACTGAAAATGGATAACCGCCATCTTAACAATAGGATCTAAGTCGGACAAGTCATTATTATTAACGAATTCTTGTAGATTATCCATTAAGGCAACAATTTTGTTTTTATCTTGAGGTGGCGTATAGATAACTTCTTTTGTTTTTTGATTTTTTAAGGTGGTACCCGGTAATTTTCTGTACCCCGCATTATTATTTTCAAGGGCTTCCTGTATTTTTAAAATAGTAGCATTAGTTAATAACCCGTTTTTTTTAATCAGGTCAAAGCCAACTTGCAGCGCTTTTTTATAGTTCTGAACTTCTTTGGTTTCCAGAGATTCAATCTGGTTAAATTGCAATTCTGATTTGTATAAATCATCGTGAGTGGTAATAATATTTTCTATAGCCGAACTGTCTTTAGCTTCCTGTAAGCCTAATGTATTTATTAAAATGGATTGATTAGGTATAGAAGCGGCAAAACCTTTTAATTCTGCCAGGGCGGCATGAACACCCGGTAACTTTTTAAGCACCTTTTTAGTTTCCAGGTCTTCCTGAATAGGAAGAAAAGTAAGTTCCCAAGGAGTAACAGGTTCCATTTTTTGGATTTGTTATGTAAAGAAAATCAAATTTTCTTTACAAAGGTGTGTTGTTATGTAAAGATTTTCGCGTTTTCTTTACATAAGAAAGTTGTTATGTAAAGATTTTTGTATTTTCTTTATATAAGGAGAAGGGTATGTAAAGATTTTCGCGTTTTCTTTACATAAGAAAGTTGTTATGTAAAGATTTTTGTATTTTCTTTATATAAGGAGAAGGGTATGTAAAGATTTTCGCGTTTTCTTTACAAAGAAGGTTTAGGTTTTAAAAAATTCTAAAGGTTAATTAAGGCATAACAGTAAACGCAAATCTACCCTCAGCATCGGCATTTATAATAACAGATCGAATATTAGGAGAGAAGTCTATAAAATCCCTTCCCGATAATTCTACGGTTCCATCCTTTCGGAAGGCATCTGCAATATAGAAGTTTCCGGGTCCTTTTAAAATTAAACCAAATGTACTGCTAAAACTTTCTCCGTTGTAAGAACTTTGAATTATTAATTGTGAAATTCCATCTTTCCCAAAAGATTCTACAGAACCCTCTTTAATTACAATATCTTCAGATAAAATAGGAATTTGGGAGATAGTGTTAAAAGCATTTTCTTTTAATAATGTTAACTGGTATTGAAATAATGAAGGGGACTCTCCTCCTGCGGAATAATCAGAAAGAAAAATTTGGTCTCCTAGATTATTTACTTGCCTATTTTTTATTGTTACATTAACAAAAATAGTATCTCCTACTTTATATTTCTTTTTACTGTTATTAATTTCAATAATATCATTGTTGACAAATTCTTCAAAACCAAAAGCATAATTATTATCATCTTCTTCAGGACAACACAAGGTGGCACAAAGGGAAGTCACTAACATATAAAAGGCAGGAATTATCTTCATCATAGTAGTTTTTAGTATGATGTCAGAACTGCAAAAGCGTTGCTTTTAGATACTACTATTCTTTTAGGTTAATTAAAAACAAATCACTGGCAATCCCATCACTTAAGAATTTTCCTTTTTTGGTTACGGATAAAGTATCTCCGTCAAGAAATAACAAATGATTTTGAAGATGTTCTTCGGCTTGTTGTAAGAGATAGGTTTTATATTTTTCTCCAAAATCTTTCTCTACTTTATCCAAAGAAACACCCCAGATCGTCCGTAATCCGGTCATAATATATTCATTATACTTATCCGTATTGCTTAATCTTTCTGATTCCCGGGGGATTGTGTTTTCGTCTAAAGATTTTATGTAGGTATTATTGTTATTAATGTTCCAACTACGGATATGCCCATCATACGAATGTGCCGAAGGCCCAATGCCCAGATAAGGTTTACCTTGCCAATAAGCGGTATTATTTCTACTAAAATACCCAGGTTTCCCAAAATTAGAGAATTCGTAATAGGTATACCCTTCGGTTTCCATAGTTGCTACCAGGATTTCAAAGTGTTCTTGTGCCAGTTCATCTTCAACCGGGGCAATAATTCCTTTTTTAATAAAAGTAGATAGTGCTGTATTGGGTTCTACCGTCAGGGCATAACTTGAAATATGGGGAATGTTTAAAGAGAGTGCCAGATGCAGATTTTCTTTCCATCGGTTACTGTCCATACCGGGGATGCCGTAAATCAGGTCTATAGAAATGTTATCAAAATGTTTTTTTGCATTTTGTAAACAAGAGCGTGCTTCCTGAGCGTTATGCGCCCGGTTCATCAACTTTAAATCTTGATCAAAAAAAGACTGAATGCCGATACTCAATCGATTAATCCCTATAGCTTTAAAAGATGTAAAGCGATCTGTAGCCAAATCATCCGGATTAGCTTCCAGTGTAATTTCTGCTTCTGGCAAAACTTTATAGTGCTTATAAATTGTATGTAAAATTTCTTCTAATTCGGCTATTTCGAGTACACTGGGTGTTCCTCCTCCAAAGTAAATCGTTTCGACAACACTTTTAGGAGCTACTTCTTCTTTTCTAAGGATGATTTCTTTGCATAAGGCAACTATTAGTTGGCTTTTATGTTTTAAGGTAGTCGAAAAGTGAAAATCGCAGTAGTGGCAAGCTTGTTTACAAAAAGGGATATGGATATAAATTCCGAATTCTTTTTGTTTAATAAAGGGTGTTGGTACAGGCATCTAACCAAATTCTTAGTAAATAAATGTATTACTTTTTAGGTTGAATTCGTTTAGTTACCCGCTTCTCGTTTTGGGTAACAAATGCAGACCAACCGGTATAACTTTTACCTACGACATCCGCCCGACCCATATTATAAAAATGGCAAACTGCCGCGGCAAGGCCATCTGTAGAATCCAAATTTTTTGGAAGCCTTTTTAGATGTAAAAGGCTTTGTAGCATTTTAGCCACCTGCTCTTTACTGGCATTACCATTACCCGTAATTGACATTTTAATTTTTTTAGGAGAATATTCGGTAATAGGTATTTGCCGACTAAGTCCGGCAGCCATCGCAACTCCCTGCGCCCTACCTAATTTAAGCATAGATTGTACATTTTTACCGAAAAACGGGGCTTCAATGGCAATTTCATCCGGATGGTAGGTGTCAATTAATTCAATGGTACGTTCAAAGATCAACTTTAATTTTAAGTAATGATCGTCATATTTTTTTAATTGCAATTCATGCAATTGCATAAATTGCATTTTATTTTTAACCACCTGGATCATACCAAATCCCATGATAGTCGTACCCGGATCAATGCCTAAAATAATTTTTTCGGTTTGCAAATTTTGTCTGTTACCAAGTTTGGATTAAAGATACATCATTCCACAGGGATAAGAACGGGAAGCCTATATTTTATATTGGTAGGAACTCCTCTTTTAGTAGCCGGGAGTAATTTAGGTAGCGTGTAAATACCTTCTTTCAACCTTTTTTTAAATTCAGGGTAATGCTTTTTTAAGTAGGGGGGGAGTTCAAAATCCTTATAAGTAATACGGGCATCTTTATTAATAAGCAAGGTAATCCATAAAGTGTCCATTCTATTTTTAGTAAAATAAAGTTTGTCTTTTTTTATCTTTTGCTGAATATGACTATGAATTTGTGCGGCAAAACAAGAATCCTGTTTTTCTTCGGACACCATAGTGCATACTGCAAATAACGGAGGTTCTTCTACGGATTCCTTAGTTATTTTATCCCATTCTTCTTTAAGAACTTCTTCCTTTTTATCTTCTTTAACCAGTTGAAACTGGTTACAACTATAAAGACAAATAACGTATAGTAATACTACAATCCGAGAATACATGGTACATTTACTTATAACCAAACCTACTAATTTTTAATGAAGATAGAAAGAAGTTTAAAACGTATCATCTTTACCAAAGTTAATTAGTTTCTTTACTTCTGATAATTTAGAAATAAAATAGTAGCATGGACATTGCATTAATTGGTATTGGGTTTATATTGTGTATTATTGGCATTATAGGTAGTTTTTTACCGGTATTACCAGGGCTATTTACGTGTTGGGTCGGATTATTACTCTTACATTTGACTTCTATTATTCCTATGAATTGGGTTTTTTTAGGGATTACATTGGCTATCTCTATATTTGTTTTTATACTGGATTATATTATACCAGCCATAGGTGCAAAAAAGTACGGAGGGTCTAAATATGGAATTATCGGTGCGACGGTGGGATTAATTGTAGGATTTTTTATACCTATTCCATTCGGAATTTTTATTGGTTTGTTTGCCGGGGCATTTTTAGGTGAGATGACAAATTCATCCAATTCTAAACAAGCACTACGTGCAGCTAAAGGTTCGGTTTTAGGTTTTTTAGCCGGAACTTTTATCGAGTTTATTGTTGCGGTGGCTTTTTTTGTTCTGTATATAAAAAAGGTTTGGGAACACTGGGAGCTTATTACAGCATAAAAGTAATAAATGAAAAAGAGCGCCTTTCGGCACTCTTTCACTTCACACAAATCATCTTAATTTAAGGGCTTACTAAAATTAAAACTCACTTTTACTAAAATTTTTATCTTGGGGTTTGATAAAAACTCTTTCTTTATTAACACATGGTAAAGATACAACTAAAATTGAATCCACCAAACATTTTGTGTATTTTATCGTATAAAATATGCATTTTAGCATATTAAATTTGATTTATAAATTATAAGGTACGAAAAATATTACTTGTTTTAGGTTTTGCTTTTGAGGTTTTCTGTTTTGAAGGGGGTATCTTCTATCTTTGAATTTTTGACTAATAGAAGCTTTTATGGGTAAGGTTAATTAATTCCCTTTATTGTTCAACTGTAATGCTTGATCCCATATACTATCAACGGTTTCATTTGATACTCCGCTTTCTATTCCTTTGATTAAAGCGTTGTATAGGTCAATGTCATCTTTTCTACTTTCCTGATCTTTATGCATAATATTTCTTATGTAATTAGGGTCTGCTGAAAAACTCAGCCTTCATTGATTTTCAAGTTTATGATCGAATTGGTTTGGTTTTGAATAAAGTTTTCACTGAATAAGATTGCTTTTATCCAATAGAGTGCCACCTCAGCCAAATGGACTAAGTTGAGCACTAATATGATACTTGCAATCCAAGACTCACTGGTATTTTCAAGCCTTGCCCTTATACGGTTTAAACCATATGCTGTCTTTGCTTGACCAAACTTTCCTTCAATTGGATTACGTTCCCCAGGGCTTACTTGATTTGACAAAGCCTTTTTGGAGGGCCTTCCAAGGGGTTTGGCCCTGAGATTGATCCCTTTTTCTTTTAGGTACTTACGGTTCTCTCGGGTACCATATATTTTGTCAACCAAAACGTTCTTTGGATAATGACCAAACCGCTTTCGGTACTTCTCCACACAATCTTTCAATCTGGTACCCTCATTGTAGGCTTCCCAACTAGTATCATCCAAAAATGAAAAACCATCTACCAGTGCCATGTTTATCTTGGCACCAAACTCCACTTTTGCATTTGTTTTCCCACGCACTATGGGACGAACATGGGGTTGGTGAATGCTCACAATCCTATGGTCTACACTTTTGGTCTTAGTATCGTACATCAACTTTTGTTGCCTGTAGAGTTCCTGGATGACCAGCCAATATTTATACTCTTGCCTATCGAAAGGGATCCGGTCAAGGGTATCCAAAATACCTTCGATGGAACGTATATTCCTATGGAGATACTTTAATTGCTTCCCTATAGCAGACCGTATCTCTTTATGTGTTTTTCTTTTCTTTTGCGCTGTCTTTAGATATTCTTTCCTTGCTTTTTCCCTGTAGTTCCTCGGTTTAGTCTCTAAAGGGGAAAGTTTATAGGCAATATCCAACAATGATTCGGATTTCTCGCGCGCATCATTGAGCAAATTTAGATCCGTAGGATATGCTATATCTTGTGGACAAACTGTTGCATCAACGATCAAAGTCCCTTTGTGAGGTGGGTCTTCACCATCATCCCTTGCATCATTTGATCCTTTTTCTCTAATTTGTTCTGCTTCTCGTTTTATTTGTAAAATTCGCTGGTTAATAGCATTAATCTGTTCCAGGCCAAGACGCTTGCGGAACTCTACGAAAAGAGAAGGGTCGAACGCAGGTGCATCACTAAATGAAGAATAGCCTAAAAAATACTGCATATAGATGTTCTCAGAAATCTGGTCAACCGTCTCCCTATCATCTAAATTGCATAAATGTTTGATGATGATTGACCCTAAGACAACCCTTGGGCTTAAATCAGGACGGCCTGTCGATTTTTCCGGAAAATGTTTGCGATAAATGGAACACAGTTCATCCCAAGGAAGTAGCTTAGCCAAACGAACCCAACGGTTAGCAGGGTTCAATTCTCTCTCAAAAGGACTCTCAAAACCTTCTAAAACCAACTGGTTTTGACTTACATATTTGGGAGTAGGTGCACGCTTTTTTGAATGTTTTGTCATAATAACCTTGCACTTGATTGCCTAAATATAACTATAATGCCTTATAAAACAATAGATAAACAGTTTCTCAGCAGACCCTAATTAGTAACACTAAATATATGAATTAGAGCAAAACAAGAAAGCCTAAACTAATCGATTTATCCGCGCATTTTTATTTCTTATTTAATTTATAAAAATCTAGTGCCATGGCAAAAAGAAAATGACCTTTTAATTTGACACTAAACTTTGCTCTAATTTCATATATAATGTTAGCAACTGTACTATTTCTCTTTCATAAACTTAAATATAACATTATCAATGTCCTTATTACTCATAATTGGTTCGAATCCCATTTCACTCTGAAATCGCCTGAGCTTTCCACGATTTAACCAAAAATTCGTGAACATTCTTTTTTTTAAATATCGTTTTTGCTTTTTCTTTTTCAATCTGCGATTCATTCTAATAAACGTAATCTCATAGAAGGACCATAATGCTACACAATATAAAAGGGGAACAAATGCGAAAGTTAAAATAATAGGTAATAAAAAACTTTTTACTGTCATTAAACTAGCAAAATTTCCAAAGCCTTGAGTGATTTTATAAATAGTATGTGTAAGTACTATTACACCAAAAATAGAAGTGATTCCACTAAATAGTTTTTCCACTGATTTATACTCAGGTTTGCCTTTAGTAGTTATTGTTGCGGCTCCAACGAATGTCATAATAAGAATCAAGATTAATTCAGTAATTAAAGAAAATGTATATAAGTTGGCAATAAATTCGATTATCACAATTCCTTTTAGACTATCTCTCATAATTAAATTTAAAAAGCCTTGCTCAGAGTTTATATTATTGGTCTTCATTAAAAGAGGAAATCCCGCAAAAGCTATCCATAATAGCGAATCCTTTAACATTGAAATTTCCCAGAACCCAATTATTATCAATCCAAGAATGATTAAACCAACGTAAATTGTCATTAGAAATACAATATCAATTATCTTTTCATGAAAGAAAGTTTTCACTAGATGTGCAGAAGAATTTCGAACACTTTTTTTGGTCTATACAAACAAAAGGAAAATTAGAAACCAAAATACAATTGAAATTTCCCGGTTACTGAATATTTGAATCATTTATATATTTCATATATAGTTGCTTACACTAGTACAAAACCCCTTTTTTATCAAACTTTTATATAAGTATCATGCTGTTCAGTAAATGTTATTGATTTTCCTTACTACACTTATTTTGAACCAAATTTATTATTATAGCTGTAAATTAAAATCAACTGCTTTAAAAAAAGAAGATTTTTTTAAAATAAATTTAGAAACTACTATTTAAAGTGCTACCAGATCAATTATGCAAAATGAAAAAAGAGCGCCTTTCGGCACTCTTTCACTTCACACAAATCATCTTAATTTAAGGGCTTACTAAAATTAAAACTTACTTTTACTAAAAGTTTTTCATTTTGGGGTTAATGAAAAACTGTTTCTTTATTAACACATGGTAAAGATACGACTTAAATTAAATCCACCAAATATTTTGTGCATTTTATCGTATAAAATATGCTTTTTAACATTTTTAAAGTTATTTAAACTTTAAATTGAAAGAAAAAACTTACGTTAAAAAGCTTCGGCTATATTTAGATATACATTGTTTGAAGCATCTCCGAAACCCCAATCCACCCGTATATTTAAGTTTTCTACTTTGTCTAATAAAAACCGAACACCTACTCCAAAGTTTGGTCTAAGGTTGTTGATTTTGAATTCATTCAGGTTTCCATATACATCTCCGGCTCCGGCAAATGCCACCATTCCCCAACGGGTGTTTTTAAAATGTTTCCGATATTCTACTTGTCCGGCCAATAGATTACGCTCTACGTACCTTCCTTCGCGATAGCCTCTTAATATTTCGCTACTTCCTAGCAACCCTAGTTCAGAAAAAGGTACATCTTTATGAGAAAAGTGTCCTTTAAATTGAAAACCTATGACATCATTATTCTTTTTAAACGGCGATATATAATGGCGTAGATCAAACCGGGTAAGTTGAAATTCATTAGTACCTCCCAGTACTTTTCCGTAAAAACCGTGAGTAAGTTCCAGGTACCATCCTTGTTTTGCATTTAAAATGTTATTACGGTTATCATATAAGGCGGCTAACTCAACTCCGACTGAGGTGGAGCCGTCAAAACCTTCGGGCATGGTAGCTGCTAGTTGCCCTTCTTCTTCAACTTCTACGTTAAAGATGTGATTGTAACGTAAACCTCCTCCTAAAAATAAATACCGGGTAAAGGCTTGCTTTAATAAAATGGGTTCTACTAGAGCCTGAAAATAGTTATATTCTTCTTCAAAATCTTCTGAAGTATCTCTCCCAATACCATAATATAAACGAGGATAATTCTGAACGGTAACATTACCGGTAATTACCCATTTTTCCTGATTGGTAAAAATTTCAAAACCGGAAAAAAGTATAAATTGATTATTCAAGGTATACTGTAGCGTAATTGGCATATTCGAAGTTCGGGTTTCTTTGCCACTACCTCTAAATTTAAATAAGTACTTTGCTCCAATCCCAAATCCTAAACTGGTTTCCGGAGAAAAACTAACAACCGGAGCAGTGATAAATTTAGAAGGGTACAAGGTAGAATCGGCTGCTGCGGCTTTCTTATTAGGATGAAAAGTAAAAAACTCTTTAAAATTATCAAAATCCTGAGCATTACTGGTAGTCAGCGTTATTAAAAATATAAAGGCAAATACATGAGTACGAAATTGAAAATACTTAGTAATCGGGAACATTTTTATATTCATTAGATTTATAAAAGGAGTAAAGATACTGTAGATTATAAATTTAATACTATCTAAAAAGGTTTTGAAGTATACTTTAAATGATATTAGCTAGTTTTAATAAAGAGATAAGTATTTTTAGTTTTTTTTTATGTTAAATCGTGCTATTTATCTATTGCTAATTATAGGTATAAAGAAGAAAGAGCGCCTTTCGGCACTCTTTCACTTCACACAAATCATCTTAATTTAAGGGCTTACTAAAATTAAAACTCACTTTTACTACCGGTTTTTATTTTGGGGGCTTATTAAAAACCGTTTTATTATTAACACATGGTAAAGATACGACTATATTTCAATCTACCAAATTTTTATGCTTTTTATCGTATTAAAATGTATTTTAACGACATAATGATGTTTTTTTAGAAGTGATTTTAAAGAAAAATGATACAAAAGGTGTGCTTGTAAATTTCAGTTTGATATAAGCAAATAGTAAAAAAACCATTAAATTGAATGGATTTTTGTAGTGAAACGAAGAAAAAATAACTTGTTCTGAATTTGATTTGGGATATCAAGCTTTTAACCGAAAATTATCATGTTTTCAATATAATTTTTCTATCCAAATCAGACTGAAACTAATCTTCTTGATTGGAACGGAACTGAAAATCAAAAATCCTAGAACCAATCATTATAATAACGAACCACTATTCGCTAAAAATGCTATGTACTAAAAAGCGCAATAAATAATGATATTTTAATTATCACAAGAATTATTTAGTGCACCTTGTTCAATCCATTTTCCAATGATGTCAATTTGGTCCTGCGGTAATGGATTACCCGGGGGCATTACAAAACTAAGGTCAGTTTCAGTTATAACCCTGTACAAATTAGACCTATTTAAATCAAAAGGTTCAATTCTCCCGGTCTCAAAAATATTTTCATAGGATGTTAAATTGACTCCTGCCCTTGCCGTATTGCTATCATGACATCCGGTAGTAGCACAAGACCCCATAAGGATTGGAAATACCTGATTTGAAAAATAAATAGTATCACTATCACAGATTCTACCGTTTTCGTCGGTAATGTCCGGATCTGTCATGTTCGGATCTGTTACCTCGGTAAAGACCGGATCATGTTGGCAAGATCCTATAAGGATGATACCTAATAGAAGTGTTATTTTAAGTAGCGTTTTTCTTTTCATTTTTTAAATTCTTTAGGTTTTCTCACTGTAAAAACTCGGCTTACATTAAAGCCAAAATGAATGTCACCGTCAAACCAGTCCCCGGTAGTTTCTCCTACCAAATACCTTTCTGTCATACCTCTACTGTTTGTTAAATGAAGCTGAAAAACATGACCTCCGGTTTCCAAGTCTACACCTATAGAAAAGGAGTTCTTTACCGTTTCTCCGCCTATGGTACTGGTAACCTGATCGGGTAATACATAATAGTATTCTAAATTTAACCGAAGTGAACCAGTTAATCTGACGGAGGTTCCTGCTCCTAAGGCAAATATGGTATTATCATCTTGTTCAACCGGAACCAGATTGCGATGTACTACCGTAGGCATAAGTTGCAACGAAAGGAGATTGCCAAACTTACGGGCTAACAGAAGCGAATGGTGATAACTTAACCTTGATGAGAAAAAATTCTCCCGGTCGGGTTCTGACCATTCCGTAGAACTGGCATAAATTGAACTTACCAATGTTGCGGTTATCGGAAAAGTAGTAGCTCCGGATTGCTGGCGTAAAAATTTCCATTTAAAAGTAGCATCATATACTTTTTCAAAAGAAGAGCGACCAATTCCAATGTTAATTCGATCAGTTATCCCATAATCAAACCCAAGACGGATAATGGCATTGTCTAAGCCAAAGAGGTTACGCCAACCATCGTTTATTCTGCCAAAACGATGACCTATCAAAAATTGCAATACTCCTTTTGCATTAGTTTCTACAGAGTGACCGCTTACTAAACGGGTACTTTTAAAGGTAGCAATCGTATAGTCTGTCGCAGGCTTTTCCTGTTCGTTTAAAATGTCTAACAAATCATCCTGACCACTCATTGTAGTAGTGGAAAAAAGGAATAGAACCGAAATTAATAATAAAAAATTACCCAAATTTTTCATAAGTAACTTTAACTGTTATTTTAATGCTTTCTGATATATTTTTTCTAACTGCGGCGGGTATTTTGACATCATAATCCTCCAGGTTGATGGTAAAGGTAGAAGCACCTAATATTTCGCCGTTCTCCGTTGTAGATAACTTTTTCTTAATCACTATGTCATTGGTCTTACCATGTATAGTAAGTCTTCCTTTTACCGTAAATTCCTTAGGTTCTGTTGTTAATTTGGAAATATCAAAATTCTCTATTTTTCCTTTAAATTGGGATTTTGGAAATTTATCACTTTCTACATACTTTTCGTTAAAATGCTCCTGCATGAGTGCTTTTTCAAAGAGAAAAGCTTTAAGAAGTAAAGAAAATGCCATTTCACCGTTTTCCGCATTCAGGACACTGGAAACCTGGGTATTTACGGCTTCAATATTTTCCAGCGGAGTTTCAGAAAAAAACTGGATGGTTCCGGTTTGCGTTAAGTATTTTTGTCCGAAGGTACTGCTTCCTATCAGCAGGAATAGCAGTAGAATTTTAGTTATTTTCATTTTGGTTTAAGAGTTTTAAATTAATTTATCAATTGACCTAATCATTGAGTGCTCCATCTGCTATCCATTCTTCCAGATGTTGTAGTTCGCAAGCACTTAATGAACCTGAAGGTGGCATATCCATTTGAACCAATACTCGATCCCTGAAAGAACCATCGTCTACTATGGCTTTTACCTGATCATAATTTTCCAAAATTCCAACCCCGCTACCACCCTGGACATGACATCCTACGGTAGAACAATTGTTACTAATAATAGGCATAATTTCTTCAGAAAAACTAACCGCTTCCGTATCACATTCTACTGCTCCGTATAACAAATCTTCTTTATCATTATAACAAGAAGTGAAGCAAACTAAAAAACCTATAAGTATTACTTTTATCTTCATTTTTCTAAAACACAATTATTTAATACCACATCCATCAAAAATCCCTGGCACCTTCCTTTAATAGTAATCGTTGCACCTTTTTCAATAGTATCCGGTGTATTTCTAAAAGAACAATTAATACCGCCTGCCATAGCATTATCTGCATGAAGTACAACGGTATATTGGTCGTTATTTTCTTTAATACTTACGACTTCTCCCGTAACGGCGATTACTTTTTCAAGAAATTGTTGCGAAGCTGCTTCTTCATTATCATTAAATGCATCAAACAATTCATTGGCGGTCACCTGATAGCTAGCGTTTTCAGATGCTAGTCCGGGCACCTTTTTCTGATACATATAAAAAGCGATTCCAAAGGCAACCAATGCTGATACGATAATAAATAATACTATTTTTAATTTCATTTTCTACTATTTTAAATGGTGATAGAATTAATATTTCTTTAGAATTACTAATTCCCAGATGATTCCTTAATACTTTCGAAATTAGTATTCTTAAAATTCCCGAATTATTAACGAAAAGAATAGAAAGCTTTATTCGTATTTTCTAAAGATTATTCTTTAATATCCAAAACAAATATGCTTATACCATAGCTTGTACGCAAATTAAAATTGATAAATAGGATAAAAGTGGGGGTGAACCGATTAAATTTCAGGATAATTTATATAAGCTTTTTTTAAAGCTACTAAGTTGTTAATTAATTGAAAATGATTGTAAAAATGGTTGTTTGGATGTACTAATATTAGGTGCCAGTTTGTTTAGTTTAAAAAACAAGAACTGGTGACAGTGGCAGTATTTTTAAAAGGAATAAATGAAAAAGAGCGCCTTTCGGCACTCTTTCACTTCACACAAATCATCTTAATTTAAGGGCTTACTAAAATTAAAACTCACTTTTACTAAAGTTTTTCATCTTGGGGCTGATGAACAAACTATTTCTTTATTAACACATGGTAAAGATACGACTAAAATTGAATTCACCAAACTTTTTATGAATTTTATCGTACAAAATTGGCATTTTAACATATTTAAAGTGATATCTGTTAGTATTTGAAAGAAAAATACTACAATTAGATGAATGACTTTCGTTTTATTATTTTACAAATAAGCATCAATTCTTACTACTATGTTTTTAACTAGGTATAAAGAAGTTTATAAAGTGAATAGATGTTAAGACTAAAAAAAGCCCTTCCAAGTTAAATGGAAAAGCTTCTCATCCTCGTAAAAACGAGACAGGTTTATTTACTACTAAACCTAGTCCGCCGCATGGCGGACAACACAACGTCGTAAAGATATGAATTAACCGGGGTTTATCAGGTTTTTTATATGGTAAATTAGATATGATTATTTTTTGGGTTAAGTTAAAATCTCCATTAGTTTTTTAGTTTACTACCCTGTTGAATAAAAGAACTCTTATGGTAAGTATGTACAGGTACGTGCTTTTCAATGATATAAGGGGTTATTTTTTTTAAAGTTTTATTGGTAGTAGGATGTAAACCGGGAGCCGTAAAAAATTCATACTCCTTATCTTTATTTTTATAGTACCAGATCAACGGACTACCGTCTTTTGCAAAGAATTGATAGGCAGCATCCACCTTTACTTTTCTCATATTTTTAAATGTCGCTTTTCGTAGAGGTTCGACTTTAGTTCCATATTCAGAATAAGGACCCATATCACAAGAAACACTTACAAATTTTGTTTCAGCCCAGGTCATACACTTTCCAGGTTCAAAATCATTTTCTAAAGATTTTTTAGGCCAATTAGAGATTATAAAAACCAAAACAGCTACACCTAAAGCTATACTGATTGAGAGTGTTATAATTCTTTTGCTCTTCTTTTCTTCTTCATTTTTTTTACCACTTCCTTCTTCTTTTTCAAAAGTATTTACATTTTTATTTTTTTGTTGGTGACCATTTTGTGTTTTGTTTTTTTCTTCATCATCTATGATTTTATCTTCTCTAATTGGGTTATTCTTAACGTAATCCAAGTAATTTTCAAATCCTAAATATTTACAAAGTAAATCAACACTATAAGCAGTTGGTGGTCCTTGCGTACTCTTTTTATTAATGTATCGGTCATATGTTCGCTCAAGGGTTTTTGAACTTAAAGTAGTTTGATTACTTATATGTTTGGATAAGGCAAACTTAGTATGAGAAGCTTGTTCTTTCTCTGCTTTCTCAAACACTTTCTGAACAATTTCTTCTATTCTTTTTTCATCCATTATACTAAAAATACAATTTTTTTATCGACATAGTTTCGAATCAACGCTGTGTGAACCACCGTTTTAATTGGTGTCTGTAATTAGTCGAATAAAAGTCGATCGCGAGTCTGCAATCACATTTTTAATCTTCCCCATCTTGCACTCAAGAATGATCCGCTATGCTTTGCTAACATAGTATTTCTAGAAAATCATTCTTACGGAAATCTGTAATGCAGCTAGTAGTTAGCCATCGGAAAGTAGCTAAAAACGGTCGCATTTGATTTTCACTTTCCAAAAAAACGGAGTACTCCAAACTCTTACGGGATTGGTAAAAATGAATTTGAGATCATCTCAAACAGCCACTCCTATGTTCAATTTTTAAAATTATTAAAATGCAAAAAATGATTATAGCCGTAATGGCATTGGTTTTTAATACAGTTCTATTTTCATGTACCACAGATGAAATCACAGAGACAGGTGAACTCTATCATGTTCAAGCAACTGAAGGTGATGATGGACAGGTAGAGATGGAACGAGAAGATGACGAATAATTTCTTATTTTTTAATACAAACCACATCGTTTTACGGTGTGGTTTTCTTATTTTCATACATTTAGCAATAAATTTTGAAAATGATTTCCCGCTTTATACTATTATATATAGTATCTATATTGATAGCTTGTAATTCAAATAAACAGAAACAGGTTTTTCAAATAGATAACAAAAATTTATATAAGCTATTAATAGCAAGCAAAAATAGAAATATTGATTTAAATCAGAGATTACAATTAATAGATAGCGGCTTTACCCTTATATCAAAATTACCTTTAGATTCTATAAGTTTGGCAGTTATTGCTGCTAAGAGTTCTCTTCATTATAAATTAAATCAAAAAGATAGTTCTTTTCTATACGATAGTTATTTATTAAAGAAGGCAAAAGCATTTTCAAACATTCATTATAGCGCAAATGCTCATTTTAATATAGCCTTATATTTTAAGAAACAGGGTGTTTATGATAGTGCATTTTATCATTACAATCAGTCGAAAAATTTCTTTTTTACTTTAAAAAGAAATTCTAAAGTTGGAAAGGGTTTTTTAGGAATGGCTCTAATACAACAAAATAAAAATGATTTTTTTGGAAGTAAAGAGACTATTGTAGAAGCTTTACAATATTTTAATTCTAAAAAAGATGCTAAATATATTTCATCATCCTATAGCACTTTGGCTACAAATCATAGAAAACTATTAAACTATTCTGACGCAATAAAGTATTATGTAAAAGCTATTGAAAACACTAATTTTAAAACAGATAAATTTATATATCAAAATAATCTAGCCGCTACGTACATTGACAACAAACAATATAACGCTGCTATTTTAAAATTAAAAAGCATTCTTTCAGATTCCGTTTTAATAAGTAATAAGAAAGAATACGCCAGGGTTCTGGATAATCTTGTCTATGCCCGATGGCTTAACGGAGAAGCAATTCAAATCAAAGAATTTCTAGAACCGCTTAAGATTCGTAAACAAAGTAATGATCTCCGAGGGAAAATAGCCAGCTATACCCATCTCGGAGAATTTTATAGTAAAACCAATTCGGTAAGAGCAAGTTCTTATTTTGATTCGGTAATTCAAGTTTCTAAACGGTTAAAAATCCCAAGAGCAGAAAAGGATGCACTTAGCTTTCTAATGAAATTAGAACCAAAAGATGTGAAAATACGCGACCGCTATGTGTTTTTACAAGATAGTCTCTATCGACAAGAATTGAAGGTAAAGACTCAATTTGCCAAGTATAAATACGATGATACGGTCACCCGGGAAGCTAATTTACGCTTAGAAAAAGAAAATGCCGAAAAAGCACTGGAAGTCAGTGAGCAACAAAATCAAAAGACACTTTATTTAGGAGGCTTTCTCTTTGCTGTTACCGCATTTGGACTTTCTCTTTTTGGCTTTAATGAACGAACTAAAAAACTAAGACAGAAAAGTAAAACAGAAAAATTAGAAGCTATATTAAATACAGAGGCGGAATTTTCTTTAAAATTACACGACGATCATGGCGGTAAAATCAACCAAATCATGCTAATGCTACAACGAGGTGTAAAGAAATCAATTATTTTGGACGCGTTGGGGGCATTTTATGAAGACCTTAGGAATTTATCGAGGGAGTTAAACGAAGTAGACACTGGCCCGGATTTTTGGAAAATTCTAAAAGCAACTTTAGAATATATGAAACCCTTAGAAGTTGAATTGATAATTTCTGGTGGAAAGGAAATGGAATGGTTTAGATTAGATCATCAAACAAAAACTATCCTTTCAAAAGTATTGCAGGAATTAATTATCAACATGGGAAAACATAGTAAAGCTAGCCAGGCGGTTGTTCTATTTAAAGATCAGCAAGATAAAATACAGGTGTACTATGAAGATAACGGAATAGGTGCGCCGAAAGATTCCTTAAATAGAAAAAACGGACTTCGCAATACGGAAAAGCGTATTAAAGCTATCAACGGATCTATTACATTTGATACCGAAGAGGGGAAAGGTTTTCGGGCTGAAATTTATATTCCAAAATAGTACTACCTATGTTTAAAAAAGTGTTATTAGCTGAAGATTTTCAAGGTGAAATTCGTGGAGTTTCAGAAACTTTACGCGAGAGATTAAAGATTGAAGATTTACAGGAGGAGTTGTATTGTGATAAAGCCCTTAGCCGTATCAAAGTAGCTTTACAAGGCAAACAACCTTATGATTTACTTATCACTGATTTAATTTTTTTAAAAGATCATGTAGACCGAAAATTGACTTCTGGTATTGAATTAATTAAAGCAGTAAGAATCCTAATGCCGGAGATAAAAATCATAGTGAATTCTATGGAAAAAAACCGGGCACAGGTTGATTTACTTTTTAAAGAACAAAAGATCAATGGGTATGTTTGTAAAGGACCTAACGGAATGTTGGAATTAATACAAGCTGTCAATAAAGTCTATTTAAATAAATGCTTTGTTTCCCCTCAAATCAACTTAACTGCCGCTACTAATGTAGTTGAGTTAGATGATTTTGATCGTGCCATCCTAAAAGAACTAGCTAACGGACTTACAAAAAAGCAAGTTTCTGAAAAGTTTAAGCAAGAAAATATAACGCCAAATAGTGAAAGTACGATTGATAAGAGAATCAGTAAACTTTATGACGAATTTGAAGCTAAAAACACAGTCAACTTACTTGTAAAATTAGCAAAAGAAGGTAAAATATAAAGCTTTTAACTAACAACCCATTTCCATACCATACTTTAAATCCCTTACAGAAACCTGTAAGGGATTGTCTTTTAATGGATTTATGTTTGGGGTATTATTAATCTTAAATTTTTTAATTATGACGAAATATTATGTAAACAATACTGAACAAGCAAATGGCGACCATGAAGTTCATAAGGATGGATGTTACTGGCTCACACTTGTAACGAGTAAAAAGTACTTGGGTGAGTATTATAGTTGCGAATCGGCAGTGATAGAAGCTGAAAAGACTTATACACAATCTAACGGATGTAAACATTGTTCAGAAAGTTGTCATACCTCTTAAATAATTTTAAATGAAGAAAATACTTATAATATTAAGTATAGCATATAATATATGCTGTGCACAGAACAGTACAGGAAATATAAGTAATGCAGAATTGTTCTCATCGAAAGCTGGTACTCTTATAGAAAAGGAATTTATAGGTATTGGTAAAATTGGTGAGGCAGAAATTCAAATTTTGAGGATTACTGATATGATTGCTGGAGAATCTATTCGCTCTCTAAGAATAAAACTAGAGGTAAAGGATACATATTCATCTGACTCTAAAATAGCTCAATTAGATTCTGATGAAATAGACGGTTTAATTAAGTCTATGAACATTATTAAAGAAAGTGTTTTTGGTGTTAATCCTAAAAATTATACTGAAATTACTTTTAGAAGTAGAAGTGGTTTTGAAGCTGGTTGCTTCTGGAATAATAATAATGAATGGTCATCATATTTACAAGTAGAAAGGAATAATAGAAAATCCATAATTCTTCTTGAAAGAGGTGACTACAATGAATTATTAGGTCTTTTAGAAATAGCTAAAAATAAAATCTACAGAAATAATTAATGATACAAAATATTCTTATTAATCGGATAGGCATCTCTATTATCATATTGGGTGTATTTTTCTCGTCCCTTACCAGCTATACTAAAATTGAAGCCAAGGTATACATCTGTAAAGGAAAAGGGAGTAAACGGTATCATTACAGACAGTCTTGCAGAGGTCTTTCTCGTTGTTCTTCGGGTATTTATAAGGTTTCTTTACAAGAAGCAAAGCAAATTGGAAGAACATTATGTGGTTGGGAGGATTAACTTGTAGTTTAAAATGATAAAAAAGAACGGTTAAAAAGCCGTTCTTTTTTTACTTTACAGATATCTGTAAGGAATTACTTAAGAATGGTTTTAAGTTTGGGGTAATATTAACTTAAAACAAAAACAATGTCCACTGCAAAATTTGAAATTAAGAAAAGTACTAATGGTAAATTTTACTTTAACCTTCGTTCAAAAAGTAACGGAGAAATTATTGCTACAAGTGAAATGTATAATTCTAAACAAAGCTGTAAGGATGGTATAAGTGCCGTAAAAAGAGATGCTCCCAATGCAATTATCAACGATTTAACTTAAACCTCTAGTGCGTTTAGGGAAAAAGCGTCAGTTTGAGTGTTTTTTCGTAATGAAATGAAGAAAAAATAGCCTGTCCTTGACTTGATCGAGGATATCGAAAACAGCTTTTTTAAGTAATATCCTTATTCTTGATACACTTCTTCCTCCGATCGAAGTACTTGAACTGACGGATTTTACAATAATTATTATTCAAATGTACCACGATTTAACTTGATTAACCTTATATCATGACAAAGAAAACCACACCTATCAAACCACCTTCGAAACCAACACCGTCCTCTATCCCCGAAAGAATTCCTAATCGTCCGAATCCCCGTCCAAATCCTTTTCCATCAAAGCCTCATAATAGAAACTCTCAATTAAAAAAGATGCTTAGTGAATAAAAAACTACTAATAAATCTTGTACGTATGCTATCATTTTGTTGCGCTTTACTCTTGTTTATTGCCGTACTACCTAATCCTTTAAAATATTACGGGTGGTTGCGTGGGATCGTTTCTCTAGGTGCCATTCTAGTTATGATTAAAAATTTTACCGTTGGGTATTGGGTCATTCTGTTTGGACTCATATTGATCTTATTTAATCCTGTATGGCCTATTCATTTTTATATGAAACTTCCCTGGGTACCCATAGATATTGTAACCGGAATCTTATTTCTGGTAGAAATATTCATAAAAAAACCCATGCGTGAAATATCCGAACCAGTAAGTAAAGAAACTATAATTATAGAAGAGGCTAAAACCTACCAACGAGACAGAATTTTATAAATAAAACCATTATGGATCATACATCAATACCCACGGTGATTAAAAGTCACTTTCTTCGATTATACCAGATTGCACTTGCCGATGGAGAGTTTAGTGCCCTCGAATTAAAAATGCTATATGAATTTGCAGAAGAACGCGGTATTTCAAAAGAACATCTGGATCAAATTTTACTTAATCCGGTAGATGCAAATAACCTAATTCCGGAAGAAATTCCTGAAAAAATAAGTTTCCTGTATGATTTTACGGCAATGATTTGGGCAGATGAAGTTGTAACAGAAGATGAACTCTCCGCTTTAAAAAAGTATATCAAACTCTTCGGTTTTTTAGATGAGAATATTGAACTCCTGGCACAATTTCTTATCGAATCCGTAAAAATCAATCGAACTAAAGAAGAAATTATTAACCAATTAAATAAGTGATGATGGGATTAAAAGACTTGGTAAAGCTTAAACCAAAAGAAACAGTAATTCAAATAAAAGATGAACAGCCCAACGAGGAAGCAAGAAAAAGAACCTATCATGAGGCAGGGTATAGAGATAGTTCCAGAAATACCGGAAATTCTCAAACACTATCAATCTGTCTTGATGCCATCTATGCCAAATTTGAAAATGAAGAAAAAGAATTGCAGCACAAACAAGAAGAACTTAAAAAACCCTATGCACAAGAACAATTAGAAAAAGAGTCAGAAATCAAAGGATTTCAGGTAGCTATTGATAACGCAAATGAGAAGATAGCGCATAATGAGGATAAAAATCAGGATGTTGAAAAATTAATAAAAGAATTAAAATTTGAGATCACAGATCTACCTCAAAACCCGGATGCTTACGGAATCCCAGCAAAACAGGGGGCTTCTACAAAATTTTGGATAGGAATTGGAGCTTTAATTCCTATTACTATCTACTTATTTATGTTCTATACATCAGTTGTTTATTCCGCTATGATAAGAGAATTTACATATGGATCAACTAAAATTTTTGCACCTAAATCCATTGTTAGAGCTTGGGAAAGTGGATTTCAAGATTTTGCTACCGTTATTTTTGCTCCATTTATTTTTATTGGCCTTGGATATTTAATTCATATGTTTTATCAAAAGAAAAATATAGCCTCTTATTTTAAACTTGCAGCAATCATCGTAGTGACTTTAATTTTTGACATCCTACTCGCTTTTTTTATAGAAAGAAAATTATGGGAACTTAATGCTGTTAGTCTTAAAGATAAATTTGGTTTTGCCGAAGCCATAAAAAGTCAGGAGTTTTGGTTGATTATTTTTCTTGGCTTTATCGTCTATTTAATTTGGGGTTTCATCTTTGATTTTGTTATGGAAGAGCATAAAGAAAAAGATAAAATCAAAAACGCCATTCGTAAACGTAACGAACAAATTACGCTACACAAAGAACAAATTCATGATAATAAAACTAAGATTGATGAAGTAAGAGTATTAATTCAGGAGATCAAAGAAAAAATTTCTAAAGCCAAAGGAAGGATTAATGAATTGCAGCGTATCATTGATGGTACTATCATTCCTACTAAAGAATATAAACTATATGCCTCAGAGTATTTACAAGGATGGTTAACTTTTATCAATGAGAAATTAGTGATCTCCAAGTTTGAAAATGATAAGTTAATTTCAGAATGCCTCGAAATTAGTAAGGCTCATTTAGCAAAAATTGGAGTCCGGGAGGATTATCATAATACCATATTTACAAAAACCCATTAAAATGAAAAAAGTACTACTCATTACGTTTTGCGCGTTGCTAATTTTTATCATGTGTCAATCCGAAAAAGAATCTAAAAATCAAGAAGAAAATTCGGATGTTATTGCCAACATAAAAAAGCAAAATTTTAATTCAAAATGTGAACTCCATATTCTGGATCGAAAAGATAATAATTTAAATATTAGTATTCTCCTGGATCTTTCAGACCGGATAGAATTACCACAACAACAGGCAAAAGATTCGGCTTATATCTTGTCAATAGCTAAAGCTTTTAATAATCATGTTCTTAGAAAGAAGCTGGTTTTACTATATGATAAAATGGAAGTGTATTTTGAACCAGCTCCTACTAATCCTACAATCAATCAACTTGCTGAGGAATTAAAAGTAAGTTATGTAAAAGGCGTGTCCAAAGATAAATGGATACCTGAAACCATAAAACGCTACGGAACGCTTCCGGGACAGATATATGCGCAATCTAGAGCCATTGCTAAGACAGAAGGCTATTCAGGTTCAGATATTTGGGGATTTTTTAAAAATCATGTAAAGGATTATTGTATGGAAGCATGTAATCGGAATATCTTGGTAATACTAACTGATGGATACTTGTATGATAAAGCCGGTTTAAAAAAAGAAGGAAATCTAACGTCATATTTGACACCGCAATCTTTAACAAAACTCAAATTAAACAAATCAGATTGGAAAACAGAAATAAAAGACCGAGGCTTAGGTTTTATACCCGCCACCCAGGGATTAGAAGACTTGGAGGTTTTAGTATTAGGGATTCAAAGTCAAAATAGTAACCATCCTTATGCACAAGAAATTATCGAAAATTATTGGGAGACCTGGTTAACCCAAATGAATGTAAAGAGATTTAAAATTAAAAGTGCTGACTTACCCTCTCATATAGAAAAAGTGATTATGAACTTTATCTCAAATAAAAACTGATTATGGCTTTTAAATTTAACAAGAAAATAAAACTAGGTAAAGGATTCGGAGTACATATAAGTAAATCAGGAATCACTCCCAGTTATAGGAACAAAAGGGGGAGTTTAAGTTCAAAAGGATATTCTGTAAAAACAGGAATCCCGGGGGTAACCTACCGAAAAACTTTTTCTAAATCAAAGCAAAGTGGTTGCTTACTTATATTTCTGGTATTATTAGGGTTTTTACCTTTTTCATGCTCAAAAGGTGGTGCAGATACTCCATGCAGCGATACCAATTGTGCTAATTATACTTCACAAAGTTCCGCTCAAGCTGCATTTGATGCCGATCCCGAATGTAGAAATGATTTGGATGCAGATAAAGATGGCATTGCTTGCGAAGAATTGGGGAATAGTGTAAAAGATTGTAATACGACTTCTAACTGCGGATGTTCCAATAAAAACAAAGCTGCATGTCAATCAGATCCTTGCTGCCAGTGGATAGTAGGCGAGGGATGTAGGTGTAGTTAATTTTTAAAATCAAAATTAAGATATACAGGAAGGTGGTCAGATAGTTTTCTGGCTTTCTCCAGGCGATCACAAGTTTTTACAAAATCTAAAACTCCACTGTCGATTTTTAAAATTTGGGAAGAGAAAAATATATTGTCAATAGGATAGTTAAGATAGTTAAAACCTTTACAGGCTCTTTTTAAAGTAGTTTGTTGATTCTTTATAGCGGTATAATATCCATTATTTTTGAAATGATCAAATACAGGTTTAGCTTCATTTACATTAAAATCACCAGTTAACATGATAGGTGTAGAAAAAGTATTTATCAAATGTTTAGTAATTGCTTTAATTTCAGCTTCAGGGTTCTTATTATAAGGCCTAGAATGAAAGTTGACCAGGCTTAACCTCTTATCATTTATGTAGAAGTCTATTAAAAAAGGTTCTCTGTCAACAAGTGTATCCAATTCACTAATTAATTTCCCTCTGTTTTTTATTTTTATATGTTTAGTTTTCCAGATAACTGCATAACGTTCCGTAGCATATTTCGGACTATTAGTAGGATCACTAATAACATAATCCCATTGCGCCCCTTTTCTATTTAAAATTCCAGATAATTTTGCGACTGCCTGAGCTCCTCCATAACCAGCAACAACCTCCTGAATTGCCACGATATCTGCTTCTCTTACAATTTCTGCAATTTCATTTAATTCTTCTTCATTCTTTGTTTTTCCGAAATCCTGAATATTCCAGGAAATAAGACGTATCTCGTTTATTTGTGAAAAAGTATAAGAAGAGAGCAGCAGGAAGAATAAAAAAGTAATTTTCATACGCATAAAACTAAGAAAAATAAATGCTACATTTTTACGTAAAAGCGTAATCAGTTTTTGGCAAACTTCGTTATAAAAATGAGCTTACCCTTAGCTTAAATTAGCATATCGAGTCCTTCTATCTAACTATAAACGATATGGCTATTTTGACTTAAATCCTTATTATATTAAGCTTAGTTAAAAGACTCAATAGTTCTACTAAACACTTGAAGTACGCCTCTTTCTTAATTTACGTTTTCGAACTGACAGATTTTACCATAGTTAGAGTTTAAATGTACCGCGGGTTAAAAATCCACAACTTCATATAATAAAAAGCTAAAACTCTGCCTTTGGAAATTCGGTAAGCCTTAAAAGCGTACTTCCCATAGGTTCTAATTCCAAATTAATTTTATCCTTTGTCTCGATAATCTCCGGAAAAGGAGCAAGGGAAGACCATCTGATAAGATCCCAGTTCTTAACCGTCATTGCTGCTACTTTTAGTTTGATTGGGGTATTTCCATGTTCCCAGGGATATCCTATGTGATCCGTTCTGACTACTTCTATATCTTTACTGGTAAGGTTTTTAGAAAGAGCTACAGCCCAATCATGGAGGTGTAAAGGATACATCTCATAAGCTGGAAATTCAGGACTACACTTTTTGGCATAATCACTAGTTACCAGGCGTGTTTTTGCTTGGATAGATTTAGAGAAAACTAAGGGTCCGTAATTAATAGCTATACCTTTTCCCCGATTATCAATTTGAGGCGAAGTTTTAAAACGGATAGTGAGCAAATCCCCTTTCTTGAATTTTCGGGATAGTGTTTTAAATAGGGTACTTTCAGAACCTTTAAAAATTTCTTTACCATTTAAGCTAATTTGATAGGATTCTGTCCAACCTGGTATTCTCAAATCCAAAGCTATTTTTTTTACAGGCGCCTCATATACTTCTATGGTAATATCATGCTCAAAAGGATAGTTGGTTTTTTGAGTAAAACTAAATAGTTCATCGCCTAGCGGAATGTTTATAGTAGCAGGTAAATAAAAAACTACCGACACTTTATTCTTATTTTTTTCAATCATACAGGTTCGACTTAAAAAAGTTGGAAACATCCGGTGTACGTTTCCGGAACAGCACTGGGTATCATGCCCAGGCTTATAGCTTAAACGACCTTTAGAACCAAACCCCCAATCGTGGTGATCGTCATACTCACTGGACATACCTGTACTCATAACCAGATTAGGAGCAGAAAAATATTGGTGCGCTTTAAAGTTACTAGTCACACAAGAAAATCCGGAATTGTATAGATTCTTCTCCATTTTGTCCGCAAAATACGGGTCACCGGTTGCTAACAAAGCATAACCAAGCGACCAGTTGTAATCTACCGTATTACACATTTCATGTGCTTTTTCCGGACCTTTTCCTGCAAAAGGTTCTGAGCAGCTAGCCAATCCGTCAGCAAGTTCATGATTATCCTCCAACTGTTTGACGGCACCGTATATTGCTTCTTTATACCTTTTATCACCAGTATACTTATATAGAATGGCAGGAAGCTTTAAAAATTCATGGTAAGTCACTCCATGTCCTGTAGATTTTAATTCTTGTATCATGCCCTTAGCCGAAAATTGAAATATAGGTTCGTTTTTACCTACTTTTTCTGCTTGTTGCTGAAACCCGGTATACAATCGTTCTGCTGCTTTTAGATAGAATTCATTGCCGGTTATTCTATAGAGTTCACACAAATGTTCAACATGTAATACGGAGCGTACATAAAACCCTGATGTCTTTGGAACTCTAAAACTTTCTTCCAGCTTATACGTGGCTTGATAATGTTTCTCTAAAACATTTAATAGATCAGGGTCTTGGGTAGCATCGTATTTTTCGAATAACATTCTCATAAAAACCACCATAGGCCACCACTCATGTTCCATACCAATATTACCTGCACGTAAACGCCCCTCTTTATCTACATTTGCGAGCACATGTTTAATATTAGCATCAACTTTATTTAATAAAGATTGCGAATCTATAGCATATCCTGCTCTTAAAGCCCCGTCCAGATAATAGCCGGTGTGTTCATATGGCCACCAGGGAGAACGCCAGTATTGAAACTCATCATCTTTTACATCCATTTCTTCGCACCACATGTTGGTATTAAACGGCCAACCGCTTTCTTCCGGATTTCCGGTTAACCCACTTTCCTGACGCTGTAAAAATTCCTTAACCCAACCTTTTGCCACCAGTTGATTAGATGGTAAATCAGTACGGTAAATATGCTGAGCATATAAAGAACTACAGGAATATATGCATAGGATTATAAGAAGTAACCTGAACTTCACTGATAAAAATTTCATATAACTCTAAAATTTTAAATTTTATGACAAGGTTCACGTATATGTATATAATAATGAAATAAATAGGTATTCAAAATGACAACAACTAGTTTTTTATGTTATTCAATATCACATCAATCACTTTCTTGTAAATTTGTAAACAACTAAAAATAAATAACTTAATTTCTAAAGGTCATATTGAAAAGTATACAATAAGTAAATGTTATTGGTTATAGTTATATTTAGTAAATGTATGTAAGGGTAGTAGTTCATATCATTTTTACCATGTTCTTTTTCTTAGGGGCTTGTGACCATACGCGGCAGGAGAACTACAAAAGTTCAAACGGGAGTATAACTACATCCCAAAATACGGATGATTTAGATTTACACGATAGTATTAAAATAAGAAGGCTTATTGATCAAAGCGATAAGTATCGATATAGTGGTAGATATGGTATTGCTTTTGATAATCTATGGGAAGCTTTATTACTTGCAAAAAATCGTAAAGAAGATATTGTATCTGTCGAGATTTATAGAGATATTGGGATCCTATACGATATTTATAGCAAAGATTCGCTGGCATTACATTATCTCCACCGTGCCTTATCACTATCTAAGTCCATAATGGTATCTGATCAGGAGGTAAAGGAACAAATAGTTTCGAATTACTTTAGCATCGCTACATTTTGGCGTGACCGGCATAAGTACGAAGTAGCCCTTACCTATTTGGATTCATGTAATCAGGTGTATGATAACGGACGTATATTGCCATATGCAATGACAGATCAGGGGTTTTGTAATATGAAGGTTGGAAACATTACACTTTCCGAAAAACAATTAGTACGGGCCCGATCTTATCTGGAAAAGAAAAATGCTCCTTACTTAGCAATGAATTTAGCTTTTACCGCAGATTTAAAAAAAGAATTATATCAATATGATAGTGCCCATTATTATTATCAGAAAAGTTTAGAATGGATTAGGATCAAGCAAGTACATATTGAATCAGAACCTGCAATCTTACAAAAAATTGCTGATGTCCATATTCTTCAAGGTAACTGGAGGAGTGCCGTTGATTATTTAAAAGCTTCCAGGGAAGTTAATGACAAGCTTTTCAGTACCACTAGTAAACTCAATGAAGACCTATTTGAAATCAAAAATAAATACAGAGCTCAGTTAGAAAAAAATAAAATAACTATTGCTCAACAACAAGTACTTATTAAAGAAGAAGATAAAAAATTGACAGGTGCCATTATTCTTTTTGCAATAATCCTAACCTTAGGAACTGGTGTTTATATAGTATTTTATCAAAGAAGTAAATTTAAAAGGCTCTCTATGATAAGCCAACATAAAATCGAAAAAAATGAAGCTATCCTGGAAGTAAAAAATAAAGAATTGACCGGATATGCGTTAAAAGTAATTAAGATGCAGGAAAATATTGATTTTTTAGTTGACCTTATTAAAATAAAAGCTCCTGCGGAATATACAGAGTATAAAAAGAAATACTCTCATATTAATACAACCACCTGGAACGAATTTAACAAGAGATTTACTGAAGTAAATACGGAATTCTATAAAACCATATGTAATAAGCATCCTGAATTAACACCTACTGAGTTAAAACATTGTGCGCTTATTAAGTTAAATTTTAATAACTACGAAATGTCCAAAATTTTAAATATTTCGTTGCGCAGTGTGCATACCTCAAGATATAGGATAAAGAAAAAAATAGGTCTGGATGCCAATTCAAGCTTAACCAATTATATAAGAAGTTTATAAGTATAATTTTAATGCGATCATCCCCTTAAAAGATAAAACCTCGCTAAGTCATAGACTAGCGAGGTTTATATTACGATGCTTTTATAAAAAGCGGTCTGGACGGGACTCGAACCCGCGACCCCCTGCGTGACAGGCAGGTATTCTAACCAACTGAACTACCAGACCAATTGCTTATGCGGGTGCAAATCTACGACTTTATTTTACTTATACAATTATTTTTAAATTAATTTTTTGCATTTTTTTTCGTGAAAATAGCTAGTACAAATCTTATTTTGTTAATCTAAAACTACTAGAATAGAACCACACTCTTACTTTACTATTACTTTACGAATATCTATTTCTCCGGATGAGTCTTGTAACTTCAATAAATACACTCCATCTTGTAACATATTCGTATCGACTGTTAAATTTGAAACATTATCAACATCTTTTAAAAATACTATTTTCCCTGAAATATCGAACATTGTTATTTTTTCTAAGAAAACATTCTGTTTGTTAAACTCAATTTTAAAAAAATCAGAGGTAGGATTTGGATAAATGTTAATACCAGAATTTTCTTCTAAAGTTAATTCTTTTCTATTTGAGTTTCTTTTTGATCTGGCGTCCAGAAAAAGCACTCCTTCTGATTCTATTTCAATTTTATTAGAAGATAAAATTTCTCCTGTAAACATATTGGTTAAGGTTAAATTTGAAGCAGGAACACCTTTCAATCTAATAGTTATCTTAGAACTTGTTTTAGATAAATTATTAATTGAAATTACATTTCTACCATCAGGCGTTTGTATAGACCTCCAAAAACAACCTCGTTCATTAACAGGTTTATCCTCATTAAGTATTAGTCTTGGCTTTAGACCAGATGTGTTGACCACAGATATTGCTGTATTTCTAAATTGCCCAAGGCTATTTGCCTTCATTATTCTTCCTCCTTTATTAGTGTTAAGGACTTTATTTAAAGGATTGCCATATGGACCTGTTTTTAAACTTTTATCATCCATAATTATAGTTCCGCCATTGTCTAAGTAGGTTTGTAAAGCTTTAAATTCACCTGGCGTGACAAAGGGACTCTCGGAAATAAGTATAACCTTCCAATTGTCGTTATTTTGTTCTTGAATTATCTTCTTTGTTACGAACCCTAGAGGGTAGCCATCAAAATATAATTTTTCATATAAATTAGATATTGGTACCATATGATCAATTTTATTAATAGCAGAAGTTTCTGAATGAAATATTCTTATAGGCTTTTTAGCCAACTGTATTTGATAAATATCTTCAGCATGCGCATTGAGTTCAAACATGGTTAATTGTATTTCATTAACAATACCAGGCTGCTGTCCTAAAGAACCTGTATGAGACCCTAATCTTGGGGCAGTTACCGACCCATCCTTAGCTCTGGACCATACCCAAATTTCACTCATATTTTGTCCTAGTAAATGTGCAAGCCAAGTTACAGATCGCGCATATTTGGGTTTTAAGTATAGATCTCTGAACTGCGCGGTTGCAAAATAATGAACTTCGGAATTATAATTAACTTGATTCGGTTTTACCGATCTAAAGAAATCATAAGGAAGAGACATGAGTCGCCAATCATAAGCATATTTTTCAAGTAATGGACTCTGCGCACCTCTCATCCTACGCTTCACAACCTTTGCATCGTTTCCACTAATTCCTGATAACCTAGTTAAGTCTTCAAAATTTAATCCTGAATCCCTAATTTCGTCTGTTAAATAACCTGGAATTAACTTTAGATGTACCTTTGCTTCAGGATCATTTTTTGTTATATTATCTTTTAAAAATTGAAACCAATTTGTTACTCTAAATTGATTGTAACGCATCCAGTCATAAGCGATTGGAGTTCCTATCAAACTCCTTTTAAATGGTAATTCAATTTTTACGTCTCGAAAACTGGCATATCGATCTACTCCTTTTAAACCGTACTTGTTATTTAAGTTATTAATTGTATAATGTATGTCTTTTAAGTAAACGGCAAAATTATCTATTGTATATTTTGAAACTGAATTTAAGTTACAAAATTCATCAGCTACACAAGCTGCTTCTGCATCAGCGCTAGAAGGTGCTCCGTTGTCATAACTGCCTTCTGCCGTAGCAAAATGGGGCTCATTAGCTAATAAATAACCTTGCCCTGAAAAATTTTTGCCTTTAGCATCTAAGGAGGCTTTGTTTAAAATTGTTTTCCAAAGTATTCGAGTGTCCGGATTGTCAATATCATAAGTGGTAAATGATCTCTCCCCGGCATATATAGAAGTATCAGACTTATCATTCCTATATTTTTCTTGTAAATAAAAAGGAACTATCCTATGTTGTAAAAAGACATTACCGAAATTTGCTGACTTGTTTGCTCTAATTAGACTATTTTTATAAGCCACATTTAAAACTCCCGGTGAACTTGAAGTATTTCCTGCAATGAGAAAGGTATTGTCCGCTCCATAATATTCAGTTAAGTCTAACTCTTTTTTAGAAACTCCTGTCGGGTCAATGGATATATCGGGCATAAAATTATAAGACGATACAAAAATTGGACGCTTTTTTCCGTTAACGGTTTGAACTACTCTGGCATTTTTAGCATCTAAACTAATTTTAGACCAATCCGGATTAATAGTAGGTTTTCTTTTTAAAATATTCTTATTAAGTGCCCTTACATTTGCTATAGCTTTTTCCACCATCATAATAATTTGCTTACGTTCAAAAGTTGGTAAGTTTTCAGCAGCAGCTTTTGCATCTCTTCCCATACTATCACGACCGTCCTTCAGCGGATCATTATTTGGATTATAAATACTTCTATAAGTAGTAAGGGATTCAAAACCTTTTTGATTAAACTCAGTATTTAATTCATCCCATTTAGCATAGTTTAAAAAAACTTCTGCTGTCCTTAAAGTCATTTTTTCACGAATGACATCTCTATTAGCTTTCTCTGCTGTCGTTATTAAATTCTGAAGTCTTGCAATTTTTTCACGTGCTTGTTGTTCAAAATTTTGAGCACAGACAAATTGCATCAATAAAACAGAAAAAATAAAAGTCTTAAATTGAAAATATTTCATAGGGTAGTTATTTCTATTGAAAATTAATGAGTTAGGTAGTGAAGGTACAATTAAAATAATAAATCCATGAAAAGCTATCTTTTTCGGTTTTATGGTAATAAAGTATGTGAAGTAAGTGAAAAGATTATTTTATAGTCCACCACACTAAGTTAGAATACGAATGGATAGTAAAAAATAATTTTTTATGACATGGCTAAATTGACCTAAAATGATAGGATTCTTTATATAAAAAAATTGAAGAAGAATTTTACCATGTACAAATAACCTACACAAATTTTAACCAATCATTCCACAAACTGCCAGTAAAATTATATTTCTATTTGACTACTATTTTATGAGTATCTATATTTCCGGAGGAATCTTTTAACTTCAACAGATACATTCCAATCTGAAACATTCTTGCACTAATCTTTAAATTGGAATTATCCTCATTTTCTTTTGTATATACTAGTTTTCCTAAAACATCAAATATTTCTATACTTTTTAAGAAAGTCTTCGGTTTGTTAAAGGCAATTTCAAAAAAATCGGTGCTGGGATTAGGGAAGATTTTTATATCAGACTCATTTTCCGTATCCACATTTCCTATCTTCGATGTAACGTCCAGGAGTAAAACTTCTTCTGGCTTCAATTCAATCTCACTGGTAGGTAAAACTTCTCCGTTAAACATATTTTTTATTTGTAGATCTGATTTGTTTACACCATCTAATGTTATCGTAACAACCGAACTAGTTTTGGATAAATTATTAATTGAAATTACATTTCTGCCATCCGGAGTTTGTATAGATCTCCAGAAACAACCACGTTCATCTATTGATTTATTTTCGGTAAGAGCTAATTTTGGATTTAATCCCGCAGCTTTAACAGTCGATAGTGCTTGTGTCCTGAAGGAATTAAAGTCAGTTGCAGTTATAATTGAACCGCCATTGGTTGTATTTAATACCTTGTTCAAAGGTTTTCCGTATTCATTTGTTTTAAGACTAGCTTCATCAATAATAATAGTACCTCCTTTATCTAAATAGGCCTGAAGTTGGTTGAATTCACCTTCTGTTACAGAGGGACTTTGAGAAATTAATACCACCTTCCATAAATTATTATCCTGTTCTTTAATAATTTTTTCTGTAACAAAGCCTAAGGGATATCCGTCAAAGTATAATTTTTCATACAACCCGGACAATTGAGTCATATGATCGGTCTTATTAATTGCAGAAGTCTCAGAATAAAATATTCTAATTGGTTTTTTATCTAATTGAATTTGATAGATGTCTTCTGCATGCGCATTTAGATCAAACATCGTCAATTGAATTTCGTTGACAATAGCGGGTTGTTGACCTAAAGAACCTGCATGGGCTTCTGATCTCTGAGTAGTAACAGAACCATCTTTTGCCCTGGACCAAACCCAAATGTCGCCCATATTTTGTCCCAGGATATGAGAAAGCCAGGTGACAGAACGTGCATATTCTGGTGTAAGGTATAAATCCCTGAATTGAACTGTTGAAAAATAATGAACTTCAGAGTTGTAAATAATTTGATTAGGCCTTACCGATCTGAAAAAGTCGTAAGAAAATGACATGATAAGCCAATCGTACATGTATTTTTTAAGTAACGGACTTTGTGTGCCTCTCATCTTTTCTTTCACCGCTTTAGCATCATTACCGCTAATTCCGGACAATCGGGTCAAGTCTTCAAAATCCAGACCGGCATCTTTTATATTATCTAATAAATAACCGGGTATTAATTTTATATTCGTGATGGCAGTAGGATCATTCTTTACAATATTGTCCTTTAAAAATTTAAACCAATTAGTTACCCTATATTGATTATAACGCATCCAGTCATAGGCTATTGGCGTACCAATTAAACTTCTTTTAAAAGGTATGTCTATCTTTATATCTTCAAATTGTGCATATCTATTAGTATCAGTTAATCCATAATTATTGTTTAAGTTATCAATGGTTTGATGTATGGACTTAAGATACACACTAAAGTTGTCTTTAGTAAATTTTGAAACAGAATTCAAGTTACAAAAGTCATCTGCTATACAATCTGCCTTAGCATTAGCATTTTTTGGAGTTCCGTTGTCAAAAGAACCTTCTGCCGTAGAAAAATGAGGTTCATTAGCTAATAAATAGCCCTGTTGTACGTATTTTTTTCCTCTGGCATCCAAAGATGCTTGGCTTAGAATGGTTTCCCATAAAATCCGGGTATCAGGATTATCAATATCATAAGTTGTAAATAGCCGCTGTCCGGCATAAATGGAGGTATCTGACTTATCGTTCTTATATTTATCTTTTAAATATTGAGGTACTATTCTATGAATCAAAAAAACATTTCCAAAATTAGAAGATTTATTCGCTTCATTTAATCTTCTTTGATAGGCAACGTTTAAATCTCCGGGTGCACTTGATACATTTCCGGCAAGAAGAAAGGTGTTATCAGCTCCGTAATATTCGGTTAGATCCAATACTTTATCTGAAATTCCTGTAGGATCGATGGATGTATCAGGCATAAAGTTATAACCTGATGTAAAGATAGGACGCCTATCCCCATTAGATTCCTGTATTACCTGGGCATTCGGTAGGTCTAAAGAAATATTTGACCAATCAGGGTTGATGGTTATTTTTCTTTTTAAAGTGTTGTTGTTAAGCGCTTTTATATTTGCAATCGCTTTATCAAGAATGTTAATAACCTGTTTTCGCTCTAAGGTGGGTAGGTAGTCTGCAACTGCCTGAGCATCCCTGCCCTTACTATCAAGACCATCTTTGAGCGGATCATTATTGGGATTAAAAAGTTTTTTATAGGTAGTTAATGATTCAAACCCATCCTTATTAAAAGTCGTATTTAATTCATCCCACTTAGCATAGTTTAAAAAGACCTCTGCTGTTCGTAAAGTCATTTTTTCGCGGATAACTTCTCTTTTATTATTTTCCGCTTCCTCTATAAGGGTTTGTAATATTTCAATTTTACTTTGTGCTTCTTGTTCTAAGTTTTGAGAAATAATACCCTGAACAGCAAAAACAAATAAAACAACTATTTTAAACTGGATATTCTTCGTAAAATCGAAATGTACTTTAGCATATAATATCTTTAAAAAACAATTATTCTTTATCATTTTTCTATAGTTATTTAAATTTTTGACGTTCCACCATATAGGTGGTTAGAATTTGATCAAACAACTGTTGAATATCCGCTTTTACATACTTGATCCGGTATCGAACGCATTGCAAACGTAAATCTTCAAAATACGTACGTACCGCTTTTTGATAAGATTCTTTTACATTATCTGCGTACAGATTAATATGTTCTCCGGTTTCTACATCTACAAAACGAGTGGGACTATTGGTAAAATCAAAGTTTATCTCCGTTTGACTATCAAACGTATGAAACAACACTACCTCATGCTTATTATAGGTTAAATGGCGTAAGGCTTCAAAAAGGGCTTCGGCTTCCTGCGAGGACTGGAACATATCCGTAAATAAAAAGATCAGGGATCGGCGGTGAACTTTTTCTGCAATCTGGTGTAGTATTTCGTAGGTTTTAGTGTTTTTTGGAGCTTTCTCTTTAACCAGAACTTGATTTAATTGGTGTAATAACATCTGGTGATGCCGTTCACTTCCCTTTTCGGGAGAATAATATTCGTAACGGTCGCTATAGATACTTAACCCAACTGCATCCCGTTGTTTTTTTAAAATTTGCATGAGGCATGCAGCCCCTAATACCGAGAAGCTTATTTTATTTAAAGAGTTTAGATGATATTCCTTCACCTTTGGGTAATGCATCGATGAAGAATTATCTATAATCAGATGACACCTCAGGTTGGTTTCTTCTTCGTATTGTTTAGTAAATAGTTTATCTGTTTTCGCATATAACTTCCAGTCAATATGCCGGGTACTTTCTCCCTGGTTGTATACTTTATGTTCAGCAAACTCCGAGGAGAAACCGTGAAAAGGACTTTTATGCATCCCCGAAATAAAACCTTCAACTACTTTTTTGGCCAGTAGTTCCAGGTTGATAAAACCCGAAGTTTTGTTAATTTCATCTCTTACCTTCATAAAGTAGTTTTAATGACACCCAATAACTGATCTCTATTAAATATAAATAGGCTATTAAAAGTTTTGTTTGTTTATAATCAGTAATGTCCAGTAATGATGTGAGACCCACCTGCTGATAGGCAGGTCGCTATTGCTTTTGGAATCAAGACTCAAGACTAATTATTAAAATTTAATCTTGAGTAAAAACTGATTACAAATTCCTATTGCAACGCTAACGAAATCGGGTACATATTTATTTTACCCTAAAAGTAAAAAACAGGCCTTTTAGCCTGTTTTAACTTTACATTCATTTCTATTTTTACAACAAGGAGTCAATGGCCTCTGCGTACACATTTTTAGGAGATACTCCTACCTGTCGTCCTACAACTTCCCCGTTTTGAAAAACAAGGACCGTAGGGATGTTACGCACTCCGTATTTTGCCGCAAATTCCTGGTTAGCATCCACATCTACTTTGCCTACCACTGCTTTACCTTCATAATCGCTGCTAATCTCCTCTATAATCGGACCTACCATTCTACAAGGGCCACACCATGCTGCCCAAAAATCTACAAGAACCGGTTTATCACTTTTTAATACTACTTCGTCAAAAGTAGCGTCTGTTATTTCTAATGCCATATCTATAGTTTAAAATTTGTATATGTTCTGCAATATTAGTCAATAAATTATCTAAAACTTACAGCTAAAGAATATGTTTTTACTATTTTCTTATTTGCATAATCAATGTAAGGTTTTTTACTATCATTCAGAAATTAATCTTGATACTATATTCTATAACCCGGATTTAGTATTTTAAAAATCAACGGGTTTGAGTTAAGTTAAGTAATATATTTCCGCGCAAAAAGAGATGTTAGCTTGTTTAATTCATAGAAATTATACATTTTTTTGAATTATAAAATTATTAGTTTTCGGTAGCGGTAAGTAAGTTTGATAGCGACCTACCCATCAACAGGCTGGTCTTAAGTTTTTATCGGCTACTAATGTTATAAAACAAAAAAAACTTAGCAGTATTGCTACTACTAAGTTTTTTATAAATATTGCTTACATTAATCTCTACATCTTCACCCGTAAGCATATTGTTAAGAAATTCTAATTATCTGTTGTCAGGCTCACCTATCTGAGTACCAATTACACTATCAGCTGGTTGGGTAATTACAGGACAGTTGATGATAGCTCCGGTAGCAGTAAGTAAGTTTGATAAAGAGTTAGCAAGTGGGCTTGGGTTTGCATTTCCCCTGAAAGGAATTAAAGTACCCTCAGCTAACAATTCGTTGATTTGCTCAAAACTTCTAAGTATAGGTCTTTCTTCCTCAGGAATTGTAAACTCAGTGATATGAGCATCCCACATTGGTGCATATCTTGTATCACTTGGATCAATTGGGAAGGTGTTGGTAGGATCCTGCACTTGTCTTTCACTTAAAGAAGCCGCATTCAATCCTTGTACCCCAAAACCGTCAGAGTCAAAAGTCCTACCATTTGCCGTTGGGCTGAAAGGTAACATAGACCCTCCTGGGAACAATCCGAAGGTAGGCAGGTTAGCTAATTTAGGAGCAAATACACCTAATTCGATAGTTGCTGGTCCCGGATCTGAAGTATCCGTTACAATATGGAAGTAGTAAGGTCTCTCAGCATGCCATCCGTCAAGAAGTTGCATTACTACAGAAGCCTGGTCAATGGCAAGGTTCGGGTTGTTTAAATCATCTTCCTGAGCTTGTCCGTTCCCAGCTGGGTTAGGGATCCTGTCATGGATACCTGTACGGTTTGCTACTAATTGTGCATTAATTACTACACCACTAGGTAATACTACATAAGATGACCAGTTCTCATCAGCAACTGCTCCCGGGTTAACTTCTGCTGGTGGAAATCCAAATAGTAATCCGTCCTGAGCACCCGCTACTAAAGATCTCTTAGGAGAAAAATCTACTGATCCTTCAAAAACCAATCTACCTCTTCGGTTAAAAAACGCTCTTTGTTCCCCTCCGGAACCAATAGCCCTTGCCATTCTAGGAGAGTAAATTACCCCTAATTTCTTAGCCATAAATAGATCAGAAGCTTCTGTAATTACATAATATCCTCTTCTTCTACGACCATCAGGTAGTGTTTCTACCCCTCGGAACATTGGGAACCTGGCAGTAGGACCTTCAGGTACTACAGATCGGTCAATTCTAAAGTCAATACCTAAAACACTAGGTAAAAATACGTTTTGAGCAGCAGTAAATTTTAAAGCAGGTCTAAAGAAGTTATAAGGAACTCCGCCATCTTCACGGATACTGTTTAAAAGTATTTTAGCTTCTTTTAATGCTCTTAAAGATTGGAAGAAACCTCGGGACTTAGCTTCTGCCTCAAGGGCATCTTCTGTAGTTTCTGCAATTTCAATTTCGTTTTCCGGTACCAATTCTTCTTCGTTGCTACACCCTACTAGTAATAAAGCCACTAGAATGCTTGAAAATAATCTTTTCATCGTCTTAATTTTTAAAGTTATTAATCTGTTTTATGCAAAAAGGAAACAATTGGCCAACTGTCTTTGTATGCGTATCAAAAGGTTTTAAGGTTTGATATGTAGTCAGACGATACTATCTTTTTTTAATTACAGGCAAAAAAGAGGATTTGTTTAAGTATGATTCTTTGAATAGTAAATTACAGGTAACTATATTTCTAGTTATCAGGGTATTATGTATTTTAAGGAATTGCAATAAATAAACAAAAACCTATATGTTTTAGTATTTATTTAACTAAAATTAGAATAATTTAATAATTTCTTACTTTGCGAATTTTGATATTTATAGTCAAAAAGCATCAAAAAATTACGCCATAACCAGAGGTTGTTTTGAGTATTCTTCAATTTTTTAGAATAATATATCAGATTTACGAAGTATTTCAGAAGATTTTCATGCAAAATACAGTTTAGATACGGGATATTCTAAAGTAAAAATGACCTAAAACCATGTATTAAAGTGAACTGTTAAAGGAAATAATAGGGTGATAATAAATAGTTTTGATTTAGAAACTTTACAAATTCGGCTAAAGAGATGCTTAGAAAGATAGAGGGAGTTGATACCTGCTTTTAATTTCTAAATCCACATCACTTTTATAATACCTTATTTTAATTTTCATAGTTGTTAATACTAGTGTCCGGTTAAAATGAAGTGGTTTAAACTTTTCTAATTGAAGCGAAAAATAGGTATTTTTTGCTTAATTGAAATCATTTTTCAGTTGCATAGCCGTAGCTACGGAACTTAAAAATGATAAAAAGTAAGTGAAAAAGAACATTTTGCAGCCAATTAAGGAAAGTTTAAACAACTTCAATATATAAAAGTGTACAAAGCATAGTAAAACAAGGTGATACTAAACTTTATAATATTTGTGGCTACTTTTTAAAAGTAATTTATCTTCTTAGCGTGAATAATCTTACGATATTAATTATCGATATTTTAATAGTAAGTCCTAATCTAGAAGCGGTAGCGTCCTGCCCGTCAACAGGTGGGTCTTAAGTCTTTATCGTATACTAAATTAAAGAAAAGTATATAAATATATTTGGTGCATTTATGGAAAAAAGCGTCAGTTTGAGTGTTTTTTCGTAATAAAATGAAGAAAAAATAGCCTGTCCTTGACTTGATCGAGGACATCGAATCCTTCGATTTGACTCAGGATTACAGAGCTTTGTTAACTAAAATTCTCATCATATTGAGTCTGGTCGAAAGACTCGATGGACTTCTTCCTTTGGTCGAAACACTCGAACCAACGGATTTTGTAATAATTATTACTCAAATGACCAGAGGTTAAAAAAGTATAAAAACATCTTATCGAATGTAATACCCTTAAGATTTATGTTAAAAATAAGTGAATAAGCTACTAATAAATTCATATTGGCTATTTGTTTCAAATTAACCGTTAGTTTAGCCACACATATTAATACTCATTAAAACCTTTTAAAATGAAAAAATTAAATTATGTAGCACTTTTAGTGTTAACAACAGTATTTTTTGTCTCTTGTTCTAATGAAGAGATAGAAGAAAGTGTAACCTCAGAGGAGCTTAGCACACAAGCTTTAGCCGAAGATGTTCAAGTACAAAGTGACATCGAAAATTTTGAATCTGTAACATACAACGGTAAAACCTATAGTATGGAGGAGGTATATGCAAATAAAGAAATATTGAAGCACTATATAAATGCTCAAGTTACCTTTGTTGATGGCGAGAATTCAACTTCTAAATTGTATATTTTTGATAGTGATTCTGAATTTGAAAAATTCAATAAAAATAGGAATAAGTATATGAGTAAAGCAAAACTCCTAGCGGGTGCTGGTATAACCTTTTACCAAGACAAGTATCTCAAAGGTCCCAATATTAAGTATTCCGTGAAGTTTTATAATAAGGCTGGTTATAAATTTAATAGAAACCTTCCAAAACATTGGAAGGAAAAAGTCTCATCATATTCGTATTCTATGAGGAATTATGTAAATGAAACTAATTATATTTCATTCAGGCCACATAGGTTGTCTTTTCAACTAACTCCTGTATACATTAAAAATCTTTTTAGGGATGTAAAAGGCTATAGTAATAATTCTGTTCCAACTTTGGGTACATTAGATAATAAGATCAGATCTTTCCAAATTTGGCATGTGCCGAGAGCATAAATAAATAGTTAATGATTTTTATTAGAAAAAAGGGGGGACTCAATTTGGGTTCCCTTTTTTCTTTATATCAACTATTCTTATCTAAAAACCATTCTATTTTTCGGCGTTATCGTATAAAACTGAATATGATTGAACATTTACTTATACTTTGAATGAATTATTAGAAAATTTTATAGTGGTATTTGTGAAGGTCTAACGTGTTAACGGCTCTGATTTACCATAGTATTGGTATATCAAAATTTTCCCAACCATTTTATTTTCAGCTAGTGCTATCCTATCCTAAATGCTTTCCAAAGGAAAGGACTTTTAGTTGCCTGCCTTCCCTTCGGGAAGAGCTGGAATGGGATTGATTGATATAAATTAGAATTAGCTACGTTATTGTAAACTAGGGCCATGGGTAGTTTTATCATATTGATTTTCAATATGATAATACTTAGTCTTGATTCTTGGTTCTAGAAGCGATAGCGACCTACCCATCAACAGGCTGGTCTTAAGTTTTTATCGGCTACTAATGTTATAAAACAAAAAAAACTTAGCAGTATTGCTACTACTAAGTTTTTTATAAATATTGCTTACATTAATCTCTACATCTTCACCCGTAAGCATATTGTTAAGAAATTCTAATTATCTGTTGTCAGGCTCACCTATCTGAGTACCAATTACACTATCAGCTGGTTGGGTAATTACAGGACAGTTGATGATAGCTCCGGTAGCAGTAAGTAAGTTTGATAAAGAGTTAGCAAGTGGGCTTGGGTTTGCATTTCCCCTGAAAGGAATTAAAGTACCCTCAGCTAACAATTCGTTGATTTGCTCAAAACTTCTAAGTATAGGTCTTTCTTCCTCAGGAATTGTAAACTCAGTGATATGAGCATCCCACATTGGTGCATATCTTGTATCGCTTGGATCAATTGGGAAGGTATTAGTAGGATCCTGCACTTGTCTTTCACTTAAAGAAGCTGTGTTTAATCCCTGTACCCCAAAACCGTCAGAGTCAAAAGTCCTACCATTTGCCGTTGGGCTGAAAGGTAACATAGACCCTCCTGGGAACAATCCGAAGGTAGGCAGGTTAGCTAATTTAGGAGCAAATACACCTAATTCGATAGTTGCTGGTCCCGGATCTGAAGTATCCGTTACAATATGGAAGTAGTAAGGTCTCTCAGCATGCCATCCGTCAAGAAGTTGCATTACTACAGAAGCCTGGTCAATGGCAAGGTTCGGGTTGTTTAAATCATCTTCCTGAGCTTGTCCGTTCCCAGCTGGGTTAGGGATCCTGTCATGGATACCTGTACGGTTTGCTACTAATTGTGCATTAATTACTACACCACTAGGTAATACTACATAAGATGACCAGTTCTCATCAGCAACTGCTCCCGGGTTAACTTCTGCTGGTGGAAATCCAAATAGTAATCCGTCCTGAGCACCCGCTACTAAAGATCTCTTAGGAGAAAAATCTACTGATCCTTCAAAAACCAATCTACCTCTTCGGTTAAAAAACGCTCTTTGTTCCCCTCCGGAACCAATAGCCCTTGCCATTCTAGGAGAGTAAATTACCCCTAATTTCTTAGCCATAAATAGATCAGAAGCTTCTGTAATTACATAATATCCTCTTCTTCTACGACCATCAGGTAGTGTTTCTACCCCTCGGAACATTGGGAACCTGGCAGTAGGACCTTCAGGTACTACAGATCGGTCAATCCTAAAGTCAATACCTAAAACACTAGGTAAAAATACGTTTTGTGCAGCAGTAAATTTTAAGGCTGGTCTAAAGAAGTTATAAGGAACTCCACCATCTTCACGGATACTGTTTAAAAGTATTTTAGCTTCTTTTAATGCTCTTAAAGATTGGAAGAAACCTCTGGACTTAGCTTCTGCCTCAAGGGCATCTTCTGTAGTTTCTGCAATTTCAATTTCGTTTTCCGGTACCAATTCTTCTTCGTTGCTACACCCTACTAGTAATAAAGCCACTAGAATGCTTGAAAATAATCTTTTCATCGTCTTAATTTTTAAAGTTATTAATCTGTTTTATGCAAAAAGGAAACAATTGGCCAACTGTCTTTATATGCGTATCAAAAGGTTTTAAGGTTTGATATGTAGTCAGACGATACTATCTTTTTTTAATTACAGGTAAAAAAGAGGATTTGTTTAAGTATGATTCTTTGAATAGTAAATTACAGGTAATTATATTTCTAGTTATCAGGGTATTATGTATTTCAGGGAATTGCAATAAATAAACAAAAACCTATATGTTTTAGTATTTATTTAACTAAAATTAGAATAATTTAATAATTTCTTACTTCGAGAATTTTGACTTTTTTAGTCTAAAGGCATCAAAAAATTACGTCATAACCAGAGGTTGTTTTGAGTATTCTTTAATTTTTTAGAATAATATATCGGATTTATGGAGTATTTCAGAAGATTTTCATGCAAAATACAGTTCAAATACGGGATATTCTAAAGTAAAAATGACTTAAAACCATGTGTTAAAGTGAACTGTTAAAAATGAAATTATAACGTTTAAACTAATTTGTCTTGGAAAACTAGATAACGTCATAGATAAATTCTTTAAAAAATAGAAGTAATCAATATGCATTTAAAAACTCAAAAATGTAGTTTCCTCTATATATAGCTAAATCAACATAAAATAGCATGAATCTTCATAGAAAAAATTTGAATCTCTGCGTTAAAAAGCCTCGTCTTAGCTAAGGCTAAGCCTGCGTTTTTTGCCTTGATCTTCAATTTTTTTCTTTATAAATCCTCTATGCCATTTTATATTTATTTAGCTATAACATTACTTAAATTTCTATATTTGTTTATCTAATTAGTACGATGTCTGATCCTAATATTTCCAGTTACACCCTTACGTATGAAGCACATTACGCTATTCTGGTAATGGAAAAAGACGCGATTTTAAGTGTTGAGGTTGCTAATAAAATTACAAAACAACTGAAAGAGTATTATAAAGAGAAAAACTTTATTCTAATCACCCATCGCAAGTATCCACATGAAATTGACCTGAATGTATATAAAGGTAAAATCTTAAAAAATATGATTGGCTTTGCCATTGTATCTAATAACCCCGAAGAACTTAAAAGGGCACTACAAGAACAACCCTTGTGGAATGAGGCTTTTACATTTTTTAAAGAATTAGACCAAGCCAAAAGTTGGGCATTAAGTTTTTTCTAGGATAAAATGTATAGAAAAACACAACAAATTTTAATCCTTTCAATTCAACTTATAGGCAATAGATAAATCCTCCAAGTTATTTAGCAATATGGGCGAAATTTGTACTTTCTGCTTTCTACTGGGCATGGGTAATTGAATCGCTTCTTCTTTTTCATGTACCACAAAGCTTAGGCTATGACTTCCTTTATGTAGCGCTAAGGTATTTTTTAAAGTGGAAATTCCGTTTTCAGATAGATCGTCAATATTAAGGTGTAAGGTCAACTTTTTAGCATGTGCTTCCATCACATCGTGTAACAATTGAAAACTATTAAATTGAATTCGGGGTTCTCCTTTTTTACCTGTATCCCGGTTAACCCAACCTTCTTTGATATATGCCTTAGCAAACACAAAGGTGTTTTTAACTAAAAAAGGACGGTGTTTTAAATAGTCTTCTCCAAAAATGCGGAACTCATGGGCAGACTGGTAATCTTCAACAATAAAAGTAGCCCAGCCTTTCCCGTTTTTTGAAGTTCGATGTTCTACCGAAGATATCACGCCCCCAAAAGCAATTTCCCTATTAATTATTTTTTCCAAATCCAGAAAATGAGAAAGCGTACCGTTACAAAAGTATTTCATTTCGTATTTAAAATCATCTAGCGGATGCCCCGAGATATAAATTCCTACTACTTCTTTTTCTTTGGCTAGTTTTTCCATAGTACCCCATTCTTCACAAGGTGGAATGACCGGCTCAGGTATCTGTACTTCGCTACTATCTCCAAACAGGCTTACTTGTGAAGAATTTTCATTTTCCTGGTATTTTGCTCCGTATTTAATTGCTTTTTCCAGAAAAAATGTATCATCACCATCATGATAAAAGTATTGCGCCCGATGCGTGGTATCAAAGCAATCAAATCCCCCGGCTAGGGCTAAACTCTCAAAAGCCTTTTTATTAGCCGCCCGAAGGTCAACCCGTTTTGCAAAATCAAAAATAGAAGTATACGGACCATTTTTCTTTCGGTTTTCAACGATGGTTTCTACCGCATTAGTACCCACTCCTTTGATAGCCCCCATACCAAAACGTACCGCACCATCTTTATTCACCGAGAATTTTCGGTAAGATTCGTTGATATCAGGGCCTAGTACTTCTAACTTCATTCGCTTACATTCTTCCATAAAAAACGTAACCTGTTTTATGTCATTCATATTATTAGAAAGTACTGCCGCCATATATTCGGCTGGGTAGTGGGCTTTTAAGTAAGCCGTCTGGTAAGCAATCCAGGCGTAGCAGGTAGAGTGGGATTTATTAAAAGCATAGGCTGCGAAAGCTTCCCAATCCTTCCAGATTTTTTCCAGTTTATCTTCAGCATGTCCGTTTGCAGAGGCTTGAGAAATAAACTTAGGCTTCATCTTATCTAAAACTGCTTTTTGCTTTTTTCCCATGGCTTTACGGAGTACATCCGCTTCACCTTTGGTAAAATTTGCCAGTTTCTGTGATAGTAACATCACTTGCTCCTGATATACCGTGATCCCATAAGTTTCCTGTAAATATTCTTCGCATGCTTCAAGATCATAATTAATAGGTTCCGTACCGTGTTTCCTGTTAATAAAACTGGGGATATATTCTAAGGGTCCCGGGCGGTACAAAGCGTTCATGGCAATAAGGTCTGCAAAAACCGTAGGCTTTAATTCCTTCATGTATTTTTGCATCCCGGGCGATTCATATTGAAACACGCCTACCGTTTCCCCTCTTTGGAACAAAGCATAGGTTTTTTCATCATCTAGTGGAAAGTTCTCAGGATCCAGTTCAATGCCGTGCTTTGCCTTTACAATTTTGACCGTATCTTTAATCAGTGTCAGCGTCTTTAGCCCCAAAAAATCCATCTTCAACAAACCGGCATTTTCTACCACCGAGTTGTCGAACTGCGTGCAGTACATGTCAGAATCTTTTGCCAGGGCTACCGGTACGAACTTGGTAATATCATCCGGGGTGATAATGACCCCACAGGCATGTATTCCGGTATTTCTCACAGAACCTTCCAGTACCCGTGCCTGATTTAAAGTTTCGCCTTCCAGGTTTCCGCTTTGCGAAATATTTAAAAGTTCCAGTACTTTAGAAAGTTCATCACTTCTAAAAGACTTCTTTAAAGCAGCTTCTTCACTACTAAATATTTTATCAAGTTTGGTAAAATTAGGAACCAGTTTTGAGATTCGATCGGCATCTCCCAGGGGTAAATCCAGCACCCTTGCCGTATCCCGAATGGAGGATTTGGCAGCCATAGTTCCGTAGGTAATAATCTGGGCTACCTGGTTAGCGCCGTATTTTTTAATTACATAGTCCATTACCCGGCTTCGGCCTTCATCATCAAAATCAATATCAATATCCGGCATACTGATTCGGTCCGGATTTAAAAAGCGCTCAAAAAGTAAATCATATTTGATAGGGTCCAGATTAGTAATCCATAAACAATAGGCTACCACAGAGCCTGCGGCAGAACCCCGTCCTGGTCCGACTGAAACTCCCATATCCCTCGCAGCGCGTATAAAATCTTCTACAATTAAAAAGTAACCGGGATATCCCGTATTCTCAATAACCGAAAGTTCAAAGTCAATACGCTCGGTAATTTCCGGAGTGATCTCACCGTATCTTTTTTTAGCACCTTCATAAGTGATATGACGTAAATACGCATTTTCACCTCTTTTACCGCCATCCACATGATCTTTTTCGGATTGAAATTGTTCAGGGATATCAAAAGCCGGTAATAAAACATCTCTTGCTAATTCAAAAGGTTCAATCTTATCGATAACCTCCTGAACGTTAAAAATAGCATCAGGAATATCTTTAAATAAGCTCTTTATTTCTTCTGAAGATTTAAAATAATACTCCTGGTTAGGTAATCCGTACCGATATCCGCGACCACGGCCGATAGGAGTAGCTTGCTTTTCTCCGTCTTTTACACAAAGTAAAATATCATGTGCATTGGCATCTTCTTTGTCACAGTAATAGGTATTATTAGATGCTACTGTTTTAATACCGTGTTTTTTTGCCAAATTAAGTAGTACCGGGTTGATCCGGTTTTCATCTTCCTGGTTATGGCGCATAATTTCAATATACAGGTCTTCGCCAAATTCCCGTTGCCACCAGGTCAGAGCTTCTTCTGCTTGTTTTTCACCAACATTTAAAATTTTACTAGGTACTTCGCCGTAAAGATTTCC